>NZ_LBJP01000093.1:0-988004 GCF_028128715.1 Bradyrhizobium sp. CCBAU 51745 | reverse complement strand
CAGCGCCGCAACGCCCGGCCATGGCACCGCGGCCGACGCCGCATATCGCCGCCCCCTCCCGCCCGAGCGCACCGCCAGCCGTGAGCGAGCGGCTGTCGCGACGGGATCAGATCGAACAGCGCGTGCAACAGCGTCAGCAGCAGATTCAGCAGCGCCAGCACGACATGCTGTCGCGCCAGACCGCAGAGCGCCAGACCCGCATCGATCGCCTGCAGCAGCGCATGCAGCAACTCCAGTCGCAGAAGCCGGAGGGCGCGCGGGCATTGCGCGCACAGCAACGAACGCTCCAGGCGCAGAACCGCTTGCTCGAGCGTGAGCAGCGCGCGCAGCAAAACGACCTGGCGCGCCAGCAGCGGCTTGGGCTAAGGGCGCCAGCCGGGCGCACGGCAGCTGCTGCGGCCGCTGTGCAAGCCGCCACGCGCGGACGGTTTACCGAGCGATTCCGCGAGCAGGGCACTCCGCTAGGCCAGGCGGCGCTCGTCACCCGCCAAAGCGGCTGGGCTCCCCGAGAGGCCTGGCGGCACCGCCATCCTGCGATCTTCGTGGCGTGGCTCGGGCCCGTGTTCTGGCCTTACGCCTATTCCGACATCTTCGACTACACGTTCTGGTCCTATGCCTATGACCCCGGCTATTGGGCGTACGCATATGACGACTTCGTCGACACCGTGTATTGGGGCGGTGACAGCCCCTATTCTGCCTATGCCAGCATCAGCCCGTCTGACACTCCGCAAGCCGGCGGCGGCTATCCCGCACGCCGGCGCGCGAGCGTGAGCCCGCAAACGCTACAGCAATTGTGCGGCACCCCGGACAAGGGCGTCACCGCGTGGCCGCTTGCCGACATCGCGCGGGCGGTGCGGCCGACGCCAGAGCAACGCGCGCTGCTCGACGAGTTGAAGACCGCGGCGGCCAACGCCGCTGGTGTGTTCAAGGACTCCTGCGCAGAGACCTATGCGCTGACCCCGCCGGGCCGCTTGCGGGCGATGGAAAACCGCATCAGTGCGACGCTGGAAGCGGTCAAGATCGTGCGACCGGCACTGGAGAATTTCTACAACTCGCTCAGTGACGAACAGCAGGCCCGCTTCAACGCGCTCGGCCCCAATGTCGGCGACCGCTCGCCGCCGCAGCAGCAAGCGAGTGCCGAGGGCTGCGGCGATCCGAAGTCCGGTTTGACACAATTGCCGATCCAAAGGATCGAGGCCGTGCTCCACCCGGCAGGCAAGCAGAAGGAGGCGCTGGCCCGCCTCAGCGAAGCGACGGCAAAGGGCGTCGAGAGCCTCCAGGCGGCCTGTCCGAACGATGCGCCGCTGACGCCGGTCGGACGGCTGGAGGCGATGCAGCACCGGCTCGAGGCCATGCTGTCGGCCGCCAAGCTGGTCGAACCGGCCCTGGACGAATTCTATGCCACGCTGAGCAGCGAGCAGAAGGCGCGCTTCAACACGCTGCAACGGGTCGCAGGCCCGTAAGGTGGCGCGACCCAGAGCACACGCATCGCGGAGAGCTCATAGATGAAGTGGCAGCCTTCATCCCGGGCTTACTTCGGCACGGGTGAGCCGTGATGCTGCGCCACCAGCCATTTGTCGTCCACCTTCACCCAGGCCAGGGTCAGGCGGAAGGGCAACACGGTGCCGTTGGGCAGCGTGAAGTCGGCGAAGCCGGAGCTCAACAACACCTCGGGCCCTGCCGCAATCGCCTGCTGGTCGCCCATTTTTACCTTGATGCCCGGCGGCAGCTTGCTGAAATAGCTGCGCACGCCGTCCGTGCCGGTGAACAGCTGAGCCGTCGAGCCGAACAGCATGGCGTCCTTGGTGTAGATCGCGGCAAACTTCTCCGGATCACCGGAATTATAGACCTGCTCCCACTGCGCGCGCGCCGCCACCGCGTCTTCGTTTGGTCCGGCCTTCGCCGCGGATATCGATAGCAGCACGACCAGGATTGCCAAGGAGCGATAAATCATTTTTTCAATTCCCCCTGCGAACTCCAATCCGGGCAGCGTAGCACGGCCGGTTGGCGGTGGAAAAGAAACAGACCGGCCCAGCCAAAGCGCGATGAGATTGGGATGAACCGTCATCGCGCTCTGGCTCCGCCTCTCCCGCTTGCGGGAGAGGCCGACACGCCTCGCGCGATGCAAAGTATCGTCCCGCGCGTGGCGGGTGAGCGTTCTTTCCGCTTGGAGATTGTCCCGTTGCGGAGACACCCTCTCCCCAACCCTCTCCGCAAGCGGGAGAGGGAGCCCAGCGCAGATGCCACCGCATCCGTGCAACCACATGCGATTGCGCTGCTCCCGGAGAGGTGAACTTGCTGCCGGACAGCGTCGTGGGGATGGTCACTGCGAGCTTGTCGACGCATCGGTCCAGAAAGGACCCAGAAGCGCTGCGCGACGCCCCACCAGAAGCTCAATCTCATCCAGCGAGAGCCGTGGCCGCAAGCGTCGTGCTTCCTTTAGCGCCCCAACCGCCTCTTCTTTCCTGCCAAGTCCTGCTGCGATGACCGCCAGGACGACACGCGCGACATAGAACCGCGGATCGCGGCGGCAAGCTGCCCGGACCTCGTCGTGGGCCTCCGTGATCTGGCGATTTCTCGCCAAGGCCAAGGCATAGAACGTTCCCCAGAATCCCAGCCGGTGGTCGCGCGGGCTGAGCCGCATCCCATGCTGCAATTTCTCAAGTCCCGAAGTGTCCATCCTCTCGAGAAAACACTGCGCGGTCCCGAGCGCGACCCATGCCTGTGCATTGCTGGGATCGTTGTCGATAGCCCGTTCCAGCAGTTCGGTGCCTCTTTGCACATCGCCCAGTTCAGCCAGGGCGCAACCGGCATAGCCGAGAATCTCGGAAGCATCGTGCTCGATGGCCACTGCCCGTTCGGCTTGCTCGCGCGCCTCCAGCACGGCCGCGGCGCCGTCTGCGACGAGGCCAAGCCGCGCGCCCAGCGATAGAAAGAGGGCGAGCTGGGCGCGCGCAAGCGCAAAGTCGTCGTCCAGACCCACGGCTTGACGCAACAACGCGGCCGCTTCGGTCAGCGTTTCTTCGCTCCAGCCTTTGAGGCTGATGATCCCGGCTCCCTGACGGAAGCACGACCAGGCGTCGGGATTAGCGTCGCGCCGGCGCCGGATCAGGGCGACTTCAGCACGAACCAGTTCCGGTTCGATCCGGCTGGCGATCGCGCGGACGATTTGATCCTGCAGTTCAAGGACGTCTTCGGCTTGCCCGTCAAACCGGTCGGCCCAGAGCTGCGCCCCAGTCGTCGCTTCGATCAACTGCGTGCCGACACGAAGCTGACGGCCGACGGGCCTCACACTGCCTTCGATGATATAGCGAACCCCAAGCTCACGCCCGATCTGACGGCTGTCGACCGAGCGGCCCTGGTAAGCGAACGCGGATTGCCGGGCGATGACGATGAAGCCGGGAATCCGCGCTAGCATCGTAATCAAATCTTCGCTCATTGCCTCCGTCAGGAATTTGAATTCGCGCTCCTCGGAAAAGCAGACGAAAGGCAGCACGGCAATGGAGGGCTTCCCGGCGACCGCCGGAGGCTCAGCGGTCTCGACGGACGACTTTATCGGCTGCGCCGAAGCTACGTTCGTATTGATCTGACAACGCCATGCGAGCATCGGTTCGGCGATGTTCTTCAAAACCCGCGGGCCCATGGCGTCAAAACCGACATCGACCTTGCCGCGAATTTGCCGATGTGCATCGTCGGAGATGCAAACGCCCCCGGGCTCGGCAATTCCTTCGAGCCGGGCCGCAATATTGACGCCATCACCGAAAATGTCGTTCTCATCGACAATGATGTCGCCGACGTGGATGCCGATGCGGAATTCGATCCCAGCGCCATTTGACGCATCGGCGTTTTGCGCCATCTTGCGCTGAATCTCGACCGCGCTTCGCGCTGCGTCTACGGCACTTGCAAATTCGGCGAGCAGGCCATCACCCGTGGTCTTGAAGATACGACCGCGATGCGCAGCGATGGTGGGGTCGATAAGAACCCTCCTGATCGCCTTCAGCCGCGCCAGAGTTCCTTCCTCGTCGGCGCCCATCAGGCGGCTATACCCGGCAACATCCGCTGCCAATATCGCTGCTAATCGCCGGTCTACTCGCTCGGCGGTCAAAGAGTTCTCCAGACTTGCAATCTTCAATCAGACGCGCATCAAAGCACATCGGCCCGCGCGGAACTAGGTCGACTTCCGCAGTGGGTCATTCACGGCACGAGCGACCGGGCAGCAGGCCGACCAATATGCGTTCTACCGACGAAAGCGGGAGCAGGTTCAGAAGGGAACCATGCTCATGTCCGCCAAGCCGGTCGAAACCGCCCTGCGGAAGGCTCGCTTCAACGCGCTGCAACAGGTCGCTAGCCCGTGAGGGCTGCACGTGTGGACCTACACCACCGTCCGGTGCCGCTCGATGCAGGTGCGCAACATCTCGTCCATCGGCTTGCTCCACCACTCGTTGGAGAAAATCTCGATCTCCGAATAGCCGGCATAGCCTTGCGCCTCGACGGCGGCGCGCACCGACTTGATGTCGATGACGCCGTCGCCCATCATGCCGCGATCGTTGAGGATGTCCCTGGTCGGCACCAGCCAGTCGCAGACATGGAACGCGAGCAAGCGATTCTTGCCGGCGCGCGCGATCTGGTCCATCAGCTCCGGGTCCCACCAGATGTGATACACGTCGAGCGCGACGCCGAGCATTCCGCTGCGGCCGGGGTCGAGCCGGTCGCAGATGTCGAGCGCCTGCTTTGTGGTGTTCACGCAGGCGCGGTCGGCGGCATAGGCTGGATGCAGCGGCTCGATCGCCAGCGGCAGGTTTGCCTGTTTGGCATAGTCGAGCATGTCGGCGAGCGCCTCCTCGACCTGCCCCCGCGCCGCCGCGATGTCCTTCGAGGCCTCGCTGCCGGGGCGCGAATATTGCGGCAGGCCACCGACGACCAGCACTACGCAGGACGCACCCAGCGCCTTGGCTTCGTCGATGCAGCGGCGGTTGTCGTCGCGCACCTCGCCCCGGCGCGATGCGTCAGAGGTGAACATGCCGCCGCGGCAATAGCCCGAGAGATCGAGGCCGGCATCACGCACGGCGCGCACCGCACGATCGAGACCGACAGAAGCGACCTGATCGCGCCAGGGATCGATGGCGCGGATGCCGTGCCTGACGCAGGCCTCGATGATTTGAACAAGGTCACCCTGCTTGCGGACGGTCGCCGTGTTGAGCGACAGCCAGCGATGGTCGGATGAAAAATCGCGCATCACTCTTCCAGTCCGTGCGAGGCCAGCACGGTCTTCATCCGCCGCGTCGCCAGTTCGGGGTTGGCAAGCAGGCCGGCCTGATCGGCGAGCCGGAACAGCTCCGCCAGATGCAGCATGGAGCGCGCGCTCTCCTGCCCGCCGACCATGGTGAAATGGTCCTGATGGCCGTTGAGATACGCCATGAAGACGACGCCGGTCTTGTAGAAGCGCGTCGGCGCCTTGAAGATGTGACGCGACAGCGGCACCGTCGGCCCGAGGACGTCGTGGAAGCCAGCTTCGTCGCCGGCCGCCAGCCTCGACAGCGCGTAAGATGCCGCCGGTGCGATCGCGTCGAAGATGCCGAGCAGCGCGTGGGAAAAGCCCTTCTCGTCGCCGGCAATCAGCTCCGCATAGTTGAAGTCGTCGCCGGTGTACATCTTGATGCGCTTGTCGAGGCGCCGGCGCATGTCGATCTCGCGCTGCTTGTCGAGCAGCGAGACCTTGACGCCATCGACCTTGGCCGCGTTGTTGTTGATGATGGCGACCGCGATGTCCATCGCTCTGTCGAGATTGCTGGTGCCCCAATATCCGGTCAGGGCCGGATCGAACATGTCGCCGAGCCAATGGATGATCACTGGCTGCGCCACCCCCGACAGCACGCGGTTATAGACCTTGGCATAGTCGTCGGCGCCACGGCCGATCTTTGACAGCGCGCGCGAGGCCATCAGGATGATGCGGCCGCCGACCTTCTCGACCGCCGAGATCTGCTCCTCATAGGCGCGGATCACGTCGTCGAGACTCCTGGCATCCTCCACAGCAAGATGATCAGTGCCCGCACCGGAGAACACCAGCGCGTTGCGCCGCTTGGCGGCCGCGACCGAACGCGTGATCAGCTCCAGCGAGGTCGGCCAGTCCAGCCCCATGCCGCGCTGCGCCGTGTCCATGGCTTCGGCAACGCCGAGGCCGAGATCCCAGACATGCTCGCGGAAGGCGATGGTCTTGTCCCAGTCGACCGCCACGGAGAGCCACGGATCGTTGTCGGCGAAGGGATCGGCGACCGTATGCACGGCCGAGAAGGCGATGCGGTTGAGCGGACCCTCGAGCTTTGCGGGAAACGTGCGCGAGGCAGCTAACCGGTAGGTCTCGATCGAGCGATCGGCCTTCGGCAGCTTGAGGGACAGGGACGACATGGGCTGGACAGACTTGTTCATTGCTTCGAACCTCTCCCCGTCATTGCGAGCGCAGCGAAGCAATCCAGACTGCCTCTCCGGAAAGGCTCTGGATTGCTTCGCTTCGCTCGCAATGACGGCGTGGCAAACATCGGGGCCTATTCCAATCGACCTCACGCCTTGATCGGCGCGACGTCGATCCAGCGCCGCTCCTTCCAGCTCTTCAGCGCGCATTCGGCGAGCTGCACGCCCTTGGCGCCTTCGAGCAGCGTGAACTTGTAGGGCGCATCCTCGTAGACATGGCGGATGAACATCTCCCACTGCTCCTTGAAGCCGTTGTCATAGGTGACGTTGTCAGGCAGCTTCTGCCAGTCGCCGTAGAAATCGTGCAGCCGCTTCTCGTCGGGATTCCACACCGGGCGCGGCGTCGCCTGCCGCGCCTGGATCATGCAATCGGTAAGGCCTGCGACGGCCGAGCCGTGAGTGCCGTCGACCTGGAAGGTGACGAGGTCGTCGCGATAGACACGCGTGACCCAGGACATGTTGATGTGAGCGATCACGCCGCCCTCGAGCTGGAAGGTCGCGTAGGCGGAATCATCCGCGGTCGCCTTGTACTTCGTGCCCTGCTCGTCAAAGCGCTCGGGAATGTCGGTGCTGCCGATGCAGACCACGCTCTGGACGTTGCCGAACAAATTGTCGAGCACGTAGCGCCAATGGCAGACCATATCGAGGATGATGCCGCCGCCGTCCTCGCTGCGGTAGTTCCAGGACGGCCGTTGCGCCTCCTGCCAGCCGCCCTCGAACACCCAATAACCGAACTCGCCGCGCACCGAGAGGATGCGGCCGAAGAAACCGCTGTCACGCAGGAAGGCGATCTTCTTCAGGCCGGGCAGGAACAGCTTGTCCTGCACCGTGCCGTGCCTGACGCCCTTGGCATTGGCGAGCCTGACGACCTCGAGCGCCTCCTCAAAATTCGTCGCGATCGGCTTCTCGCAATAGACGTGCTTGCCGGCATTGATGGCCTGGGTCAGCAGGCCGGGGCGCGCCTGCGTGGTCGCGGCGTCGAAGAACATGGTGTCGTTGATGTCGGCGAGCGCGGCATCGAGGTCGGTGGTCCAGCGCGTGATGTTGTAGCGCCTGGCGAGCGCCTCGACCTTCTCGGCGCTGCGGCCGACCAGGATCGGATCCGGCATGACGCGATCGCCGTTCTTCAGGCGGACGCCGCCCTGGTCGCGGATCGCGACGATGGAGCGGATCAGATGCTGGTTCAGCCCCATGCGGCCGGTGACGCCGTTCATGATGAGGCCGAGGCGTTGGGTGGTCATTGTGCGTGCTCCCTTCGCGGCGTGGTCTTCGCCTTGCTCGCGGTTTCTCGATCGGACAGAAATTAACCCGTTGGATAAATACTGTCCAGAAGGGTTCGCTGTGATAATTTGTGGCTGGTTTCAGGCATCGAAAGTCGTATGGAGGGCAAACGAAGGTGGTGTGGCAGGATCGTCGCGCCACACCCTCGTGTCATTCCCCGCGAAAGTGGGGAATCCAGTACGCCGCGGCTTCTCCGTATCTCACCAACGCCTCTGGAATACTGGATTGCCCGCCTTCGCGGGCAATGACAGCGGAGATATGAAGGGAATGGCGGAAGATCCATCCGCTAGCGCACAGACCGCGCCGCTACACGGTCTGCGCCATCGCAGTGCGCGACTTCGGCGCCTTCGCGATGCCGAACAGTGCGGCCGACTTTCCCGTCAGCGCGGCCAGCACCAGGCCGACCATGTGTGCGAGGCGCTCGTCCTTGGCGTCCTTGGCGAGCAGGTCGCGGCCAAAGATCACGCTGAGCGTCGCCGAGTTGGAGAGATAGAAGAAGCTGAGCGCCGCGATCGAGATGTAGAGCTGCACCGGGTCGACCGCGACCTGGAAATCACGGGAGGCGACGCCGCGCCGCACCACGGTGCGGATCATCTCGACGAAGGGCGAGTGCATCGACTTGACCTTGGTCGAGCGCTTCAAATGCTTGGCGCGGGCGAGGTTCTCGGTCTGGAGCAGCGACAGGAATTCGGGGTTGCGCAGGAAGTAATTCCAGGTGAACTCGATCAGCCGCCTGATCGCCTCGGGCGGGTCGAGGTGTTCGAGATCGAGCCGCCGCTCCTCGCTGCGGATCTTGTCGTAGGCGCCTTCGAGCACGGCGAGGTAAAGCTCGTCCTTGTTGCCGACGTGATAGTACAGCATGCGCTTGTTGGCGCCGGCCTTGGCGGCGATGCGGTCGACGCGTGCGCCGGCGAGCCCGTGGGCGGAGAATTCCTGCTTGGCAGCTTCGAGAATGCGCAGCCGCATCCCCTCGGGGTCGCGCTGCCATTTCAGAGTTCGCTTTGCGGTTGCCTTCGCCAAACCGGGTACTCGCTGGGTGCTTACGGTATGCGATGTACCACGCCCCCGCCGTCATTGCGAGGAGCCCTTGCGACGAAGCAATCCAGGCTGCCACCGCGGAGACAGTCTGGATTGCTTCGCTGCGCGCAATGACGGAGGAGAGAGTCTCGTAGAGTGGGCAAAGGCGCACTTGCGCCGTGCCCACGTCTTCTCATCAAGTGGCAGAACGTGGGCACGCTGCGCTTTGCCCACCCTACGGGAGTTTTCGAGCGGAGAGAGCGCCGCCTACTCCACCGGCCTCAGTGAGCGCTCCAAAAGCACGGTCTGGATCCCGCAAGTGCCGCTGCGCACCGTCATGATGCGGGTGCCGGGCTTGCGGCCGTTGCGCACTTCGCTGACGTCGAGTCCGGCGGCGATGAGGCGGGCGCGGGTGGCGTCGATGTCGGCGACGCGCCAGCTCAGGCCCCAGAGCCGGTCATGCCGGGTGTCCCCGCCCGCGACGGGGCGGCGCACCACTTCGACGATGAGATCGCCGCAGCGGAAGAACATCAGCTGGCCCCAATCATGATGGGAGCGGTCGAGCGCGAGATCGAGCCCCAGCCGCGCGCCGTAGAGCGCGGCGGCGCGATCGGAATCCTCTGTGGTGATGACGACGTGATCGAGCCCGTCGATCGGCGCAACGTCTGAGGCCACCGACTTCGGACGCTCCTCGGCAAGCTCGAGGAAGAACATGCGCACGCCGCGCGTCAGCTCGGTCGCGGCCCGCGTGCGCTTCCAGTGCAGCGCCGCGCCTGAGGCGTCGTCGCTGCTCTCGACCTCGGCGACGGGATCGGGCTTCAGTGCCACCCGGTCCAGCCGCCGGTGCATCTTGCCGATGTCGGCGACACGAAAGCACAGGCTGGCGAGCACGCCCTCCTGCTCGTCGAGCAGCGCACGCATCCGGTCCGCGGTCGCGGTAAAGCCGCTCGGCGCCATCAATTCGAGGGTCATGTTGTCGAGGGTGAACAGCACACGGTCGGCGCCCTCGCCGGAATTCTGCCAGGCCGGCGCGCGCGCGAGCAGCGTCTGATAGGCCGCCTTGGCCGCACCGATATCCTTGACCAGAACAACGATATGATCGAGGCCGGTGATCATGCTTGTCCCTTTTGATCGGCCTGGAACCATGGGCCCGGCAACGGCAAATGTCCGGGCTTGGCACGGGCCTGACATGGTCGTATTCCGGCCCTCGGCCGACCTCAAGCGCTTCGGGCCGGTTTTGTGAATAATTTCCGCGTCTTTCGCGCGGAACCGGTGCTAGAGTAAGTGTGCCGGCCGGGACCACCCAGCGCATCACGGACAAGCAATGCAGGCTCTCTTTATCGGACAGACCTATATCGACGTCGTCTTCATCACCGACCACATGCCGACCGGCGACGAAAAGCACGTGGCCCGGGAATACGCGGTCTCCTTCGGCGGCAACGCGGTGACGGCGGCGTTCTGCTGCGCCAAGCTCGGCATCGTGCCCGACCTGATCGCCACCGCCGCCAATGACTGGCTGGGACGCATGTTCCAGGACATGTGCGCGAAATACGCGATCTCGCTGCATCCGCGGAAGGTGAACCAGTCCTCGCTGTCCTTCATCATGCCCAAGGACGGCAAGCGCGCCATCGTCCGCTGCCGCGACGACGAGCACATCCACCCGTTCCCGATGCTCAATCTCGGCGGCTGCCGCGCGCTGCATGTCGACGGCCACCAGCCGGATGCGGCGATCCACTATGCCAAGGTGTGCCGCGAGGCGGGCATTTTGACCTCGCTCGACGGCGGCGGCCTGCGCACCAACACGCATGAGCTGCTTGAATTCATCGACGTCGCCATCGTCGCCGAGCGCCTGTGCGAGCAGATGGATCTGACGCCGGAGAAGATGCTCGACTATCTCAAGAGCCGCGGCTGCAAGATCGGCGGCGTCACCATGGGCGAGAAGGGCCTGCTCTGGTACGACGAAACCGGAACGGTGCAGGTGATGCCGGCAATGCCGATCCCGCGCGAGCGCGTGATCGACACCAACGGCGCCGGCGACGTGTTCCACGGCGCCTATGTCTATTCCTACCTCGCCCATCCCGGCAAAAGCTGGCGCGAGCATTTTGACTTTGCCCGCGCCGCCTCGACCTTCAAGATCCAGCGGCTCGGCAACGAGGCGGGCCTGCCGACCCTTGTCGACATCGCCAAGGTCAGGCACGAGTTCGAAGTCAGGGTCTAGGGATTTTGCAATGGGGCGCGTCTTCGTCGCCGGCAGCATCAACATGGATGTGGTGGCGACCGCCGATCGCCATCCAAAAGTCGGCGAGACCGTCGCCGGCCGCGAGGTGCTGTATTTTCCGGGCGGCAAGGGCGCCAACCAGGCGGTGGCGGCATCCAGGCTTGGCGCGAGGACGACGCTGATCGGGCGGCTGGGCAAGGACGCGTTCGGGGCCGAGCTGCGGGCGTTCCTCGCTGCGCAGGGCGTCGATCTCGGCTCGGTGCGCGAGGCCGACACGCATAGCGGCACCGCGATCATCACGGTCGCGGCCTCCGACAACACCATCGTGGTCATTCCTGGCAGCAATGCGCTGGTCAGCGCGGAGGACGTCGCGGACGTCCCGCTGGCGAAGGATGACGTCGCGGTCAGCCAGTTCGAGATCCCGCTGCCGACGATTGCCGCGTTCTTCGCGCGGGCGCGTAGCGCCGGAGCGACGACGCTGCTCAACCCGGCGCCGGCGCAAAAGATGTCGGGCGAGCTGCTCGCGCTGGTCGATATTCTCGTGCTGAACGAGACCGAGCTTGGCTTTCTCGCCGGCGTGGAGCTCGCCGAGAGCGACGAGGCGGCGAAGATCATCGCCGTCGCGCGACAACTTCAGGCGCGGGCGGACCAGACCATCTGCGTCACGCTGGGAAAACGCGGCGTGCTCGCGCTCGCTGCCAGCGAGGAATTCGCGGTGCCGGGCCGCGCGGTGAAGGCGGTCGACACGACGGGCGCCGGCGATTGTTTCGTTGGCGCACTCGCCTCGCAGCTTGCCGAAGGCGTGCCGTTGCGCACCGCCCTCGCCTTCGCCAACGCCGCCGCCTCGATCTCAGTGCAGCGCATGGGTGCCGGGCCGTCGATGCCGACGGCCGCGGAGGTCAAGGCGGTGCTCTAGCGCCGGCTGATCACCCCAGCGCGCTCTTCAGGTCGAAGCTTTCGTCGGCGGCCTGCTCCGGCGTGATCGAGCGGTCCATGGCCTGCAATCTGCGGCCGAACATGTGATCGCCGGCGCGGTTAATGGATTCGATGCCGAGCAGTCTGTCGCCGTGATAGCAGAACGCCGAAAACGCCTTCTTGGCCGGATCGCCGCGCAGCACGACGCGGTCGTAGCCGGTGGTGAGGCCGGCGATCTGCAGCTTGTCGTCGCCCTGGTCGCTCCAGAACCAGGGATGGCCGTCGTAAGGCTTTTTATCGCCGGTCAGCCGTGCCGCAAGGCAGCGGGCGTGATCGGTGGCGTTCTGCACCGATTCCAGCCGCAGCGAGCCGCCAAAGCGCGGGCTCGCGAACAGCGCGCAGTCGCCGATCGCGGAAATGTTGGGATCAGCCGTCGACAGATATTCATCGACGATGATGCCGGCGGCAACCGGCAAGCCCGCCTCGGCCGCAAGCTCGATATTCGGCAGCACGCCGACACCGACCACCACGAGGTCGGCGGGCAGATGGCGGCCGTCGCTCAAGGAGACGCCGGTGACCTTGCCGTTCTCGGCCTCGATCGAGGTGGCCTGCACGCCGAGATGAATGCGGATGCCGGCCTCGCGATGGCGGGCCTGGAAATATTCCGAGACCTCCGCCGTCACCGCGCGCGCCATCACGCGCGGGGCGAGCTCGAGCACGTCCACTTCCAGGCCCTTGATGCGCGCGGTGGCGGCGAATTCGAGGCCGATGAAACCGGCACCGATGATCACGGCGCGCGTCTTCGTCGGAATGATGTTCCGCAGCGCCTCGCTCTCGTCGAGGATGCGCAAATATCTCACATCGGGCAGATTGGCGTTGGGCAGATCGAGCAAGCGGTTGCGCGCACCTGTGGCGAGCACGAGATGGCCGTAAGGCAGCCTCTCGCCCGATGCGAGCAGCAGTTTTCGCGCCGCCCGGTCGATCGACACGGCGCGCCCTGAGATCAGCTCGATCTTCCGGTCCTGATAGAATTTTTCGGGGCGGAACATCAGGCTCTCAGGCCCGGCCGAGCCCTTGATGTAGGCCTTGGACAGCGGCGGCCGCTGATAGGGCAGATGCGCCTCGTCATTGATCAGGCAGATGCGCTCGGAAAAGCCCGCCTGTCGCAGCGATGCCGCGACCTGGTAGCCGCCGTGGCCGGCACCGACAATGATCACAGGACCCTCAGTCATTGGACAGCTCTTTTCCGCAAGACACGAGCATCACCCATGTCGTCTCCTGTCGCTAAGAATGGCTTGGCTAGCCTTGAGGAGCCGGCGCTCGTGTCCGTCCCTGAACGAAGGCGGCCCCATTTGAGCCGATCATTCCGCGCGGCGCAAGGGCCGGGGCTACTTGCGGCCGGGGATTGTCACCCCTGCCCTTCTGCGATTTAGTTGCAGCAACGAACCTCCAGCCGGGGATATCTAGGATGCCAGCTCCCGTCTCAAAGCCTGACGATCCCGCGCTGCTGCGGATCGAGGGCGCGATCGCGACCATCACGCTCAACCGCCCCGCCGCGTTCAACTCCGTCAACCTCGCGATCGCGCAGAAGCTCGAGCAACTCGCGGCCTATATCGAGGGCGATGATGCCATCAAGGTGGTGGTCATCGAAGGCGAAGGCCGTGCCTTCTCGGCCGGCGGCGATCTGCAGACGATCGGCGCTGCGGCCGAGGCCAACACTGTGACGCCTGTGGTCGGCGAGCTCTTGAAGCACTATCATGCCTTCATCGAGATCCTCAGGCGGATGCCAAAGATCTCGCTATCGAGCGTGCACGGCTCGGCCGCCGGCGCCGGCATGGGCCTCGCCTTCGTCACCGACCTCTGCATCGCCGCTGACGACGCCAAGTTCACGCCCGCCTATGCCAAGATCGGCGTGTCGCCGGATGGCGGCTCGACGGTCGGGATCGTCGCCACGGTCGGCTCGCGCCGCGCGCTGCAAATCTTCCTCGCCGAGGACAATTTTACCGCACAGCAGGCCTATGAATGGGGGCTTGTCGTCAAGACTGTTCCTGCAACCGAGCTGAAAGCCGAAACGCGGCAGCTCGCCGAGCGCCTCGCGCAGAACCCGCCAGCGGCCATCGCCGGCACGAAATCGCTGGTCTATGCAGCCGCGAACACGCCGGTGAAGCAGCAGTTAGATGCCGAGGAGCACAAGATCATCATGGCGATGAACACGGAGGAGTTTCGGCTCGCCGTGAAGAAGTTCACGAGCAAAAGCAAATGAGGTCTAGTGCGGGCAGATGTAGCCCGTCCCCGCCGGCGACTTGAAGCAGCCGACTGATTCCGGCAGCACGTGCTGCGGCAGCCACAGCACGACACTCGGGAAGTAGATGGCGAACGCGATGGTCGCGAAGAAGACGACGTAGATCGGCAGCGCCGCGCGTAGCGCCCTGGCAAAGCTGATCCCGACGAATTTCGAGGCCATCAGCAGCACCAGACCATAAGGCGGCGTGATCAGGCCGAAGGCGAGCGTCGCGATCAGCACCACGCCCATGTGCACGCCGTTGATGTCGCCGGCCTCCGTCAGTGCGTTCACCAGCGGCATGAAGATGATGATGGTCGGCACCGGCTCGATGAAATCGCCGACCACGGTGAAAAGCAGCACCATCAGCAGCATGATCAGGTGCGGATCGTTGCCGGCGATCGAGGTGATCATGTCGGCGATGTAGCTGGCGCCGCGCAAATAGGCGAGCATCCAGCCAAAGGCATTGGCTGCGCCGATGGTGATCAGCGGCAGTGAGAAGATGAGTCCGGCGAGGCAGAAATCGTACGGGATCTTTCTGAAGTGCCCGCGGTTCAGCGCGGGGATCACCACCAGGATGATCCAGACCACGGCGACGACGCCGGCCTCCGTCGGCGTGAACCAGCCCGTCAGAATGCCCCCTAACAGAATCACCGGGATCATCAGCGGCAGGGCCGCATCACCCGCCGCGAACACCACCTGCCGCAATGGCGCCCGCGGCTTGCGCAGGCCCGAGGGGCCGAAGAAGTAGCAGTAGATCATCAGCCCGAAGCCGATCATCAGGCCGGGCACCACACCTGCCATGAACAGGCCCGCGATCGAGACGTTGCCGACGGCGCCGTACACCACGGCCGTGATGCTCGGCGGCACCAGCGCCGCGATGGTCGAGGCCGAGGCGATGATCGCGGCGATGAAGGCAGGCTCGTAGCCTTCGCGCTTCATCGGGCCGCCCAATGCGCGGCTCATCACGGCGACGTCGGCCGTGGTCGAGCCTGACATTTCCGAGAAGAACATGCTGAAGACGACCACGACCTGCGACAGCCCGCCCCTGATATGCCCGACCAGCGACACCGAGAGATTGGCTATTCGCACCACCACATTGGCCGAGCTCATGAGCTCGCCGACCAGCAGGAAGAAGGGAATGGCAAGCAACGCCTCGGAATCGACGCCGTCAAAGATCTTCTGGATGATGGCGGCCAGCGAGACATCGGACAGCAACGCGCCGATGAAGACGCCGGCCATCAGCGAGAACGGCACGGGCACGCCGAGATAGCCGAACGACAGGAAGCAGATCGACATTATTGCCAGAACGATGGGTGCGCTCACGGCTGCGCCCTCGCCTGCGTTTCGGTCACGACGGGCGCAGCGTCCTCGTCCGGCGGTTCTGGATGATCAAACCCATTGCGCAGGCCGTTGACGAGCTGCTCGATGGCGAAGAGGCCGATCAGGATGCCGGAGAGCGGAATGATGGCGTAGAGCGAGGCGATCGGCGTGCCCGACGGCAGGCGGAAGCTGCCGAAGCCGCGCAGATAGTTCTGGTAGCCGTACCGGATCAGGCAGAAGGCAACGCCGAGCACGATGAGGCGGATGATGATTTCGACGATGATCCTGGGTGCACCGTGCATCGCCTCGGAGATCGCAGTGAGATAGAGGTGATCGTTGCGACGCGTCGCCACGGCGGTGCCGATGAAGATCGCATAGATGAACAGCGTCGAGGTGACTTCCTGAAGCCATAGCCAGGGATGGCCGATGGTGCGGGTGACGATGTCGGCGGTGACCGACAGCGAGAAGCCGAAGCACAGCACGCCGCAGAGGACCATCAGCGTAAGCTCGAGCCAGTCGAGCCAGCGCCATTTCAGATGGCGCTGCCGTTGCAGTACGAGCTTGTCGGCGATGGGCATCGACCTCTCCGTCGTCCCGGCCTAGTGCGCAATTGCGCACGGGGGGCCGGGACCCATAACCCCGAAAGGGAGTTGTTGCGCGAGCTGGCGACTCCGAGTCTTCGCCAAACTCAATCCTGTGGTTATGGGTCCCGGCCCCCCGTGCGCAATTGCGCACTAGGCCGGGACGACTCGGTGAAAGAGCCGAGCACCGCCCTAATTGATCGCCCGGATCAGGTCCTTGATCTTCTCGGCATGCGGGCCGAGATCCTTGGCAAGCTTGTCGAGATAGGGATTGGCGATCGCAATGAAGCCCGACTTGTCGACATCGGGGACGATCTTGACGCCGATCGCTTTCAGCTTGACTTGCGATTGATGCTCGAGCTCGATCGCCTTGGCCGGCTGCGTCCTGTTGACTTCGTCCGCCGCGGCCTGAACCCAACCCTGCTGCTCAGGTGTGAGGCTGTTCCAGAGCTTGTCGCTGATCCAGACCAGGCTGTTGTTGGCCTCATGCTCGGTCATCGAGAGCACCGGCGCCACCTCGTAATGCTTGTTGGCGAGATAGACGTTGACGCCGTTCTCGGCGACATCGACCACGCCGGTTTGCAAGGAAGTGTAGACGCTGCCGAAGGGCATGTGCACGATTTGCGCGCCGTAGGCCGGGAACATGGTGTCCTCGGTCGGCGTCGCCTGCACTCGCACCTTCAGGCCCTTCATGTCGTCGACCTTCTTGATCTCGCGCTTGGAATACATGTTGCGTAGACCAAGAGTCGCAAGCGCAATCACGTGGGCGCCCTGAACCGTGTCCGAGATCATCGCTTTGACTGCGCTCGCCACCGCAGGATCCGCCATTGCCTTGATGAGATGGTCTTCCGAGCGGAACAGGAAATGCATCGACATCACGCCGGCCTGCGGCGAGAGCGTCGCGGCGTTCGCAGACGATGAGATACAGAATTCGATATCACCCGCCTTGACGAGCTGCAGCACCTGCGGCTCCTGCCCGAGCTGCGCGCCGGGATACTGGTCGATGAGCATCGTGCCTTTGCTCAGCGCCTTCAGCTTTTCGGCAAAGATGTCGCCAAGGATTCCATAGCCCGTGATCTTGGGCTGGTCGTAGGCGAAGCGATAATGCTTCACCTCCTGTGCCCCCGCGCCAGTGACGAACAGCATGGCGGCCGCAGCCACCAATGCACGCATGGATCGCGCAATCATCGTCTCCCCCTGTTTTTTCGCCCGCCGCTTTCAGCGGTCTCGGCGCTCGTTGGTTGTCAGCCCTTACTCCGTCTTCTTCCCAGTCCTCTGCATAAAGTCGAAGTCGCAGCCCTCGTCGGCCTGCATGATGGTCTCGTTGAACAGCCAGGCATAGCCGCGCCGCGCTTCATCCGGCGCAGCAGCCGGCTTCAAGACCGCGCGCCGGCGCTCCAGCTCGGCGGCATCGACCAGCAGCTCGATGCTGCGCTTGGCCACGTCGAGACTGATCATGTCGCCGTTCTTGACCAGCGCCAGCGGCCCGCCGACGGCGGATTCCGGCGTAACGTGCAGCACGATGGTGCCGAACGCGGTGCCGCTCATGCGCGCATCGGAAATGCGCACCATGTCCTTGGTGCCGCCACGCGCCAGCTTCTTCGGGATCGGCAGATAGCCTGCTTCAGGCATTCCGGGCGCGCCCTTGGGACCGGCATTGCGCAGCACCAGCACGTCATCGGAATTTACGTCGAGCTCGGGATCGTCGACCCGCAGGGTCATGTCCTCGACAGATTCGAACACCACGGCGCGTCCGGTGTGCTTCAACAATTTCGGGCTCGCGGCGGACTGCTTGATGACTGCACCGCGCGGCGCGAGGTTGCCGTGCAGGATGGCGAGGCCGCCCTCCTTCTTGATCGGATTGTCGCGCGAGCGGATCGCGTCCTGGCCCGGCACGTCCTCGGCATTGGCGACGACATGGCGCAGCGTCTGGCCGCTGATGGTCTTCGCATCGAGATCGACGAGATCGCCGAGCTGCGCCAGCAATTTCGGCACGCCGCCGGCGTGATGGAAATGCTCCATATAGTGCTCGCCCGACGGCTTGAGGTCGACCAGAACGGGCACCTCGCGGCCGATCCGGTCGAACGCCGGGAGATCGATCCGGTGTGGGGAGCGATGCGCCATCGCGGTCAGATGGATCAGGCCGTTGGTCGAGCCGCCGATCGCCTGCAGCACGACCTGGGCGTTCCTAAAGGAAGCCGGCGTCAAGAGTTGGCTCGGCTTCGGGCCCCTGGTCTTGGCCATCTCGGCGGCGACCCGGCCGCTCGCTTCTGCCAGCCGGAAACGCTCGGCATGCGGCGCCGGGATGGTTGCGCTCATCGGCAGCGACAGGCCCATGGCTTCGATCATGCAGGCCATGGTCGAAGCGGTGCCCATCACCATGCAAGTGCCGACCGACGGCGCGAGGCGGCCGTTCACCGCCTCGATCTCGGTGTCGTCCATCTCGCCGGCGCGATACTTGCCCCACAGACGGCGGCAATCGGTGCAAGCGCCCAGCACCTCGCCCTTGTGATGACCGACCACCATGGGCCCGACCGGAATGACCACGGTCGGCAGATCGGCGCTGATCGCCGCCATCACCTGCGCAGGCAGCGTCTTGTCGCAGCCGCCGATCACGATCACCGAGTCCATCGGCTGGGCCCGGATCATCTCCTCGGTATCCATCGCCATCAGATTACGCAGATACATCGAGGTCGGATGCGCAAAGCTCTCGGCGATCGAGATGGTCGGGAATACGAACGGCATCGCGCCCGACAGCATCACGCCGCGCTTGGCGGCTTCGATGATCTGGGGGACGTTGCCGTGGCAGGGATTGTAGTCGCTATAGGTGTTGGTGATGCCGACGATCGGGCGCTCCAGCGCGTCGTCGGAATAGCCCATGGCCTTGATGAACGCCTTGCGCAGGAACAGCGAGAAGCCGGCATCGCCATAGCTCGTCAGCCCCTTGCGCAAACCACCCGTCATCGGACCGCTCCTTCTCGCCTGCCATTGTGCTACAGCCTGCCCCCTGATTGTCAATAAGACAGGCGTCTACTTCACCATTTCGGGACTGTCGCACCGCCAAACAGTCAGATTATTGACAATCTGCCTCTTCCCTGCTCCCTAAAGGCAAACCGGCAGACGCCGGAGGCCGAGGGCATGTCCGACATTCGCACCGCAGATGCCATGCCTGCCAGGCGCGACGACCCTGACGACGTCGTCGCGCGGCTGGAGGAGGACATCATCTTCGGCCGCCTCGCGCCGGGCGCGCGGCTGACCGAGGACGCGCTGATGTCTCGATATGGCACCTCGCGCCATTTCGTGCGGCAAGCGCTGGTCGATGCCGAGCGCCGCGGCATCGTCCGCCGCGAGAAGAACGTCGGCGCCACCGTGCGGTTCTACTCGGCCGAGGAGGTTCGGCAGATCTACGAAGTCAGGGAGATGTTGACGCGGCAAGCTGCGCTGATGATCCCGCTGCCCGCGCCGCAGGCCCTGATCGACGAGCTGACTGCGCTGCAACGCGACTATTGCGCGAAGGCGGATGTGCGCGACCTGCGCGGGATCCACGAAGCCAACGATGCCTTCCACCTCGCGCTATTCTCCGCCTGCGGCAATCCCTACCTGGTGCGGTCGCTGCAGGACTATATGAACCTGACACTGCCGATGCGCGCAAAAAACCTCGCCGACCGCGAGGGGCTGGCGCAATCGCGGCGGCAGCACGAGCTGATGATCGAGCTCTTGAAGGGCCGCGACAGCTGGGCGTTGGCGCAGCTGTGCGTGGATCACATGCAGTTCAGCAAGAAGGATTATCTGGCGCGGATTGCGGGGGAAACCGCATCACCTGCGTAACCACGAGAAGACGTCTGCTCCAACGAGCACGTTGAGGCTGGCCACAGCGACAATGAAAGCAAGCATCATTAAGATCGTTGCAAGAGCCACCTTGGCTCCAAGACCCAACCTACCTTCTTTTTTGATGCCGTAGTTCGCCGCCAGTCGCGTGATCATGAGTGCCCAGAGCGCGACCCAAGCGAGATTCGCCAATCCGTCCAACAGTGGAGGAAAGCCAATTTGCGAACTCGCAAAACCATATGTGAAAAGTAACGCAGCTAAAAAAATGTGCGCGACCAATGCGATCAGATAAGCCTGCCAAAAAAGCAGCCGTCGCTCGAAATATTTGATCATGCCCCCGTAGATCAAAGGAAAGAACAACGTGCCTGCAAGGAAGCGCAGAATGGCCGGACTATCAGGGTATGGCAGCATCGCGATGACTTCTACTGAGCGCTCGATCTGGATTCAATCAATAGTTGACTATCGACATAAATAAACACCAAATTGTTCGGCGAAGAATAGCGGCGCTGGAGGGTATCGGCCGCGAGTCCGCGCTCGGCGCATCAGCAAAGATTGGCGATACGAAAAGGTCGGGCTGTTCGCTCGCCAAAAAGGCTATGGACACGATCAAAGCTGTGGGGGAGAAGGCGGCATCATGCCAATTTCAGGATGCCGCAAGATGGAATTTGATGATGTCATTCTCGGCCGGCGAAGCATTCGCGGTTACAAGCCCGACCCTGTCCCGCCGGATTTGATCAAGGAAATCCTGGGGCTGGCGATGCGCGCGCCATCGTCGATGAACACCCAGCCGTGGAATTTCTACGTCATCACCGGAGCACCGCTGGATCGCATCCGCCAGGGCAACACTGAGCGCAATCTGGCGGGAGTGCCGCACTCGCGCGAGTTTCGGATCGGCCAGGCGTTCGCGGGGGTGCATCGCGAGCGCCAGATCGGCGTTGCCAAGCAGTTGTTCAGCGCAATGGGAATTGCGCGAGACGACAAGCAGCAGCGGCAGGACTGGGTCCTGCGCGGCTTTCGTCAGTTCGACGCGCCTGTGTGCGTGATCATCACATACGATCGCGAGCTGGCCTCCAGCGACGATACGGCCTTCGACTGTGGCGCCGTGGCGACCGCGCTCGTCAACGCGGCCTGGTCGCGAGGGCTTGGCGCCGTAATCAACAGCCAGGGTATCATGCAATCCCCCGTCGTGCGCGAGCATGCCGGGATTGCGGATGATCAGGTGATCATGAAAAGCATCGCGCTCGGCTGGCCAGATCACAGCTTTCCCGCCAATGCCGTCATATCCGAGCGCAAGTCGGTCGATGAAGCGACGACGTTTGTGGGATTTGCGAGCGGAGCCTAGAAGCAGCAAGAGCTCAGTAGCGTCGCAACAGACCGCGATTCACGCTGGCATCACCATAGTCGGCGCAGGCCCTGTTCGGATCCCTGATCAAATCCGTCCGCACGCGCCTGAACGTCTTTGCGGCTGCCTCCGACACCTCGGCGCGGAATTTACCGGGATCGTAGCTGTCGCCGTCACGCGCCTTGATGGCCGCCGAATAGGCGTCGATCATCGCCATCGCGGCATTGGGGCTGCCGAGCAGCCGCGCACCGAGTTGAACGCCGCCGGCACCATCGGCTTCAAAGCCGACGCACCGTTGCTCCAGCACGACGGATGCGGTGACGAGCTGATCGAGGAACGTCGCCTCGGCGTCGCTGAGTGGTGCGGCTTGCGCTGACGCGATCAGCGTGAGCATTGCGACGGCTGACAATTTGAATTTCATTGTCGTTACTCTCGAATTGCGATCGCACAAATCGAGAGCCAGATGAGGCCAGCAGCAGCGTTGATCTAGATCAATGGCGGGTCTCCGCGAGTCACATGCTCGCTGGCAGGTATCACTTCCTCAACGCGTCGTTGCGAGCGCAGCGAAGCAATCCAGAGTCTTTACGCGGAGGGACTCCGGATTGCTTCGCTGCGCTCGCAATGACGAGTGGTGAGTGACGACGAATCCGATTGCCTCCGCCCCCGCGGCGACTCCCCCTCACCCCAACCCTCTCCCCGCAAGCGGGGCGAGGGAGCGCACCTGCATCGCGGCGAGAGCTCGGGCTACGACAATCCTACCGCTTATTCCAATCGATGATCCGGCTCGTGTCGCCATCGAATTCGTTGCTGCAGAATGTGCCGCCCTGGAAATGATCGCCGACCGGATCCGGCTTCAGCTTGGCCTGCTCGGCCATCGCGTGCTCGCGGAAATCCTCGGCGCGCCCCGCGGGGCGGTAGCCGAACTCGTAGGCGCGGTGGTTGTCCCACCAGGCGCGCTCGTTGAAAGAGGCGCCGTAGAACACCTCGAAATGGATGTCGGGATGTTCGAGCCCGATCCGGCAGAGCTGCACCAAATCTTCCGGCTTCAGCCAGATCGAAAGCCGGCGCTGGTCGAGCGGCATGTCGCCGAAATTGCCGATGCGCAGGCACGTCACCTTCAGCCCGTGCTTGTCGGCATAGAAAGCGCCGACGGCCTCGCCAAAGACCTTGCTGACGCCATAACGGCTGTCGGGACGCGGGGTGACATCGGTGCCGATCTTGTGGTGGCGCGGATAGAAGCCGACGGCGTGGTTCGACGAGGCGAAGACCACACGCTTGACGCCCTTGCGATACGCCGCCTCGAACAGATTGTAACCGCCGATGATATTGGCCTGGAGGATCTGGTCCCAGCTGCCTTCGACCGAATAGCCGCCGAAATGGATGATGCCGTCGACGCCCTCGCAGATCGCCTCGACTTGCGCGAGATCGGCGAGGTCAGCCGCCTTGAACTGCTCGTTCGCGCCGAGATCGGCGGGCGGCTTGATGTCGGAGAGCATGAGATCCGGATAGATCGGCGGCAGCAATTTTCGCAGGCTCGTGCCGATTCCGCCCGAAGCTCCCGTCATCAAAATACGCGCCATGTTGTCCCTCGCCGTTGGTGACCGATTTGCGGTCACGTGTCTCTAATGATAGCAGCATTGTCCAGAGGGAACGAAACGAGAGAACCGACATGAATGAGGCATCGTCCCATAACCAAGGCTGGCGGCCGGCGACTTATTACCCTGATCCCGCGATAAAAGCACTGGATCCCCGTTTCGAAAAATACTGGCTAAAGCTGTCGGCGGTGGAGCGGCTGGCGACCGGCCTGCGCTGGGCCGAGGGTCCCGTGTGGTTCGGCGACGGGCGTTATCTGCTCTGTAGCGACATTCCAAACCAGCGCATCATCAAATGGGAGGAAGAGACCGGCGCTGTCAGCGTGTTCCGCAAACCCTCCAATTTCGCCAACGGCAATACGCGTGATCGGCAGGGCCGGCTCGTCACTTGCGAGCATGGCGGGCGGCGCGTGACCCGCACCGAATATGATGGCGAGATCACCGTGCTGATGGATCAATTCAACGGCAAGCGGTTGAACTCGCCGAACGATGTCGTTGTCAAATCGGACGGCTCGATCTGGTTCACCGATCCGACCTTCGGCCTGCTCGGCAACTACGAGGGCTACAAGTCCGAGCCCGAGATCGACATGAACGTCTACAGGCTCGACCCGGAGACCCGCAAAGCCACAATCGTCGCCGAGGGTGTGCTCGGGCCGAACGGGCTCGCCTTCTCGCCGGACGAGAAAATCCTCTATCTCATCGAATCCCGCGGCGTTCCGACCCGCAAAATTCTCGCCTATGACGTCTCGCCTTCCGGTGACAAGCTTTCGAACAAGCGCCTCTTCGTCGATGCCGGCCCCGGTACGCCGGACGGTTTCCGCGTCGACATCGACGGCAATCTCTGGTGCGGCTGGGGCATGGGCGATCCCGAACTCGACGGCGTCGTCGTGTTCGCACCCGACGGCGTCATGATCGGCCGCATCGCGCTGCCCGAGCGCTGCGCCAATCTCTGCTTCGGCGGCGTCAAGCGCAACCGCCTGTTCATGGCGGCGAGCCAGTCGATCTACGCGTTGTATGTGAATACGCAGGGAGCGTTGGGGGGATAGGCGCTCCTCTCGTCATTCCGGGGCGCGCCGTTTTCGGCGCGAGCTATGGTGCGCAATTGCGCACCTGAGAATCCATCGTGCGACAGAGTCGGTGGATGAATGGATTCCGGGCTCGTCGCTTCGCGACGCCCCGGAATGACGACGGAGCAAAACAAAACGCCGGAGCAGTTGCCCACTCCGGCGGCGTGTTGTTCACGTAAGGCTTACGCCGCGTTGAAGCCAGCGACGGCCTTCACTTCGAGGAAGTCCTCGAGGCCGTACTTGCCCCACTCGCGGCCGTTGCCCGACTGCTTGTAGCCGCCGAACGGCGCGGTGCGGTCATTGGGCACGCCCTGGAGGTTGACGTTGCCGGCGCGGATCTGGCGGCCGACACGCTTGGCATCGTCGACCGAGGAACCGTAGACGTAGCCGGCGAGACCGTAAGGCGTGTCGTTGGCAATCTTGACGGCGTCGGCTTCGTCCTTGGCGCCGAGGATGGTCAGCACCGGTCCAAAAATCTCTTCGCGCGCGATCGTCATCTCGGGCGTGACGTCGGCGAAGATGGTCGGGCGGACATAGAAGCCCTTGTTGACGCCTTCCGGCAGACCAGGACCACCGGCGACGAGCGTTGCGCCCTCGTCGATGCCCTTCTTGATCAGCGCCTGGATCTTGTCCCACTGGCCGCGGTTGACGACGGGGCCGATGGTGGTGCCATCGGCGCGCGGATCGCCCGCCTTGGTCTTGTCGGCGACGGCTTTCGCGATCGCGGCGACCTCTTTCATCTTGGACAGCGGCACGATCATGCGCGAGGGCGCATTGCAGGACTGGCCGGAGTTGTTGAACATGTGCATCACGCCGCCGGTCACCGCTTTCGTCAGGTCGGCGCCTTCGAGGATGACGTTCGGCGACTTGCCGCCGAGCTCCTGGCTGACGCGCTTCACGGTGGGCGCGGCGCGCTTGGCCACATCGATGCCGGCGCGGGTCGAGCCGGTGAAGGAGATCATGTCGATATCGGGGTGCTCGCTCATGGCGGCGCCGACCTCGGGGCCGAGGCCGTTGACGAGGTTGAACACGCCCTTCGGCACGCCGGCTTCATGCAGGATCTCCGCAAAAATCAAAGCCGAAGTGGGCGTGAACTCGCTGGGCTTCAGGATCATGGTGCAGCCGGCGGCGAGCGCGGGCGCGACCTTGCAGGCGATCTGGTTGAGCGGCCAGTTCCAGGGCGTGATCATGCCGACCACGCCGATCGGCTCGCGCAGCACCATGGCGGTGCCGATGGGCTCCTCGAAATGATAGTTCTTGAGCACGTCGAGCGTGGTCATGAGATGGCCAAGGCCGGCGCCGGCCTGGAGCTTCTCCGCCATCGGCAACGGCGCGCCCATCTCGTCGGAGACGGCGGCGCCGATCTCCTTGATGCGGGTCTTGTAGATCTCGATGATTTTGCTGAGCAGCGCGACGCGCTCCTCGCGGCTGGTCTGGGAGAACGTTGCGAAGGCGCGCTTGGCGGCGGCAACGGCCTTGTCGACATCGGCCTTGGAGCCGAGCGCAACCTCGTACATCGCCTCTTCCGTCGCGGGATTGACCACGGCGGTGGACTTCTTGACGGCGGGATCGACCCAGGCGCCGTCGATGTAGAATTGCATGCGATTGACCATCGTTAACCTCTTCTTGGGGGCTTGGGGGGCGTTTCGGCAGGCATCCTTGCACGAAAGCGCCGGCAATTGAACCCGCCATATGCGGGGCCAGCGTTGCGGCGGACGGAGGTTATATGAGCTGGTGGCGGGAGCGAGGCAAGGTTCTCTCAACCGTCATTCCGGGGCGATGCGGAGCATCGAACCCGGAATCTCGAGATTCCGGGTTCGGCTCTTCGAGCCGCCCCGGAATGACAACCCCGGTGACTTCCCCTACACCGCCATCTTCCGATGCAGCACCGGCGCGCCGGTGGTGATGCTTTCGGCCGCATCGATGATGGCGTTGGCATCGATGCCGTAGTGGCGATAGAGATCGGCGATGGTTCCGGTCTGGCCGAACTGCTCGACGCCGAGCGCCTCGACGCGATGGCCGTGGACGCTGCCGAGCCAACCGAGCGCGGAGGGGTGGCCGTCGATCACGGTCACGATGCCGCAATCGCGCGGCAGCGGCGCCAGCAATTGTTCGACATGGCTGAGATGCTGCACGCCACGGCGGTCGCGCCGCAATTTTCGCGCGGCGGTCCAGCCGGAATGGAGGCGATCGGCCGAGGTGATCGCGAGCAGGCCGATATCGCGCCTGTTCTCGCCGATGAAACCGGTCGCCTCGATCGCCTCAGGCGCGACCGCGCCGGTATAGGTGATCACGAGCTCGGCATTGGGGCCGGGCTTGCGCAGCCAATA
Source organism: Bradyrhizobium sp. CCBAU 51745 (assembly GCF_028128715.1). Taxonomy (NCBI): domain Bacteria; kingdom Pseudomonadati; phylum Pseudomonadota; class Alphaproteobacteria; order Hyphomicrobiales; family Nitrobacteraceae; genus Bradyrhizobium; species Bradyrhizobium sp. CCBAU 51745. The sequence goes on along the minus strand of NZ_LBJP01000093.1, from coordinate 961,761 downwards.
GGCGCCGTCGGTGATGCCCTGCCGCAACTCCGGCGTCATGATGCGCTGCGCCTGCTCGATGCTGCGCGTCGAGAGGCGGAGATAGACCGAACCGCCCTCGCCCGGATCGCGCTGCATGTGCTCAAAGCCCCAGCCCATGATGACCGCGAGCTCGTCGACGAAGGCTGGCTCGAACGAGGCAAGCCCGTCCTGCGCCATGCCGATCAGCGGCGTTGCGATCGACTGGTGCGCGCCGCCCTCCGGCGCGAGCGTGATGCCTGAGGGTGTCGCCGCCACCATGAAGCGCGCATCCTGGTAGCAGGCATAGTTCAGCGCATCGAGGCCGCGCTCGATGAAGGGATCGTAGAGCGTGCCGACCGGCAAGAGCCGCGCGCCGTTGATCTGGTGCGAGAGGCCGAGCGCCGAGAGCATGATGAACAAATTCATCTCGGCGATGCCGAGCTCGAGATGCTGGCCCTTCGGCGAAGCGTCCCAATTGTAGGTCGAGGGAATTTTCTCGCTGCGGAATAAGTCCGCCTTCGCGGCATTGGCGAACAGGCCGCGCCGGTTCACCCAGGGGCCGAGATTGGTCGAGACGGTGACGTCGGGTGAGGTCGTGACGATGCGCCTTGCCAGCTCGCTGTCGCCGCGCGCGATCTCGTTCAGCACGAGGCCAAAACCCTGCTGCGTCGACATCTGCGGCGATGGCTTGAAGGCGAGCTGCGTGGGCACCTCGACCACGGGCGCGGTCAGGCGGCGGCCGTCCTGGTTGAACGGCACGCGCGCGAGAAACGCGTCGAGCTCGGCGGCGCTCTGCGGCAGGCCCTCGTACTTGTCCCATTCGTGGCCGGGGCGGATGTTCTGGCTGTCGCGATATTTCTCCATCTGCGTAACCGTCATCAGGCCGGCATGGTTGTCCTTGTGGCCCTGGAACGGCAGGCCGACGCCCTTGATGGTGTAGGCGATGAAGCAGACCGGGCGATCATGGTTGATGGACTCGAACGCCTCGACCATGCTCGCCATGTCGTGGCCGCCGAGATTCGACATCAGCGCCAGCAGCTCCTCGTCGCTGCGCTTGTCGATCAGCGCAGTGATCGGGCCCTGGTCGCCGATCTCGTCGTGCAGATGCTTGCGGAACGCCGCGCCGCCCTGGAAGCATAGCGCGGCGTAAAGAGCGTTCGGGCAATTGTCGATCCAGCGCTTCAGCGCCTCGCCGCCTGGCTCCGCGAAAGCCTCGCGCATCAGCCGGCCGTATTTCACGATCACCACGTCCCAGCCGAAATTGCGGAACATGGTCTCGAACTTTTCCCACAGGCCTTCGCGCACGACGGCGTCGAGCGACTGCCTGTTATAGTCGACCACCCACCAGGTGTTGCGCAGGCCGTGCTTCCAGCCCTCGGCCAGCGCCTCGAAGATGTTGCCCTCGTCCATCTCGGCGTCGCCGACGAGGGCGATCATCCGCCCTTCGCGGCGATCCTTCATCCAGCCATGCGCCTTGACGTAATCCTGCACCAGCGAGGCAAACAGCGTCTGCGCGACGCCGAGGCCGACCGAGCCGGTGGAGAAGTCGACGTCGTCGACGTCCTTGGTGCGTGAGGGATAGGACTGCGCGCCCTTGAAGCCGCGGAAGTTCTCCAGTTTTTCGCGGCTTTGCCGGCCGAACAGATACTGGATGGCATGGAACACCGGGCTCGCATGCGGCTTCACCGCGACGCGGTCCTCCGGCCGCAGCACATGAAAATACAGCGCCGACATGATGGTGGCGAGCGAGGCGGAGGAGGCCTGATGGCCGCCGACCTTGAGTCCGTCCGCGTTGGAGCGGATGTGGTTGGCGTGGTGGATGGTCCATGACGACAGCCACAGCGCCTTGCGGGCGAGAGCAGTCAGGATTTCGAGACGCGCGGAATCGACGGGCATGGCGATGCTCCGGAAAATAAGGCGGATCATACGCCTGCCGGCGGCGCCAGATTTCTCAATTTTTCGCGTCATACCGACAGATATTGGGATACCATACCAACACTGGCCATGAAATACAGGTTCTATTCCAATGCCCGAGCTCGACGCCATCGACCGCAAGATCCTCAGCCATCTCCAGAACGACAGCCGCCTGACCATGCAGGAGCTCGCCGACAGGGTCGGCCTGTCGGTCTCGCCCTGTCATCGCCGGGTCAAGCTGCTGGAGGAGCGCGGCGTGATCTCGCGCTATGTCGCGACCGTCGACCAGAAGGCGCTGGGGCTGCATGTCAGCGTCTTCATCTCGATCAAGCTGGCGCGGCAGAAGGAGGAGGACCTCAACCGCTTCGCCCGCGCCATCTCGAAATGGGACGAGGTGCTGGAGTGCTATCTGATGACCGGCAACCGCGATTATCTGCTGCGCGTGGTCGCAGCCGACCTCGCCTCCTACGAGACGTTCCTGAAGACCAAGCTGACCCGGCTCGACGGCATCGCATCGATCGAGTCCAGCTTTGCGCTCAGCCAGGTGAAGTATTCGATCGCGCTGCCGGTGTAGCACAACGCGGGCGTCTCGAGGGACGGCCGCAAGCTCCGGCCTCGTAGGGTGGACAAAGCGTAGCGTGCCCACCATTCACCATGAACGCCGATGCATGGTGGGCACGGCGCTTCGCGCCTTTGCCCACCCTACGGCACCTTCCTCGCCGCAATGACGGCCATCATCGCCACGGCTGCACGATGATCTTGGTGTGGGCCTCGGGGTTGGCGAGATCGGCGAAGGCTTTGGCGACGCCGTCGATGCCGACTTCCGCCGTCACCATCGCCGCGGCGTCCACCTGTCCTTCGGCGATCAGGCGCAGTGAGCCTGCAAACTCTTCCGGCGTGTAGCCGAGCACGTACTGGACGTTGAGCTCCTTCATGATGCCGAGCATGGGCTCGTGTCTGTCGCTCTCCATGCAGACGCCGACCACGACGATCCTGGCATCGCGCGGGGCGCCCTCGAACACTTGCTGCAACAGGCCGGGCACGCCGACGCATTCGAAGATGATCGCGGGCTTCAGCGCCGGCAGCATGGCCTGGAACGGCGGTCGCGCCGCCCTCTCCGCCTCCGACATCTGCGCGTGCTCGGCCCAGGTCGCATAGGGCTGCGACACCTTGGGATCGACGACGATATCGGCGCCGAGCTTTGCGGCAAGCGCCCGCCGCGCCGGCGAATAGTCGGCGGCGATGATCGGGTGCAGGCCCTCGATCTTCAGCGCCGCGATCACGGCAAGCCCGACCGGGCCGCAGCCGATCACCAGCGGCACCTCGCCGCCTTGGATATTTGCCTTCGCCACGGCGTGAACGCCGACCGCGAGCGGCTCGGTCAGCGCGGCATGTTCCGGCGCGAGGCCGTTCGGCACCTCCAGCAGCAGCGGCTCGCTGAGCAGCATCTGCTCCGCATAGCCGCCGACAAACTCGTTGGAATAGCCGATGCCCTTGATGCCCTCAGGCGTCAGCAGCGCGGGCAGCGAGCACACATGTGTGCCGGGCTTGAGCTTGCGCGTCGTGCCGGGGCCGAAATCCACGATCTCGCAGCAGAACTCGTGACCGAACACGACATCCCGCGACAGATCCATCGGGGTGCGCCCGGTCTTCTTGGCCATCTCGACCATCCGCGGTGCGTGCTGGCGCGCGTGCAGGTCGGAACCGCAGATGCCGCAGGCAAGCGTCCTGACCAGCACCTGGCCGGGGCCAGGCTTCGGCTCCGCCATCTGCCCCACGACAATCTCGCCGTTCCTGAAAATCGCAGCGCGCATCCGGCTCCCTCCTGATGTGTTGGAACCGTTGATAGCACGTATCAGCGCGCGCAAACTTGCGTCAGGGGTTTGGAGACCGTGCTGCCTGCACCAAGACCTGGGCGCGGCGCACGCGCTCGCGATGGGCGATGTAGAGCCCGCTGGCAACGATGAAGGCCGCCCCCGTGATGGTCCAGACATCGGGCAGCTCGCCGAACACGAAGAAGCCCAAAATGCTGACCCACAGCAGCTGCGTGTACGAGAACGGCGCCAGCACCGAGGCATCGCCGTACCGATAGGCCAGCACGATGATCCACTGCCCGACGGTGGAGGCCAGGCCGATCACGATGCCGAGCCCGATGCCTGTCCAGGTCGGTGTGACCCAGACGAACGGCACCATCACGGTGAGGATCGCAACACCCGTGAGCGCCGAATAGGCCATCGTGGTGAGAACGGCCTCACGCCCGCTCATCAAGCGCGTCATGATCAGTGCGGCGGCCCAGCAGAATGCCGAGATGATCGGGAAGAACGCCGCGACGTGGAATGTGGCCGAGCCCGGACGAATGATGATCATCACGCCAATCAGGCCGACCGCGGTCGCGATCCAGCGGCGCATGCCGACCTTCTCGCTGAGGAAGATGATCGAGAGGGCGGTGACGAACAGCGGCGAGATGAAGCCGGTGGCAGAGGCTTCCGCGATGGGAAGGAAGCGCAAGCCGGTGATGAAGAAGAGGGAGGAACCGAGCAGCGCCGTGCCGCGCATGATCTGCAGGCCCAGCCGCTCGGTCCGCATCGCATGCAGCGGCGAGCCCGGCAGCATCACCGGCAGGAACATGAGCGCGAAGGTGACGAAGCGAATCCAGGTGATCTCGATCGACGGCAGGCTCGATGACAAATATTTCGAAGTGACGTCGGAGCAGCCGAGGAATACCGTCGACAGCAGTACCAGCGCGATGCCCTTGAAGGGATGGTCGACGCGCGCAGGCGCGCGGCGAGCCTCCTGCTTCTTCTCCGGCAAGGGCATGGGAATACTGTCGAGCCTTGCGGCTGCAGCAGGTGGCGGTGTCACTGTAGGAACCCGGCAAAAGGCGAATCGAGAGGCCTCATAAAAACGACAAATGCGCCGCGTTCACAACTTCCGAAAACAGGATGCCGATATGCGCTGACGTCCACGCGCGTCAACGCCCGGTTAATATTGCGCGTTTGTGCGCTACAGCATCGGCAGGCTGCGCGGCTTCGGGCCGCGCGGAAACGCCGCATCCAGCGCCGAGATCTCCTCTTTCGTCAGCACGAGATCGCCGGCCGCCGCATTTTCGCCGGCATGTTCCGCGGACGACGCCTTCGGGATCGCGAACACCGTAGTCGCACGGGTGAGGAAGCTCAGCGCGACCTGACGCGGTGCCGCACGACGTGCCTCTGCAATGCGCGCCAGCACCGCGCCGCCCTTGCTGCGCGCATCCGGAAAATCATCGTGCCCGAACGGCGAATAGGCGACGACGGCAACGCCGTGCCGCTCGCACCACGGGATCACGGCATGCTCGATCGCGCGCTCCTTGAGATGATAAAGCACCTGATTGCAGGCGATCTTGCCTTCGCCCGCAACCTCGAGAATCTCGTCGAGATCATCGGCATCGAAATTGGAGACGCCCCAGGACTTGATCTTGCCTGATGTCACCAGCTCCTCGAATGCAGCGACGGTGTCCTCGAGATCATACGAGCCGCGCCAGTGCAGCAGATAGCAATCGAGACGATCCGTCTTCAGCCGCTTCAGCGAGCGCTCGCAGGCCGTGATGGTGCCACGGCGCGAGGCGTTGCTCGGCAGCACCTTGGAAACCAGAAACACCTCATCACGACGGCCCGTGATCGCATCGGCAATGACAAGCTCGGCATCGCCATACATCTCGGCGGTGTCGATATGGGTCATGCCGAGATCGAGCCCGCGCTGAAGCGCCGCGATGGCGCGCTTGCGCTCGCCATGGTCGAGATACCAGGTGCCCTGCCCGATGACAGAGACGTCGGTGCCGGTCTTGCCGAAGGGTTTCGTTTTCATGTTGTCTCCGATGCCGCTCGTTGGCACAGGCAACCGCTATCGCGCTCAAGAGTTCAATCCGGGAACGTTTCGACCAGACGCGGGGGCGCTTCGTGGTAAATCATGATTGGTCTTGGAGTGGAGTGAAGGCCGCGCGGCACCATAGGCCACAATCGCTGGCACGTCGATTGGGTGGGAGGATGGTACCTAGCCCACGCTGTCATTCCCGCGAAAGCGGGAATCCAGTACGCCGCGGCTTCTCGGTGAATCACTGACGTCTCGGCGTACTGGATCGCCCGGTCAAGCCGGGCGATGACGGCGGAGCATGCGGAGCCAGCCGAGAACGATGCCCTACCCCGCCGCGCCCGCGACCTTCGCGTGCTTCGCGGGCACAACCTCCGTCGTCGCGATCAGGCGCTTCAGCTCGGGAATGCAGGAGCCGCAATTGGTGCCTGCTTTGAGCTTTACACCGATCTCGGCGGGGGTGCGCGCGCCGCCGGCGATCGCATCGCAGATGGTGCCGCGGCCGACGCCGAAGCAGGCGCAGACGACAGGGCCGGTCGAGACGGCGCCTTCGCTGGACTTGCCGGACAAGAGCATGCGGCGTTGGTCGTCGGTGACGCGATCGGCCGCAAACACGCTCTTCACGACCTCCCAGTCGCCGGCATCATGCGCGGGGCCGACGAACAGGCAGGTCTCGATCCGGTCGGCCGAAAACGAAGCGGCGCGGAAAACGCCGCCGCCGAAATCGCGGTACTCGGCCACGTCCTCACCGCCGATGCTTGCGAGCCAGGCCGGCCAACGCGACAGGTCAGCATTATCAGCGAAGAGATAGCCGAAGCCGCCGCTGACCGTGACGCGGGTCCACAACAGGTTTGGCGGCAGAGCGAGCTGCTTGCGCGACAGCGCAAAACCGCGGAAGACGTATTCGTAGGGCGCGATCGCAGCCGGCGTCGCTTTCGATTCCGGCTGGCCCGAGAATGGATCGGTAAACGAGTGCACCAGCGCGCCGACGCGGCCATGCGAGGCGTTCATCGCGCTCCAATGGATCGGTGTGAACAGCGTGCCGCGCTGCTGCCGGTCGCTGACGACGACCTTCAGAATGCACTGGCCGTAATCGGTGGTGATACGGGCATAGCCGTCGTGAACAATGCCGTATTTGCTGGCATCGTCAGGATGGATCTCGACGAAGGGTTCGGGCAGATGCGCGCCCAGCCGCTGGCTGAGACCTGTGCGCGTCATGGTGTGCCACTGGTCGCGGATGCGTCCGGTGTTGAGCCTCAGGGGACGCGACGGGCCGGTTTCGGCCCGCAGCGAAGGCACTTCCGGGGCGACGAAGCGACCCTTGCCGTCATTGGTGAAGAAGCCACCTTCCGCGAAGAATCGTTCGCCAGGTGCACCACCTTCGGGGGCCGGCCACTGCACCGGCGTCAAGGCATCGAAGGCCTCGTCGGACAGCGCGCTCAGCGCGCCGATGTCGAAATCGCGGCTGCCATTGTTCTCGAACGCCGAGAGCGCGGCATGCTCGCGGAAAATATCGGCGGCCGATTTGTAATTGAAGCTGTCGCCGAAGCCGAGACGCTTGGCGGTCTCGCTCAAAATCCACCAGTCCGGCCGCGCCTCGCCGGGCGCCGGCAGGAACGAACGCTGGCGCGAGATGCGGCGCTCGGAATTGGTCACCGTGCCCGACTTCTCGCCCCAGGCCAGCGCCGGCAGCAGCACATGCGGGCCGGCCTCGACCGTATCGTTGCCGAGCACGTTCTCGGACACCACGAACAGCTCCAGCTTCTTCAGCGCCTCGCGCACGACGTCCGCGTCGGGCAGCGACACCGCCGGATTGGTGCCCATCACCCAGAGCGCCTTGACCTCGCCCCGGTTGATCGCCTCGAACAGCTGCACCGCCTTCAGCCCTTCATGGGTGGCGATGCGCGGCGCCTTCCAGAACCGCCTGACCCGATCGATGTCGGGCGGCGTGAAGCCCATGTGCGCGGCGAGCATATTGGCGAGGCCGCCGACCTCGCGGCCGCCCATCGCATTGGGCTGGCCGGTGAGCGAGAACGGCGAGGCGCCCGGCTTGCCGATACGCCCCGTGGCGAGATGGCAATTCAGGATCGCATTGACCTTGTCGGTGCCCTGCGCCGACTGGTTGACGCCCTGCGAGTAGAGGGTGACGACGCGCGTCGTGTCACGGAACATCCGGAAGAAGGCGGCGACGTCCTGCTCGGAGAGCCCGGTCGCAAGCGCAGTCGCGGTGATGCTTCCTGCGATGTTACGCGCACGCGCCAGCGCATCGTCGAAGCCGGAGGTATTGGTCGCGATGTAATTCTGATCGAGCGCACCATTGTCGGCGAGATGCACGAACAGGCCGGAGAACAGCGCGGTGTCGGTACCGGGCCTGAGGCCGAGGAACAGATCGACGTCACCAGCGGTGTCGGTGCGGCGCGGATCGATCACGATCATGCGCGCGCCGCGCTCTGCGCGGTTCTTCAACATGCGCTGGAACAGTACCGGATGGCACCAGGCCGCGTTCGAGCCGACGAAAATCAGGAGATCGGCCTGGTCGAGATCCTCATAGCAGCCGGGCACGGTATCGGCGCCGAAGGCGCGGCGATGGCCAGCGACCGAGGATGACATGCAGAGCCGGGAATTGGTGTCGACATTGGCGGTGCCGACAAAGCCCTTCATCAGCTTGTTGGCGACGTAATAATCCTCGGTGAGAAGCTGGCCCGAAAGATAGAAGGCGACCGCATCGGCGCCATCGCGCGCGACAATGTGCTTCATGCGATGCGCGACATGGTCGAGCGCGTCACTCCAGGCCACGCGCTCCATCACACCCTTGCAGCGGATCATCGGATAGAGCAGCCGGCCCTCCAGCCCGACGGTCTCACCGAGCGCAGAGCCCTTCGAGCACAGCCGGCCGAAATTGGCGGGATGGTCGGGGTCGCCCGCGATCGCTGCGCCGCCCGCGCCGTCGGGCGTTGCGAGCACGCCGCAGCCGACGCCGCAATAGGGACAGGTGGTCTTGGTGGTGCGGAGCGTGGGATCGATCGCCGTCATATCAGGCAGCCTTGGAAGGAACGGCGAGGATACGGCCGAACATCATGTCGCCCCGGATGGCGGCAATCTTCTCGCGGGTGCGGATCAGCTCGAGATACCAGAGCGCGTCGGCGGTCTCGCCGACCAGCACGGCGCCGGTGAGGCACCCGTCTGAAATCACGAGCTTCTTGTACGTGCCGCGTCGGCTGTCCGACAGGACGAGGCTCTCACTGCCCTCACCGCCCATGAAGTCGCCTGCCGAGAACACGCTGACGCCTGATACTTTCAGATTGGTCGAGACCACGCTGCCCTGGTAGGCGGCGGGGCGGCCACCGAGATGCCGGGCCAGCACCCGCGCCTGCTCATAGGCCGGCTCGACCAGGCCATAGCAGGTGCCGCGATGCTCGGCGCATTCACCGAGCGCGTAGATGTCGGCAGACGCCGTCTGCATCACGTCATTGACGACGATGCCGCGGTTGACCGCGATGCCGGCGTCCTTCGCGAGCGCAATGTTGGGCCTGATGCCGGCAGCGAAGATCACGGCGTCCGCCTCGATCCGGCCGCCGTCGGCCAGCTCCACGGCTTCGACATGGCGCTCGCCGTGGATGCGGGCGGTCGAGGCGTTGAGCAGGATGCGGATGCCCTTGCGTTCCACGAGCGTCTTGAGCAGATCGGCGGCCGGCCCGTCGAGCTGGCGCTCCATCAGCCGGTCCATCAGATGCAGCAGGGTCACGGACGCACCGGCCTTGGCAAGGCCATAGGCGGCTTCAAGCCCGAGCAGGCCGCCGCCGACCACGACGACGCGCTTCCTCGCCGCGGCCAGCGTCAGCAGCAGGTCGACGTCGCGGGTGTCGCGAAAGGTATGCACGCCGGCAAGATTGGCGCCCGGCACGTTGAGCCGCAGCGGCGTCGATCCCGTCGCGAGCACGAGCCTGGAATATTCCATGCTCTCTTCGCCTGATATCTTGAGCTCGCGGCGGCCGGTGTCGATCTCGGTGACGCGAGAGCCGCAGCGTACGGTGACGCCGCGATCACGCCACCACTCCGCTGGTCGGAGCTCGATCTCGTGCGAGCCGGTCTCGCCGGCCAGCACGGATGAGAGCAGCACCCTGTTGTAAGCGAGCCGCGGCTCTTCGCCGATCACAGCGACCGCATAGCGGCCGAGCGCGGTCCTGGCGAGTTCGTCGACCAGACGCGCGGCTGCCATACCGTTACCGACGATGACGAGCGGTTCACTCACAAGGCATCTCCTATTCGGCGGCCTGCGCCGGTGAGCCGTAGGCCTCGGAAATCATGTAACCGGACAGCACGCCGTAGGCGTCGGTCCAGGCTGTTGCGAGCTCGGGCGTCCAGGCCTCGCCGAGGCCCTTCTCCAGGGTCCACAGCAAGGTCGCGCCGACCACGGGATAGTGCTCGGCCTTGGCGCCATAGGCGACGTGGCGCTTGGCGAGCGCCGAGGCCGCGGGAAGAATCGTCTCGAGATTGGACAGGCCGCCGACGACAGCGGCGAGCATGGCCATCAGCTTCTTGCGCTGCTCGGTCATGTCTTCGGGAAACATCGCGCGCACGGAGGGAGCGACCTCGAACAAGCGGTCGTAGAACAGCTGCGAAGCTGCTTCGGAAATCGGTGCGACCTTGGCGAAGCTTTGCTGGATGAGGGTAATCTGTTCGGGCGTCACAATGGTCTCCTGTCTGTTTCGGTCTGCTTTTGTCCGCGCCATTGCGGAAAAAGTTCATGGATCAAACGTCATCAGAAGGCTTCTCCCCGCGTGCGGGGAGAAGCGTGTTTCATGCCAAGTGTCACACCCGCGCCTCGGCGAGGCTTGGCGCGCCTTCACCCTGCGGGCTGCGACGCAGGTAGAACCACCAGGTGATAGCGAGGCAGGAGGCGTAGAAAGCGAGGTAGATCGCGAGCGCGAGCTGCGGACCGCCGGTCAAGGCGATCGACTTGCCGAAGCCGCTCGGGATAAGATAGCCGCCGACGGCACCGACCGCGCCGATGAAGCCGACGGCCGCACCGCTCTCGATGCTCGCCGTCTTCAACGCCATCGCGCGCGCCGCGTCGCCCTTGCCGCGCACCTTGAACAGATTCTGCTCGCGGAAGATCGAGGGGATCATGCGATAGGTCGAACCGTTGCCGATACCCGTCGTGACGAACAGGATCAGGAACATCGAGAGGAAGCCGATGAAGTCCTTGTGCCCGACGAAGTAGAGCACGCCGACCGTGGCAGCAGCCATCGCGATGAAATTCCAGAACGTCAGGATCGAGCCGCCGATCTTGTCGGCGAGCAGGCCGCCGAGCGGTCGCGACAACGAGCCGACCAGAGGCCCAAGGAACGCGATTCCGATCGTCACCGTCGGAAACTGCGTCTTGATCAGCAGCGGGAACGCTGCGGAATAGCCGATGAACGACCCGAACGTGCCGATGTAGAGATAGGCCATGATCCAAGTGTGCTTGCGCTTGACCACCGCAAGCTGGTTCTTGATCGACGACTTCGCCGAGGTGAGGTTGTTCATGTAGAACACCGCACCGAACACCGCGATCGCGATCGGCAGCACCCACATCAGGCCGGCATTCTGGAGGAAGATGCCGTCGACAGGGCTGGCCTGGAACAGGTTGATGACGGCGAGCGTCATCAGGATCGGGGTCAGGAGCTGCACGCTGGAGACGCCGATATTGCCGCCAGCCGCATTGAGGCCGAGCGCCCAGCCCTTCATCCGGTCGGGGAAGAAGAACGAGATGTTGGTCATGCTGGAGGCGAAATTGCCGCCGCCGAGACCGGCGGTCGAAGCAACCAACAGCATCAGCCAGAACGGCGTCTCGGGCTGGCTCACGAAATAGGCAAGCGAGAGCGTCGGGATGAACAGGACCGCTGCGCTGAAGATCGTCCAGTTGCGACCGCCAAAGGTCGTGACCGCAAAAGTGTAGGGAAAGCGCATCAATGCGCCGATCAGCCCGGGTACCGCGACGAGCTGGAACAGCTGGTCGGTGGTGTAGTGGAAGCCCGCCTGCGGCAGCTTGGTGGTCACGATGCTCCAGATCAGCCAGACCGAAAAGCCGATGTGCTCGGCAACGATCGACCAGATCAGGTTACGCCTTGCGATGGTCTTGCCAGTCGCGTTCCAGAACGCCTCATCTTCGGGGCGCCAGTCTGAAATCCAAGTTGGATTCTTCGTCATTGCATATCCCTTCCAGGCTCACCGCTGCGTCGTTGCAGGCTCTGCCTCCGCATGGAGGCGCGCTCCGAGGCGAAGCCCCGGTGGCGAGATCACGATGCTGATTGATGATGTTGAGGGACGTCGTCGTTGGCGTCGCAGAAGGTAATTCAACTTCCGTGCCAATTCGCAACGATGAGGAAAACCAGTAAATTCAGCAGCTTATTCGAATTGCCCGAAATTTTTGCAAGCTCTTTTCGCACGCAAATTTTGCGATTCGCTCAATCCCTGTGCGGCGCACAAGGATTGAGCTTGATGATTCAAAAATAGGCGCAACGTTTTTTGCGCATTAGCCACGCGTTTACGCCGCCTCGACGAAGCGATGACGCTCATAGAGGAATTCGAGCACGCGCTGACGGCACTTCAAATAGGTTGCGTTGGTCGCAAGCTCGAGCCGCTTGCGCGGCCGCGCCAGCGGCACGTCCAGTACCTCGCCGATGCGCGCCGATGGCCCATTCGTCATCATCACGATGCGGTCCGACAGCAGCACCGCCTCATCGACGTCGTGGGTGATCATCAGAATGGTGTTGCCGAGCTTCTGATGCAGCGCCATCACCGAGTCCTGCAAATGAGCCCGGGTCAGCGCATCGAGCGCGCCGAAGGGCTCGTCCAGCAGCAGCACCTTCGGCTCCATGGCGAGCGCCCGGGCAATGCCGACGCGCTGCTTCATGCCGCCGGAGATTTCGGCAGGCCGCTTGTCCCTCGCATGAGCCATCTGCACCAGGTTGAGATTGTGCATTACCCAGGCATCGCGCTCGGCCTTCGTCTTGGTCCTGGCAAAGACCTTGTCGACGCCGAGCTTGACATTCTCGTAGACGGTGAGCCAGGGCAGCAGGCTGTGGTTCTGGAACACCACGGCGCGATCGGGCCCGGGCGCGTTGACCTCGCGGTTCTCCAGTAGCACGCCGCCGGTGGTGGCGTTGGTGAGCCCGGCGATGATGTTGAGCAGGGTCGACTTGCCGCAGCCGGAATGGCCGATGATCGAGACGTATTCGCCCTTCTCGATCGTGAGGTTGATGTCCTTCAACACCTCCGTCGTCGCGGCGCCGCGGGTGAAGGTCTTGTCGATGTGGTCGAGCTTCAGATAGGCGGTCATGTGCCCTTGTCCCTCAGTTCTGCGCTGTGCCACGGGTAACGATCTTGCCGAGGCCTGCAATTAGGCGGTCGAGCACGAAGCCGACGATGCCGACATAGAACAGCGCCAGGATGATCTCGCTGATATGCGAGGAGTTCCAGGCGTCCCAGATGAAGAAGCCGATGCCGACACCGCCGATCAGCATTTCGGCGGCGATGATGGCAAGCCAGGACAGGCCGATGCCGATACGAAGCCCCGTGAAGATGTAAGGCGCCGCCGCGGGGATCATAATCTTGGCGAAGAACTCGAGCGGATTGAGCTGCACCACCGCAGCGACGTTGCGATAGTCCTGCGGGATGTTGCGGATACCAACCGCTGTGTTGATGATGATCGGCCAGATCGAAGTGATGAAGATGACGAAGATCGCGCTGGGCTGGCCATCGCGGAACGCGGCGAGCGAGAGCGGCAGCCAGGCCAGCGGCGGAATGGTGCGCAGCACCTGGAACAGCGGGTCGAGCCCGCGCATCGCCCAGACCGACTGCCCGACTAGGACGCCGAGCGCGATGCCAGCGATCGCCGAAAGCGAATAGCCGAGCGCCACGCGCTGGAGGCTGGCGGAGAGGTGCCAGAACAGGCCCTTGTCGATGCCGCCATGATCAAAGAACGGATCGAAGATCAGCTCCTTGGTGTCCTTGAACACCTTCGACGGGGGCGGCAGCGCCGAGCCGGCGCGGCGGCAGACCAGCTCCCACACCAGCGTCAGCAACGCGATCACGACCAGCGGCGGGATGACGCGCACGGCTAGCTCCCGCGCAAAGCGCGCGTATGTTTCGCTGCGCGGCGGGCGCTTTGGCGTTATCGCGACAACTGGCGTCGCAGCGCGCGCAGGCGCTGCAGTCTCAACCTCAATCTTCGCGGCAGGCATGTTCATCGCAATTTCTCTTCGGCTTCATCAAGACGATGCGGCCGCCCGAAGGCGGCCGCAGGCTCCATCAGACTTCGACGCGCTTGATGGCGAGCGACTTCAGATAGGCAGCCGGATTTTCGGGATCGAACACCTTGCCGTCGAAGAAGGTCTCCTTGCCGCGCGAGGTCGACGCCGGAATGTCGGAGGCGGCGACACCGAGCGTCTTGGCGGCATCCTTCCAGAGGTCCTCGCGGTTGACCTTGGCGATCAACGCCTTGGTGTCGAAGCCGGGCTCATACTTGCCCCAGCGGATGTCCTCGGTGAGGAACCAGAGATCGTGGCTCTGGAACGGATAGGACGCCTGGTCCTTCCAGAAGCGCATCTGCTGCGGCGAGTTCTCGACGACACGGCCGGTGCCGTAGTCGAACTTGCCCTTCATCCGATCGGTGACGTCCTCGACCGGGCAGTTGATCCATTGGCGCTTGGCGCAGATGACGGCGGCCTCTTCGCGGTTCTCGGCCTTCTCGGCCCATTGCTGGGCTTCCATCACCGCCATCAGCAGCGCCTTTGCCGCCTTCGGATATTTGTCGACCCAGGCGGCGCGCATACCGAAGGATTTTTCCGGATGCTTGTCCCAGAGCTCGCCGGTGGTGATCGCGGTGTAGCCGATCTCCTGATGGATCAGCTGGAGATTCCAGGGCTCGCAGACGCAGAAGCAATCCATGGTACCAACCTTCATGTTGGCGACCATCTGCGGCGGCGGCACCACGATGGTTTCGATGTCCTTGTCGGGATCGATGCCGCCGGCGGCGAGCCAGTAGCGAATCCACAGATCATGCGTGCCGCCGGGGAAGGTCATCGCCGCCTTCACGGCCTTGCCGCCGGCCTTCTTCTTCTCCAGCGCCGCCTTGAAGGGCGCGGTGTCGATGCCGACCTTGATGTCGGCATATTCCTTGGCGACCGAGATGCACTGACCGTTCAGGTTCAGCCGCGCCAGGATGTACATCGGCGTCGGCTGGTTGTTCTGCGTCACCTTGCCGGCCGAGATCAGATACGGCATCGGGGTCAGGATATGCGCGCCGTCGATGCCGTTGCCTTCGGAGCCGAGCACGAGATTGTCGCGCGTGGTGCCCCAGGACGCCTGCTTCTGCACCTCGACATCGGGCATGCCGTATTTGGCGAAGATGCCCTTCTCCTTGGCGACGAACAGCGGGGTCGCGTCGGTCAGCGCGATGAAGCCGAGCTTGGCGCCCTTGACCTCGGGGCCCGCATCCTGCGCGAAGGCGCCGGCGGGGAAATTGAGCTTGGCAGCGGCGAGAAGGGCTGCGGTCGAGCCGGCGGCCTTCAGCAATTGACGGCGGCTGAAGCCAGTCTCGAAGGGCCGGCGAATGCGCTTGGTCATCGGTGGTGTCGTCCTTTGCGTCGTTGCGAATGATTGCGTCAGTGCGCACGAGCAGCCCGTCCGTCCGTCACGCCGCAAAAAGGCGCGTGCAAACGCACGACGGGGGATTCGCCCCGTTCGGATGGCGTCGGCAATTCGGATGAGAAGTCTCGCGGGACGGCTTCAATGGCGTCAGATTGAATGATTCAAGCTTCATGCCAAGCGCAGAGACAGAAAAATATGTTTTATATCAAACAGATAAAAGAGGTGCGCCGGCTTGTCGCAGCCCTGTTCCGCACGCAAGTTTTGCGCCCTGCTCAACTTTTGTGCGACGCACAAACATTGAGCACCGCGCCACGCAAGAAGGCAGATGGCTTTGCGGAACCCAACCGAAACCATTGCAAGCATTTGATATCAAACATCTTTTTCCAGCGCCAACCCGGCACGAGACTTGCTTAGGTAGAGGATGTCAACGAAGACTGCGGCCTTGCCGCATTGTTGCAGCCTCTGGCGGCCGCAACCTGGAAGCTCAACTGCTTCGCGGCCCTCCTCGGCTTGGTCGTCGTGACGCGATCTCCCAAAGCTTCCAAACCATCCTTCACCCTCGTGCACGGCTGAGCCGTTGGCACGGCCAATGACATCCAGCGGTGCTTTCATCTCGAGGGCACTCGATGTCACTTACGAAGCAAAAGGAATCGTAATGTCGTATCTCGCGCCTTCAGAATTCGTCACCAAGATGGTGGACGCAGGGGAATCCAAGATCTTCATGTCCACCCGGGATACGGTCATCCGCGCCTATATGGCCGGCGCCATCCTGGCGCTCGCGGCGTGGTTCGCCGTCACCATCAACGTCAACACTGGCCAGCCGCTCGTCGGCGCGCTGCTGTTTCCGGTCGGCTTCTCCATGCTCTATCTCCTGGGCTTCGATCTTCTGACCGGCGTCTTCGTCCTTTCCCCGCTCGCGCTGATCGACAAGCGGCCGGGCGTCACGCTCGGCGGCGTCCTGCGCAATTGGGGTCTCGTCTTCATCGGCAATTTCGCCGGGGCGCTGACCGTGGCCTTCATGATGGCGTTCGTGACGACCTACGGCTTCACCCAGGAGCCCGACAAGGTCGGTATGACGATCGGCAATATCGGCGAAGGCCGCACCCTCGGCTACGCCGCCCACGGCGCCGCCGGCATGGCGACGCTGTTCATCCGCGGCATGCTCTGCAACTGGATGGTCTCGACCGGCGTCGTCGGCGCGATGATCTCGACCACCGTCCCGGGCAAGGTCATTGCGATGTGGATGCCGATCCTGGTGTTCTTCTACATGGTGTTCGAGCACTCCGTGGTGAACATGTTCCTGTTCCCGTCGGGGCTGATGCTGCACGCCAAGTTCTCGATCATGGATTATTTCATCTGGAACGAGATCCCGACCGTGCTCGGCAATCTCGTCGGCGGCCTCGCCTTCACCGGCCTCACCCTTTACGCCACGCATGTGCTGACCAAGCCGAAGCGTGAGGTGGCGGCGAAGAGCCAGCCGCGCGCAGCGGCCTGAGCGATCGCTGTTCAACGAGGCAGTGTTGTCCAACAAGGGAGTTTCGCCTGCTAGGGTGAAGCTCCCTTTGCATTGGTGACGAGGATGAGCCGGGGCTTGCGCATTTCGATCGGGCAGCACTCCGACAAGGGGCGCAAGCCGGTCAACCAGGACTTTCACGGCGCGCTGATCCCGACCGAGCCGCTGTTGAGCCTGAAGGGCATCGCCGTCGTCTTGGCCGACGGCATCTCGAGCAGCGCCGTGAGCCAGGTCGCGAGCGAGTCCGCGGTCAAGAGCTTCCTGACCGATTATTACTGCACCTCCGAATCCTGGACGGTGAAGCATTCGGCGCGGCGGGTTCTGGAAGCGACCAATTCGTGGCTGCACGCGGAAACCCGGCGCAGCCAATATGCTTACGACCGCGACAAGGGCTACGTCTGCACCTTCACGGCCATGGTCGTCAAATCGACCACAGCCCACATCTTTCACGTCGGCGACTGCCGGATTTATCGCATCGCCGGCAAGGCCCTCGAGCAGCTCACCGAGGATCACCGGATCATCGTCTCGTCCGAGCAGACCTATCTCGGCCGCGCGCTCGGGATCAATCCGCAGATCGAAATCGACTACCAGGCGATTCAGGTCGAGCCTGGCGACATCTTCCTGCTGGCAACCGACGGCGCCTACGAATTCATCGATCCTCGCTTCGTCACAGGCACCCTTGCAGCCTCTGCCGCCGATCTCGATGCAGCCGCGCAAACCATCGTCGAGGAGGCCTACCGGCGCGGCAGCGACGACAACATCACCGTACAGATCCTGCGCATCGATGGGATACCGCGGACGGGCTCGGTCGATATTTTCGGTGGCACGGCCGAACTGCCGCTGCCGCCCCTGCTGGAGCCGCGCGCCTTGTTCGACGGCTATCGCATCGTCCGCGAAGTGCATGCCTCCAGCCGCAGCCACATCTACCTCGCCATCGACACCGAGACCGAGGAGATGGTCGCGCTGAAGATTCCGTCGATCGATCTGCGCGACGATGCCGCCTATCTGAAGCGTTTCCTGATGGAGGAGTGGATCGCGCGCCGGATCGACAGCCCTCACGTCCTCAAGCCCCGCTTACGATCCAGGCGGCGCAACTATCTCTACGTCGCCACCGAGTTCATCGAGGGACAGACGCTGAGGCAATGGATGCTGGACAATCCGCGCCCCGACCTCGAAACCGTGCGCGGCATCGTCGACCAGGTTGCGGCGGGCTTGCGCGCCTTCCATCGCATGGAGATGCTGCACCAGGATTTGAGGCCGGACAACATTCTGATCGACAAGACCGGCACGGCGAAGATCATCGACTTCGGGGCCGTCAAGGTTGCCGGCGTCGTCGAAGCAGCCGCCAATCCGGCTGACGCCGAGATCCTCGGCACGGTTCAGTACACAGCGCCGGAATATTTTCTCGGCGAAGGCGGCTCGCCGCGGTCGGACATGTTCTCGCTCGCGAGCATCTGCTACCAGATGCTGACCGGAAGCCTGCCCTATGGCGCCCAGCTCGCACGCATCAGGGGAAGATCGGATGCGTGGAAGCTCAGGTATCGTCCGGCCAGCCACGATGACCGCGCAGTCCCCGTCTGGATCGATGGCGCGTTGCGGAAAGCCCTGCATCCCGATCCCAACAAGCGCCACGAGGATCTGTTCGAATTCACCTACGAGCTGCGAAACCCCAATCCGGCTTATCTCAGCACGCGGACCACGCCTTTGCTGGAGCGCAATCCGCTGCTGTTCTGGAAGCTGACAACGGTGACACTGGCCTGCGTCGTCGTGGTCCTGCTCGCACTGCTCCACGCGCGCTAGCGCAACGATTGCTCAAGCCGGTTCAGCCGCCTTCGTCCCCAGCGGTTTGGGCGCGATGCCACCACCCGGCTTGAGATGGAATTCGTAGCTCATCAGGTGCCACTTCCCGTTCGCCTTGCCGCCGTCGGGCATCTCAGGATCGTTGCGCGGCTCGACCTTGGCGATCAAATCGTCCTTCACCCCGAACACCACATCGGAATCGAGATAGTTGTCGCCGTCCATGAAGACGTGGGTGATCAGCGGCTCGTAGCCTTTGGCATTGACCAGGAAGTGCACATGCGCGGGACGCATCGGATGGCGCCTGGTCTGCACGATCATCTCACCCACCGGCCCGTCCGTCGGGATCGGATAGCTGCACGGCAAGATCGTGCGGAAGAAGAAGCGGCCGTCGGCATCGGTGATGAAGCGCGCCCGCGCCGAGGCGCCGACCTCGTCGTAATTCGCCTTCTGGGAATCATAGAAGCCGTCATCGTCGGCGTGCCAGACGTCGACCGGGACGTTCGCGAGCGGTTTGCCGTGGAGATCGGTGACACGGCTCTGCACGAACATCCGTTCGCCCGTGAGATTGTTCGGCGAGATGTCGGTGCCGTGAGCGGTGACCTTGTGCTCGCCGACATAGAACGGGCCGAGCACGGTGGTCTGCGTCGCGCCGTCGCGATCGCGATGGTTGACCGCGTCGACCAGCATGGAGACGCCGAGCACGTCGGAGAGCAGGATGAACTCCTGGCGGGTGTCGGTGCATTTCTGGCCGGTTCGGGTGAGAAAATCGATGGCGTATTCCCACTCCTCAAAGGTGAGACCGGTCTTGCTCACGTAATCGTGCAGCGACTTCACCAATTCCTGGAGCAGGAATTTCGCACGCGGGTTTGGCGTGTTGTCGAAGCTCTTGACGACGGCTTCGGTGAGTTCGGTCTCGTTGAACTGGGTCATGGTGCGTTGCCCTGGATTTTCTCGTTGGCCCGGCGGGGCTTTTGACGGCGTTCCGAACCGGAGCCTACACCAACCCGCAGCCCCGCGTTAAGCGCGTCCCGCTTGGAATAGGGTCGTCATTTCGGCTATCAACGCCTGACAAACTGCCTGGAGGAACCGATGCTCGCCCCTACCCCCGCCTCGCCCGAATCCGTGGGCATGTCCAAGGCCGCGCTCGACCGCGTCGATGCCCATCTGAAGGCCAGGTACATCGATGCCGGCCGTTTCCCCGGCACGCATCTCCTGGTCTACCGCCGCGGCAAGGTGGCCCACAGCACCGTGCAAGGCCTTGCCGATATCGAGCGCAAGGCGCCGGTCAAGGACGACACCATTTACCGCATCTATTCCATGACCAAGCCGCTCACCAGCGTTGCCTTCATGATGCTGGTCGAGGAAGGCCTGGTCGCGATCGACGAACCGGTCGCAAAGTACATTCCGGAATGGAAGAATCTCGGAGTCTTCGTCGCCGGCAGCTGGCCCAACTTCCTCACCCGGCCGCCGTCCCGGCCGATGCTGATCGTCGACCTGCTCCGGCATACGTCCGGTCTGACCTACGGCTTCCAGCAGCGCTCCAACGTCGATGCCGCCTATCGCGCCGAGAAGATCGGCGAGGTCGAGAAATCAGGTACGCTCCAGACCATGATCGAGAGCCTTGCAAAAATCCCGCTGGAGTTCTCGCCGGGCGAGTCCTGGAACTACTCCGTCTCTACCGACGTGATCGGCTACCTCATCGGCAAGATCTCAGGAATTCCCTTCGAGCAGTTCTTGAAGCAACGCATCCTCGATCCGCTTGGGATGACCGATACCGATTTCCATGTGCCGGCCTCGAAGGCGCATCGCTTCGCCGCCTGCTATTCCGCCGATCCCGGCGGCGGCATGACCTTCCATGCCGGCCAGCGCCGGCAGGGCCTGACGGTGCAAGACGACCCGACGACGAGTTCGTTCTTGTCTCCGCCCTCCTTCATCTCCGGCGGTGGCGGCCTATGCTCGACGATGGCCGACTATCTCACCTTCTGCCGGGCGCTGCTCAATGGCGGCGAGCTTGGCGGTGTCAGACTGATCGGGCCGAAGACGCTGGCGCTGATGACGACCAACCACATTCCGGGCGGACAGGCACTGCCGGACGTATCGCGCTCGCTGTTCTCTGAGGCGACCTATAACGGCATCGGCTTCGGCCTCGGTTTTGCAGTGACGATGCGCCCAGCCGAGACGCTGATCGCGGGCAGCCCCGGCGAATACAATTGGGGCGGCGCGGCCACGACCTCGTTCTGGATCGATCCCGCCGAGGAACTGATCACGATCTTCATGACCCAGGTGCTGCCGTCGAGCGCCTATCCGATCCGGCGCGAGTTACGCAGCATGGTCTATGCCGCGATCACCGAGAGCAATCTCTGACATCTCGAACGTCTGATGGTCGTCGTGCCCGGGCTTGTCCCGCCTGCGCGGCCGAAGCCGCTTCGGCGCGGCGAAGGCCCGGGCATCCACGTTCTTCGTTCGGCTTCGCCAAGGCGTGGATGGCCGGGACAAGCCCGGCCACGACGCTCGTTTTGAATCAGTGGAAATGGCCGATCAGATAGATGCCGCCGCCAATCACCAGCACGGCCGGCACGGCCCACAAGATCAAGACTGGCATGTGCTTCCTCCTCAGTTTGACGTGCAGACCTTGACGGTCTTCATGCCGCTCTCAGCCTCGGTGCGCGATTTGTAGATCGTGCCCGACGGGCTGACGACGGTCATGCTCGTGTCCGTCGGCTTCTTGTCGACGACCGTGCACTTCTTGGTCTTGACGTCCTGCACGACATAGAACTCGTCGGCCGCGAACGCCGGCAACGAAAATGCAGCGATCATCACTGCTGCGGTTGCGATCCTCAGCTTCATTCTCTCCTCCTCCAATCCGGGTGTTCCTCGCCCGGTCCAATGGCAAACGGGAAAAACTAGCAATTTGTTCCTATCCGTTGGGGAACGTCATCGGCGGTGAGATGTTGGTGCGGCGCTTGTTATGAGGAGGACGATATGAAAAAGCTGTTCCTGCTTTCCGCGGCGGCGCTGATGGTCTCGACCGGCGCGTTCGCACAATCCACCGTGGTGACCACGACCGGAACCGGTCATACCGCGGCGGTCCAGATCGAGCCGCAATACCGGACGCGGATCAAATCCTACGTCACCGAGCATCATCTGCGGCCGGTGACGACGAAGGAGAAGATCATCGTCGGTGCGAAGGTTCCAAGTGATGTCGAACTCGAGTCGGTTCCGGCCGATTGGGGTCCGTCGCTGACGCAATATCGCTACGTCTACTCCGGCGATCGCGTGATGCTGGTCGATCCTGGCACCCGCACGGTCGTGCAGGAAATCGACTAGGACGTAACCGGACGAGCGGCCGCCTTCCTGGGCGGCCGCTCTCTCGGAGCTGATCACATGACACCGCATCGAGAAGCCCGCATTGCCGGGCTCAGCCTGGCGGCCGTGTACGCCATGTGCCTGCTGCTCACTGCCATCAGCATGAGCTGACGCAACGACGTTCCGCGCCGTCAGCGACCGCGCTGCAAAAATCCCCTCGGCCTGCTCGCCCGATGCGAAAATCGTGGCGCCGCGCAATTCCTGCCCGTATGGTTCTCTGCAAAATCATAATCCGGCGCTTAAGCGCCGGAATCGGGACGCCCGCGTTTGTCAAAGCTCACCCTGCCGGTCCGGCTCGCTCTCCTGGTCACGGGAACGATGTTGCCGCTCATCGTCTTCGCCGTCGGCATCGCGTTCTACAATTACAAGCAGGACCGCAGCGATGCGACCCGCCGCGTGCTGGAGAACGTACGCAGCATGCGCCTGGTGCTGGATTCCGAGGTGCAGCGGATGACCGGCGGGTTGCAGATGCTGGCGCTCACCGACTCGCTCCGCAACGACGACTTTGTCAATTTTCGCAGTATCGCGCTCGGCTTCCTCGAACAATATGGCAAGAGCGGCCTCGTGCTGATCTCCGACAGCAAGGGACGCATCCTGTTTTCCTCCACGACGGAAGACACTGCGAGCCTGCCGCCACGCGGCAATATGGCGATCGTGGAGAGATTGTTCGCGATCAAGGCGCCGCAATATTCCGATTTGTTCAATGGCGTCTACAATCATCGTCAGGTTCTCACCGTCGAGGTTCCGGTGTTTCGCGACGGCGAAGTCGTCTACGACCTCTGCTTCAGCCCGCCCATCGGCATCTTCCAGACTCTCGTCGAAAAGCAGCGGCCCAACACGGAGTGGACGGTGTCTCTGCTCGACACCACGGGCACCGTGTTCGCCCGCGTGCCCAACCCTGGCGAAACCTTCGGAAAGCGCGCCGCGCCATCGCTCTACGCCGAGATGTTTCGCAGCGACGAGGCTGCACTCTCATCGGTGTCGCTCGACGGCATTGCCCTCGCCTCCGCCTATACGCGATCGCATCTGACGGGCTGGACGGTCGCCGCCGGGGTCCCAGAAAGCTCGCTGATCGCACCGCTCTGGCGCAACATCGCGATCACGAGCCTGATCGGCGGCGTGCTGCTGCTGATCGGCCTCACCTTCGCCGTCAGGATGGCGACCACGATCGCGCGCGGCGAGATGCTGCACAATCTCCTGGTCGAGGAGCTCAACCACCGCGTCAAGAACACGCTGGCCCTGATGCAGGCGATCGCGGTGCAGACTTTTCGCAGCGCCAGCCGCGACGAGCGGACCAAGTTCGAGGGGCGTCTCAGTGCGCTCGCTGAAGCGCACAATCTTCTCAGCCAGGAGAAATGGGCGGGCTCGGAGCTGCGGGACGTGATCGCGCGTGCGCTCCAGCCGTTCCTGCTGGCAAATCCCGACCGCATCCGCATGTCAGGGCCCGCAGTGCCGCTTTCGCCGCGGCTCGCGGTGGTGCTGTCGATGATCGTGCACGAGATCGCGACCAACGCCGCGAAATACGGCGCGCTTTCCAACGAGACCGGCAGGGTCACGCTGGACTGGGAGGTCATCGCCGATATACCGAAGCCGCGGCTCCGGCTGATCTGGACCGAGACCGGCGGCCCCCCGGTGACGGAGCCGGTGCGGCGCGGCTTCGGCTCGCGCCTGATCGAGCGCAGCGCCCGCGACCAGCTCGGCGGCGAGGCAACGATGGACTTCCTGCCGCGCGGCGTGGTCTGCACGGTGACATGCGTGCTGGACGAGACAAGGTGAACGGGATCGGGACGATGAAGATCACCGGGATTCGGACGCACATCCTCGAAGCAAGACTGTCCCAGCCCTTCGCCTATTCGCGCGCCTGGTACGACACGCGCACCGCCATGCTGGTCGAGGTCGAGACGGACACCGGCCTGACCGGCTGGGGCGAGTGCTACGGTCCTGCGCGGATGACTGCGGCCGTCGTGCAGAGCGTCGCGCCGTGGCTGGTCGGTGAGGATCCGCTGCGAACCGACGTGCTGTGGCAGATGATCTATGCACGCCTGCGCGATCACGGCCAGAAGGGCGTGGTGATCCAGGGATTGAGTGGCATCGACATCGCGCTGTGGGACATCAAGGGCAAGCATTTTGGCGTTCCGGCCTATCAATTGCTCGGAGGCGCCGCGCGCAAGGAGGTGCAGGCCTACGCGACCGGGCTCTACCGGCGGAGGTCAGGCGATCCCCTCAAATATCTGCCGGAGGAAGCAGCCAGCTATGTCGCGGAAGGCTTTCGCGCCGTAAAGCTGAAGGTCGGCTTCGGCATCGAGGAAGACGCTGCAGTCACGCACGCCGTGCGCGAGGCGATTGGCGGCGATGTCGCTCTGATGGTCGACGCGAACCACGCCTATGATGCCGTCGCCGCGATCCGGCTCGGACGGCTGATCGAGCGTCACGACATCTCCTGGTTCGAGGAGCCGGTGCCGCCGGAGGACGTCGCCGGCTATCGCACGGTGAGGTCCGCGCTCTCCATTCCCATCGCCGGCGGCGAATGCGAGTTCACGCGCTTCGGCTTCCGCGACCTGTTTGCCTCGCATGCCCTCGACATCGCCCAGCCCGACACTTGCGCGGCCGGGGGACTCACCGAATGCAAGAAGATCGCCGACATGAGCGAAGCGTTCAGCGTCCGCTACAACCCGCATGTCTGGGGCACCGGAATCGCGATCGCCGCCTCGCTGCAGCTCCTCGCGGTGCTGCCCTCGCATACGCCAACTTCGCTGGCGCCGCTCGAGCCAATGCTCGAATTCGACCGCACCGAGCATCCGATCCGGCAGGCGATCCTGAAAGAGCCGATCGAGCACCGTAGTGGCATCGTTCGCGTGCCTGACGATCCCGGACTCGGCATCGAGGTCGACCGCGAGGCGATGGCGCGGTTTGCCGTGAATTAGAACTGGACCCCGCAACGCGGCGTGTGAACCTTCTGATTTGCAACGCTCTACCCGATCGTCTGCAGCATCGGGAACGTCTCCAGCAGCCAGATGCTCACATTCGACACCGCGCCGGTGAGGAAGCCGATGCCGGTGATGACCATCAGCACGCCCATGGCGCGCTCGACATTGACAAGGTGGCCCTTCATCCGCGCGAACAGCGTGGAGAACTGCTCGATCATCAGCGCGGCGATCAGGAAGGGGATGCCGAGGCCCGCGGAATAGACCGCGAGCAGACCTGCCCCCTTCGTCACTGTCGCCTCGGCCGCCGCGATCGACAGGATCGCGGCGAGGATCGGGCCGATGCACGGCGTCCAGCCGAACGCGAAGGCGAGTCCCATGATATAGGCGCCCCAGAGTCCGACGGGCTTCGGGATCGGGAGCCGGCCTTCGCGCATCAAGAAGCCGATCCGCGTCAGCCCGAGGAAGTGCAGACCCATGATGATGATGACGATGCCGGCAAGAATCGACAATTCCGCCGACCAGGCGCGGATCAGCCCGCCGATCAGCGAGGCACTGGCGCCGAGCGCCACGAACACCGTGGAGAAACCGAGCACGAACAGCAGCGCCGCCATCATGATGGCGCGCTTGGACGCCGTGTCAGGCTCGCCGCTCTCGACGTGCTCGATCGTGGCGCCGGTGAGATAGATCAGATAGGGCGGGACCAGGGGCAGGACGCAGGGCGAAAGGAAGCTGACGAGACCGGCAATCATCGCCGCGGGAATCGAAACATTTTGCATGATGCAGTCGGAGCCATCCCGGGCCCTCGGGCCGGGCGCGGGGACTGCGCACGTGACTTGGGCCGAACCGGCTCTGGTGTAGCCGATGCCGGGGAATGCGCAACAGAGGCGCGATCAAACCAGGGCTCCTCCCGATGCCGTCTGTGATCACAGGTGCGGCATCGGGACGCGCACAATTCTCGCCAAAAAGCGAGATTCGGCGGCGCGGCTACTTCACCACGCGGAGCAGCGGACGCCGGGGCTGGTCCTGCGTCTGCTTGGAGGGGGGCGGCGGCGCGCTGGCGGCGCTCCGCAACATTTCGTCGCACAGGGCCTTGAGATCGGCGCTGTCGATTCCTTTGAGCTTCATCCTGACATCGAGGATGACGATCGAGAGCAGCTCGGCCGACTCGCGGCTGTTGCTCTCGTTGAGAACCTTGCGGCACTCCTCGAGCGTCTCGAGCACCGACTGCAATTGTTCGTCTGTATGCGACACCGGCGTTCTTTCCGTTATTTCAGGCTGGAGACGTGCTTGAAGTGATTCCCTCGGCCCCCCAAGCGACCGAAGGATAGCACGAGGGATCCGAGCCCTCGAATACGAATTCAACGTGTTTCTGCGTCGAAACTGCGGTTCCGGACGGCATTGCTTCGCGGCGCAAGTCGGAACGGTCGAGGACGAAACGCTTGGCCAGGTATGATCGATCCATTTCCCGCGAACGCGCGTCATCGCCTACGCCGTCCTGAGATCCACATGGACCCGGCAATCCCGCAGCCACGTCAAGGCTCGCAACGGAACGCACAACTACCCCTCTTCCGAGCAACAATTTGCCCGATTCCCGGTGCTAGCAACACTCCAATACCATATCAGGCGCGGTAAGTATGCCGTTCAAAACTCACCGTTCCCCAACCCGTCGTGGTTGTGGTTTGCGCTAGATTCTGCCAGTTTAGCGGTCCGAAGGGACTTGTATGCACTCCTTGGCGGAAAGGGGCGTTCCCCTGGAGGAACGCCTAAAAACAAATTTCAGCGGCCTCTCCGATTGGGATGCGGCCCGCATATTTCTGGAAGTCGTTCGATGCGGCAGTTTCCGCTCGGCGGCCGAACGTCTGTCTCTGTCGATCAACGCTGTCCGCCGCCGAATCGATGATTTTGAGCGCCAGACCGGCACGACCCTTTTCACCCGCGACGTCCACGGCACCCACCTCACTGACGAAGGCGCGATGGTGGTGTCTGCCGTCGAGCGCATGGAGGCGGCGGCCTTCGACGTGTTGCGCACCAGCGATTCCACCGCCAACGCCCTCACCGGCGAGGTCCGCGTCG
Organism: Bradyrhizobium sp. CCBAU 51745; assembly: GCF_028128715.1. Classification (NCBI taxonomy): domain Bacteria; kingdom Pseudomonadati; phylum Pseudomonadota; class Alphaproteobacteria; order Hyphomicrobiales; family Nitrobacteraceae; genus Bradyrhizobium; species Bradyrhizobium sp. CCBAU 51745. The sequence continues at coordinate 934,686 of NZ_LBJP01000093.1, read as the reverse complement.
CCGTGACGGAAGGGTTGGGAACGTTCTGGCTTGCTCCGCGCCTGGTCGAATTCCAGCAGGCCTATCCGAAAGTCCTGGTCGATTTGCATTGCGCGATGCGGTCGGCCGACGTCTCCCGCCACGAGGCCGACGTCGCCATCCATCTGTCGCGGCCCTCGGCCCTCGACGTCAAGCTGGTCCGGCTCGGCCGCATGCATCTGATGTTCTGGGCTTCGGAAAAGTACCTTGAGAAATACGGCACGCCGCGCTCGGCCCACGAATTGATCAAGCACCGCCTGGTGCTGCAATTCGCCGACCAGCTCGCCGCCAAGGAAACCTTTGAAAGCTTCTTCCCGGGCGTTCAGGAACGTGACCTCCTGGTCATGAAGACAAACGTCTCAAGCGCCAACTACTGGGCGGTCGCGAACGGCGCTGGCATCGGCGTCTTCCCGAGCTATGCCATTGCGCTTGGCGGGAAGTTGATTCCACTGGAGGTCGAATTGAACCGACCACTGGATATCTGGTTGTCTTACCATCCCGGTAGCGGCCGGATTCCCCGCGTGCGGCACATGATTGACTGGCTGATCGAAGCTTTCAATCCGGCTCGCTTCCCGTGGTTTAAGGAAGAATTCGTGCACCCGCATGAATTCAAGGACTCGTATATGGGCGAACCCCTGACCCAGCTCTTCGGGGGATTTTCAACCGAAGAACAAAGGTGAAAACCAAAATGAAAGCAGCGGCGAAGAGAATGAAGCAGCGCAGTGCCGGCAAGCCAGACATCGAGCTTGGCAAGCGGATCCGCTTGCGGCGCGTCGAGATGAAGATCTCGCAGGCTGAGCTCGGCGAAAAGCTTGGCGTGAGCTTCCAACAGGTCCAGAAATACGAGAAGGGCGTCAATCGCGTCGGCGCGGCTCGGCTTCAGCAGATCGCCTCCGCTCTCGACGTGCCCGTGACCTTCTTCTATGACGGCGACAACAAGGCCCGCGAAGTCGAAAGCCTCCTGTTCCTGGACTCGGCTTTCAGCCTCCGCCTGCTGCGCGCCTACAGCAAGATCAAGGATCAGACGGTGCAGCGTCAGCTCGTCTCGCTGATGGAATCGATCGCAGCGAACGAAAGCTGAGCCGATCTGCGGTCCGGCCACCATGGCCGATGTTCAATCCGCCACGTCACGGCGGCGTGGCCGGATTGGACTGGACTGACGGACCCATCTGACGGATCAGATTGGCCTGCGCGTGATCTGCGCGCGGTCACGGTTTCTGGGCGGTCTTGCCGCCCCTTTTTCTTTAGTCATTGACCCGCCATTCGGCGTTGATTTTGCGAACCCATTCCTGCTCTGCAGCGACCAATCGAGAGCCTTCGCACTGGGAGGCGCGGGGTTTTTAATTCGCTGTGCTTAATGGGGCCTCAACCCTGACGACCCTAGATTGCCGCCGATTCTAACGAATCGGCGCACACGGCACGGCGGCCGGGAATTGCTGATGCGAGCGTCCGTTGCGGGCCTCGTCCTCATGGGGAAGACCAGACAGATGTCGAAACGCCTTGCCGTGATCATTGCCACGAATCTGTTCGCGACGGGCCTGCTCGCCAGCGCGTCCGCATTGGCGCAGACCGAGACCACGGGCCAGGCCGGCCCCAAACCCGCCGCCCCGTCCGGGACGGTACCGGCAACCGCCAACCCGGCTCACGCCGCCGCGCCCAAAACCGCAGTCGCGGCCCCGGCGTCGACCGCCGAGAGCCGCTCCGCCGCGGCGCTCGCGCTGACGCATGAGCCGACCTATGACGAGGGCACCGCCCAGCGGATCAAGGACGCGGCGTTGAGTTATTCCGATCTCGCCGTGCGCGGCGGCTGGCCTACGATTCCCGCGGACGCCAAGTTCGCGCTCGGCGTCCAGGGCGCCGATGACGACCTCCTGCGCAAGCGCCTGATCCTGTCCGGTGACCTCGCGGCCGACAAGGCGAGCGGCGCCTTCGACCAGGATCTGGCCGATGCCGTGAAACGCTTCCAGGCCCGACACGGTCTTGCGCCGACCGGCACGATGACGCCGCGCACGCTCGCGGCGATGAACGTGTCCGTGCAAAAGCGCATCCGCCAGCTCGAGGCCTCGCTCGAGCGGCTGGAGAACACGAATTTCTCCTTCGGCCAACGCTACGTCGTGGTCAACATCCCCGCCGCCTTCGCCGAGGCGGTCGAGAACGATGTCGTGGTGCGGCGCTATCGCGTCATCGTCGGCAAGACCGAAAAACCCTCGCCGACGCTGACGGCCCAGATCACGGGCGTGGTGCTCAACCCGACCTGGACGGTGCCCTCCTCGATCGCCAAGACCGAGATCTCGGCGCATATGCGCAAGGACCCGACCTATCTGTCGCGCATGCACATGGAGGTGCTCGACGCCCACGACAATCCGATCGATCCGCATTCGGTCGACTGGTCGGGCACGCACACGCCGAACTTCACCGTGCGGCAGCAGAACGGCAGCTTCAATGCGCTGGGCGCGGTGAAGATCGACATGCCGAACTCCTATTCGGTCTATATGCACGACACCAACCAGCGCAATCTGTTCAGCGACGACTACCGTTTTGATTCCCACGGTTGCTCCCGCGTCGACAATGTGCGCGATCTCGCGGCCTGGCTGCTCAAGGACCAGCCGAAATGGACGCGCGCGGCGATCGACGCCGAGATCGCCACCGGTCAGCATCAGGAGGTCGCCATGGCCAAGAAGGTGCCGGTGGCCTGGATCTATCTCACGGCGTGGATGACCAAGGACCAGACCATCCAGTTCCGCAACGACGTCTATAACCAGGACGAGCAGTTGCTCGAGGCCACCGCGGAAGAGGCTGCGTTCTTCAGCAATGCCGGCAACCATCCGCTGACCGCGCATATGGCGCAGTAGGCATGCAATCGCGGTACGGGCGGATGCAGAGCCGCATCCCCGGCCGCGGTTGACCCGGGCCTCGGCCTGACAGCACATTGTGCCTCGCCAAACGACAAGCGAGCGCGCGATGCCTGATCTGTCCCAAGAGACTCCCTACGCCGACGGCAAGATCCTCAAGCAGGTCACCGACGGCGTCGGAATCATCACCTTCAACAATCCCGACAAGCGCAACGCGATGTCGCTGGAGATGTGGGAGGGGTTTGGCGAAGCGCTGACGTCCTTGCGCGACGACGAGGCGGTGCGCGTCGTGATCCTGCGCGGCGCCGGCGGCAAGGCGTTCGTCTCGGGCGCCGACATCAGCCAGTTCGAGAAGGTCAGGCACAACGCGGCCGCGTCCGAGGAATACGGCAAGCGCAGCGCGGCCCAGCGCGCGCTGCTCGCCGATTTCCCCAAGCCGACGATTGCCTGCGTCCAGGGCTTCTGCCTCGGCGGCGGCATGCAGGTCGCGATGCTGGCCGACATCCGCATCGCCGCGCATGACAGCCAGTTCGGCATTCCCGCGGCGAAGCTCGGCATCGCCTATGGCTATGACGGGTTGAAGCATTTGGTGTCGCTGGTCGGTCCGTCCTGGGCGCGGCTGTTGATGTATACGGGCATGCGCATCGATTCCAGCGAGGCGCTGCGCATTGGCCTCGTCGAACGCGTGATCCCGGACGACCAGCTCTGGGGCGAGACCATGGCCATTGCACTGACGATTTCGCAGAACGCGCCGCTCGCGATCAAGGCCGCCAAGATCACCATCGCAGAGGTGCTGAAGGACGAAAGCGCGCGCGACATGGGCGCCATCAAGGCGATCGGCACCGCCTGCATGGACAGCGCCGATTTCCGCGAGGGCCGGCAGGCCTTCATGGAGAAGCGCAAGCCCCAGTTCAGGGGAAAGTGACTCCTCCGTCGCTGTGAGGCTCACATCTCTCGCCACCGTCATTGCGAGGAGCTCTTGCGACGAGGCAATCCAGAATCTTCCGCGGTGGGATTCTGGATTGCTTCGCGGAGCCTGTCATCGGCCGCGCTTCGCGCGGACCCGGTGGCTCGCAATGACGAGGTGGAGAGACCAAGCACACCAGGAACTCTCACCTAAGCTGAACCTTCATTCACCAAGATTAAATTCCTCACTTCCCCGCATCGCGATAGCAACCAATTGATCCGCCGCAGGTTCTCCCGCCACCAACGAGGGAGATCGCGATGAAACTCAAACTTGCCGTTCTTGGTCTGGCTGCGCTCGGCAGCGCGGCGCTGGCGTCGGGACAAGCGCTGGCGGCGATGCCGAACGGCATTCCCCAAGCTGATCAGGTCGCCGGCGGTCCGGCCGCCCAGGTCGACCAGGTGCGGATGGTCTGCAACGCCTGGGGCCGCTGCTGGTGGCGCCCGAACTATTATAGCGCCTATGGTTACTATGGCCCGCGCCCGTTCTACGGACGTCCCTGGGGCTGGCGGCACCGCTACTGGCACCGCTGGTAGATGACGAAGGGGCCGCAAGGCCCCTTTTTTGGGTACGCTCGCTACAGCGCCCCGAGCACCGCCCTGGTGATATCGGCCGTGCCGTTGCTGCCGCCGAACTCCATCGGCTTGAGCCCGCCGGCATAGACCTGGTCCACCGCCCGCTCGATTTGTTCGCCGGCTTCCGCGACGCCTTCGAGGCCGTGCTTGTCGGCGAGCCAGTCCAGCATCATCGCGGCCGACAGGATCATGCCGGTGGGATTGGCCTTGCCCTGCCCCATGATATCAGGGGCGGTGCCGTGACACGGCTGGAACACGGCGTATTTGTCGCCGATATCGGCCGACGGCGCCATGCCGAGGCCGCCGATCAGGCTCGCGGTGATGTCGGAGACGATGTCGCCGAACATGTTCTCCATCACCATCACGTCGAAATCCCAGGGACGCTTGACCAGCATCGCCGAACAGGCATCGACATAGAGATGATCCGTCTTCACATCGGGATGACGCTGGGCGGCTTCGTCAAAGATCCGGCGGAAGAAGGCAAACGCCTTGAACACGTTCGCCTTGTCGACGCACGCGAGGCTGCCCTGCTTGCCGCGCGCCTTCCGCCGCTCGGCGAGGCGGAACGAGAATTCGAACAACCGCTCCGAGGTCTTGCGCGTGATGACCAGCGTTTCGCGCGCGTCCTCATGGGTGACGATGCCCTTGCCCATCGAGGCGAACAGGCCTTCGGTGGATTCGCGGATCACGACGAGATCGATGCCGCGCTTGTCGGCACCGACGATCGGGCTCGGCACGCCCGGAATGAGACGCGCCGGACGCACGCCGGCATAGAGATCGAAGATGAAGCGCAGCTCGATCTGCGGCGCGATCTCGGTGTTATCAGGATAGCGCACCGACGGCAGGCCGCAGGCCCCAAGCAGGATGGCGTCCGCCTCCTCGCACAGCTTGATGGTCGAGTCCGGCATCGACTTGCCGGTGGCGAGATAGTTGTTGGCGCCGGCAGCCGCCTCGGTAAAGCGGAAGCGCAGGCCTGACCTCGTCTCGATCTTGCGCAGCACCTCGAGCGCGGGCGCCATGACTTCGGGACCGATGCCGTCACCGGCAAGCACGGCAATGTGGAAGGCGTTGTTTGCGGACATGGGAGTTCCTAAAGAGAGCCGTCATTCCGGGGCGATGCAAAGCATCGAACCCGGAATCTCGAGATTCCGGGTTCGGTCCTTCGGACCGCCCCGGAATGACGTAAAGAAATGTTACGGCGTCAGCACCGTGCGCCCGACCACCGCGCCCTGCTGCAATTGCAACAGCGCATCGTTGGCTTTGCTGAGCGGCGCCGTCGTCACCGGGATCGGCGGGATCTTCTTGGCGCGCACGAGATCGAGCAGCTCCTGCGTTTCGCGCAGGTTGCCGACATAGCTGCCCTGGATCGTCACGGCCTTGATCGGAATCAGCGGCAGCGCCCAGGTCGCGCCGCCACCGAACAGGCCGACGATGACGAGCTTGCCGCCCTTGGTCAGGCAATCGAAGCCGAGCTGCGTCGTGGCAGAGTTGCCGACGAGATCGATCACGGCGCGGATCGGACCGCCCGCTTTATTTGCGAGCTGCTCCAACGCGTCGCCCGCCTTGGGATCGACCGTGGCGAGCGCACCGGCCTTCTCCGCGGCCTCGCGCTTCCTGGCATCGATGTCGACCATGATCGCGCCCTTGCCGCCCATCGCCTTGAGCAGCGACAGCGCCATCAACCCGAGGCCGCCGGCGCCGAACATCACGATCGGCGTGTCAAAATGCTGCTCGACCTTCTTCAGCGCGCTGTAGGTGGTGACACCCGAGCAGGCATAGGGCGCGGTCGTGGCAGGATCGAGCCCTTTGAGATTGAGCAGGTAGCGCGGATGCGGCACCAGCATGTGGTCGGAATAGCCGCCGTCGCAATAGACGCCGAGCGAGCGCGGCGTCAGGCACATGTTCTCGTCACCGGCAAGGCACGTCGCACACTTGCCGCAACCGATCCAGGGATAGACCAGGCCGACGTCCCCGAGCTTGAGGTCGCCCTGGTCGGTCGGCTTCACATCGGGACCGAACGCCAGGACTTCACCGACGGTCTCGTGGCCCATGGTCAGCGGCAGATTGATGCCGCGGTCTTTCAGCGACAGCGGCTTGCGGCCGTGACCAAGATCGTAGCCGCCTTCCCAGATGTGGAGATCGCTGTGGCAGACCCCGGCAGCCTTCACCTTGATCAGCACCTGCGTGCCCGTGGGCTGCGGCGTCGCCTCGTCGAACTCCTGCAGCGGTGCCTTGAAATCGGCGACCTTGAAACTCTTCATGGCGTCCTCCCGGCATGCTTGTCGTCGCGCCACCATGCCATGGGCGGCGGGGCGAGACAAACCCGGCAGAGGTCTTAAGTCAGGCCAGCGGATGATGACAAGCTGCGAACTGGCCGGATGCGACCTCGCGCAGCTCCGGTATCTCCGCGCTGCATCGCGGGTCTGCTCGCGGGCATCGCGTGCGGAAACGGCAGCCGGATGGCGGCGCAATCGGCGATGGCGGCTCTCCGGTCGCCACGCTTTCGGCGGGACGAACATCCGGATCAGGCACCGGGATCGCCTGCAGCAGCAGCGCGGTGTAGGGATGCAAGGGGCGTGCAAACAATTGCTCCGACGGGGCGACCTCGCAGAGCCGGCCGAGATACATCACCGCGACGCGATCGCTGACGGCTTTGACCACGGCAAGATCATGCGCGATGAACAGCAGCGTCAGGCCGAAGCGCGCCTTCATCTCTTCCAGCAGATTGAGGATCTGCGCGCGGATGGAGACGTCGAGCGCCGAGACCGGCTCGTCGCAGACGACGAATTCCGGATTGAGCACCAGCGCCCGCGCGATGCAGATGCGCTGGCACTGACCACCAGAGAATTCATGCGGCAGGCGGTTCTCCACAAGATCGGGATCAAGCCCGACCGCGGAGAGCACCTCCTGGACGCGCCGTTTGCGCTCGGCAGCGTCCTTGACGCCGGCAATGATCAGCGGCTCGGCGACGATGTCGCCAATGCGCCGGCGCGGATTGAGCGAGGCGATCGGGTCCTGGAAGATCAGCTGCACGCGGCGGCGCATTTTTCGCAGCGCCTCGCCTTCCATCGCCGTCAGGTCTTCGCCGTCGAACAGCACGCGGCCGGATTTGGCACGGCGCAATTGCAGCACTGCGCGCCCCAGCGTCGACTTGCCGCAGCCGGATTCGCCGACCAGCCCCAACGTCTCGCCGCGCGCGACGTGAAGGCTGACACCGGAGACGGCATGCACGATCTTGTTGCCAAGACCGTATTCGACAACGAGATTGTCGACGTTCAGGAGCGGCTGATCGCGAACGGCCAGTTGCATCATGCACCCACCCCTTCCGTCATCTGGATCGGATGGAAGCAGGCATAGAGATGCTCTGATATCTCCGCGCTTTTCAGCTCGGGCTTGGCCTCACGGCAACGCCCGGTCGCATAGGGGCACCGCGGCGCGAAGGAGCAACCCTTGAGCGGTCGCGTCGGATCGGGCGGGCGGCCGGAGATGGCCGGCAGCGGCGTGTGCGGCGCGGTCTCCAGCTTCGGGATCGCCGCCAGCAGTGCCTCGGTGTAGGGCATGTGCATGCGCTTGAACAAGGCCAGCGTCGGTGCGCGCTCCACCACCCTGCCCGCATACATCACCGCGACCTCATCAGCACGGCCGGCGACGACGCCGAGATCGTGGGTGATGATGATCATGGCCATATGGCGTCGACGCTGCTCGCGCGCCAGCAGATCGAGAATTTGCGCCTGGATGGTGACGTCGAGCGCCGTGGTCGGCTCGTCCGCAATCAGCAGTTTTGGCTCGCAGGACAGCGCGATCGCAATGGCAATACGCTGGCGCATGCCGCCGGAGCATTGATGCGGATATTGCGCCAGCCGCTGCTCCGGCGCGGGAATCCCGACGGCCGCGAGCAGCTCGATGCTGCGCTTGCGCGCCGCGGGCGCATCGAGCTCGAGATGCTCTTGGATCGTCTCCATCAACTGCGTGCCGATCGTGAGCACCGGATTGAGCGAGGTCATGGGATCCTGGAACACGACAGCGAGCTCGCGCGCGCGCAGGCGCCGCAGGCTTTCAGGGGCGAGCCGGACCAGATCCTGGCCATCGAACATCACGCGCCCGGAGAGTTTTGCCTTGTTCGGCAGCAGCTGGAGCACCGCGCGCGACAGCATGGTCTTGCCGCAGCCGGACTCGCCGACGATGCCAAGCGTACGGCCCGCCTCCAGCGACAGATCGACGCGATCAACCGCGCGCAAATTGCCGCGCGGCGTCGGCAGCTCGACGGCGACATCCTCGATGGTCAGGAGCGGCATACTCACAGCGCCCCCTGACGCGGGTCGGTCAGCGCCCGCATGGTGTCGCCGACGAGATTGAAGGCCAGCACGGTCAGGAACAGCCCGGCTGCCGGCAGGAAGGCCAGCCGCGGCGCGACGTCGAGACTGTCGCGCCCCTCGCCGATCATGCTGCCCCAGCTCGCCATCGGGGGCGGCACGCCAAGCCCGAGGAAGGACAGCGCGCCCTCGACCACGATGGTGACGGCGACGCCGAGCAGGAAGAAGGCCAGCAGCGGCAGGATCACGTTCGGCAAGAGCTCACGCAGCAGGATGCGCGTGTGGCTGGCGCCCAGCGCCTCAGCCGCAATTACGAACTCGCGCCGCGCCAGCGACAGCGTCGCCGCGCGCGCCACCCGCATGAAGGCAGGAATACCGAGCACGCCAAGGATCACGGTCAGATTGGAAATGGACTGGCCGAGATAGGCCGTCACCGCGAGGGCAAAGATCAGCGGCGGAAAGGCGAGAAGCACATCCATGCTGCCGACCACCAATGTCTCGAACCGGCCGCGGAAATAGCCGGCGAGAAGGCCCAGCGCGCCGCCGATGCCAAGACCGATCATCGGGGCGATCAGCCCAACCGTCAGTGACACGCGCGCGCCAAAGATCAGACGGGCAAGCTCGTCGCGGCCAAGGCCGTCGGTGCCGAGCCAATGCTCGCCGGAGAACGCGGCGCGGCGCTCCAGCATGTCCATGTCGACAGGGTTCTGCAGCGGCAGCACCGGCGCCAGAATCGCCAGTGTCAGGATGATCGCGAGCCAGCCGCTCGCGATCCAGAACAACAGGCCGAGCTTGCGCCCGCGGCGGATCGGCTCGGATGCAATCTCGTCCTGGATTGACAGCTCAAGCGTGGCCATGGCGGATCCTCGGATCGAGCACGGCGTAGAGCATGTCGACGATGAAATTCACGATGACGAAGCCGCAGGCCACCAGCAGCACCACGCCCTGGAGGATGACGAGGTCGCGGGTGTAGATCGCGCCGACCAGCAGCCGGCCGATGCCCGGCAGTGCGAAGATGGACTCAACGATCAGCGTGCCGCCGAGCAGGCGGCCGATATTGATGCCCGTCACCGTCACCAGCGTCAACGACGACGGTTTCAGCGCGTGGACGAACAGGATGCGCGAAGGCTTCAGGCCCTTGGCTTTGGCCAGCGCAATATAGTCCTCCTGCAAGGTTGCGATCATGTCGGAGCGCAGCACGCGCATGATCCCGGGCCATTCCGCCAGCGCCAGCGTCAGGGCCGGCAGCACGAAGAAGCGCAAATTGGCCAGCGGATCCTCGGTGAACGGCACATAGCCGGTCGCCGGCAGCCAACGCAGCTCGACCGCGAACAGGTAGATCAGCAGGATCGCGACCAGAAAGGACGGCATCGACAGCATCGCAAAGGCGCTCCCGGTCATGAAGCGGTCGAATGCGCCGCCCGCGCGCGCGGCACAGGCGATGGCGACAGGAACGCCGATCAGGAGGCCGATGAACTCGGCCATCAGCATCAGCTCGAGCGAGACCGGGATGCGCTCGCTGACCGCCTGCAGCACCGTCTGCCCGGTGCGGAACGAGCGACCGAGATCGCCTTGAAGCAGGTGACCGAGCCAGCTCAGGTAACGCCACCACAGCGGCTGGTCGAGCCCCATGTCATGGCGCAGCGCCGCGACCTTCTCGGGCGTCGCCTGATCGCCCAGGATGACATAGGCGAGATCGCCCGGCAGCAGCGAGGCGATCAGGAACGTGAGCAGCGAGACGGCAAGCAGGACCGGCACAATGTACAAGAAGCGGCGCGCAACGAAGCCGACCATGCGCGGGCTATTCCTTCCAGACGCGGGACACGTCGATCATCCCGCTGTACATCTTGGGCAGCCCTTTGATGTTGGCGCTCGACACCGCGTAATAGGTGTTCTGGAAGGTCCAGAACCAGATCGCTTCCTTGTTGATCACACGCGTGGCCGCACAATAATCCTCGATGCGCTTGTCGATCTCGGCAGTCACACGCGCGTGCTCGAGCAGCTTGTCCAGCTCCGGATTCGAATAATTTGCCAGTGCGACCGGACTGCCGGTGTGAAAGTTGGCGAACATCTGCGGATCGGGATCGGCGAGGTCGACGATGCGCCATGGGAGAAGCTGGAATTGCCGCATGAAGCCGCGCGGCGGAATGGTCGCCTGGTCGACCTGGTCGAGCTCCATGCTGGCGCCGACATTCTTCCAGAATTGCTGCAACACCTGTCCGATGATGCGGCCGCGCGGAGTGGCCGTGACCACCATCTTGAATTCGACCGGCTTGCCATACTCCTGGATCAGGGCCTTGGCCTTTGCGACGTCAAGCGGCAACGCGCCGTCATCCTTGCACTTGACCCACGAGCCGTCGCCGTACGGATTTGTCGCGGGCTTGGCGAGCCCGTTCGTGACCGCCTGTGACATCTTCTTGCGGTCGATCGCCATCACCAGCGCCTGCCGCACCCGGACGTCATCGAAGGGCGGTGCCTTCGTATTGAATGCGTAGACCTGAGCGCCCGAGCCCGTATAGCTGTGCACGGTCAGCTTCGGATTCTTCTGAGCCTTCTGAAGATTGTCGGGATCGTATTCGTCATCCCAGATGAGATCGGCTTCGCCCGACTGCAGGCTTGCAAAGCGCGATTGCGCGTCGGGCAGCGGCTTCAGGATGATGCGATCGAGAAAAATCTTGTCCTTGTCCCAATAATCGGGATTCCGCTCCAGCACCATGCGATCGCCGGCGGTCCATGACTTCAGGATGTAGGGCCCGGTGCCGACGGGATTGCGGTTGTAGTCGTCGCCCCTGGTCTTCCAGGCGGTCGGCGAATGCACGGCGGCGTTCTGGTGCGGATAGGACACCAGCGTCGGATAATTCACGGAAGGATCGTTCAGATTGTAAACGACCGTCAGCTCGTCGGGCGCCTGAACGTTGTTGACTGCAGCGATGTAGAATGCGCACCGGCACTTGTTGGCGGGATCCTTCTGCCGGTCGAAATTGGCCTTGTAAGCCTCGGCGTTGAACGGCGTGCCATCGTGGAACTTGACGCCGGGGCGCAGCTTGAACGTCCAGGTCTTGAAGTCGTCTGAATGGGTCCAGGACAGCGCAAGCCTGGGCTGTGGTTCGCCTTTGTCGTCGAGATAGGTCAGCGTGTCGAAGATGGCGGCGGCCGGGGTGAGCGCGGCCGCATCGTAGACGCCGACCTTGAGCGGATCGAAGCCGGGAACGTCGAGCTCCAGCCCCACGGTAATGCTGCCACCGGCCTTCTGCGCCTGCGCGGGCTCAACCAATGGAAGGAACGCAAATGCCGTAGCAAGGAAAATCGGCGCGCGCTTGCGCGCCGCGGCAGCGATGTTCGTCATGGTTCCTCCCGGGATCCCTCGTCCGATGTTTCGGATCGTTGAATGACTCGGGCGAGATTGGCGAGAAATGCTCGCCACGGCAAGAGGAACGGAAGGGGGTTCGATGCCGCTTGTATGCGGCGTGACGTGCTCAGCCGATCGCTTCTGTTTTGCCTGACGGAATTGGCGCATCATCGGCGAGGCCAATCTCCCCGCGCAGCTCGCGCGTGTGCTCTCCGAGCGCAGCGATGGTCTTGCCCGGCCTCGTATCGGCGCCCGTCATCCGGAACGGCAGATTGATGACCCTAAACGAGCCGCCGCCATCCTCCACGGATGAAAGCGCCTGCCGGTGCGCCAGTTGCGGATCATCAAGGGCTTCCTTGATGGTGCGATAGGCCGAGGCCGGCACGCCGGCCGCGCCTAGGGCGACAAGGCAGGCGTCAGTCGACAGCTGCCGCGACCAGGCCTCGACGCCGTCCATCATGTCGGCCCAGTGCTCGCGCCGTGGGGCGTAAGACGAAAAGCGCGGATCGGAGATCCATTCGGGGCGACCGATCACACCCATCAAGGCCTGAAAGGTCTTCTCGCTCGCGACAGTGATCATGACATAGCCGTTGGCGGTCTCAGTCGGGCCGAACATCGGCCGCGGCGGCGGCTTGACCGCAAATTGCGAGCTCTGCAATTCGATCACCGTCAGCGTGAGCATCGACTCCAGCATGGAGACGTCGATGTGCTGGCCGAGCCCTGTCACGGTGCGCTGATAGAGCGCGGAGGCGATCGCACCAAAACCATAGGTGCCGGTGACGACATCGGCATGGTAGATGCCGCAATAGTCCGGCCTGTTGCGGCCGGGCTGGTAGGCAAGATGCGCCATGTCGTAGCCGGAGGCCGCATGGATCACCGGTGCGTAGGCCGGCAGCTCGGCCGACGGACCGGTCTGGCCGTAGCCCGAGATCGAGCAGTAGATCAGCCTGGGATTGACCGGGCGGAGGCTGTCGTAGTCGAGCCGCAGCCGGCGCATCACGCCCGGGCGAAAATTCTCGACCAGGATGTCCGCGGTCGCGACCAGACGCCGCACCGCCTCCCGACCGTCCTCGGACTTGAGGTCGAGCACCACGCTCTTCTTGCCGACATTGAGCTGACCGAACACGGTGCTGAAGCCCTTGCGCAGCGGCGGCCGCGTCCGCATCGTCTCGCCCTCGTCGGTCTCGATCTTGATGACCTCGGCGCCCATGTCGGCCAGCATCCGCGCGCAATGGGGTCCGGCGATCGTGGTCGAAAAATCCAGCACCCTGAGGCCGGCGAAGGCCTTTGTCGTCGTCGCTTCGTGCTTATCTGCTAATTGCATCCGTGCCGCGCCCTCGCCGAGTCCCTAAGTCCATTTGGAACTATCGTTGTTCTCTCTTGTTGGTGCGCCGACCCTAGATGGCGGCGGCCGAGTAGGAAAGTCTTTACCGAGCCGGTGCGTCTCACGGGGGGGCCGAGAATATCGAGAGGCAACTGGACCCGATCTTGCATAGCAGCAATCGGGATCGGAAGAGGGCAGCCGTTCTTGAGGGTCTTATTCGTTACGACAGAGATGGACGACTTCGTCCGCGTCGGCGGACTTGGTGCCGTTTCCGCGGCCCTCCCAAGAGCGCTCCGCCCCTTCGCCGATATCCGGATCATGCTGCCCGGCTATCGCGACATCATCGAGCAACTCACGCATATTCAGGTCGTTGGACGCTGCCCGGCATTTGCGGAGATGCCGGCCTGCTCGCTTGGACGGGCCGCGACCAAGGACGGAATGCCGGTTTATGTGCTGCTGTGCTCGCAACTCTACGATCGTCCCGGCAACCCATACGGTGACGAGTCCGGGCGCGACTGGCCCGACAACGACATCCGCTTCGCGCGCTTTGCTTCGGCTGCCGCTGAGCTTGCCATGGGCAAGCTGGACAAGAATTGGGCAGCAGACCTGATCCATGCCAATGACTGGCAGGCCGCGCTCGTACCGGCCTACCTCGCCTGGCAAGGCGCCAAGCTGCCGTCGATCCTGACCATCCACAACCTCGCCTATCAGGGTCTGTTTCCAAAGGAGTCGCTGCGGCGAATCGGCATCCCCGAAAGCTCCTTCCACATCGACGGCGTCGAGTTCTACGACCAGCTCTCCTTCCTCAAGGCAGGCCTGGTCTACGCCTCGCACCTCACCACCGTCAGCGGCACCTATGCGCGCGAGATCACCACGGAGGAATTCGGCTGCGGCCTCGAAGGCCTGCTGCGCGTCCGCTCCGACGCGTCCGAGCTCACCGGCATCCTCAACGGCATCGACGAGAGCTGGGACCCGCGCTCCTGCGCCCAGCTCGCCCAACAATTCGGCGCCGGCGACTGGGTCGGCAAGAAAGCCAATGCGGACTACGTGCGCAAGCAGTTTGGCCTCGCGGTCTCGCGCGGACCGATGTTCGGCATCGTCGCGCGCCTCGTGCACCAGAAGGGCATCGACCTCGTGCTGTCGGCCGCCGACGAGATCATCGATGCCGGCGGACAGATCGTGGTCACCGGCTCCGGTGAGCCCGCGCTGGAGCAGGCGCTGATCAACGCGCATCGCCGCCGCCCCGATGCCATCGGCGTTGCCATCGGCTTCAACGAGGCGCAGGCCAGGCGCATCTTCGCCGGCAGCGATTTCACCCTGATGCCGTCACGGTTCGAGCCGTGCGGTCTCAGCCAGATGTACGCCCAGCGCTTCGGCTCGCTGCCGATCGGCCACCAGACCGGCGGCCTTGCCGAGACCATCACCGACGGCGAGACCGGCTTCCTGTTCTCGCGCCCCTCGCACGAATCCTTCCTCGGCGGCGTCCGCCGCGCCTTCGAGGCGTTCATGGCCCAGGACCAGCTCGACACCATGCGCCGCAGCGCCATGGGCCGGTCGTTCTCGTGGAGCATCTCGGCGGGAAGCTACACCAAGCTGTACAGGAAGCTGGCGGTAGCGTGAGGCTGGGGGCGTCTCCTCATTCTCCGTCATTGCGAGCGGAGCGAAGCAATCCAGACTGTCTCCGCGGAAGCGGTCTGGATTGCTTCGTCGCAAGAGCTCCTCGCAATGACGGCGCGCGTGTGGCACGAGCGGGCGCTTTCACCCCTTCCCGCGCACATCCATCTGCGGCCGGCCGATCCAAAGCCTGTTGAGACCACGTGTCAGCCAGTCGGGCTGCGGCTCGCCGCGCAGGCGCGCCTGCGCTTCGTGGTAAGGGCTGGCATAGCGCAGCCTGTCGGGCAGTTTCGGATAGATGCGCCGGATCCATCGCAGCGCTGTGTCGGCAGAGCTTGCGTCCCGCTCGTCAATCGCAAGCCCGAAGCCGGCGCGGAGCCGCTCCGGCAGCATCTTTGCGGTGAGCGCCCGATACCAGCGCGGCGGCCGCAACCAGGGCCGCGCGCCACCAAGGATCTGCGCGGCGATCTCGCGCGCGGCCGGACTGACGGTCAACGTCTCCGATTGCATCATCTTCGCCGTATAAGCCGCAAAGCCAGCCCAGTCCGCCGGCAGATCATCATCAGTCAGTCCGAACAGCGCGCCATAGGTCCGGCTCTCGGCCCAGTAGCGCTCGCGCTCCTCGACCATAAGCGGAGGCAGGATCAGGTCATGCGCCATCAGCGCCGACCCGACCAGCGTCGCATGAACCCAGCGCAGCGACGCGATGTCGTTGGCGCAGTAGCGCGACCCGGCCGCGAACGGGCCGACGGTCTCGGGCATCTCGCCGACGATCATGGTGTGGCGCCGGTGCAGTTGCCGGGCCGACAGCAGCGCCCGGTCGAGCGAGCCGAACACCATGGCAAAGACGACGTCGAAGGTGCGGTGAAAGCGGCCGACCGGATCGACAAGGGTCGTCGAGTGCTCGGCAATGGCGGCCGCCACCCAGGGATGGGCGAGCTGAAGCAGCAGCGCGCGGCCGGCACCGAGAAAGACGGCGGCTTCGCGGTCGATCCGCCAGGTCATCGAGTCCGGGCCGAATACGCCGGCGACCGGTCCTGCGGCTGCAGCCCGCACCTTGTCGAGAGCAGTTTCCAGATCGTCTTCCGAGACCACCTTTGCGACACCTTCCGATTGCGCAAGCGATGACGATCCACAAGGCCTGTGGCAATTCGATGAAGCGAACCGCTACTCCGCCGCCAGCGGCATCTCGTCGATATGGTCGTGCAGCACGACACCCGACAACGGATCGAACTCGCCGATCCACGGCGTACGCGCCAACACCGACCTTGTATGCGCATAGCCGGCGTCCCAACGCTGCTTAATGCCGGACGGGCTGAAGTCGATGTCCTTGGTATGGGTCTCGCGCGCGAGCTGCGGCGCCAGCAGCCGCACGACATGCATGCGCGTCGAGCAGCCGTAGGCGATCAACTCCCTCACCGCGGGATCATCGCGCTCGCCCTCGGGCAATCGCGCCGCAAGCTGGTTGATGACGTGGCGCAAGCGATGGGCCTGTTGCTGGCGCTCGATCTGGCTCGTGATCCGGCTGGAATATTGCACATCCTTGTGCCGGGTCAGGACCTCTCTCATCGTCGTCGGTTCGGCGCCGACGGGATTCCACAGATGCACGGAGAAGATCAGCGAATCCCGGCGCGGATTGTCGTCGAACACGGCTTCCGTCGGCGAGTTCGAAAGAATGCCGCCGTCCCAATAAAGCTCGCCGTCAATACGCACCGCCGGGAAGGCCGGCGGCAGCGCGCCCGAGGCCATCACGTGCTTCACGGTCAGCTCACAGTCGCGCGTGTCGAAATAGCGCATCTGGCTGCTGCCGACATGGGCAGCACCAACCGTGAGGCGCGGCGCGCCGCAATTGGCGCGGCCGAAATCGACGAGCTCGGCCAGCGTGCGCTCCAGCGGCGCTGTCGAATAATAGCCGGCGCGATCGGCGCCGAGCGGAAAGCACTCGCCGGCATGCGCCAGCGGATTGGGCTGGAAGAAGCCGGCAATGCCGTGGGCAACTGTCGACCAATAGGCAAGCGCGTCATCGAAGCCGGGAACGCCCGACGGTAGAGGCCAGGCCGGCTTCTGCTCCATCCGCTTCCAGAATTCCTTCAGGCGCGCGAGCCTGACTTCCGGCGCATTGCCGGCGATCAGGCTGGCATTGATGGCACCGATCGAGGTGCCGATCACCCAGTCCGGCTCGATGCCCGCCTCATGCAGGGCCTGGTAGACACCCGCCTGATAGGCGCCGAGCGCGCCGCCGCCTTGCAGCACCAGCACGATCTGTCCCGGCAGGCCGCTCGGCCTGCACATCCCGGCATTTCCCTGCATGCCCGCCGCACTCCTGCTCCGGAAGAGCCTTACGCAAAATTCTCCGTCATTGTTACGCCCGACGACCATCGGCCGTCCAGCAACCATCGTCCGGGAGGGAGTGCAGAAGCCTGGGGAACCAAGGATACGTTAACGCTTTGCCGGCGCCTCTTGGGGCGGCGGCTCGTCATCCGCAATCGCCCGCCAGGCAGCGCCGTCAAGATCGTCAAACTGGCCGCTGCGGAGCGACCAGAGGAAGGCGGCAAGGCCCGCACCTCCAAGCATCAGCGCCAGGGGCACCAGGATGACCAGGATCTCCATCACACGATCTCCCGCGAGGCGCTGCGGGCCCGCAGCGAGTTCAGCATGACCAGGATCGAGGATCCGCTCATGGCGGCCGCGGCAATCAAGGGCGTCACCACGCCGCTGATCGCGACCGGCACGGCCAGCACATTATAGCCGATCGCAAGCCAGAGGTTTTGCCGCATCAGATGCAGCGCCTTGCGCGCGGAATCGATCGCCGCGACGACCGGGGCCAGCGGCCGGCCGAGGAAGACGAGATCGGCAGTGGCCTGGCTCAGATGTGCCGCCGAAATCGGCGACATCGAGACATGGGCTGCCGCCAGCGACGGTGCATCGTTCATGCCGTCGCCAACCATCAGGACCTTGCTGCCGCGCCGCTTCAGCTCCTCGATCCGCGCGATCTTGTCGGCGGGCGTGACGCCGGCGCGCCATTCGGCGATGCTGAGCGCGTGGGCTGCCGCAATCACCGCGGGCTCGCGGTCGCCGGAGAGGATCTCGACGCCGATGTTGCGATCCTTCAGCGCGGCGATCACGGCCTGCGCATCCGGCCGCAGGCCTTGCCGCACCGAGAGGATGAATTTCTCAGCGCCCTTGCTGAAAGCCACGATAGACGCTTCAGGATCCAGCGTGGCGCGACCGACCAGCGCCTCGGCGCCGCAGAAGGAGGGACGGCCAAGGCGGAGCTCGACACCGTCCACCACAGCACGGACGCCCTGCCCGGCTTCCTCGACCGCGCCCACGATCGGGGACTTTGCATCCGCAGCCTGCGCAACCGCGGCAGCGACCGGGTGATGGCTCGACAGCGCGAGCCGGCCAGCGAGCGCAAAACTGTCGGGGGGAATGTCAGCCGCATTGGTCACATCGAGATCCGGCAGCGTCAGCGTGCCTGTTTTGTCGAAGATGACGTGATCCGCCTCGGCAAGACGCTCGATGGCGTCGCCGGAATTGAGCAGCACACCGGCCTTGAACATCGCGCCCGAGGCCACCGTCTGCACGGTCGGAATCGCAAGCCCGAGCGCACAGGGACAGGTGATGATCAGCACCGCAACGCCTGTCACGATCGCATCATGCCAGCTCGTCCCCGCGATCACCCAGCCCAGAATGGTGATCAGCGCGGTGGCATGCACCACCGGCGCATAGAGGCGCGAGGCACGGTCGGCGAGCCGCATGTAACGCGAGCGCGCGGCGAGCGCGTTGTCGAGCAAGCGGGTGATCTCGGCGAGCAGCGTCGCTTCCGACGCAGCCGAAACCCGCACCCGCAAGCTGCCGGAGATGTTCATGGAGCCGGCATAGACAGGCGTGCCGCGCTCGGCCGTGACATAGAGCGTCTCGCCGGTGATCAGGCTCTGGTCGATCTCGGAGCGTCCCTCGATCACGGTGCCGTCGACGGCGCAGCGCTCGCCGGGCCGCAAGAGCACGATGTCACCGGGATGGATCGCCGCAACCGGCACCTGCGAGATCTCGTCGGGCCCGACGAATTTTGCCGCCGTCTCCGCCTTGAGCGCGGCGAGATTGCCGGCGACCGCGCGGGTCCGGCGCCGCATGTTCTGGTCGAGGAAGCGGCCGACCAGAAGGAAGGTCAGCAGCATGATCGCCGCGTCGAAATAGGCGTGCTCGGCGTGATTGACGGTCTCGACCACGGACATTCCGAGCGCGAGGCACACGCCGATCGAGATCGGCACGTCCATATTGGTGGTCTTGTTCGACAGCGCCCGCCATGCCGAGCGGAAGAACGGCTGGCCGGCATAGGCCGCCGCCGGCAGCGCGATCAGCGCCGACAGCCAGTGAAAGAAGTCGCGCTGCTCGGGCAGCATGTCCGAGACGTTGCCCGACCACACCGGGATCGACAGCATCATCACGTTCATGGTGGCAAAGGCGGCAACGCCGAGGCAACGCAGCAGGAAACGCGATTCCGCCACTTCAGTCGCTTCCGCGCTCTCGGTCTCGTAAGGATAGGCCTTGTAGCCGAGCTCCTCGAGCCGGTCGATGAAACGGGCGGGATCGAGCGTGCCCTCCTTCCATTCCAGCGCGACGCGCCGGTCGGTAAGGTTCACCCGCGCCAGCGTGACGTCCGGGATCGCAGACAGGCCGCGCTCGATCTTGGCCATGCAGCCGGCGCAGTGAACGCCCTCGACCGCGAGGTCGATGTGCTGGAGGCCCGCGCCTGCGCTGCGGACGTAGTGGGAGAAATCGCGTGTCACCTGCATGGTGCGGCCTTCAGTTCAAGATGACGCGGTTGCGCGACAGGAACACGCGCTCACCCTTCGCGTCGCCCTCGATGACGAGATCCCACTGGCCGGGCGCGACGGAGGCGGCATTGCCACGATAGATGCCGATGCCGGCCTCCGCGAGTCCGACCGCGAGATCCGCGCGCTTGTCGGTCGGTCGTTCCAGGCGGCCTGCGAATTTCAATCCGGTCAACGGCTGGCCGCTTGCGTCACGCGCCTCGACCTGAAGCACGGCGTTGCCGTCGGCGCGCCGCTCGATATGGGCGTTGACCTGCCATTTGCGTGAGGCCTGGTCCTGCGCCGCCGAGATCTCGCGGTCGTAGGCGAGACCCGCGGCATAGGGGCTGTCGACATCTGTGCCGGGCAGCGTCGCAATCGCGAGCTTCATCATGGTGACGTTGACACCGATCACGACGCCGAAGAAGGCGACGAGGATCAGCAAGACCTTTGTTCCGGTCAGCGGCTTGGTTGCCATTGCAGTCTCCTGGTCTTACGGCGCGACGAAATTGTCTGTGGTGGATGCAGCCTCGCCGAGCCCGATATCGGTGACGTGGAAGCGAACCGGAATCGACTTCTCCGGATTGCCCTCGGCCGGCGCAGTGACGAGCAGGCGCAGCTCGCTGGTGGAGTCGCGGGGTATCACGATCATCGGGCGGTCCGGCGTCACGGAATCAGCACCGACGACATGGATCGTCGAATTGACCGGGCCATCGATATCGATCGCGATCACGCGATCATGTCCGCTCTTGTTCAAGAGCCGGGCGGTGTAGGCATTGCGAATCGAGCCGTCGCTGAGCCTGACCGCAACCGGGTTGCGGTCATGCAGCACGTTGATGTCGAGCAGGGTGCGGGTCGCCAGCACGTAGATCATGATGCCGCCGACCGCCGCGATGATCGCGCTGTAAACCATGGTGCGCGGACGGACGATGCGGTAGATCGGCGCCTTGCCCTCCTGGCGGCGGTGGATGTTGATGTCGTTGTCATAGGCGATCAGGCGAGTTGGCCGGCCGATCTTGGTCATGACATTGTCGCAGGCGTCGATGCAGAGCCCGCACTGGATGCAGCCCATCTGCGCGCCGTCGCGGATGTCGATGCCGGTCGGACAGACCGCGACGCATTGATAGCAGTCGATGCAGTCACCGACATGCTCGCCGAGCGCGCGCAGCTCGGCGGCCTTCTTCACGGAGGTGCGCTTCTCGCCGCGGTCGTAGCGATAGGTGACGTTGAGTGCCCATTCGTCGGTGAGCGCGGCCTGGATGCGCGGCCACGGGCACATATAGGTGCAGACCTGCTCGCGCATGTAGCCGGCGAGCACGAAGGTGGTCGCGGTGAGGATGCCGATCCAGATATAGGCGATGGCTGGCGCCTGGAAGGTCAACAGCTGCTTCACAAGCGTCGGGGCGTCGTTGAAATAGAGCACCCAGGCGCCGCCGGTCCACCAGGCGATCATCAGCCAGATGAAATTCTTCAGCGCTATCTCCGAGACACGCCGGATCGTCAACGCGCCGACCGATTTGTCCTTCATCATGCGTTCACGGCGGTCGCCCTCGACGAAGCGCTCGACCGCGTAGAACAGGTCGGTCCACACCGTCTGCGGGCAGAGATAGCCGCACCAGATGCGGCCGCCCACCGAGTTCATCAGGAACAGCGCGACCGCGGCGACGATCAGAAGGCCGGTGAAATAATAGACCTCCTGCGGCCACAGCTCGATGAAGAAGAAATAGAAGCGGCTGTTGGGAAGATCGATCAGCACGGCCTGGCTCGGGGCGCCGAGACCGCGGTTCCAACGGACGAAGGGCAGGAAGTAATAGACGCCGAGGCAGAACGCCATCAGGCCCCATTTGATCCGGCGGAAGGTGCCGTGGACGCTTTGGGGATAGACCTTCTTGCGGGCTGCGTAGAGCGGCCCGTAGTCATCATCTGATGTGAGGTCTTTCGGGTTCACGGCCTTGTTCATCGCTCAAGTCGCCTCGGAAGGTGCGATTAAACCTAGACCCGACGTCGCTGGGTCCGTTGATCCAGCGCAAACGGGGGCGATTTTGTTCGCCCCCGCCTGCCGCCGATCGTCAGTTTTCAGGCTATTTTCCACCGCCCAGCGAGTGGACATAGACCGCCATCGCCTTGATGGTGGCCGGATCGAGCCGCCCTTCCCAGGCTGGCATGACGCCGGCGCGGCCATTCGTGATGGTCTCGATCAGGGTCGCCTCGTCGGAGCCGTAGAGCCAGATCTTGTCGGTCAGGTTTGGCGCACCGAGCTCCTGGTTGCCCTTGCCGCCGTCACCGTGGCAGGCGACGCAATTGTCGGCAAAAATCTTCCCGCCCTTGGCAGCGTCGTAGCCGTTCCGGGTCGGAAGGCCCGCGAGCGAGCGGACATAATTGGCCACCGTGACGATCTCGTCCGGCTTCAGCACGCCGTCCTTGCCGAAGGCGAGCATCTGGCCCTCATGGGTCTTGGCGTGACCGGAGCGTGCGCCGAACTGGATGGTCTGCATGATCTGGTCGAGCGTGCCGCCCCACAGCCAGTCGTCGTCGTTCAGGTTCGGAAAGCCCTTGGCGCCGGCCGCGCCCGAGCCGTGGCACGGCGCGCAATTGTCGCCGAACACGGTCTTGCCCTTGGCGCGGGCGAGCGCCAGCAGGGCCGGATCCTTCTCGATGTCGGCAAGCGAGGCCGCGCCCAGCGCCACCATCTTGTCGCCCCTGATCTTGTCGAGGTTGGCGAGCTCGACCGCGACGTCGGCGCGCGATGAATAGCCGAGCACACCGCGCGTGTTGCCGGAGATCAACGGCCAGGCCGGATAGACGATCCAGTAGCCGATCGCCCAGACGATGGTGAGATAGAACGTAATCACCCACCAGCGCGGCAGCGGCGTGTTGAGCTCCTTGATGCCATCCCACTCATGTCCGGTCGTGGACCTGCCGGTGACGGAATCGAATTCCCCTTGATGCTCACTCATGATCTCTCACTCCTCCCGCAGCGGCAGGCGGGCTGCTTCGTCGAAGGCCGCCTTGTTGCGGGGCCAGAATGCGTAGGCGACGATCGCGAGAAAGATCGCGACGAAGACCGGCGTCCAGATCGTTGTCACGAGGCTGGATGCGAGATTGTCGAATGTCAGGATGGCTTTCATCGGTGATGCCTTCTCAGCGAAGATTGGCTTTCTCGTTGTAGAGCTTGAAGTCGACCAGCGTGCCGAGCATCTGCAAATAGGCGATCAGCGCGTCCATCTCGGTCGGCGTTCCGGTCTTGCCGTCGAAATTGCGCACGACGGCCTTGGCGTAGCGCTTGGTGAAGGCATCGGCGCCGGCATTGT
Organism: Bradyrhizobium sp. CCBAU 51745; assembly: GCF_028128715.1. Classification (NCBI taxonomy): domain Bacteria; kingdom Pseudomonadati; phylum Pseudomonadota; class Alphaproteobacteria; order Hyphomicrobiales; family Nitrobacteraceae; genus Bradyrhizobium; species Bradyrhizobium sp. CCBAU 51745. Next base: position 911,549 of record NZ_LBJP01000093.1, on the reverse strand, counting down.
CAGGATCGGCCTGCGCCTTCATGTCCGCGGCCGCGTTGGCGATCTGGTCGTCGCTATAGGGAACGCCGACGGTCCGCAGCGTGCGCATATGATCGGCGATGGTCGACGGATCGACCTCCGTCGAGCTGAGGAACGGATAGCCGGGCATCACCGACTGCGGCACGATCGCGCGCGGATTGGTCAGATGGGTGACGTGCCAATCGTCGGAATATTTGGCGCCGACGCGGGCAAGGTCAGGACCGGTGCGCTTCGAGCCCCATTGGAACGGGTGGTCGAACATGCTCTCGGCGGCGAGCGAGAAGTGGCCGTAGCGCTCGACCTCGTCGCGCAGCGGGCGGATCATCTGCGAATGGCAGAGATAGCAGCCTTCGCGGACATAGACGTTGCGCCCGGCGAGCTCGAGCGGCGTGTAGGGCCTGACACCGTCGACCACCTCGATCGTGCTCTTGAGGTAGAACAGCGGCGTGATTTCAACGAGACCACCGATCGCGATCACCAGCAGGATGCCGACGATCAGGATGATCGAGTTCTTTTCGAAGACTTGATGGCGTGTCCAGAACGACATGGGAAGCTCCTCACTCCGCCGGCTGAAGAGCGACGGGCATCTGGACTTCCTGCTCGCCGACACGAACGGTCATCCAGAGGTTATAGGCCATGATCAGCGAGCCGATCAGGAACAGCGCGCCGCCGGCGGCACGGATGATGTAGAAGGGATGCATCGCCTCGACGGTCTCGATGAAGGAATATTCGAGGAAGCCGAGCGAGGTGTAGGCGCGCCACATCAGGCCCTGGAGGATGCCGGACACCCACATCGCCGAGATGTAGAGCACGATGCCGAGGGTTGCGATCCAGAAGTGCCAGTTGACGAGCTTCAAGCTGTAGAGACCCTTGCGATTCCACGCCCACGGCACCAGGCAGTACAGCGCGCCGAAGGAAACGAAGCCGACCCAGCCGAGCGCACCGGAATGCACGTGACCGATGGTCCAGTCGGTGTAGTGGCTGAGCGAGTTGACCACCTTGATCGACATCATCGGTCCCTCGAAAGTCGACATGCCGTAGAAGGCGACGGAGACCACCAGCATGCGCAGCACGGGGTCGGTCCGCAGCTTGTCCCAGGCGCCCGACAGCGTCATCAGGCCGTTGATCATGCCGCCCCAGGAGGGCATCCACAGCATGATCGAGAAGGTCATGCCGAGCGTCTGCGTCCAGTCCGGCAGCGCGGTGTAGTGCAGATGGTGCGGACCGGCCCAGATGTAGAGGAAGATCAGCGCCCAGAAATGGATGATCGAGAGCCGGTAGGAATAGATCGGCCGCTCCGCGCGCTTCGGAATGAAGTAGTACATGATGGCGAGGAAGCCGGCGGTGAGGAAGAAGCCCACCGCGTTATGGCCGTACCACCATTGGAACATCGCATCCTGGATGCCGCCCCAGGCGATGTAGGATTTTGAGCCGAGGATCGATACCGGCAGCGCGGGGTTGTTGCCGAGATGCAGAACCGCGATCGTCACGATGAAGGCGAGATAGAACCAGTTCGCGACGAAGATGTGCGGTTCCTTGCGCTTGATGATGGTGACGAGGAAGACCAGCAGATAAACCACCCAGACGATGGTCAGCCAGAGGTCGGAGTACCATTCCGGCTCCGCATATTCCTTGCCCTGCGTCACGCCGAGCAGATAGCCCGTGCCCGCGACCAGGATGAAGAAATTATAGCCGACGACGACGAACCAGGGCGCGAGATAACCCGCGAGCCGCGCACGGCAGCTCTTCTGCACCACGTAGAAGGAGGTTGCGAGCAGTACATTGCCGCCGAAAGCGAAGATCACGGCGGAGGTGTGCAGCGGCCGCAGCCGGCCGAATTGAATCCAGGGCAGATCGAAGTTCAGTGCGGGCCAGGCCAGCTGGGATGCGATGATCAGCCCGACCAGGAAGCCGGCGATGCCCCAGAACATTGCCATGAAGGAGGAGAACTTGATCGGGCCCATGTTGTAGTTGGGCCGGCCGTTGATCTCCTCGGCGGGCAAGCTCGCCGGGCGGTCGTAGTAATTGTTGACGATGAAGAACACCGCGGCAAGGCTGCCAGCTGCTCCGAGCGCAGCGTGGAAGGCGAAGGGCGCGTCAAGCGCCTTGGCCGAAGCGATCACACAGAGGAACGCGGTGACTGCGAACACGACAGCCAAGCCGCTTTCACCGATGGTCATTGATTTGGAGATGGAGGGCTGGGGCATCGCGGATTCTCTCTGAAAGAACACGCTGCCAGAAACCACATTCACCCTCGCGGGGAATTGATTGAAATCAAGACTTGCCGTTCAGTTCTTCGGATCTGGCGGTCATTTTCGCGACAGCCCGGTATTTTTGCGGCGGCGCGAGTTAAAGGCTCTCGGGGCCGCGCTTGGCGCGGACCCGTTGGCTCACAATGACGAGGTCCTGCTGTCCGGTTCCGGTCAGTCGCTCGCGGTCGCCTTCAGCGCCGCGATGACGTCCTCGCGCGCAACGATTCCGGCGAGCTTCTGGGCGCTGTCGAGCACGATGATGCTGCGGATGCGGTGCTCGACCATGATCTGGAGAACGCGCGTCAGCCGCGTGTCGGGACTGACATAGATGAACTCCGGCGTCATGACATCGCCGACCTTCCGGCCCATCAGGTCGTGATAGCGCGGCAGCATCTGGCTCGGCGTGAAGGCGAAGCACTTCAGGATGTCGAACTTGGTGACGATGCCGACGACCTGTCCGTCGTCCTCGACGGGGTAGGAATTGAAATCGTCCTGCTCGAACATCTCGCTGAGCGCGAGCAGATTGTGGTCACGCTGCACCGTCCTGACGTTGCGCGTCATGTAGCCGCCGGCGGTCTGCTCAAGGAATTTGTACACGGCTCGTCCTCATCGATTTGTCAGTACGGCCTCGCCTTCAATGCGACAGCAGCACGCAGCGCGCGGATTGCGTGACCAGATATTCCGTGACGCCGCCGAGAATAAGCTCGCTGAAGCGGGAATGGCCGTAGGCGCCGGCGACGATCAGGCCGGCTCCGACATCGCCGGCGACCCCCTCCAATCGCACGTCGGCCGTTTCGTTCCCCGCCTCCACCACGCGCGCCGTCGCCGTGACGCCGTGGCGGGCGAGCCAGGCGGCGACGTCGCTGACACGCTCGGCAACGACCGCATGGTCTCCGTCCGCCTCAGGAATCTCGACGATGGTGACGTCCTTCGCCTTGCGCAGCATGGGCAGCGCGTCAGCCACCGCCCGCCGCGCCTCGGGCGTGTCCTTCCAGGCCACGAGCACGCTGCGCAGATCGAGCCACTTGATCCCGTCGGGCACCACCAGCAGCGGCCGGCCGGCCTGCATCACCAGATCCTTGGGGCTTGCGAGCGCAAAGGAATCGGAGAAGGCGGGGCTCTGTCCGCCGCTGACGACGATGTCGGCACAGCGCGCCTGCGCTGCGACGAATCGTGCGGGGAAGTCCGTGGCGCTGCGCCATTCCACCCGTCCGCCGCGGGCCTTGGTCGCGGCGCGGAATTGCGTCTCCAGGCCGGCAAGGCGCCCCTTGATGGAGGTTTCTTCCTGATCGATCAACCGCTGAGCTGCGATGCCGTCCGTGAAATAAAGTGGCGGAGCGAACCGCGCCGCGGCGACCCCGACGATCGCCGCCTCGAATCGTTCGGCAAGCTCGCCGGCGACCTGAAGGCGCGCATCGTTGGGCTGGCCGAGCGCCAGGCTGACCATCACCGTCGCGTATGTCATCGGAAGCCTCCAGTGCAAATCTATTTGATGAAATGTACGCCCCGCCTGACTTCCGGAGATGAGATAGATCAAGCGCTCCGCCTCCACCCGCCGACCGGCGACGGAACTTGCCTCCGAGCCGGGCTTGGGCGACATTGCGGCAGCGGTAACCGCATCGGGGTCACCGCATCAGGATCAGGAGCATTGCTTGTCGCCGACCCGCGTAACGCACCCTCAAGATGACGGCCGGGGCGAACATTTCCGCGTCCGGATCGAGGGATTCGGCGTCGGCACCTGGGATCTCGACCTCAAGACCATGGAATGGGAATGGTCCGACGCGTCCAGGGCCCTGCTCGGCGTCCCGGCAGACCAGCCGGAGAGCTACGAGCTCTTCCTGTCGCATCTGGAGCCGAAGGATCGCGAGCGGGTCGAGAGTGCGATCCGGCGCGTCTCCGAGCGCGGCGGCGGCCTCGATGTGTCCTTCAGAGTCGCCGGGGCCATAGGCGGGGAAAAATGGATCAGGGCTCGCGCCGGCCTGATCCGTGATGAGGCCGGCGCCGCCCGTCATCTCAGCGGCATCTTCCTGGACATCGACGAGGAGAAGCACGTCGAGGAAGCGCTGCGCACGCGCGAGACCCACCTCCGCTCCATCCTCCACACCATTCCCGACGCCATGATCGTCATCGACGGTCGCGGCATCATCCAGCTGTTCTCGACGGCGGCCGAGCGCCTGTTCGGCTGGTCGGAGCAGGAGGCGATCGGCCAGAACGTCAGCATCCTGATGCCGGAGCCGGATCGCTCCCGCCATGACGGCTATATCGCGCGCTACCGCTCCACCCAGGATCCGCACATCATCGGCATCGGCCGCATCGTCACCGGCAAGCGCCGCGACGGCACCACCTTTCCGATGCACCTGTCGATCGGCGAGATGCAGTCGGGCGGCGAGCCCTATTTCACCGGCTTCGTCCGCGACCTCACCGAGCATCAGCAGACCCAGGCGCGGCTCCAGGAGTTGCAGTCCGAGCTCGTCCATGTTTCGCGCCTGAGCGCGATGGGCGAGATGGCGTCCGCGCTGGCTCACGAGCTGAATCAGCCTCTGGCCGCGATCAGCAACTACATGAAGGGATCGCGGCGACTGCTCGCCGGCAGCGCAGATCCGAATCTGGCGAAGATCGAAAGCGCACTGGATCGCGCCGCGGAGCAGGCTGTGCGTGCAGGCCAGATCATTCGGCGCCTTCGCGATTTCGTCGCACGCGGTGAGTCCGAAAAGCGGGTGGAAAGCCTCTCCAAGCTGATCGAGGAAGCCGGCGCGCTCGGGCTCGCCGGTGCGCGCGAACAGAACGTCCAGCTTCGGTTCAGTCTGGATCAGAATGCCGATCTCGTGCTCGCCGACCGGGTCCAGATCCAGCAGGTCCTGGTCAATCTGTTCCGCAACGCGCTGGAGGCGATGGCGCAGTCGCCGCGACGGGAGCTCGTCGTCACCAACGCCCGTGTCGGTGACGACATGATCGAGATCGAGGTTTCCGACACCGGCTCCGGCTTCCAGGACGACGTCGTTCCGAATCTGTTTCAGACCTTCTTCACCACCAAGGAAACCGGTATGGGGGTGGGACTGTCGATCAGCCGCTCGATCATCGAGGCTCATGGCGGGCGCATGTGGGCCGAGAGCAACGCATCGGGCGGCGCGACATTCCGCTTCACTCTGCCTGCAGCCGACGAGAGCTGAACCATGACGACCAACGGAATTGTCTACGTGATCGACGACGACGAAGCGATGCGCGATTCGCTGAATTTTCTGCTCGATTCATCGGGTTACAGCGTAACTCTGTTCGGTGACGCGCAACGCTTCCTCGATGCCCTCCCCGGCCTTGCGTTCGGTTGTGTCCTCTCCGACGTGCGCATGCCTGGCATCGACGGCATCGAGCTCTTGAAGCTGATGAAGGCGCAGCACTCGCCGTTTCCGATCCTGATCATGACCGGCCACGGCGACGTGCCGCTTGCGGTCGAGGCGATGAAGTTAGGGGCCGTCGACTTCCTGGAAAAGCCGTTCGAGGACGACCGCCTCGTCTCGATGATCGAATCGGCGATCCAGCACGCCGAGCCCGCCGCCAAGAACGAAGCCATATCCCAGGACATCGCCGCCCGCGTCGCATCCCTCAGTCCGCGCGAGCGCCAGGTCATGGAAGGACTGGTCGCCGGCCTGTCCAACAAGCTGATCGCCCGCGAATACGACATCAGCCCGCGCACCATCGAGGTGTACCGGGCCAATGTCATGACCAAGATGCAGGCGGGCAGCCTCTCGGAGCTGGTCCGGCTGGCAATGCGCGCCGGCTTGCTGAAGGATTGAGGCAAGGCGGCTTGAGGCAAGTCAAGGCGGTTGCCTCAGCCTGTGCTAGCCAATTCAAATGATCGAAATCGGCTCGCACCATGCGCGGCTCCCCATGGCGTCATCGGTAAAGCCCACCGTCTACGTGGTCGACGACGATGACGCCGTGCTCGGATCCCTGCGTTTTCTGCTGGAAACCGACGGCTTTGCCGTGCGGACGTTCAGGAACGCCACGGCGCTGCTCAACGCGACAAGCCCGTCCGGCGCGGACTGCTACGTGATCGACTACAAGATGCCCGACATCAACGGCATCGAGCTCGCCGGCCGCTTGCACCAGTCCGACCGCGACACGCCGGTGATCCTGATCACCGGCTATCCCGACAGCAATATCTCGGCTCGGGCAAAGGCAGCAGGCGTGAAAGACGTGATCTTGAAGCCGCTTCTCGACGAGAATCTGGTCAAAGGCATCCGTCACGCCATCCAGGCCCGCCGCCGGAATTGACCTACGGGACTCTACGTAGGTCCCCGTAGCCCGGATGGAGCGCAGCGCAATCCGGGAATCCGATTGCGGAGCTAAGCCCGGATTTCGCTGCGCTCCATCCGGGCTACGAACTCGGCGACCTACGGGGTTCTACGTAGGTAACCCTCCTTAAGATATCTCGCGAAATTTTCGAAGCACCCGATACCGCGTATCAAGGCGCCATCACAACGGAGATGGCGCAAATGCTGACGCAGACCCTCAACACCCAGGCGATCAACACCCAAATCGGTGGCAGGATTGCCCCTGTTCATCCCGTCTCCGACCAGTTCGGCGCCGTCACCGGTCATGTCGGCCTGGTCGCCACCGAGTTCTCCTACCGCAAGGACGAGGAGATTTACGGCGAGGACGAGCCTGCGGAATATGTCTACCAGGTCGTCTCCGGCGCGGTCCGCACCTACAAGCTCCTCTCGGACGGCCGCCGCCAGATCGGCGCGTTCCATCTTCCCGGCGACGTGTTCGGCCTCGAATCCGGCGCCAGCCACCGCCTCGCCGCCGAGGCCATTATCGACACCGATGTGCGCCTGGTGAAGCGTGTCAGCCTCGAAAAGGCCGCCGGCACCGACGTGCAGGTCGCCCGCAAGCTCTGGGCCATGACTGCCGGCGAGCTGCGCCACGCCGAAGACCACATGCTGCTTTTGGGCCGCAAGACCGCGATGGAGCGGGTTGCGACCTTCCTGCTCGAAATGGACCGCCGCCTTGCGGTTGCCGGCATGATGGCGCTCCCGATGTGCCGCCGCGACATCGGCGACTATCTCGGCCTCACGCTCGAGACCGTGTCACGCGCGCTGTCGCAGCTCCACGCCCAAGGCATTCTCGGTTTCTCCGGCGCCCGCCAGATCGTGCTGCGCAACCGCCAGCGCCTGCACAATCTCGACGCCTGATCTTTTCGTCCTCCCCTGCCCCTATGGCCGGCTGATCTCGTTCAGCCGGCCATTTCTTTTGCCGCAATGCCAGTGCGCCGGGTCTCCGGCATCACGAAGAGGATCAGCAAGAGCCCCAAGGCTGCAATGCTCGCCAGCCCCAAGAATGCAGTGGCATTGCCGAACATGTCGCTGACATAGCCGCCAAGCGCGGTGCTCAAGGACGCACCGAGTCCGGTCGCCGTGCCGACAATGCCCTGCGCGAGATTGAAGTGCCCGCTTCCGAACGCGACGTCGGCCACAACAAGCGGAATCATCACAGCGAACACCGCCGCGGTGATGCCGTCGAACACCTGCACCGCTACCAACAGATAGGGGTCGCGCACGGTCGCAAACAGAAGACCACGAATCGCCAGCGCGCCGAACCCGATCAGCAGCAGCGGACGCCGTCCCCACGCCTGCGCCTTGCGTCCGACGGTCGGCGACAGCAGCGCCACGATCGCCTGCGGCACGACGATGCAGAAGGCAACCAGCACCGTCGCCCACTGGCTCGACCGTGCCGTTACGGCGCTCGCCATCAGCGGCATCATGGAGGCATTGGCGAGTTGCAGCAACAATACGCTCAGCGCAAAGACGATCAGCGGCCGTTGCCGGATCAGATGCCAGATATTGGTATCGCCGGGCTCCGGCGCCTCGCGCGGCATCTCGCCGTGACAGCGCGCGATGTCGACCTCCTCCTCGCGGATGCGCGACAATGCGATCAGTGTCGGGATCGCGAGCAGGAATGTGACTAGGAACACCGAACGGCTCGAGAGAAGATAGCCGGCCGTGCCCATCACGGCGGCAGCGACGCCGTTGCCGAGCGAGGCAAAGCGCGCATTGCGGCCGAGCCGTTCGCCGATCTTGAGCGGGCCGACCAGGCCAAGGCTGATCGCCGCGATCGCCGGTCCCAGCACGCAGCTCGCCGCCGCATGCAGCGTCGCCGCCGTCACCACCACCGGGAAGATCGGCATCGCCGCATAGGCGAGCGCACAAAAGCCAATGGTGGCGATCGCGAGCGCCGCGACCAGTCGTTCTGATTTCGCAGCATCGATGATGGCGCCGCCCGGCATCTGGCCGATCAGCGCGACGATGCCGCCGATCGACAGCACGAAGCCGATCTCGACCTGTGTCCATTTCTGTGTCGTCAGATAGACCGCGATGAAAGGGCCGAAGCCGGTCTGCACGTCGGCGAGGAAGAAGATGAACCAGTCGAGACCACGCAGGCTTCGTTGCGACGGCGCGGGAATAGCCGCAAGGACGGGTGCGGCGACGTTGTCCTGTTCAACGCGTCCTTCGCGATTTGCATGATCCGGCTTCCTCGACAAGAGCACAGGTGGTCAGCCCTCCCCCGTCCTCACTGGATGGCCTGCAGCGGTTGAAGACTGCCGGACGCCCCGAGCACGACCATCGGCGTATCCTCCTTGTATTCCGGTGCAGCCGCGACCTGCGCTTTGGTCAATTCCAAGGTGATGCTGTCTTTCTTGTTGGCAATCTTGCCGAAGCGCAGTGCATTCCAGTCCACCACGATCTTGCGGCTGCCGACGCCGAGGAAGCCGCCGAAATCGATCACGGCGGCGCGGACATGTCCCTCGCGATCGACGACGACATCGACAATACGCCCCATGTCCTCATCCGCCGCGCTGCGCACGTCACGCCCGAGCACGCCATGGGCGTCGCTGGCGCCGATGATGGTCACCGATGGCGGCGGCACCGCATCCTTCGGGGTGACGGGCACGACCGAAGCCGGCGGCGCAGCCGTCGGCGGTGCGTTCGTCTCGGTCGGGGCTGCATTGGCAGACGCGGGCAATTCCTCCGCGGCACGCGCTAGGGCAACCGTCAATCCCGCGACGATCGCGACGCTCAGAACCAACCATCCGGCGGTACGCATGACACCCTCCTTGCCGCGGCCGCTAATGCGCCAGCACGATCGACACCTGGATCCGGCCGCGCGTGCGCAGCACCTCCAGCGCCACGTCGTGGCCGTGGCGGCTGACGCGCAGATCCACGCTGGATTCGCCCAGGCGCAGGTCGCGCAGGATGACCTCGTTCAGAAATGCCGGCAGATGCGGATTACGCAGCCGGATCTCTCGGCGCGCGACGTCGAACTCGAGGCCGAGCGCCGCCTCCAGCAGCGTGAACGGCGTCGCGCTGGCCCAGGCCTGCGGCGCGCAGGCAACCGGATAGAGCGTCGGGCCGCGCCGCTTCTCGCGGCGGAAGCCGCAGAACAATTCCGGCAATCGTCGCAGATCCATATAGGCCGCGGCGTCGAACAGGCCCTTGAAGACGTGCGCGACCGAGTGCTTGAGCCCGTAATGGGCGAGGCCCAGCGCAATCAGTGCGTTGTCGTGCGGCCAGATCGATCCATCGTGATAGGACATCGGATTGTAGCGGACTTCGCCGCGCGCGACGGTGCGGATGCCCCAACCCGAGAAGAAATGCGGGCGCATCAGATCGGCGGCCACGAGGCGGGCGCGGTCCTCGCGGACCATGCCGCTGAACAGCACCTGCCCGGCATTCGAGGTGCGGACCTCGCAGCGCCGCTTCTGACCGTCCAGCGCGACAGCATAGGTACCAAGCTCCTCGCACCAGAACGCCGCCTCAAAACGTTCGGCGAGCGCCTTGGCCTCCGCCTCGAGCTTGCTGGCGAGGTCGGGCTTGCCCAGCGTCCGTGCGCACCGCGCAGCGAGCTGCTTGGCCATAAAGACATAGCCCTGGACTTCGGCGAGCGCGATATTGCCTTCCGCGAGCTTGCCGTCGGCGTGGAAGATCGCGTCGTAGGAATCCTTCCAGCCCTGGTTGGCGAGCCCCTTTTCGGTCGCGCGCTGGTATTCGACAAAGCCGTCCTGATCAGGATCGCCGGGACCGTCGATCCAGGCAAGCCCCGCCTCGATCGCGGGCCACAGCTCCACCAGTGTGTTCTCATCGCCGGTCCGCTCGAAATAGCGACCGGCAAGCAGGACGAACAGCGCCGTCGAATCCACGCTGCCGTAATATTGCGAGAACGGCACCTCGCGCAGCGCCGCCATCTCGCCGCCGCGCATCTCGTGCAGGATCTTTCCGGGCGCGGCGTCGGCGAGCGGGTCGACCGCCTTGGCCTGGAAATGCGCAAGCCGCCGCAGCACGCCCTTGGCCACCCGCGGATCGACCCACAGCATCTGCAGCGCCGTGATCAGGCCGTCGCGGCCGAACGTGGTCGAATACCAGGGAATGCCGGCATAGGGATAGCGCCCCTGCGGCGTCTCCGTCATCAGCATGTTGAGGTCGGCCATGGCCTGGCACAGCACCTCGTTGAAGATGTTGTTGGAGGTCTCGATGCTGGTCGTGCCGATCGCCGATCGCCGCATCTCGCGCCGATGCGCCAGCAGGCCCCGGAAGAAGCGCGCCGGCTTCTCCGCGAGCGGCCGGTTGCACGACACGGCCACGAACAGCGATTTGGCTTCGTGCGGATCGAGCTCGAGCTGCCAGGTCGCGGCATTGACCGAGAGCCGCGTCGGGCGCGGATCGAAATGCAGGCCGGTGATGCGCTCGACTTCGTCGAGGCCGCGATATTCGAACAGCACGTCGGTGGGCCCGAGCAGCCTGCTGGTGCCGGTCCCCCGGCGCGGCCGCCGCTCGCCGCGCACTTCAAACAGATCGGCAAAATCATTGTCGAACAGCAGCGTCAGCTCGAAGGAGGCCGGCTGCTCGCCGTGGTTCTGCAGTCCGATGCGCTGATACGCCGTGCCGCGCCACAGGAAGATGGTGCGCACGATGTGCAGCAGGTCCTTTTGCAGGACGATGCGGCCCTGGCGATAGATATCGGGGTTGGTGAGGTCGACCGTCAGACCCGAATTGTCGTCGCGCAGGTTCGAGCCGAGCAGCAGCGGCTGGAGATCGTCGAGCACCAGCTCCAGCCGCGCCAGATAACGCGTGTCGCAGTTGAACAGGCCGTCCGGCCCGCCGGCCGAGGCGCCGATGTCGCCATGGCTGTCCAGCACGATGAAGGTGTCGTCGTGCTTGAGCGAGCGACGGGGCCGCGCGGCGGGCCCCGTCATTGGAATGTAGAACGGCTGCTCGGCAACGGCCTCTATCGTCTGCGAGGCCGAGTTGATCCTGGTTGCGGCTTCGACTGCCATGAGCTGCTCCCCTGCTGCCAGTGTTTCGAAGGCGACCAACGCAAACGCAACTGTTGGGTTTACGCGGCGAACTTCGCGAGCCGGCTCATTTCCTGCGTCACCAGCTCGCGGTACGGACCATGACCCTGCATCAGCCGGTCGGGCGCTCCGTCCTCGATGATCTTGCCGTTCCTGAGCACGACGACGCGGTCGAAATTGCGCAGCGTCGCGAGGCGATGCGCAATCGCGATCACGGTGCGGCCGCGCATCAGGCGCGACAGCGCCTCGCGGATCGCCTCCTCGGATTCGCTGTCGAGCGCGGCGGTGGCCTCATCCAGCAGCAGGATCGGCGCGTCCTTCACGAAGGCGCGCGCGATCGCGATGCGCTGGCGCTGGCCGCCGGACATTTTGACGCCGCGGTCGCCGACCATGGTGTCGAGACCGTCGGGCAGGCTGTCGATGAAATCGCAGCGCGCTGCGATCGCGGCGCGCAGCACCTCGTCGTCCGTCGCGTTCGGCCGGCCGTAGCGGATGTTCTCGCGGATCGAGCGATGAAACAGCGAGATGTCCTGCGGTACCACCGAGATCGCCTCGCGCAGGCTCTGCTGCGTGACCTTGGAGATGTCCTGGCCATCGACGGTGATGCTGCCCTCGTCGACGTCGTAGAAGCGTTGCAGCAGCGTGAACAGGGTGGACTTGCCGCCGCCGGACTGCCCGACCAGGCCGACGCGCTGACCGGGCTGCAGCCGCAGGCTGAAGCGCTCGAAGATCTTCTCAGCCCCCGGATAGCCGAAGGTGACATTGTTGAACGCGATCGCGGCACCGCTCTTGACCAGGGGCTCGGCCTCGGGGTGATCGCGCAGCTCGTGCGGCACCAGCAGCGTCGCGATCGCCTCGGTCAGGCGCGCGACGTGCTGGGTGACATCGACCAGCGCGACGGCAAGATCGCGGGTCGCGCTCAGGATGGAGATACCGAGGGTACAGACCAGCACGACGTCGCCGGTGGTCGCCTCGCCCTGCTGCCAGAGCGTGACGGCCCAGGCCATCAGGGCGATCGTCAGGATCACGGTCACGGCGGCATGCAGCAGCCGCAGCTTCTCCAGATAGCGCAGGCTGCGTCCGCGCGCATTGACTTCCCGGCTCACCGTGGCGTCGAACCGCTCATGCTCGTGGCCGATGCCGCAGAAGGCGCGGACCAGCGGCATATTGCTGATAACGTCAATCATCTCACCGTCGACGGCGGCCGCCTTGTCGGCGAAGTCGTCGTGCAACGGCTTGCCGGCCGCGGCCAGGCGGAACATCGCCATCACCATGCCGCCGGCGATCACGGTCAGGCCCGCCGCCATATAAGGACTTACGGTTCCGATCAGCCCGATTGCCGCAATTGTGGCAATGCACGGGGGCAACACATTCCAGACGAACATGTTCTCGACCGTGAACACCGCATTGGACGTGGCGGTGATGCGGCTCGTCAGCATGCCCGGCATGCGGTCCAGGAAGTAACTCGGCGCATGCCCGGTCAGATGACGAAAGATGTCGCGGCGCAAATCGCCGGTGACACGGACGAAGGTGAAGCTCGCCGTCCAGCTGGCGATCCGCCACAGAAAATTGTCGGCGGCGATCAGTGACATGAGCAGAATGAATGCCAGCCATACGCTACCGCCATGTGAAGTTCCCGCCGACAACGCGTCGACGAGAGATTTGACGCCGTACTGCGTGCCCACCGAGCAGGCAACGGCTGCCACCACAGCGGTCAGGATCACGAGATGCGACGCCAGCCGTCGCCGCAGGTAGCGCAAGACAAATGCAAATGGCCTGCGCGCGTATCCAGAAAGATGATCCATGAGACCCCGTCGTGATTTCAATTGTTCTGGCTGGTCGATTGAACAACGACCAGTTCGCCTCGGTTCCCGGGCAACGCCATCACGACATGCGGATGCGGACGATCTGCGAAGAGGAGATGGCAGCATCGAGACATGTGCGCGATGTGTCGAATAAGTAACGTTTGTTGAGAGGAACTTCGCAACTGCGGGAACGTTCCCTTGTTGGCATGCCGGTGCCGATTACACGGCGGGGGTTCCAACGTTCCACATGATCGCAGAGGAGATGGTGAGATGCGCATCGCGCAGGTAGCTCCGTTGACGGAGGCTGTTCCACCCAAGCTGTATGGCGGCACCGAGCGGGTGGTGCATTGGTTGACGGAAGAGTTGGTGGCCCTTGGACACGACGTCACCCTGTTCGCCAGCGGCGATTCGCAGACGTCGGCGAAGCTCGACGCATTGTGGCCGCGGGCGCTTCGCCTCGACGGTTCCGTGCGGGATCCCAACGCACTGCACATGGTGCTGCTGGAGCGGGTGCGGCAGAAATGTGACGACGAGGAGTTCGACTTCCTCCATTTCCATCTCGACTATTATCCGTGGTCGCTGTTCCACCGGCAGCCGACGCCGTTCCTCACCACGCTGCATGGCCGGCTCGACCTGCCGGAGCATCAGCCGGTGTTCAATACTTTCTCCAAGATGCCGGTCATCTCGATCTCGAACGCGCAGCGGCGGCCGGTGCCGCAGGCGAACTGGGTCACCACCATCCACCACGGCCTGCCCGAGAACCTGCTGGTGCCGAAGCCGGCGAAACAGGAATATCTCGCCGTGCTCGGCCGCATCGCGCCGGAGAAGGGCGTCGACCGCGCCATCAAGATCGCGATGCATTGCGGCATCCCCCTGAAGATCGCAGCCAAGGTCGATCGCGCCGACCAGGATTATTATGACGAGCTGATCAAGCCGATGATCGCAGGCAATCCGCTGGTGGATTTCATCGGCGAGATCAGCGACCACGAGAAATCGGACTTTTTGAGCGGCGCGCTCGGCCTGTTGCTGCCGATCGACTGGCCGGAGCCGTTTGGCCTGGTGATGATCGAAGCCATGGCCTGCGGCACACCGGTGATTGCCTTCAACCGCGGCTCGGTGCCTGAAATCATCGATGAGGGCCTCACCGGCTTCGTCGTCGAGGACGTCCTCAGCGCCGCAGGTGTCGTGAACCGCCTCGCCCAGCTTGATCGCGCCGCCATCCGCAAGCAGTTCGAGAAACGCTTTACCGCGCGGCGGATGGCACTCGACTATCTCGCCGCCTACCGCAGCCTGACCGAAGAACAGGCGCCACGCATCAAGCTGGTGAGCAGCGCGGAGTAAAGGGCGCCCTCACCTCAAGGCCCACTGCCTTGCCGTCTCTGGAATACTGGATCGCCCGGTCCTAGTGCGCAATTGCGCACTGGCCGGGCGATGACATTGAGTGTGTGGCGATGCCGGAGGGCGCGGCACCACCGCCCCTACCCCACCACGGCGGCGGCTAATGCATCCCCAGCACCCGCGGCAGCCACAGCGTCAAATCGGGCCAATAGGTCACGATGACCAGGAAGCCGAGCATGGTGAGCAGCCACGGCATCACCGCGACAGCGAGGTCGGTGATGCGCATTCGGGCTATCATCGAGGCCACGTACAGGTTCAGGCCGACTGGCGGATGGCAGAGGCCGACCTCCATGTTGACGTCCATGACGATGCCGAAATGCACGAGATCGATGCCGAGCTTCTTGGCGGCCGGCGCCAGGATCGGCGCCATGATCAGGATAATCGAGTTCGGCTCCATGAAGTTGCCGGCGAGCAGCAGCAGCACGTTGACGACGAGCAGGAAGCCGACCCAGCCGAGGTTCTGCGCCGCGATCCAGTCGGCGAGCGTGGCCGGCAAATTCTCGTTGGAGAGCACGAAGGAGAACAGCACCGCATTGGTGACGATGTAGAGCAGCATCGCGCTGGTATTGGCGGCGCGCAGCAGCACGCGCGGCACATCCGACATCCTGATCGCCTTGTAGACGAACACGGCGATGATAAAGGAATAGACCGCGGCCATCGCGGCGGCCTCGGTGGCGGTGAACAGGCCGCTATAGATGCCGCCGATGATGATGACGACCAGCATCAAGCCCCAGATGCTCTCGCGGAAGGTGCGAACAGTCTCGCCCCAGCTCGCCTTCGGCATCCGCGGATAGTCGCGGTTGCGCGCCAGCCACCAGGTGACGATGCAGAGCATCGTCGTCAGCATGATGCCGGGGAGCAGGCCGGCAACGAACAGCGCGCCGATCGAGGTGTTGGTCGAAACGGCGTAAACAATCTTCGGGATCGACGGCAGCATCAGGATGCCGAGCGAGCCCGCGACCGTGATGATGCCGGCGCCGAAGCGCATGGGATAGCCGTGGCGGACCATCTCCGGCAGCACGATGGCGCCGATCGCGGCGACGGTCGCGACGCTGGAGCCGCAGACCAGCGCGAACATCGCGCAGGCGACGATGCCGGCAAGGCCGAGGCCGCCGTGCCAGTGCCCGATCAGCGAGGTCGCGAAGTTGATCATGCGGCGCGCGACGCCGCCATGGGTGAGGAAATTTCCGGCGAGGATGAAGAACGGGATCGCCATGATCTCGAAGCCTTCGATGCCGGTGAAGAGCTTCATCGAGACGGCTTCGATCGGCACTGCGGTCAACGTGAACAGGAACGTCATCACGGTGAGGCCGAGCGCGATCGAGACCGGAATGCCCGTCAGCATCAGCGCGATCAGCAGCGCGAACACGGTCGCGGCGCGCATCCAGTGCGGCAGCACGATGAAGCCGGTCTTTTCGCCAAGGCACAGCGCGAAGATCAGGATCGGCGCCATGATCAGGATGACGCCGAGCGGCGAAACCTTTCGCGCAGCAGCTTTCGTTGCCGCACCGGCAGGCTGCGGATGCAGCGCCGGCGAGACGTCGGCTTCCACGCCCTCGACATGGGTCTCGTCATGATGCGGCAGCTCGCCGGTCCAGTAATAGAACCAGGAGACCTGCAGGAAGCGGAAGCACATCAGGCCGGAGCCGAGCGGGATCGCCAGATACACGAACCACATCGGCGCTTCCAGGTCGTTGGACTGCTGCCCGGTGTGGAACATCTCGCCGACAAAGGAGGCGCCGAAGGCGGCGATCATGCCGGTGAACAGCGCGCCGCACAGCAGCGAGAACAGGATGACGTGCTTGCGCGAATGCTCCGGCAGCCGGTTGACGAGCAGGTCGACGCCGACATGGATGCCGGTGCGCACGCCATAGGCCGCGCCGAACTTCGCCATCCAGATGAACATGTAGATGCAGAGTTCCTGCGCCCAGGACAGATCGAGCTCGGACAGGAAGGTGAACACCGCCATCGACGCGGATGCGAGCCACGTCATGCCATGCGCAGCCGCCCAGCGCGACAGGTTGATCGATTCGCCAGCACCGTAACGGTGCACGACGGCGATGAAGATCAGTCCGGTTGCAGCCGCAATGAGCGTCGCGATCAACCATTCTTCGAGATGATTGAGCAGCTGGTTGAGCACGCGCAGCAAATCAAAGCCCCCCTGTCGATACGAAACGGTCGGGAGTGCACTCACTCCCGACCGTTGGTATATTCTTGCCGGAAACCGCGTCAGTTCATCTTGACGTCGAGTTCCTTGGCGACGAGATCGAGCACTTCCTGCCCGACCCGGCCCTTGGCCCATTTATAGGTCGGCTGCATCGCCTCCTGCCATGCCTTGCGGTCGGCATCGCTGAGATAATGCAGCGTGGTCTTGCCGCTCTTCTTGATCTCGGCCAGCGCGTCCTCGTTCTCCTGGTGCGCGATCTGGTTGGTGTAGTCGGTCGCATCCGCCATCGCCTTCTCGAGCTGGGTGCGGATGTCAGGCGGCAGACCGGACCAGAATTTCGAATTGACGATCACTGCGTATTGCAGATGCGCGTGATAGGACACGGTGATGTCCTTCTGCACTTCATAGAACTTCTGCGTCAGGTAGTTCGACGCGGTGTTCTCGCAGCCGTCGACCACGCCGGTCTGAAGCGCCTGGTACACTTCGGAGAACGCCATGATCTGCGGGATCGAACCCATCAGGCGGAAATACTGGTCGGCGATCTTGGATCCGGAGATGCGGAATTTGAGGCCCTTGAAATCCTCCGGCTTCATCAGCGGGCGATTCGACGACACCATGTGGAAGCCGTTGTCCCAAAATGCGAGGCCGGTAATGCCTTTGGCCTCAAGCTTCTGGAACAGCCATTTGCCGACCGCGCCCTTCATCGCGTTCGAATAGGTCTCTTCGTCCTTGAACAGCCAGGGCAGATCCAGCGCCTCGAATTCCTTGATGCCCAGCGGTGCGAATTTCGCGGTCGAGGGCGCCAGCATCTGCACCGAGCCGAGCTGGAGCGCCTCGATCTCCTCCTTGTCCTTGTAGAGCGAGGAGTTCGGATAGACTTCGATCTTGACCTTGCCGTCGGTGTACTTCTCGGCAAGTTCCTTGAACTTCAGCGCGCCCTTGCCCTTCGGCGTATCGTTGGCGACGACGTGGCTGAACTTGATGATGATTGGGCTCTGAGCTTCGGCGACCACGGGGGCCAAAGCGAGCGCGGCCGCGGCGACCGCAAAGAGCAGTTTGCGCATGAAGGACCTCCCCAACAACCCTAGAAGACCGGGTTCTTTTTTGTTTTGCAGATCGGTTTTGCAGATCGGTTTTGCAGGTCAGTAGTGGCAGCAATCGGCAAGCCGAACAACTAGACCTAAGCCCAATTTGCCGCAGCGAAACCATGCCGCAGCAAGGCTATCTTGCCTGCGGTCGCACGCGCAACCCGGCGCGCGCTCCACGGACGGGAGCGAGCGCTTATGTCGCATCGCCGAAACGCTGTTAACCCTTGCGCTGGGCGACGATGAACAGCCGCCGGAACGGGAATAGCGTCTGCCCCGCCGCGTTCTTGGGATAGGCTTTCGCGACCCGCATCCCATAGGCGGCCTCGAACGCGGCCTTCTCGTCGCCCTCGAGCACGTCGAGATACCGCGTCAGCCAGGTGCCCTTGGTCCATTCCTTCACGGGATTTTCGCCCTCGAGGACCTGGAGATATTCGGTCTCCCAGATGTCGATGTTCTGCGACAGCGGCGCGAGCACATCATGATAGAAGGCCGGCCCCTCGACCGGCGGCGGCGTCACGAGATGCTCGACCTTGGACCGCCAGGGCCCGTCCATCGCGGTCTCGCCGATCAGGACATGCGACGGCGCCAGGAAGTTGCGCGGCATCTGCACCGCAAGCATGCCGCCGGGCGCGACATTCTCCATGACCGAGGGGAAGAGTGCCGCATGATTGGGCAGCCAGTGCAGTGCGGCATTGGAATAGACCACGTCATATTGCTTCGCGGGCCGCCAATGGCCGAGGTCTTCATGGGACCATTCCACGTCGGGCGCGGCCTTGCGCCCCGCAGCCACCATCTCGGCCGAACCCTCGACGCCGGTCACCGCGGCGGACGGCCAGCGCTCCTTGATCAGCTTGGTGACATTGCCGGCGCCGGCGCCGAGGTCAGCAACCGTGCGCGGGCCGACATCGGGAATGCGCATCAACAGGTCGACCGCGGGCCGGAGCCGGTGGCCGGAGAACTTCAGATATTGCTGCGGATCCCAGACCATGGCTCAAGCCTTTTCTTTTTGGTGTTTCCTTCGAGATCGCCCTTGGTTACCACTGCTCCTCCCGCCCAGGCAATTCGGTAAGCGGCGCGGGATCGGCAGGAAACGAAAGCAAAAAGCAAGACCCCATCAAGAGAGCGAGTCACCATGGACCTCGGGCTGAAATCGAAAACCGCTGTCGTCACCGGAGCCAGCATCGGCATCGGCCGCGCCATCGCCAAGGGCCTCGCCGCCGAAGGCGTGCGCGTCGTCGGCGTGGCGCGCCGCACCGACCTGCTCGCCGAGCTGGCAAGGGAGGTCGGCTCCGGCCTGATCACGCCGTTCGAGCAGGACGTCATGGCCAAGGACGCGGCCGAAAGGATTTCAGCCTTCGCGCTGAAGGAGCTCGGCCATGTCGACATCCTGATCAACAATGCCGGCGGCAGCCGTCCCCTGCCGGTCGACGCGCCCGACAGCAAATGGGACGAGGCGATCGCGCTCAACTTCACCAGCTACCGCCGCATCGCGCATGCGCTGCTGCCGCAGATGATCGAACGCAAATGGGGCCGCATCGTCAACATTACCGGCAAGTCCGAGCCCGAAGGCCTCAACGCCGCCTTCGCGGCGAAAGCCGCCGTTCACGCCTGGGCCAAGGGCCTGTCGCGCGAAATCGGCGAGCACGGCATCACCATCAACTGCATCCCGCCCGGCCGCATCATGAGCGAGCAGATCCGCCGCAACTATCCGCCGGAGTATCGCGAGCGTTTTGCCGAGGAAGAGATCCCGGTCGGCTATTGGGGCGAGCCGGAAGACCTCGCCGCACTCGCGGTGTTCCTGTCCTCGCCGGTGGCGCGCTACATCACCGGCACGGTGATCCCGGTGGATGGGGGATTGCGGCGGTATCAGTTTTGATTTCTCTCCCTCTCCCCGCTTGCGGGGAGAGGCAAGGTCACCCCGCGCTCTCTCAATAACAGGGTGGATACGGATAATATCCGCAGGCCCTGCGGTAGCCGTACGCACCGTAAGCCCCGGCAGCTCCAACCGCCGCCGCGCCGTAATAGGCGCGCCGATGCACTCTGCGGTTCACGCCCGCGACGCTCATCGGCGTCAGCGGTCGGCCCACTCTCGCTTCAGCGCGGTCGAGTGATACGGATGGAAGTGTTGAGGACGAAGTGTGGACCGACAATGGTGCGGCGGTTGACAGCGCCACTGCCACCACCAGCCCAAGACGCCTGACGTTGAAGATCATGTTGTTTCCTCCCGTGCGAACACTGACTCGCTCAGCGTGACCCTCCCCACGGCTCGACCTTTGATCAGGGTCAACACCAGGCACAAATGTGAGGCAGAGGTACTGACGTGCCTCCGATCGGGCCACGGCCTCCCCCCGGGGCGAACGAGTCCGTCACTTGCCTTCGCGTTGCAAGGAAGCCGCGTTCTACACGATCGCAAAGTTCGATGCGTGCAATTGGCTGATCGCGGCGTCGACGAAATCGATCGACCCCGCGTCGGGACCACCGCCTAGCGCAAGCACGGTCCCACCATGGCCATCGCTCCTGAGCGCGCTCATGATGTCGGCGACGGAGTGATAATTGCCTGCACCGTTTGCAAGATCGATGACACCAAGCGAGTCATGACCAAAGCCGGAAATCGTATCGATCTGGTTGCCGGAATTGACAGTGACGGTCAAACCCGTGCTGTGATCAACGATGTCGACATGGGCCGGGCCATTGATGATCGCCTGGTTGCCGAACCCGACAAAGTTGAACTGATCTGATCCGCCATTGGCCGTGATGACGTCCTGACCAACCTGGTTCGTCACATCTGCTGTGGATCCGTTGAGCGTCACGTGATTGGCGACCCCGCCGAGCGTGATGGTATCGTGGCCCGCGCCGGCAACGACGCTATCCAATCCGTTGCCGGATCCAATCCGTTGCCGGCTATGATCGTGTTCGTTCCGGAACCGACGGTGATCTGGTTGGCCATCCCGCCGAGGTCAACGGTGTTGTCGCCATCGCCGAGCGTGACGTTGTTGGCGCCGCCGCCGCCCGTGACGACGTCGTCGCCGTTTCCGAGCACGACCTTGTTGCCAAATCCGGAGAGCGTCACCTGGTCGTTGCCATTGCCGGCCGTAATTGTGCTCGCACCGTCACCGGGATGAACGATATTCTTGCCATTGCCCAGCGTGATGATGTTTCCATAACCGCTGGCATCGATGGTGTCATTGCCATTGCCGAGCGCGATCATGGTCGCGCCTGTCGCCCCCGTCACCGTGACATTGCCGTCACCGCCGGTGACGTGGTTGTCGAACCCCTGCAGATGCACGATGCTGTCGCCGCTCGGCACATCAACCGTGCCGTACAGTCCGGCGTAGATCGCATCGTTCCCGCCATTGCCGTGGATGACATTGAACATGCCATAGGCGTGGATGATGTCATCGCCCGTCGTGCCCTCGATGATCGCATAACCGGATGCCGGGCCATTGATCGTCGTAGGACCGGTCGGATGCGTGTCTGCTGTCAGCAAGATGCCGCCGGCGCCGTCTTTCGTGATGCCGAAATGCGTGACTGACGTATCCGCCAGAGTGAAGGTCTCGCTCGCCGTGCCGTTGCTGACCGTGAGCGTCGAGCCGGAAACAGTCGCCGTTGCGCCGCTGCTATAGGACAGCCCGGTCAGATCGATCTGGTCGCCGAGCAAGATGCCGTCGATCTGGCTCGCAAAGGTCGACGGACCCGACACCAGCTTCTGCTCGATCTTGAGTATGCCCTGGCCGGCAAAACTGATCACGTCGTCAGCGATTGCACCCGCCTTGAGGTCAAGGGTCCCTCCAGCGATCGTGGTTGCGCCGACAATGCCGCCTGCTTCCACGAGCTCCGTGGCGCCGTGATGGATTGTCGAAGCGTTCGCGGTGCCCTGATCGAGCACGTCAAGCGTGCCGCCGTTCAGGGTTGTGGAGGTGACGATTCCGCCGTCCGAGACGGAAACGCTACCGGAATTGAGGATTGTACCAGTCGCCTCGCTGGCGTCGACCGCCGGTGCGCTTGGGTCGGGCGGTAAACTTGGGTCGTTAGTCACAGGATCCGGTATCGAACCCGATACCGTCATCACACCGCCATCGATGGTGGCGTTCTTGGCGATCCCCGCCCCGGTCAGGTGCAATTGGCCGCCGCTCTCGACGTCTGCCGAGTCGAATTTGCTTCTGATGACGGTGGCGAAATAGCCGCCAGGCGAATAATAGACGGTCTCTCCGGACGCATTGATGACACCGCCCGATTTGACGATGGTGCCGCTGGCAATGCCCCCATTGGTGAGATTCTGGACGCCGCCGGCATTGACGGTGGTCGATGAGACGATGCCGGTATCGACATCTTGTTCGCCGCCATTGTTGATCGTGGTGTGATCGGCCCGTCCCGGTCCCGGCTCATCATGGATGTAAAGGCCGGCGACATGCTGAATGCCGCCCATATTGATCGTGGTGTAGCTCGCGGTGGCGAGCAGCTCGACATCCTGCTCACCCCCATTGATGACGGTGTTGGTCGCGGAACCTCCCTCTCCGAACTGGCCGACGATTTGCTTGCCGTCCGCCAATATCGTCGTGTTCGTGGCCGTGCCGATCACCTTGTACGTGATGCCATCAGCTACGGTGAAGCCGTCTACCGCGTAGTCAAAGTCGACAACCAACGTTGCGCCACTCTGGAAGGTGGTCTTTGAGAACGTCGCGCCACCTTCAAGCATGAGCGTTCCGCCTGCGGTGACAACGCTGTTCTCGAGAACGCCGCCGTCCAAGACGGTCAACGTCACGCCATTCTGAACCGTAAATCCGTTTTCAACCGTACCGCCGCCGATCTCGAAGGTGCTGCCGGCGTTGAAGACCGTTCCCGAAAAACTGGCATTGCCGAGGACGATGAAAACGCCGCCTTGATTGACGGTCGTGTTGGTCGCCGTCGCGCCGGCGGACAGCTGCATCGTTCCCAAATTGATTGTCGTGCCGGTCGCGGTGCCACCTGCATCCACATTCAGCGTCGCGAAGATCTGGAGGGTCGTGCCGGATGCCAACGCGCCGTTGGACACCGTCAAGGTTCCACCATTTTCGATGGTGGTGCCGATCGCCATGCTGGCGTCGACGGATGGCTGGCCTGGAACGTTGGCGAATGGATCCGGTATCGAGCCCGAGACCGTCATGACGCCGCCATGGACGATCGCGTTTTCCGTGGTCCCGCCCCCAGTGACGTCGAATTCGCCCTGGTACTCGACGGTTGCACCGGTCGCCACGCTTCGGATCACGGGTTCCGGATACACGGGTGCCGTTTCGACAGTCTCTCCCGAAACTTTGAGAACGCCGCCGGATTTGACAATGGTGTCGCTGGCGCTGCCACCATTGGTCACGTTCTGGATGCCGCCTGAATTGACCGTCGTCGCCGTTGCGATGCCGGTGTCGACGTCCTGCTCGCCGCCATCGATGGCGGTGTGATCAGCCCTGCCGGGCGATGGTCCCTCATGGACATATGAGCCGGTGACGCGCTGGACGCCCTGGTAGATGGTCGTATAGCTCGCGACGCCGTTGAAGACGACGTCCTGCTCTCCGCCAAAGATGTTCGTGTTGGTTGCCGTGCTTATCGTGGAGGATCCGCCGACGGTCTGCGAACCGCCAGTCAGGATCCACGTGGCATCGACGGAAATGCCGCCACTGACATCCATCGTGTCGCCATCGTGGAGCGTGACTCCACTGGCGGGAGGAATAACCGTCATATGAACGCTCCGCGTTTGGTTCCCAAGAAATCAAACGAGCAAAGCAAAAATCATTCGAAGGTTATTCAACCTGAGACTGCTGGAGATGAGAGTGGCTGTCAAGCAACCATTGTTTTGCAGCGAACTCTTGAACGGATGCTCGCGCGCCGAAGGCGCGGACGCGGGTGGTCGATGATGATGTGCTGGTCGGCCGCGATGGAATCAACCTTCGCGGCTCGTCGCCCCCAGCGCATCGCGACGCCACGCGCCCGGGCTGACGCCTGTTATCGCCGAGAAGACCCGCGTGAAGTGGCTCTGGTTGGCAAAGCCGGCCGAAATCGCGACCTCGGACAGCGACACGCCGTGGGCGCCCATCAAACGTTTGGCGGTCCTCACGCGATGATGCAGAAGCCAGCGATAGGGCGGCAAGCCGGTCGAGGCACGAAACGCACGCGAGAAATGACTGACCGAGAGGCCGAGCTCGGCCGCAACGGCCTGCAACGGCAGCTTGCCGCCGAGATCCGCTTCGAGCTTGTCGCAAGCGCGCGCCAGCTGCCACGGGGCAAGCGCACCTCTGCCGGTCTCGGCCGTCTGCCGAAAACCTCCATAGGTCTGCGCGACATGGGCGGTGAGCGCCAGCATCATGTGATCGGTGAAGAGCTGATTGGCCTCATCGGGCCGGCGCAGGCCCTCGCGCAAGGACGCGCCAATATGACGGACGATGGCGTCATCATGCCCGACAGGGCGGCAATCAAGCGCATCGATGCGCCGCGCTCCCGACTGATCGGCGAGGCTATCGAGTGCCGAATGCGGCACATAGAAATGGAGAGAGTGGAACGGCTTGTCGATCACATAACGCGGGTCGGCTTTGAGATCGTACAGATAGGTCGTGCCGGCATGGACATCCGTCTTCTTGAGGTGACGTCCCTGCTCCCAGATCTCGCAGGCGGGATAGTCGCGCAGCTTCAGGCTGACGAGATAGGCATCTTCCAGAGCGAACGAACCGGAAAGACCCGGCACGGGATTGTGGTTGCGCGTTTCGGTGACGGCGATCTCGGTGCTGCGCAGCGAACGGCTCAGCAGCGAGGGCGGAGCTTGCTCGAGGCGAAGGAACTCTCCGAACCGTTCGCCGTAAGCGCCTGTCCTGGTCATAGCCCGTTTCTTCCGTGAAGGGTCGCGCAGGCCACTGCATCCTGCCAATTCGCACACGGTGTATCGGCCATTCACCGATCGCTGTCCACGACTTGCCGATGTCGCACTCGGCGGGGCCTGCCGCGCAGGCCCGGCCCCGCCAGATTTGGCAATGATTTCAGAACGATCAGGTGAGGGCCGGTACGACTCGGGTCCGTCGTCGACCGCAACGAGGGGATCACGACTTTTCACAAACGCACGCAAGCTGTGAGCGCAACGGGTCCGCGGAGCAGGATCAGGCAAGGCGGGGCAGTATCAGGAAAGACGCGGCTTTTCGCGCCGCCTAGAACCCGCAAATCAACGGTGCCGGAGTTGCGACGAAACGTCCTCGACCACCGGTCCATCCGTTGAACAGAGATCAGCAGACATACCGTACGGCCCCGTCATGCGGCGGCTGACGGCATGATCACGACGTCGCGCATGCAGCGATGCGCCCCCACGCGAGTCAAACTCCATGAGCAACGCCAGCTTGCGCGAATCGTCGAACGAAATGCCCGCCGCGTCCCAAGACCGGCCCCAAGACCGGCCCCAAGACCAGCCCCAAGACCAGCCGAAAGACCGGCGCGAGTTCGCTCCGGGCGGCGACCGGCCGGCTGCCGACGCCGAGATGGCCCGCGTGCTCGGAACAGTGCCTTTTCGCATGGCATTGGATGCATCCGGCGCCGGGATTGCGCACTGGAAGCACGAGCCGTTGCACGACGTCGTGGAGCCCATGAACCACCACGTCATCATGGCTTACAACGGCTCGGTCCAGCGCATGGAGCGTCGGTCCGGACGATCCATCGCGATCGGGACGTTTCGTCCGGGCGTCGTGATCATCATTCCGGAAGGATCGAGCTCCCGGTGGGACATCCCAAAACCGGTCGACGTCCTCCAGCTCTATCTTCCGCAGACAACGCTGAGGCGTGTTGCGGACGAAGCCGAAGCCGGCTCTACGGCCGAACTTCTGGAGCGAACCGCTCATCCCGATCCCGTGACATCCCGTCTGCTCCTGAGTGCAGCAGACGTGCTGGAGGGCAACGAGGCCCTGGACACCCTGTTCAGGCAGCAGCTCATGGATCTGCTGGCCACGCGCCTTCTTGCCGCGCACACCGGCTCACCGAACGTGATCACGCCGGCCAGAGGCGGACTGGCGCCAAAGACGCTGCTCCGCGCAATCGAACGCCTGCGCTCGGACAGCGATGCCGACGTGTCGCTCGCGGCTCTTGCCGCCGAGGCCGGCCTGTCGCGCTTTCACTTCTGTCGCGCATTCAAGGACAGCACCGGACTTTCTCCTCATGCCTGGCTGCGCCAGCATCGGCTTGAGCAGGCCATGAACATGCTGCGCGACACCGACACGCCTGTCGTCTCGATCGCAGCCGCGCTCGGCTACTCCTCGCAGACCGCCTTCGCGGCGGCTTTTCGAAAACTGACCGGAGAATCGCCGAGCGATTGGCGTCGGCGCGTGCGTTAGCAGCAATCGCGCTGCAATCACGTCAATCGCACTGGGGCATCGGCACGTGCGGCTCGCTAGGAATCGCAGCGCCCCCACTCCTGAAACGGAAACTGCAAATGGCCTTGATCAGCTCTGTCAGCCAGTTCGCGAGTACCTCGCGACGAAGCATTCTCGCAACGACGCTCATGTATGCGGCGTCGATGACCCTGCGCTCCACCTCGGCGGCAGGCGGCGATATGAAAACAGCCGCCCTCTCGACCGGGAGGTACGACGCCGCGACCTACGTCACCACCAGCGACGGCGTCAACATCTTCTACAAGGACTGGGGACCGAGGTCGGCGCAGCCGATCGTCTTCCATCACGGCTGGCCGCTCAGCGCCGACGACTGGGATGGCCAGATGCTGTTCTTCCTCGGCAAGGGTTTTCGCGTGATCGCGCATGATCGCCGCGGCCATGGCCGCTCGAGCCAGATCAGCGACGGCCACGACATGGACCACTATGCCGCCGACGTCGCGGCTCGCCGAACATCTCGATCTTCGCAACGCCGTTCACATCGGCCACTCCACGGGCGGCGGCGAGGCCACGCGCTACGTCGCGCGTCATGGCCGAGACCGCGTGGCCAAGCTGGTGCTGATCGGCGCGGTGCCGCCGCTGATGCTCAAGACCGAGGCCAATCAAGGTGGCTTGCCGCTCGAGGTGTTCGATGGCTTGCGGCGGCAGCTCGCCGCCAACAGGTCGCAGTTCTACCTCGAATTCGCGAGCGGGCCGTTCTACGGCTACAATCGCCCAGGCGCAGAGCCCTCGCAGGCGGCGATCTGGAATTGGTGGCGTCAAGGCATGATGGGCAGCAGCAAGGCCCATTACGACGGCATCAAGGCTTTCTCCGAGACCGACTTCAGCCAGGACCTGCGAAGCATCACGGTGCCGACGCTGGTCCTGCACGGCGGCGACGACCAGATCGTCCCCGTTGCCGGCTCGGCGCCGCTGTCGGCCCGGCTTCTGATGCACAGCACCCTGAAGATCTACGACCTGCTGCCGCACGGCCTCTGCACCACGCATCCCGACATCGTCAACGCCGATCTGCTCAAGTTCGTGACGGCCTGAAGCATGATCCGGAAAAGTGCGAAGCGGTTTTCCCTCGCGACATCAGCGGAACGCGTTTGCGCGGAGATCATGCCTAAACAACACCCTCGCTCCATTGCACTCATCTCAACCAAGGAACATCAGACATGCGCATCGTCATCATCGGCGCCGGCTTCGCCGGCATGTATGCCGCCCTTTCCGCCGCCCGCCTGCGCGAGATCCAGGGCGTTTCGCCCGACAGGCTCGAGATCGCGCTGGTCGCGCCCGAGCCGACGCTGGTGGTTCGGCCGCGGCTCTACGAACCGAAACCCGAAACCTTGACGGCGCCGCTGGAGGGCGTGCTGAAGGCGATCGACGTCGTCTATGTCAGGGGCCATGCCGAGGCGATCGATACCGCGGCGAAGGTCGTCGAGATCGCTGCCGCGCAAGGCACGAAGAGGAAGCTGTCCTATGACCGGCTGGTGATCGCCACCGGCAGCCGCCTGTTCCGGCCGAACGTTCCGGGCCTGGCCGAGCACGGCTTCAGCGTCGACCAGCTTGATGACGCCATCGCGCTCGACCGCCATCTGCACGGCCTGTCGAACCGTCCCGCCTCGAAGGCACGCAATACCGTTGTCGTCGCAGGCGGCGGATTCACCGGCATCGAGGCCGCAACCGAGGTGCCATCGCGCCTGCGCAGGATTCTCGGCAACGATGCGGAATTGCGCGTGGTCATTGTCGACCGCAACCAGGCGATCGCGCCCGACATGGGCCCGGGCCCCCGTCCGATCATCGAGGAGGCGCTCGGCAAGCTCGGCGTCGAAACCAGGCTCGGTGCCGGCGTTACCTCGCTCGACAAATCAGGCGTTACGCTTTCCAGCGGCGAACATATCGCATGCGAAACCGTGATCTGGGCTGCCGGCATCCGCGCAGCTCCGTTGACGACGCAGATCCCGGCCGAGCGCGACCAGTTCGGCCGGCTGCTGGTCGACGGTGACCTACGCGTTCCGAAGGTCGATGGCGTCTTCGCCACCGGCGATGCCGCACGGGCTGCGTGTGACGACGTCGGCAATTACGCGCTGATG
This sequence comes from Bradyrhizobium sp. CCBAU 51745, assembly GCF_028128715.1. Classification (NCBI taxonomy): domain Bacteria; kingdom Pseudomonadati; phylum Pseudomonadota; class Alphaproteobacteria; order Hyphomicrobiales; family Nitrobacteraceae; genus Bradyrhizobium; species Bradyrhizobium sp. CCBAU 51745. Next base: position 883,013 of record NZ_LBJP01000093.1, on the reverse strand, counting down.
TCGTGCCAGCATGCGACGCGGATGGGCGCCTTCGCCGGCAACAATGCTGCTGCCGAGCTGCTGGGCGTTGCGACCAGGCCTTATCACCAGAAGGCCTATGTCACCTGCCTCGACCTCGGCGAGGCCGGCGCGCTGTTCACCCGCGGCTGGGAACGCACGGTCGAGATGGTCGGCGATGTCGCCAAGAAGACCAAGCAGGAAATCAACACCGTCTGGATCTACCCGCCGAAAGCCGAGCGCGCCGCCGCCCTCGCCTCGGCCGACCCCGAGCGCGTCACCGCTCTTTGAACAACTCGCCATCAGCGACCTTCAACAGGAGACCAACATGAATCTGCACAACGCTTCCCTGAAATCGAAACCCGAAGAGCTCGTCCCGTCGCGCTATGCGGTCCGTATCGGCGAGATCGACGTACTGGTCGTCAGCGACGGCGTGCTGCCGTTGCCAACCACCATGCTGGCGCACAACGCCGATCCGGCAAGCCGGGCAAGCTGGCTCAAGGACATGTTCCTGCCGCCGGACGCGTTCGACTGGGCCCTCAACGCAGTGATGGTGCGAAGCGGCGACAAGACCATCCTCATCGACGCCGGGCTGGGCTCAGACCCGAATTTGCACTTGCCGCGGGCCGGTCAGTTGATCAAACGGCTCGAATCCGCGGGGATCGATCTCGCATCCGTGACCGACCTGGTGCTGACCCACCTGCACATGGACCATGTCGGCGGCCTCCTGGTCGACGGCGTGAAGGATCGGCTGCGCAAGGACCTGCGCATCCACGTCGCGGCAGCCGAGCTCAAATTCTGGGAAGCGCCCGACTTCACCCACACCAACATGCCGCAGGGATTCCCGGATGCGCTTCGGGCCGCTGCCCGGCAGTTCGTGAAGATGTACGGCAGCCAGATACGCCCGTTCGATGCGCAGCACGAGGTTGCACCCGGTGTCATCGTTCGCCGCACCGGCGGCCATACGCCCGGACACAGCGTGGTTCGCGTGGCGTCCGGCGGGGACGCATTGACATTCGCCGGCGACGCCGTGTTTGCCGTCGGGTTCGACCAGCCCGAATGGCACAACGGCTTCGAGCACGATCCCGAAGAGGCGGCGCGCGTTCGCGTCCGCCTCTTGCGCGACCTTGCAGAAAGCGGCGAGCTGCTGGTGGCCACGCATATGCCGTTTCCATCGGTCGGCCATGTCGCAATCGCCGGCGATGCCTTCCGCTGGGTGCCGGTGTTCTGGGATTACTGATCGCTCCTGCAAGGGCAACCTGGCGCGCGCTCATGAGCAAGCGCGCGCGAAGCGGGCTTTGCTGCATCCTCTCCGACCGTACGTTGCAGCCAGGCCTGACGCCGGGGGAGGTTTATCGGACATTCGCCCGCTCCGCGGCCACACGCAATTCCTACCTCCAATCCCAAGGGGAGATGCAAAGCTTAGGTCCCGCCCAAGGCCAAGGATTCAGTGTTCTTCACGTGATCGCCGACGAGGTGATCGAATAAGGACAGTGGCGCGGCTTTTTCCATAGTAGCGAATGTCCTATTGGCCCATCGCTGCCGCATCCCACGGCCGAGGATATGTCAGCTGTCAGGAGCACCCGAAGCGGACGAAGGCTGCTAGCCATTCGAGCCAGATTGTAGCTGCTCAGCATACACTTGGAATTTGGTCGTACCATTCGAGGCTGATATGCCCCAGGGGCCTCAGTGGTGATGTCAACGATTTCGCCCCAGCACCGTCGGGGCGGACATCCGTTGATCTGAGTCAAATACGGCACCGGGTTAATGACCATCATTTCTTAGGCCGGCCATTCAGACAACCACGTTAGTGGGTTGGTCTACACAGGTTCGAAGCAATCATGCCCCGACCTGCGTCTAGGACCGATGTGACGGCCGGGATTGCAGGGAAGGAGTAGATCATGAATCGCGTGCTAGTCGCGTTCTCATCAGCACTCTTGCTGAGTGCAGCGCTCGTCGCGCCGGCGGCGGCCCAGCAGGCCGCGGCAACCATCACGGAGCAGGAGGCGATCGCTATTGCCGCCGACAGCTATATCTATCTCTACCCGCTGATATCCATGGATGTGACTCGAAAGCAGCTCGTCAACTCGGAGCCTGGCACCGGTATCGGCGGCCCGATGAACGCATTCGTCAACATCCCGGCATTTCCGCCCGCGGAGATGAAAGCAGTTGTCCGGCCGAATTTCGACACACTCTACTCCTCCGCCTGGCTCGATCTCACCACAGAACCATTGGTGCTCTCGGTGCCTGACACTGGCGGGCGCTACTATCTGATGCCCATGCTGGATATGTGGACCGACGTTTTCGCATCGCCCGGCTGGCGCACCACGGGCACGCAAGCGGGAAATTATCTCATCACGCCGCCGGGTTGGAGCGGCACGATTCCAGCCGGCATGACACGGATCGGTGCGCCAACGCCTTACGTTTGGATCATTGGTCGCACCAAGACCGATGGTCCGCCCGACTACGAGGCGGTGCGACGGATTCAGGCGAACTACAAGATAACGCCCCTGTCCGGATGGGGGCAGGCCCTCAAGCCAGTCCAGCAGATCATTGACCGGACCGTAGATGTGAAGACTCCGCCAAAGACTCAGGTCGACACCATGAGCGGGGAAAAATACTTTGCCTATGCGGCCGAACTTCTCAAGCTGCATCCCCCGCACGCCACCGATCAGCCGATCATCGCACAGATGAGACGGATCGGCATCGAGCCGGGCAAGACCTTTGATTTCACCGGCCTTGCACCTGCGGTCAAGAAAGCCGTCGAACTTGCGCCGGAGACTGCACAGAAGTTGATGGCCTGGAAAGTGCCAACACTCGCCCGCGTTGCGAATTATTGGTCGATGAATACCGACACGATGGGTGTCTACGGAAATTATTACCTTAAGCGCGCGATCGTCGCCCAAGTAGGTCTTGGGGCGAATCTGCCCGAAGATGCCATCTATCCGCTCAATCTCGGCGATGAAACCGGCAAACCGCTCGACGGGTCGAGCAAATACACAATCACCTTCGAGAAGGGCGCGACGCCGCCGACACAGGCATTCTGGTCAATCACGCTGTATGATTCAGAGGGATTTCAGGTCGCAAACGCGCTCAACCGCTTTGCTGTGAGCAGCTGGATGCCGTTCAAGGTCGACATGGATGGCTCTTTGACGCTCTACTTTCAGAACGAGAGCCCAGGCAAGGACAAGGAGGCCAACTGGCTGCCTGCTCCGAAGGGGCCTTTCAACCTCACCATGCGGGTTTACGGCCCAAAGTCTGAGGTGTTGACCGGACGCTGGATTCCGCCGGCTGTCTCGCGGGTACAACCAACAGTCGGACTTGGCACGCAATAGCAGGTTTGACTGCTATCGGCCCGAGGCTGGCTACCTCCTTTGCTGTCCAAGCGTCCCAATGAGGGTGAAGCAGAAGCAGCGGCCGCTTCGTTTCAATCGGGAAGCGTTGTGAAGCCTGGAGCTGGTCGCGTCCGGGAACGATCTGAATTCGACCGGATTGGTTCGACCATGACAGACCCACTTCGATCGATCGGTTCTGGAGCCGGACCAAAGCTCAACCAATGTCATTTCAGCCCGCCTCATCAGACAACGCACTACATCGAAAGCGGGCCGGACGACGGACCGTTGATGATCTTCGTCCATGGCTGGCCTTCCATCGGCTTGATGTGGCGCGCTCAGGTAGACGCGTTCGCCGCCGACGGTTGGCATTGCGTTGCGCCTGATCTGCGCGGCTACGGCGACTCGTCCACGCCTGCGGACAATGACGCCTACACCATCGAGAACGTCGTGACGGACATGGCGGAACTCCACGACCACCTTGGCGGCAAGCCTGCGATCTGGATTGGCCACGACTGGGGCTGTGTTGTGGTTGGTGAACTGGCCGCCCATGAGCCCAGGCGCAGCCGGGGCGTCGTGCTGACCTCGCTCGCGTATCAACCCGACGGGCACGCCCTACGCACGATCGTCCCACTGGTCGACCGAACGATTTACCCGGATGACCAATATCCGGACGGCCAATGGGACTACTACCGTCACTACACGACGCACTTCGAGGCGGCCGTCGCCGACCTCGATGCAGACCTCGCAGCGTCACTGGCGTCGATCTTTCGGCCGGGCAACCCCGCTGCGACAGGCAAGCCTTCGCCGAACGCAACGGTTACGCGCAACGGAGGGCGCTTTGGCGCCGCACACCGCGCCCCGTCGACCGAACCTGATCCGGCTCTTTGGCCGCCGGGCGACTTCGACGTGCTGGTGCAGTCGTTTGGGGCTCACGGCTTCCGTCCATCCTGCGCGTGGTACCTGAACGACGATGCCAACATCGCCTACGCGCGCAAGGCACCCGATGGCGGCCGCCTGTCGCAGCCGGTGTTGTTCGTCAACGGCGACTTTGATCAGATCTGCAGCATCACCGGAAATCACCAGGGTGACCCGATGCACGCGGCCTGCCCAGACCTTACTGTCATGAGTTTGCCCGCCGGGCATTGGCTGCCGCTGGAACGCAAGGCAGAACTCATCGAGGCCATCCGCACCTGGCTTCAGTGTAAAAAGCTTTGATGGTGTCTGTCATGCCGGTGTTTTGCCCGACGTGTCAACGTCGACGCGATTCAAGGTGTCGTCGCGTCCACATCTGAAAAAGCCCTTGTCCCTTCAAGGGCCCTTCTACTGTGCATGGGGTTGTTTTCGAGTTTGTGCGATTGGCGGTGAAGCAGGCCGCGCTTCAGCGCGCCTTTTGCGCGATCGGCCGGCTGACGACGGTGGCCGTATCGAGCGGCTCGCATGTGATCGTGCGCCGCAGCTTCGGTGGACCTGCCCAGCCCGCAGACCCGCTCACAGGCATGAACGTATCCCCTTGTGGGGCGAGAATGATCGGCTCCGACTTCAGGCAGGCATCGGGAAACGCGATGGCGTGGCCCGCGCTCTTCGAGAAATGCCCGATCAGCATCTGCGAGGCCTGCATTCGCGCAGCCGGTGAGGCCCGCATCGAACGATCAGGCTCGAAGGCGCGATAGCACGGCCAGTCGGCATGACCGGGCGCAAACTCATAGGTGATCCTGCAAGCCGCCCCCGCCGATTTCACGAATGGCGCATCCGAAGGCGCCGCGGCGTCGCGTTCGAAGACCAGCGTCTGCAATGTCAGCGCTTCCGTCGTCGCATCCGGCGAGACCGGTTTGTCGGGGTCGATTGCGATTTCACCGCGCGAGAACACCAGCTTCGTCTTGGGCTGAGCATCCCGGGTCTCCAGCACCATCACGGGCCGTGAGGCCCAGGAGCGATCCAGATCTAGGTCCTTGGCACCCATCGTCAGCCGGACAGTACCGACGGCGGGATTGTCCTTGGCGAAATCGATCGTCCGGAGGCGCACGGTCTGCTTCGATGCCTCCAGGCTCAGGAAACGCAGATCGTCGATCTTGCGCGTGATCGGCATCATCGGATCGAAGCGATCGTCGATATTGAACCGGACGATCTTCTTCAGCTTGGCCAACGCAGGTCCCTTGGGTGTGGCCGGTGGCGCGACGTCGATCACGAGCAGCGCACCAGCAGGTGAAAAGGTATCGCCAAGCACACGCTGCCAGATCGCCGTCAGCGGCGAGTTCGGCCGCTGGTCGACGTCCCGCGCGAAGACGATCTGCTGTCCGGGACGAATGACCTGAAAGTCCTGGAACGCGCCGAGCGCTGCACCCTTGCTGACGTCGTCCCCGGAGAAGCGGATGCATTTGGACTGGTCGTCATGACCGGATTGATCGATTGGCCTCGATGCCGAACGCGAGCAGAAGCTGAGATCATTGTCGATCGTCTTCTGCGGGCTGATGGCGGTCGCGTAGATCGGGTCGCTCGCGCCCGGAATTTCCATCGGCAGCGGAGACGTCGCGAACATGTCGACCTCCACCATGCTCAACGAGGAACCGGCATCTTTCGAGCAGAGATCCCGCCGAGGCAGCGTATTGGTGAGAAGCCGCGCGGCATCCGCGCCGACGATGCAGGACATCGTGTCCTGTCGATTGTTACGGCTCATCCAGATCAGATGATGCTTGCCCGCACTGTCGACCAGCAAATGCGGCGCGGCATGATGACGACGCGGCGGCAGCCAGATCGGCACCGTCTCCGACAGCATTGGCTCGCGCTTGAGCAATGCCTCGGGCAGCTTCGTCACGCCGACCGAGCGCAGCTCGGCGTCGACCTCGTTCGGATCCTGCGTGTATTCGAACACCGGAAGTTGTCCGCAAGTCATGCAGGTCACGGCGATATCGGATCGAACGTTCTCGAACGACAGGATGACTTGGTCCGGATCGTTGCGATATTTGACCTGATCCACGGCCTTGAACGGATGATCCACGACGCGGCTCGCCTGGAATCCATTCGAGCGGAACGGATCGGATTCGAACTCGAAATAGGTCGATCGATCCCAGCCGCGAAAGGCGTTGTATCCACCCATGCTGACGCCTGCCAGGACCATCTTCGAATCGGTCTGGCAGCGCGTCGCGCTGCCGGTCCCGCTGCCGTTGCGAATATAGGTGCACAGCCGGAACGCCGCATTTTGCAGGATGCGGTCGCAATCGTTCTGGTTATAGCCATAGGTGGCGAGGCCGTGGCGGTAGCAGAGGTCATGGAACACGCAGGCCTGCCGGAACCGCTGCAGGACGAGATGACGCTTGCCCCTGGAATCCCTGCTTCCATCGAAGAAGACGTTGGTCAGAGCAGGAAGGCTGCAATTCAACCCCTCCCCGCTGCCACCAATCGTGCTGACGATATCCGGTCCCGACTCAAAGGAGGTGACGGTGGCGGGCATCTCGCCATCAGTGATGTCGTCGACATTCTTGTAGATGGAGTCGGCGACTAACGAGGGCAGATAGTTGAAGACAAGTGCAATCGCGACGAACGCCGCGACCGACCAGCCGATCACCTTCCTTGACATGCCGCACCCCCGAAAAAGCTGTTCTCGTCGCAATGCCGATCTTGATCGCCGACAGGCCTGGAAATCCGCCGGGGTCGCCGCAATCGATGGCGCCCCGGTGTTGTCCCGCAAACGATCACGCCCAGGTTGTCCCGCTGTCAAGCGAGCCGCACACAGTCGCAGCCCTGAATTTGGGGGACGTCAGGTCTGATTTTGCGCTGCGGCCGCGCCGGCGGCAACGACCGGAACCGGCAATTGCTCATCCAGCGTGAGCTTTCCTGGGCCATCCCAAAGTGCGCACAACACCGCACGATCGACAATCTTCCCGCCACTGCGGAAATCTTCGTGGCGATCCCTCAGACTGTTGATTTGAAAGGTTCCAGTTTGCCGGACACATTGCGCCACTGAGTCCATCGGTGGATGGGCCAATCAGGGGACTTGCGATGGCAAACCTAACAATCAACGGAAAAAACTTCACGCTCGATGTCGAGCCAGATACGCCGCTGCTCTGGGCGATCCGCGAGAATGCCGGCCTGACCGGCACCAAATATGGCTGCGGCATTGCGCAATGCGGCGCCTGCACCGTGCACATGGACGGCGTCGCCACTCGCTCCTGCGGGATCTCGGTTGCCGAGGCCGAGGGCAAGAAGATCACCACGATCGAAGGGCTCGCCTCTGGCGCCACGCTGCACAAGGTGCAGGAGGCCTGGATCGCTCAGGACGTTCCGCAATGCGGCTATTGCCAGAGCGGCATGATCATGGCGGTAGCGGCGCTGCTGAGCGAGAAGCCGAAGCCGACCGACGCCGACATCGACGAGGCCATCACCAATATCTGCCGCTGCGGCACCTTCCAGCAGGTGCGCGAGGCGATCCACACGATCGCAAGCGCGTAAGGGAGCCGGCCCATGAACAAGCACGTTGCTCCCAAGATGAACCGCCGCGCCTTCGTGATCGGCACCGCCGCTGTGGGCACTGGCCTTGCGATCGGCTTCGACCTGCCGTTCGGCGGCCCTACCGTGGTTCGCGCGGCTGACGGCTCGCCCGAGGTCAATGCCTGGGTCGTGATCCGACCCGACGACACCGTGGTGATCCGCATCGCCCGCTCCGAGATGGGTCAGGGCTCGCTGACCGGCCTTGCCCAACTCGTCGCAGAGGAACTCGAATGCGACTGGACCAAGGTCAGCACCGAATTCCCCTCGCCGGGCCAGAATGTCGCCCGCAAGCGAGTCTGGGGCGATTACTCGACCGGCGGCAGCCGCGGCATCCGCGCCTCGCACGACTATGTGCGCAAAGGCGGCGCCACCGCGCGCATGATGCTGATCCAGGCCGCGGCCAATGATTGGAAAGTACCCGTCTCCGAATGCACGGCCGCCAACAGCGTCATCACTCACACGCCGTCAGGCAAGACGACGACCTACGGCAAGGTCGCCGAAGCCGCGGCCAGGCTGACGCCGCCGGCCGACGTCAAGCTGAAGGACCCCAGGGATTGGCGGCTGGTCGGCAAGGGCGTGAAGCGGCTCGACACCCCGGACAAGGTCACCGGCACCACCGTCTATGGCATCGACGTTAAGCTGCCCGGCATGCTCAACGCCGCGATCAAGGATTGCCCTGTTACCGGCGGCAAGCTGACAAGCTATGACGAAGCCAAGATCGCCGACATGAAGGGTGTGAAGAAAGTGGTGAAGGTCGGCGACACCGCGGTTGCGGTCGTGGCCGACACGTTCTGGCACGCCAAGACCGCGCTCGATGCGCTGCCGATTGTCTGGGACGAAGGCGAGAACGCCAAGGTCTCCAGCGCCTCGATCGCAAAGTGGCTGGCCGAAGGCCTCGATGGCGGTCCGGCCTATGTCGGCAATTCCAATGGCGATGCCAAAGCTGCACTCGCCGGTGCGGCGAAGACGGTCGAAGCCGTCTACAATTATCCCTACCAGAACCACGCCACCATGGAGCCGATGAACGCCACCGCGCTCTATACGGCCGACAAATGCGAGGTCTGGTGTGGGACGCAGAACGGCGAGGCGGCCTTCGCCGCCGTGCTGGAAGCGTCAGAACTTCCGGCCGAGAGATGTGACGTCAACAAGTTGCTGCTCGGCGGCGGCTTCGGCCGGCGCGGCCAGACCGATTATGTGCGGCAGGCCGTGCTGATCGCCAAGCAGATGCCGGGCACGCCGATCAAGCTGCTGTGGACGCGCGAAGAGGACATGACGCATGGCCGCTACCATCCGGTCACGCAATGCAAGCTGACCGCAGGCTTCGATGCCGACAACAACCTTACGGCATTCCATATGCGGATCTCCGGCCAGTCGATCCTGGCGAGCCTGCGGCCGGAGGCGCTGGTCAACGGCATGGATCCGGCGACCTTCGCCGGCCTCAATGCCAAGGGCGATGCACCGTTTGGATATTCGGTGCCCAATCTCCTGATCGAGCATTCGATGCGCAACCCGCACATCATCCCGGGCTTCTGGCGCGGGGTGAACGTCAACCAGAACGCCATCTATGTCGAATGCTTCATGGATGAGCTGGCGCATGCGGCAGGGCAGGACCCGCTGGAGTTCCGGCGCAAATTGATGAAGGACCATCCGAAGCATCTTGCGGTGCTGGAGGCCGTGGCCGAGAAGATCGGTTGGGGCACCGCGCCGCCGCAGGGCATCTACCGCGGACTTGCGCACTTCGCCTCCTACGGGAGTTACGTCGCGGCGGCCGCGGAGATCTCCGTCACCGACGGCACCAAGATCAAGGTACATCGCATCGTCGCGGCGACCGACCCTGGCTATGCCGTCAACCCGGCCCAGATCGAACGGCAGATCGCCGGGTCGTTCGTCTACGGCCTGAGCGGACTGTTCTATGGCGGCATCACGGTCAAGGATGGTGCCGTCGAACAGACAAACTTCGATACCTACGATTCGATGCGTATCGCAGCCATGCCGAAGGTGGAATCGATCGTGATGCCGAGTGGCGGTTTCTGGGGCGGTGTCGGCGAGCCGACCATCGGCGTTGCGGGACCGGCGGTGCTCAACGCCTATTTCGCAGCGACCGGCAAACGCATCCGTTCCGTGCCGCTGCGCGACCAGAACATCACCTTTGCCTAAGGAAGCACCGCGGCGGCCATGAGGGCCGCCGCGGCATTTTGACTGGATGATCCTGATGACCGCGCGACCGATGACACGGCGAACTGCCGCGCTCGGCATCACCGCCGCGGCCGCGACATTGGCGCGGCCATCGCTCTTATGTGCGCAATCGACGGGCCGCGTCGTCGTGGTCGGCGGCGGCTTCGGGGGGGCTGCCTGCGCCCGCGCGCTCAAGCGGGCGCAGGCAGACTTGCAAGTCATCCTGATCGAACCCAATGCGGTCTTCACCGCCTGTCCTTTCAGCAACCAAGTGATCGCAGGCCTGCGCGACATCGAAGCGCAGCAGTTTGACTACGACAAGCTCGCCGCCGAGGGCATCACCGTGATCGGTCATGCAGTGGCCACTATCGAGCCGCAGCAACGCAGCGTCATGACCGCCGACGGCGTCGCGCTGCCCTATGATCGCCTCGTGCTCTCGCCCGGCATCGACTTCCATTTCGAAGCCTTGCCCGGCTATGACGAGGCCGCATCGGAAATAATGCCGCACGCGTGGAAGGCTGGCGCGCAGACGCTGTTGCTGCGCAGGCAGTTGGAGGCGATGGACGATGGCGGCACGGTCGCCATCGCGATTCCTGCCAACCCTTCGCGCTGTCCGCCGGCGCCCTACGAGCGCACCAGCCTGATCGCGCATTATCTGAAGACGAAGAAGCCGCGCTCGAAAGTGCTGATCCTCGATGCCAAGGACAATTTCTCGCAGCAACGGCTGTTCGAGACGGCGTGGAAAGAGCTGTACGGAGACATGATCGAACGGATCGGCCTGTCACAAGGCGGTCGCGTCACCTCGGTCGATTCCGCCACCAAGACCATCGTCACCGAATTCGGCAATTACGCCCCTGACGTTGCCAATGTCATCCCGCCGCAGCGCGCCGGGCGCATTGCCGAAATCGCAGGCGCTGCGGACGCCACCGGCTGGTGCCCGATCGACCCTGTCACCTTCGAGTCAAAGCTCGTCAAGAATATTCATGTCATCGGCGACGCCTGCCTCGGCGGCGGCATCCCCAAATCAGCAGCGGCCGCGAGCGCGCAAGGCAAGGCGTGCGCCGCCGCCATCGTCAATCTGCTCGCTGATCGTGCGCCGGAAGCGCCGCGCTTGACCGGCGTCTGCTACAACATCGTCGCACCCGGCTATGGCTTCTCGCTCACGGGCAATTACCGGCCAAGGGGCGACATCTTTGCCGAGGTCGAAGGCGGGACTACGAGCCCGGTCGATGCGCCGCGTGAGCTGCGCACCCGGGAAGCGGCCGAGGCGGAGCGCTGGTTTCAAACCATCACGGCGGACACCTTTGGCTAGGTCGATCGCCCATATGGCCACGTTGATTGCCGCCGGTCTCGCCGTCATCGCGAGCGCGAAAGCCGAAGGACTCGCGCCCTACAAGATCGTCGGCGACGGGATTCCGGAATCGCTGACCGGCGCCCCCGGCGACGCCGCGCGGGGACGCACGCTGGTGGCGACACGCACGACGACCTGCATCCTCTGCCATTCCGGTCCTTTCCCGGAAGTGCGGTTCCAAGGCGACCTGGCGCCCGATCTCGCTGGCACGGGGAACCGCTGGACAATGAGCCAGTTGCGGCTTCGTCTGGTTGACGCCTCGCGTTTCAACCCGGCCACCATGATGCCGTCCTACTACCGTGCGGACGGCCTCGTCCGCGTCGGACGCAATTTCACCGGCAAGCCGATACTATCGGCCGCAGAGATCGAGGACATCGTGGCTTTTCTCGCCACCCTTCGCGACTAGGACCGCTTATGCCAACGACGCGACGACAATTTTTGAGCCTGGCTGGCGGCGTTACGGTCATTCGGATCGTCACGCTGCGGCCGGTCGAAGCAACGCCTGCGATGCTCAGCAGTGCGATCCGGAACATCGTCGGCGAAGCCCCCATTCGCACCGGCAAGGTCAAGCTCGACATTCCGCCGCTGGTCGAGAACGGCAACACGGTGCCGATGACGGTCAGCGTCACAAGTCCGATGACGGCGGACGACTACGTCAAGAGCATCCACGTCTTCAACGAGAAGAACCCGCAGCCCAACATCGGAACTTTCTACCTGAGCCCGTCCTGCGGCCGCGCGCAAATCTCGACGCGAATCCGGCTAGCCGACACCCAGAAAGTGGTTGCGATCGCCCGCCTCTCCGACGACAGCTTCTGGCAGGTCACGGCGGATGTTGTCGTGACTCTCGCCGCCTGCACCGAGGAGGTGAACTGATGGCCGCGCTCATCAACGTCCCCTCAAAGGCCAAGCGCGGCGACGTCATCGAGATCCGCGCGCTGACCTCGCACATCATGGAAACCGGCTTCCGCCGCACCATGGATGGCGCGCTGGTACCGCGCGATATCATCACGAGCTTCACCTGCCGCTACAATGGCACCGAGATCTTTCGCGCCGATCTGTTTCCGGCGATCGCCGCCAACCCGTACTTGTCCTTCTTTACGATCGCCAAAGAGAGCGGCAAGCTCGAGTTCGAATGGATCGGCGACAACGGCTATTCGTCCACCGCATCGGCATCGATCACGGTCGAATGATCTCATGGCGCGCGATAGCAGTGGCGACGCTTGTCGCTACGACCTCTGCCCTGCTCGCCGGTGAGATCCCGGCCGATGCGCGCCGCTCCGGCTATTCGTTCATGGGTGCCGACACCCGCGCCATGCAGGATGACGATACCTCCAATCCAGGCATGCTATTTGTGCTCGACGGCGAGGCGCTGTGGAGCAAGAAGGCCGGCGGCGCCGATAAAGCGTGCGCAGACTGTCACGGCGATGCGCGAAGCAGCATGAAAGGCGTCGCGGCGCGCTATCCAACCTTCGACAAGACGCTGGGGCGCCCCGTTACCCTCGACCAGCGCATCAACCTCTGCCGTGCCAATCATCAGCAGGCGAGCCCCCTGCCTTACGAGAGCCGCGACATCCTGGCGCTGTCAGCCTTCGTTGCTCATCAGTCGCGCGGCGCTGCGATCACTGCGGGCGACGATCCACAGCTAAAACCTTTTGTCGAACAGGGGCGCAGCCTTTTCATGCAGCGCGAGGGACAGCTCAACCTGGCCTGCACCAACTGCCATGACGACAACTTTGACAAGCACCTTGCGGGCTCGCCGATCACCCAAGGGCAACCGACCGGCTATCCGCTCTATCGGTTGGAATGGCAGACGCTGGGATCCCTGGAGCGGCGCCTGCGCAATTGCATGGCCGGCGTGCGCGCCCAGGCTTATGACTACGGCGCGCCCGAATTGGTCGCTCTCGAGCTCTATCTGATGTCGCGGGCCCGCGGAATGCCGATGGAAACGCCAGCCGTGCGACCGTAACGCCCAAATTAGGACTAGGCAGGCGTGGAACGGTCGCTAGTATCCCTCCCAAAGAATTGAATCAGAGGGAGGGACTAAAGTGGCTGACCATAAGATCTCGCGCCGTACACTGTTGACGGGCACCGCTGCGGCTGGCGCGCTCAGCCTGACGGGATTGCCGGCTCGCGCCGAGGTCAACTGGAAGAAATATGCGGGCACCAAGCTGGAGGTGATCCTCGCCAAGGGGCCGCGCGGCGACAACCTGCAAAAGAACATCAAGGAGTTCACCGATCTCACCGGAATTCAGGTGGAATCGGAACAGATTCCCGAGCAGCAGCAGCGCCAGAAGTGCGTCATCGAGCTCACTTCGGGCCGGCCGAGCTTCGACGTCGTGCATCTCAGCTATCACGTGCAGAAGCGGCAGTTCGAAAAGGCCGGCTGGCTCGCCGATCTGACGCCCTATATGAAGGACCCGACGCTGACCGCGCCTGACCTGGTCGAGAGCGATTTCTCGGCCGCAGGTCTGCAGTACTGCAAGAACGACAAGGGGCAGATGCTGTCCCTGCCCTGGTCGGTCGATTATTTCATCCTCTACTACAACAAGGAGCTGTTCCAGAAGAAGGGCGTCGCGGTGCCCAAGACGCTGGATGACATGGTTGCAGCCGCCGAAAAGCTCACTGATGCCAAGGACGGCACGTATGGCTTCGTGGGCCGAGGCCTGCGCAACGCCAACATGACGTTGTGGACGAATTTCTTCCTCGATTATGGCGGCGAATTCCTTGATGCCAAGGGCAACATCCTGACCGACGGTCCGGAGGCCGTCGCAGCGACCAAGCTCTACCAGACCCTGCTGACGAAGATGGCCCCGCCCGGCGTCGCCGGCTTCAACTGGATGGAGTCGATGGCCTCGTTCACGCAAGGCAAATCGGCAATGTGGATCGACGGCGTCGGCTGGGCGCCGCCGCTGGAGGATCCGGCCGCCTCGCGCGTGGTCGGCAAGGTCGGCTACACCGTCGTGCCTGCCGGACCGAAGGGCCAATATTCGGCCACCTACGGCGACGGCCTCGGCATTACCGCGGCGAGCAAGAACAAGGAAGCGGCTTATCTGCTGTGTCAGTGGGCGGTCTCCAAGGCGCAGGGCGCACGGCTGTTGCAGGCTGGCGGCGGCGTGCCGTTCCGTAACTCGATCCTGAACGATGCTGAGGTCCAGAAGGGCGTGAAGATGCCCAAGGAGTGGCTGCAGTCCGTGATCGATTCCGCCAAGATCAGCAAGCTCGGCCTGCCGGTGATCATCCCGGTCGCCGAATTCCGCGATCTCGTCGGCGCCGCTGTCACCGCGACCCTGGCCGGCTCCGATCCCGCAACAGAGCTGAAGAAGGCCCACGACCAGTTCCGGCCGATCCTGGAGCGTAGCGAAAAGGCGTGAGTACGTTGATACAATCTGCTCCGCGCGCGGCACAGTCTGATGCCGCGCCGGAGAAGGAGTTGCGGCCGCCGTCCTATTGGCCGTTCGTGGTGCCGGCGCTGGTCGTCGTGCTCGCGATCATCATCTTCCCATGGGTGTTCACGATCTGGATGAGCCTGAACGAATGGAAGGTCGGCTCGCCGACCACCTTCGTTGGCTTCTCCAACTATTTGCGCCTGACTGGCGATCCGCGTTTCATCGAGGCGATCGGACATACGCTGGTCTACACCGTGCTGTCCGTGCTGCTGCCGCTCGTGTTCGGGACGTTCGCGGCCGTGGTGTTTCACCAGAAATTCGCCGGCCGCGGTTTTCTGCGCGGCATCTTCATCATGCCGATGATGGCTACGCCCGTCGCGATCGCGCTGGTCTGGACCATGATGTTCCACCCGCAGCTCGGCGTGCTCAACTATTTGCTGTCCCTGGTCGGGATTCCCGCGCAACTCTGGGTGTTTCATCCGGCAACGGTGATCCCCTCGCTGGTGCTGGTCGAGACCTGGCAATGGACGCCGCTGGTGATGCTGATCGTGCTCGGCGGGCTCGCTGCGATCCCGACCGAGCCCTATGAGAGCGCGCAGATCGATGGCGCCAGCCTGTGGCAGGTGTTCCGCTTCATCACCCTGCCGCTGATCATGCCGTTCCTGTTCATCGCCGGCATGATCCGCATGATCGACGCGGTGAAGAGCTTTGACGTCATCTTCGCGATCACGCAGGGCGGACCGGGATCTGCGTCGGAGACCATTAACCTCTACCTCTACAGCGTCGCCTTCGTTTACTACGACCTCGGCTACGGCTCAGCGATCGCGGTGGTGTTCTTCCTGCTGATTGTCCTGCTTGCAGCGGTGATGCTCTACGCTCGCCAGCGCATGCTATGGACCGAGATCGCGAGCGACGCATGACTCCGAAGCAAATCATCGGCAAGATCAGCCTGTGGTTCGCGGTGCTCGTCATCGTGTCGCCGGCCATCCTGTTCTTTCTCTGGATGCTGTCGCTCTCGCTCAAATTCGAGGTCGACAACGCCGCGTACCCGCCGGTCTTCATCCCCGAGCATTTCGCCTGGAAGAACTATGCGGACGTGCTCGCCTCCAACCGTTTCGTCACCTATTTCTTCAACAGCCTGATCGTCACGGGCAGCGCGACGGCGCTTGCGCTGATGGTCGGCGTCCCCGCCGGCTACGGGATTGCGCGCATGGCCGCGCACAAATCGGCGATCGTGATCCTGATCGCCCGCATCACGCCCGGCCTGTCCTATCTGATCCCACTGTTCCTGCTGTTCCAATGGCTCGGCCTGCTCGGCACGCTGGTGCCGCAGATCATCATCCATCTGGTCGTGACGGTGCCGATCGTGATCTGGATCATGATCGGCTATTTCGAGACGACACCACTGGAGTTGGAAGAGGCCGCGCTGATTGATGGTGCCGGCCGCTGGCAGGTGTTTCGGCACGTCGCGCTGCCGATCGCCAAGCCCGGTATCGCGGTCGCCTTCATTCTCGCGGTGATCTTCTCCTGGAACAATTTTGTGTTCGGCATCGTACTGGCCGGGCGCGAGACCCGCACCCTGCCCGTGGCCGTCTACAACATGATCTCGTTCGACCAGCTCAGTTGGGGCCCGCTCGCCGCGGCCGCACTGGTCGTCACGCTGCCTGTGCTGCTGCTGACGGTGTTCGCGCAGCGGCAGATCGTCGCCGGGCTTACGGCGGGCGCCGTCAAGGGCGGGTGAGCACCTTCCTCGTCCATCAAGCCGTAGGATCCGGTGCGTGTATCAGGAACAAGCCAATGAGAGCCGAGAAGCATAATTATGCCGGGCGCCGATCATTCACGACAAAGCTTCGCGGTGTGGCACAGAGCCGCCTTCAGCCTCGTTCTTTGCACGATCGCGCTCTCCGCGTCGGGCAGGCCCGCGGCAGCGGAGGCGGCATTCCCGAGTGACTGCGCGCGGCTTGCAGGGCTGAAGATCCCGGCCCCACTGATCGGGCTGCCCAGCGGCGAGGCCACAGTCACATCGGCGAGTTACACGCCTGCCGCGCCAGCGAAGGCGACATCTTCCGCGACACCGGATTTCTGCAAGGTGGTCGGCACCATTGCTCCGATCGATCCCGCCGCGCAACTGATCAACTTTCAGCTTAACCTACCTCCCGCATGGAACGGCAAGCTGCTGCAATATGGCGGTGGCGGGTACAACGGCACGCTCGTGAGCGGCCTGGCTCCCTTGCGCGATGCCGCGCCAGATGACGCTCTGCCCGTGACGCGCGGCTATGCCACGCTGGGCACGGATTCCGGTCATCAGGTTGCTAGCTTTGCGCCCGATCGCATCGGCGAGTTCGGCCTCAACGAGGAGATGCTGATCAACTACGCCTATGCCTCCTACAAGAAGGTGCGCGACGTCGCCATCGCGCTCGTCGACGCGCTCTATCGCAAGCGGCCGTCGAGGATCTATTATTTCGGTGGCTCGGAGGGCGGCCGCGAGGGCCTTACCATGGCACAGCGCTTCCCGGCGGATTACGACGGGATCGTCAGCGTGGTCCCGGTGGTGCAGCTGTCGATGTTGTTCCAGTCCTATGTCCCGAACAATTTGCCGCAATTCGACGGCGGCTGGCTCAACCCGGCCAAGAGCGAGACGCTGGCACGATTCGTGGCCAATACCTGTGACGACCTCGATGGCCTGCGCGACGGCGTCATCAGCAACTATCTCGCCTGCCAGCCGAAGGTGAGCTTGCAGGGGCTGCGCTGCCAAGGCGGCACCGACACGGGCGATAGCTGCTTGTCGGACGCGCAGATCGCCGCCATCCAGACGCTGCATGCGCCGCATCCCTTTCCGTTTGCGATGGCGAACGGCATCACCAGCTATCCGCAATGGCTCTATGGCAACGAGATCACGCCGGACCCGCAGCGGATGACCATCACGCGCTGGGTGATGGGCACGGCCCCACCGGCGCAGCCAATCGATGTTGCAACGGTATCGCAGCAATGGCTCTATGGCGTCAACGCAATACGCTTTATCGTGACGCGCGATGACAAGTTCGACGTGCGCAACTACCGCCCCGAGAACTTCCGCGCCCGCATCGAGGAGGTCTCGAAACTTCTCGACTCTACGAATCCGGACCTCTCGGCGTTCTTCGCCCACGGCGGCAAGCTGATCCTACGCGAGAACATGGCCGATCTCGCGCAAAGCCCACTCGCCGGGATCAATTATTTCCAATCGGTCGTGGCGCGCCTCGGCCAGTCGACGGTCGACGCATCGGCTCGGCTTTACGTCTCGCCCGGCTCGACACATACCGGCCCCGGCACGAGCGTACTGGACGGCTCGGCGATCCCGACCATGGTCGACCTGCTCGGACCGCTCGACCGCTGGGCGAGCGACGGCATCGCTCCGGCCGACACGCTGATCCAGACCTCGAAAGACACCGCACCGCCTTTCGCCCTGAAGGCAGCCCGGCCGATGTGCCGCTATCCCGATTACCCACATTATGTGGGTGGCGACAAGGCCGCCGCTGAAAGCTTCGTCTGCAAGAAATCGATGCCCTAAAGAGCGACGACGGGCGGCAACCAGCCGCCCGTCGTTTCGCATCTACCGCTGCTACTCCGCCGGAGCCGCGTGCATCTCCGGATGCGCGGCGTAGTGCTCGCTGGCTCCAAGCTTGCTGGCCGCAAACAGGCCGGCAGCCATCACGGCGTAGGAGAAGGCCACGGCGGGCGTGACACCGAAGCCGCCGCCGACGCCGACGGCCTCACCATGCATGAAGCCGAAATAGGTCAGCACCGCACCGACAAGCGCGAAGGCCGACGCCTTTTCGAAGTCGCGCTCGATGATGAAGACGCCGATCGCGCCGAGGATGAGGCCGCCAAGAATGGAGCCACCGCCCATCACCTCCAGCCCGTGATAGAACACACCCTGCTGCGGCAGAGCGGCGACCGCCGCGGTCTTCACGGCGTCGGCTTTGTCGGCCGCCATGCCGCCGACGGTCGCGGCCGCTGTCATGGTCGAGGCCAGCATCGTGTCGATCTGGAGCTTGGCCCAGGCGGCAAGATGCGGCGTCAGCGCCAGCACGATCGCGGGCGCATGCTTGATCGGTGTGGTCTGGAACGCCTGCGCACCGATCAGCATGCCGATATAGAGCAGGATCGGCGAGATCGCGACCACGGGCACGAGCGCCAGCAGCACCGAGATGATGCCGAACCAGGCCAGCACCACCACCATGATGCCGGTCGCCGCCGAATAGCCGATGCGGCCGCCCATCGCCTTCCAGCCGGGATGGCCGATATAGACTGCGTTGATGAAGGGATTGCCCATGAGGCAGCCGATCAGGCTGACGACGCCGTCGGCAGTCAGCACCCGCGTGGTGGGATATTCGTCACCGGCTGCTTCCGCGCTCTCGACATTGTCCATGGCCTCGACGAGGTCATAGATGCCGAACGGAATGGCAGTGACCAGGATGATGCCGAGGAACTCGAAGCCGGAGAAGACATAGCCCACCGCCGGGATTGGCACCGAGAAGCCGAAGTTTGCGAAGGCTGCGCCCACGCCTGTGAGACTCAACCCGCCAAGGCCGAGCCCGAACAGGTTCGAACCCCAGGCGATGATCATGCCGGCCGCAATCGCCACGAGGCCTGCGGGAATGCCGCGCCAGTATTTCACGCCGCCGAACCAGCTCACCAGGATGATGGCGAAGCATACAAGGCCGATCTGCGGCGTCATATACATCTCCAGCGCAGGCCGCATCGAGATGAAGGTAACGGAGACGCCGGCAAGCGTGCCGAGCAGTGCCGCGCGCGGCGTGATCTTGCGGATGAACGGCGCGATGAAGCCGCCGATCATCAGGATGAAGCTCTGGAAGAACACCCAGACCAGGCCGGCTGACCAGCCCTTGAGCGGATCGCCGGTCTTCAAGGTGATCGGCAGCATGATCACGAAGGTGACGATGAACATGTGCGGCACGCTGACGCCCGACGGCAGCGCGCAGACGTCGTTGCGGCCGGTCTTCTGCGCGAGCCGATAAGCGAGGAAGGCGTAGTAGAAGGTGGAGAGGCACATCATCAGCCCGAGCGCGGGCAGGATGCGGCCGAACACGAGACTATCAGGCATCTTCAACACGAAACGAAGCAGGCCCGTGAGCACCAGCATGTTGACGAGGATGTTGGTGCCGAAGCCGAAAAACGCGTTCCAGTCGCCCGATGTCCATAACGCCGGTTTAAATTCGGACGTATTGCTTTCAGATTTGCCGGCCGTCCCCGTCAAAGTGCTCATGAGAACCCCCTATGTGGTCGAAATCGTCATCGCCTCCAGTACTGCGGCTGAGCTGGCGACCCAGCCGAAGATGCCGCCCTGGGCCTTGATCATCTTCAGGCCCATCTCGTGAAACTCGGGGAAATAGGATGCGCAGCCATCCGAGATGACGACGCAGCGATAGCCGCGGTCATTGGCCTCGCGCACGGTGGTGTTGACGCACACCTCGGTGGTGACGCCGCACACGAGCAGATTCTCGATGCCATATTTCTCCAGCACATCGGTCAGCTCGGTGGCGTAGAACGCGCCCTTGCCGGGCTTGTCGATCACGACCTCGCTGTCGAGCGGATAGAGCTCCGGAATGATGTCGTGGCCGGCTTCGCCACGAATGAGGATGCGGCCCATCGGGCCGGGATCGCCGATCCGCAGCGACGGCGCGCCACGCTCGACTTTCGCCGGCGGCGCATCGGACAAATCAGGCAGATGACCTTCGCGGGTGTGGATCACCAGCATGCCGGTGTCGCGCGCCGCCTTCAGCACCGCGCCAATCGGCTTCACCGCGCGCGCAAGCTGGCTGACATCATTGCCAAGCGTCTCGCCGAAACCACCGGGCTCCATGAAGTCGCGCTGCATGTCGATGATCACGAGAGCAGTCGACGACCAGTCGAGCCTGATCGGCTCGGGCTCGGCACTGATGACGCCCAGTGTCGGCTTGGCTGAGTTCAACATGACGCAGGCCCCCGCGAGAACTCTCTTTGAGGAGAGTTCTGCAAGCACCGTGCCATTGTGTACAATTGCGTTGACGTGCGAGTTGAAACGAAAATCGATGCGTGCTCAGAAGGTTACGTCAGACGTCGACGTCTGCTTATTCCCTGTGCGACGGCTTTGCGACGTGCATTTGCTTAAAGGATGAGCGGCCTCCGTCGTCATTCCGGGGCGCCGCGCAAGCGTCGAACCCGGAATCCATCGAGCAGCAAAACATGAGGCGAAATGGATTCTCGGATGCGCAATTGCGCATCGTAGCTCGCGCTACGCACGCCCCGGAATGACGAGGGTGGTGTTACCGCCCCGCTCCATACAGCCGCCGATACTCCTCCTCATAGGGCGCGTACGAAGCCTTCAGCGTCGCCATGTTGAGCAGCATGGTCGCGACCATCGCGCCAGCCTTGTCGAACACCCGCGTCTTGACCCAGGCGCTTTCGGTGCGACGGCTGCCGGACAGCGCGACCACCTCGCGTTCGACTTCGTACTCTTCGTCAACGAAGAGCGGCCCCTTCACCAGCCGGATCTCCTGGTCAGCGAACAGGCCGACGGCCGGTCCCTTCGCCGGCAGCGGATCGTCCTTGGAGCGGTACTGGAACAGCACGCTCAGCATTTCCATCGGGATGATCGCCTTCCGCCACGGATTGTCGGCGCTCGAATAGTAAGGCGAGCTTTCGGTGATGACTGCGAGCTTCTGCCTGAGGGAGAACGGATAGAGGTCGCCCATGTTCTGGTCGAACGCCATCCGCACCAGCTGCCGCTTGCTCGTCTGCGCCACCTTCACGTCGCGCAGGATCACCGGATCGGTGAGCGGCTTGAGCTCTGTCAGGCGCGTCTCCAGCGCTGTCGCAGCGTGGGGATCGCCGACTGACGCCGTGCCGCGCAGCACCTCGGTGCCGTCGCGCTTTATCATCTGGATCTGGCACTGACTCGTTCCAGGCAAAGGCTTTGACAGGATCGCCTGCACGTCCTCGGCTTCGAAACAGGCATTGCGATAGTGCGCAGAGAGACAACCACTCTCGAACCACGCCCGCCCCCACAGCCGCGCGCCGAGCGGCGCGAACTGGCTGAAATGCGTGGGGCCTTCGATGGTACCGCCCTTGAAGCCGAGCTTCTGCGCGGTGGCGTCGTCGTGGATGGAGGCATGCGCGTCGTAAACCTGCGCGTGCAGCATCTGGCGCGGCTGACGCCACGGCCCGATCAGAGCCTCGGCGGTTTCGGTGATCTCGGTATTGAACGCGTTCGCTGTCATCGGTTCCTCCACAGGCAGCCATGACTAGCAGGCCCGCCACGGATGCGGCCAGCGATATTGACTTCGATGCTCCATGCTTTTGACTGCAGCATCCGCTTCGCAAGTCGCCAATCTTTCCGCGGCGCAAAATTCCCACCTGATACGACAACGAGGACTGCTGAAATGACGCTGTTGCAGGTCGAGCTGGACGATAAATACCGGCTCGAATCGAAGCGGATCTTCCTGTCCGGCACCCAGGCCCTGGTCCGCTTGCCCATGTTGCAGCGCGAACGCGACCGGCTCCAAGGGCTCAACACCGGCGGCTTCATCTCCGGCTATCGCGGTTCCCCGCTTGGCATGTACGACCACGCGCTGTGGCGCGCGAAGTCGCATCTGCAGCAGCACGATATCGCCTTCGTCCCCGGCCTGAACGAGGATCTGGCGGCGACCGCGGTCTGGGGCAGCCAGCAGGTCGGCCTGTTTCCCGGCGCCAAGGTCGATGGCGTGTTCGGCATCTGGTACGGCAAGGGTCCCGGCGTCGATCGCTCGGTCGATGCGCTCAAGCACGCCAACGCGGCCGGCACCTCACTCAACGGTGGCGTGCTGGCGCTTGCCGGCGACGATCATGGCTGCCAGTCCTCGACGCTGGCGCATCAGAGCGAGCAGGTGTTCGCGGCGGCGCTGATTCCCGTGATCAATCCGGCCACGCTGCAGGATTATCTCGATCTTGGCCTCTACGGCTTTGCGCTGTCGCGCTTCTCCGGCTGCTGGGTCGGCTTCAAGGCCATCAGCGAGACCGTGGAAAGCTCGGCGTCCATCTACAGCGATCCTGAACGCATCAAGATCGCACTTCCCGATGATTTCGAGATGCCGCCCGGCGGCCTCAACATCCGCTGGCCCGATCCGCCGCTGGAGGCCGAGCGGCGCCTGTTCGGGCCGAAGATGCAAGCGGTGCAGGCCTTCGCCCGCGCCAACCAACTCGATCGCATCGTGCTCGATTCCAAGCCCGCCCGGCTCGGCATCATCGCGACCGGCAAGGCCTATCTCGATCTGCGCCAGGCGTTGGCCGACCTCGGCATTACCGACAAGGACGCGCAGGATCTCGGCTTGCGCATCTACAAGGTCGCGCTGACCTGGCCGCTGGAGGAAAGCGGCGCCAAGCGCTTTGCCGAAGGCCTGCAGGACGTGCTCGTTGTCGAGGAGAAGCGCGGCTTCATCGAAGACCAGCTGATGCGCATCCTCTACAATATCGATGCGTCGAAGCGCCCGACTATCGCCGGCAAGCGCGATGAGAGCGGGGCGCCGCTGCTGCCGAGCGAAGGCGAACTGACGCCGACCATCGTAGCGGGCGCGTTGGTCGCGCGCTTGCGCAAGCTCGGCCATCACAGCCCGGTGCTGGAGCAGCGCCTCGCGCGGCTCGAGGCCTTCGACAATCCCGTCACGACCAGTTCGCAGATCAAGCTCGCGCGGACGCCCTTTTTCTGCTCGGGCTGCCCGCACAACACCTCGACGCGCGTACCCGAAGGAAGCCGCGCCATGGCCGGCATCGGTTGTCACGGCATGGCGCTGAGCATGCCGACACGGCGCACCGACCTGATATCGCATATGGGCGCCGAGGGCGTGAATTGGATCGGCCAAGCGCCCTTCACCACCGAGAAGCACATCTTTCAGAATCTCGGCGATGGCACCTATACTCACTCCGGCTTGCTGGCGCTGCGCGCTGCCTCAGCGGCTGGCATCAATATCACCTACAAGATCCTCTACAACGACGCCGTCGCGATGACCGGCGGCCAGCCGGCCGAAGGTGCCTTCAACGTTGCGCAAATCGCGCATCAGGTCTGGGCCGAGGGCGTCAAGCGGCTCGCGATCGTCTCCGACGATCCCGGCAAATATCCTGAGGGGAACTACTTCCCACAAGGCGCGACCATCCATCATCGCCGCGAGCTCGATGCCGTGCAGCGCGAGCTGCGCGACATCAGGGGCCTCACGGTCATCATCTACGACCAGACCTGCGCCGCCGAAAAGCGCCGCCGCCGCAAGCGCGGCCTCTATCCCGATCCGGCCAAGCGCGCCTTCATCAACGAACTGGTCTGCGAAGGCTGCGGGGATTGTTCGCAAGCCTCCAACTGCGTCTCGGTGCAGCCGCGCGAGACCGAGTTCGGCCGCAAGCGCCAGATCGACCAGTCCAACTGCAACAAGGACTTTTCTTGCGTCGAAGGCTTTTGCCCGAGTTTTGTCACCGTCCATGGCGGCTCGCTGAAGCGCATGAAGACATCGGCGGTCGATTCCGGCCAGGTGTTCGCCGATCTGCCGCTGCCGCCGCTGCGTGAGCTGGACGGTCCCTACAACATCCTCGTCACCGGCATCGGCGGCACCGGCGTCATCACGATCGGCGCGCTGCTCGGCATGGCCGCCCATGTCGACGGCCGCGGCTGCTCGGCGCTCGACTTCACCGGCCTGTCGCAGAAGAACGGCGCCGTGATGAGCCACGTCCGCATCGCGCCGAAGCCGGAGGATATCTCGGCCGTCCGCATCACCACCGGCGGCGCCGACGTCATCCTCGGCTGCGACATGATCGTCTCGGCCGGCCCCGCTGCGCTCAGCCGCGCCGAGCGCGGCGTGACCAAGGCCTATATCAACGCCGACCTGCAGCCGACCGCGAGCTTCGTGCAAAACCCAGATCTCGATTTCGAGATGGGCACGATGCAGACCGTGCTGCGCGACGCCGTCGGCGACAAGAACCTTGACATCATCGACGCCACCGGCGTTGCCGCGGCACTGATGGGCGACAGCATCGCGACCAATCCCTTCATGCTGGGCTTCGCCTTCCAGAAGGGCGCAATCCCGCTGTCGCTGGAGGCCCTGCTCCGCGCAATCGAGATCAACGGCGCCGCGATCGAGATGAACAAGCTCGCCTTCACCTGGGGCCGCCTCGCCGCTCACGACATGTCACGCGTGCGCAGCGTGCTGCAGTTCAAGAGCCGCGCCTCCGCCGCGACCAATTCGCTCGACGATGTCATCGCAACCCGCGCGGAGTTCCTGACGGGCTATCAGGACAAGGCCTACGCCGACCGCTATCTTGCGGCGGTTGCGAAGGTGCGCAAGGCAGAAACGGCCGCTTCGCCTCGGTCTTCGGAGTTGACCGAGGCCGTGGCAAAGAACCTGTTCAAGCTGATGTCCTACAAGGACGAATACGAGGTCGCACGTCTCTACACAGATGGCAGCTTTGCCAAAAAGGTGTCGGAGAAATTCGACGGCAACTTCACGCTGAAGTACCATTTGGCACCGCCGATCTTCGCCAAGCGCGACAAGACGACGGGACGGCTTCAGAAGCAGGAGTTCGGCGGCTGGATGATCCACGCCTTCCGCGTGCTGGCGAAGCTGAAATTCCTGCGTGGCGGCCCGTTCGATCCGTTCGCCCGCACCGAGGAGCGCAGGACCGAGCGGAAGCTGGTCGCGGATTATCTTGACATGATCGATCAGCGGATGGCTGGACTGAAGGCGGAGCAAATCCCGCTGCTGACGCGGCTCGCGCGTGTTCCGGAAACCATCCGCGGATTCGGCCACGTCAAGGACGCCAACGTCAAGCTGGCAGCGGCCGAGAAGGCGCGGCTGGAAGCGGAGCTGGAGAACAGCCGCTTTGCCGCGGCAGCGGAGTAGCGTTGCCACACACTCAGTGGCATCGCCCGGCTCGACCGGGCGATCCAGTACGCCGAGACGGTTGTGATTGAATCGATGAGCCGCGGCGTACTGGATGCCCCCGCTTTCGCGGGGCATGACAGCGGTGGAGATGGCTAGACTGAGGCTGAGGCTGCTGCCGTTCCGATAGCCATTGCAGCCCCCTCCGCCAGATGCCGCCCGGCAATATACCCGAACGTCAGCGCCGGCCCGAGCATGATGCCCGGGGCCGGACAATTCCCGTTCGTGATCGAGCCCATGTCGTTGCCGCAGGCATAGAGCCCCGCGATCGGCGTGCCGTCCTCGCGCAGCACGCGCACCTGCGCATCGACCTTCATGCCGATCGCCGTGCCGAGATCGGCTGGGTAGATCCGCATTGCAAAGAACGGCGCACCGACGATCGGCGCGACGCAAGGATTGGGCTTGTGCGCAGCATCGCCGTGGTGCCGTTGGTAGATGGTGCTGCCACGGCCGAATTCGGGATCGCGGCCCTCCTTCGCATCGACATTATAGCTCGCGATTGTCGCCGTGAGCACAGCCGGCTTGATGCCGATCTTGGCCGCGAGCTCTGCGATGTCGGGCGCCTCAATCAGTTCGCCGCCGGCCACATATCGCCGCACGTTGCGCGTGAACGGCCTGATGCGGCCGAGACCGTAGCTCCACAGGAACGGGCGGTCGCAGACCAGGTAGAACGGCCGGTCCCGCTCGCCATTGGCATCGCGCAGCATGGCGAGCGCGAACTCATGGTACGGCAGCGCTTCATTGACGAAACGGCGACCGGCGGCGTTGACGGCAATCACGCCGGGCTTGGCGCGGTCGGTCACCATGTGGGGAAACACACCCCTTCTGCCGTCGGCGCGTCGGAAGAGCGAGGCCGGCACCCAATAGGCCGGGCTCGTCGCCTCCGTGTTGAGCGCAGCGCCAGCCGTCGTCGCAAGGCGAATTCCATCGCCCGTGGTCGAGGTGTCGGTCGCCGAGACCAACCCGGCTGCCGCAGGGAAGAAACGTTTGCGCAGGATGGCATCGTGCGAGAAGCCGCCCGTCGCCAGGACCACGCCGCGCCGCGCGGTGATCAGGCGATCGCGCGCGCCATGACGAATGA
The DNA here is from genome assembly GCF_028128715.1 of Bradyrhizobium sp. CCBAU 51745. Classification (NCBI taxonomy): domain Bacteria; kingdom Pseudomonadati; phylum Pseudomonadota; class Alphaproteobacteria; order Hyphomicrobiales; family Nitrobacteraceae; genus Bradyrhizobium; species Bradyrhizobium sp. CCBAU 51745. The sequence goes on along the minus strand of NZ_LBJP01000093.1, from coordinate 856,266 downwards.
CTACACCGCTGACACGGTCAACCTGCATCGACAGATCCTCGACATCGGCACTGAAGAGGATCTCCACCCGTCGCGCCAGCAGCGAGGCGTAAAGCCGCGCGGCGAGCGCGTTGCCGACATGCAGCGTCGTCCCGCGGGACCAGCGCAGCCGTTGCAGCGCGTATTGGGAAACGAGCCGTGCCACGCGCAGGGTCGACCGCAACGATTTTCCGACGCGGCATAGATGTGGAATGTCGAGACAATCGACCATCATCCCGCCGAAAAGCATGAACTCCGGCAGCGGTGGGCGCAGCCGCGCGAAAGCTTCGCCTAGCCGTGTTGCGTCGAAAGTAACGGGCTGCAGCACTCGCCCGCCAGATGTCGCACCTAGCCGCTCCGGATAATGGTCCGGGCAGGCTTCCACCGGCTGAAGCTGCACCTCGGTCCTGGCTTCGAGATAGGCGATCGCCTCCGGGCCGCGCGCGAGAAAGGCAGCGCGCAGGCCCGCGTTGGCGGGCTCGGGCACCGTACTCGACAGATACTGGACTGCATCCGCGATGCTGTCGGCGAGCCCCGTCTCCTTCATCTTGGCATTGGCGGGGATCCAGACCATGCCGTCGGACCACGCCGTGGTGCCGCCGACGAAGGCGGTCTTCTCGATCACCAGCACACGCAGGCCTTCAGCGGCGGCGACGGCCGCAGCCGTCATGCCGCCGGCACCCGCGCCGATGACAATGACGTCGTAGGTCTCATGCGCCGGCATCATGCGGCTGGGATCCGGAGGCGAGGCATGACACCGTCATACCCCGCCCGCCGTCCCGCAGCTAGCGCTGCGGCTTCCGCTCGATCGGATCGATATCGATCGCCCGCAGCCGTCCGAGCCGCAGCACGTCCATGGCGAGCCGCCGGCCGATCCGGTCGCGATCGAGCACGCGGATCAGATCATCGACGCCGTTGATTTCGACGCCGTCAAGCCTGATCACGACGTCGCCAGGCAACAGGCCGGCCTTCGCCGCCGGTCCGTCCGGCTCGATCTGCATCAAGAGCGCACCCATCTTGTTCTCGACGCCGGCGAGCACCGCGTGCCGCCGCGGCACCGGCGCGGTCTGCCCGGCAACGCCGATATAGGCGCGGCGGACATAGCCGTGGCGGATGATCTCCGACAGCACGAATTGCGCGGTGTTGCTGGCGACCGCAAAGCATATGCCTTGTGCCCCATTGATGACGGCCGTGTTGATGCCGATCACCTCGGCATTCGACGACACCAGCGGACCACCGGAATTGCCGGGGTTGAGCGCGGCATCGGTCTGGATCACGTCCTCGATGGTGCGGCCGCTCACAGATCGGATCGAGCGCCCGAGCGCCGAGACCACACCGGCGGTGACGGTCGATTCGAAGCCGAGCGGATTGCCGATCGCGATCACGAGCTGGCCGCGCCGCAGCGTCTTGGAGTTGCCAAGCGCGGCATACGGCAAGTCGCGCACGCCGTTGGCGCGCAGCAGCGCGAGATCCGTATCCGGATCGACGCCGAGCACCTGGGCATCGCCGACATGGCCCTCGACATCGCGTAGCCGGATCTCCTTGGCCGAGCCGACCACATGGCTGTTGGTGAGCACGAGGCCATCAGGCGAAATCACGATGCCCGAGCCAAGCCCGCCACGCTCGCGGCCATTCGGCGTTTTTGGTCCCGTCTCAACGCGCACGACGGCAGGACCGACGCGGTCGGTCACATCGATCACGGCGTTGGAATAGGCGTCCAGCAGGAGCCGGTCATCGATGGGGGCAGATTCTGTCATTCGCGATGACGCTGCGTCATCGACGATATCTGAGGTGAAATCCAGCATGGCAAGAATCCTTGAAGCTCACACAGATGGTGGCCTGTGCCCCGCCGCGCAAGGGACCCGCCTGGGACGCGGGACTGAACTGCCCAGATGGCTAGGGCGCGCGCCGCAGTGTGCCGCCCCTCGCCTTGACCGGATCGAGCAGCGACCAGTCTCCGTCGGGGAGCACGTGGCCCTTGGGAAATGGCGCGCGCAGCTCCAGTCCAAGCGAGCGCAGCACGCGGTCGTCGCGGTAGTAGCATTGCAGCACAACACGAACGAGCGTGGCCGCAGCCGCGCCGCCGTTCTTGCGAAACTCCTGCGCCACGGCATCGCGCTGCGTCGCGCCGAGCTCGGCGAGCGGCCCGCCGGCCAGCCGCGCCAGATGGTCCAGCGCTGCCGCCACCATCTTGGTGTCGCGGCCGAGCGTCGCCAGCATGTCGGCCTGGATCGCGGCATCGTCGGCGCCGGGCACCTTGTACTCGTCACTGGCGGGCACGATCATCGCGGCGATGGTGCGGAGGTCGTCGCGCTGAGCGCGCGTGAGTTGCTTGTCAGCGGTCATGACGGCCTCAATCGAACAAATTGGCGAGGCGCTGCTTCATCTGGTCGGCGATGTAGAGCGCAAGGGCCTGGATGGTGGAGGTCGGGTTCACGCCGCCCGAGGTGACGAAAATGCTGCCGTCGACGATGAAGAGGTTCTTCACGTCATGCGTGCGGCCCCATTCGTTGACGACGGAGCGCTTGGGGTCAGTACCCATCCGCGCGGTGCCGAGCAGGTGCCAGCCGCCCCAGGGGATCGGGGAGTTGACGCAGATGTCGGTTGCGCCGGCCATCTCCAGCACCTCGCGGCCGCGGGCGAGCGCATGGTCCATCATCCTCCGGCTGTTCTCGGAGATCGTGTAGTCGATCTTCGGCGCGGGAATGCCGTGGCTGTCCTTCAGCACGGGATCGAGCGTGACCTGGTTGTGCTCCTCCGGAAGATCCTCGCAGATCGCCGAGAAGCCCAAGCGGTGCCCATTGAGCTTGCGGAAGACGCGGTGGTGATCCGCGCCCCACGGCAGAATGCCCTTCTGCTCGCTGATGACGGCCTCGAACACGGGACCGGCCCCGCGCACGAACTGAACGCCATAGCCGCGCACGAAGCCGCGCGAGTGGTCCGTGTCGTACCACTGCTTGCTCCACAGGCAGGTCGGCGGCGCGCGGTTCGAGTCGGTCGGCTCCTTCACATAGCCGTAGATCTGCGCATAGGGATGGAACATCAGGTTCTTGCCGACGAGCCCCGACGAATTGGCAAGGCCGTTCGGAAAGCGGTCGGATTTCGAATTGAGCAGCAGTCGCGGCGTGCCGACGCCATTGCAGGCGATGATCACGACATGCGCGGGCTGGAACTGCTCGACGCCATCCTTGTCGTAATAGACCACGCCCGAAGCCATGCCGTTCTCGTCGGTAGTGATCTCGAGCACGCGGCAATGCGTGCGGAGCTCGACACCGGCGCGAATTGCATGCGGCCAATAGGTGATGTCGGTCGAGGATTTTGCGCCTTGCGCGCAGGCCGGCGTACAATGGCCGAGATTGATGCAGCGCGCCCGGCCTTCATAGTCCATGGTCGCGACCGTCGTGTCCGACGGCCACCAGTGCCAGCCGAGCTTGTTCATGGCCTTGGCGACGATGGCCCCGGACAATCCCATCGGCTGTTGCGGCATCGGCGGATGGGTCAATGGCGAGAGCGGATCGCCTGACAGGCCCGACGTGCCCATCATGCGGTCGTTCTCTTCAAAGAACGGCGTCAGCGCGTCATAGTCGATCGGCCAGTCGTCGGCGACGCCGTCGAGCGTCTTCACCTTGAAATCGGACGGATGCAGCCGCGGCCAGTGCGCGGTGTACATCACCGTCGAGCCGCCGACGGCGTTATAGTTCACGACCTTGATCGGCGAATTGTCGTCGTTGACAGGATAGTCCTCGGGCCGGCCGCGGATATTGGGGCTCGACGACCATTCGCCGAAGAACCTGGCCTCCCAATCCCGGCCCGTGCTCGGATATTCCGCCGGGTTCATCCAGCCGCCCTGCTCCAGGCAGAGAATATGCATCTTGGTCTCGGCCAGCGACCACGCCACCGCAGCGCCAGAAGCGCCGGCGCCGATGATCAGGACGTCCACGGGGTCTTTCATCGAAAAGTCTTCCTCCCGCCCTCGCCACTTCCCGGGCGATTCGGCCATCACGGCTTACAAGGCTGCAGAACGATAGGGGTAGACCGGCCGGCGAGTAAAGGCTGGCTGGCGAATGTCGCACTTCGCACAACGCAGACCATTGGTCTGGCGATGACCGGATGCTAGGAACGAGGAGCCAGAGCAATCGACAGCGAGAAATGATGTCCTTCGAAAATTCATCGGCCGCCGCCCGCGCCTTCGCCCTTGTTTTATTTCTCGCTCTAGCCGGGTTCTTGGAGACCTCCAATCCTGCCGCCGCGCTGACTGCGGCTGCGACGATCCGGGATGCCAATTCGATCCAGCTCGGCGACGTCACCTACCGGCTCGACGGCGTCGACGCGCCCGAGCTCGACCAGGTCTGCATCGACGACCACGCTGATTCCTGGACCTGCGGCATCGAGGCCCGCGACCAGCTCACCAAGCTGATCGGCGGCAAGCCGGTGCGCTGTGACGACGTCGGTCCCGAGAAGAAATTCGGCAAGCGCCACCGCGCGATCTGCACGGTCGAGGGCGACAAGGTCTCGTTGAACGAGCAACTGGTCAGGCTGGGCTTTGCCATCGCCCGCGAGCCGCTCAAGGCCAATGTCAAGCCGGCGGCGGCCGAGGCGAAGACGGCGTCATCAGGCATCTGGAAGGGCTGCTTTGTTGCACCGCAAGAATTCCGCACCGGGAAGAAGGACGGCGCCCTGCTCGGCGCCGCCTGCCGCCCCGACCGCGACAAGGAGATTCGGGCGGTGCTGTTTCCGGAGGAGCTGACGGCGCCGCCGAGCTGCGCCATCAAGGGCAAGCTCGCAGTGCGCGCCCGCGTCACCGGCAATATCGGCATCTATCACCTCAGGGGCTGCCCGAGCTACGCCGCGACGACCAAGCCGGACCGCTGGTTCTGCTCCGAGGACGACGCCCAGGCCTCGGGCTTCCGCAAGGCCTATAATTGCCGCCGGCCAAAGTGAACATTTGGTTCACGCAGCCGTGAGTGGTAGCCGGAGACAGTAATGATCCGGAATTGAACTGAAACGGGAGTTGCTGCACATATATGTGTACGCAAGCGCTTTGCGCGGGCGTTTCCTTGGCGGACGATCCTCATCGGATTGTCCTTGCTCGGGCGTTTCCTCCCTAGACTTGGGCCGCTTGTCACGCACAAGCGGCTCTTCTTTTTTGTACAGCGCTAGCTGTGCATCCGGATGAACTGATCCATCGGCGGCATGTTCTGGTTGAGATGCGACATGATCCAGACGGTTCCTCCGACCACCAGGAAGACGACCAGCAGCCCGAAGGCCAGCGCCAGCACGTTGTTGGTGTTGTCTGGGCCCGTGGTGATGTGCAGGAAGAACACCAGATGCACGCCCATCTGCGCGATCGCGAGCACGATCAGCGCGACGGGGATCGATGGTTGCCAAACCATATCGGTGCCCGCGATGAAGAACGAGGTCGCGGTGAGTATTAGCGCCAGGCCAAGACCGACGACATAGCCAAGCACCCGCTCGCCGACACTGTGTTGCTGTTCGTCGCCCGGCGCGAGATCATGTCCGGCCGGCATATGCGTCTGATCGCTCATGCGCCACCCCCTAGCAGGTAGACGACGGAAAACACCCCGACCCAGATGATGTCGAGCGCATGCCAGAACAACGCAAAGCACATCATCCGACGCAGCACGTCGGCGCGAAAGCCCTTGGCGAAGACCTGCGCCATCATGGTGAGCAGCCAGAGCACACCGGCCGAGACATGCAGGCCGTGGCAGCCGACCAGCGAGAAGAACGCGCTCAGGAAGGCGCTGCGTGACGGCCCATAGCCGCGCGACACGAGGTCGGCAAACTCCCTGAACTCGATGGCGAGGAAGATCAGCCCGAGCACGCAAGTCACGGCCATGCCGAGATAGAACCAGAACCGATTGCGCACGTCGGCGGCGATGCCGGCCATGCCGCAGGTAAAGCTCGACAGCAGCAGGCAAACCGTCTCGATCGCGACGTTACGCTGCTCAAAAATCTCCGAGCCCTTGGGGCCGTCAGCGGTCTGGTTGACTAGCACGGCATAAGCCGCAAAGAAGCAGGAGAACATCACGATGTCGGAGAGCAGGAACACCCAGAAGCCATAGGCGGTCACGGTCCGCTTCGGCGCGGGCCCAGGATGCTCGATGACACGACCGATGTGATGGGGATCGGCGTGCGCGCGGCCGGCGGTCGCGGTCATCGACATCAGATCGCCCCCGCCATGCTGACGAGGCTGCGCCGCTCCTCGAGATTGACGCGGTCGATCGCGGCGACTTCGGCTGCCGGAATCACGTATTCGTCATGGTCGCGCCAGGCGAACACGACGAAGGTCGCGAAGGCGCCGATGCCGCCCAAAATCACCATCCACCAGATGTGCCAGATCAGCGCAAAGCCCATGATCGTGGCGAAGAACGCGCAGACGAAGCCCGTCGGTGAGTTCCTGGGCATCTCGATGTCGTGATATTCGGGCACGTCATGCTCGAGCGATTGCTGCAGGGCCGCGATCTTCATGTCCCAATAGGCATCCTCGCCCCGGACATCAGGATGGAAGGCGAAGTTGAATACCGGCGGCGGCGACGAGGTCGCCCATTCCAGCGAGCGGCCGTCCCAGGGATCGCCGGTGCGGTCGCGCAACGCCTCGCGGTTGCGAATGCTGACCACGAGCTGCATGATCTGGCAGATCACGCCGATCGACAGAACGGCCATGCCGATGGCCGCCACGATCATCCACGGCCGCCACTCCGCGACATTATAATGCTGCAAGCGCCGCGTCATGCCGAGCATGCCGGCGACATAGAGCGGCACGAAGGTGATCCAGAAGCCTGAGAAGGTGAACCAGAACGCCAGCTTGCCCCAGCGCTCGTCGAGGCGGAAGCCGAATGCCTTGGGAAACCAGTATTCGAAGCCGGCAAAGGCGCCGAACAGCACCCCGCCGATGATGACGTTGTGGAAATGAGCCACCAGGAACATGCTGTTGTGGAGCATGAAGTCCGCCGGCGGTACCGCGACCAGCACGCCGGTCAGTCCGCCGATGATGAAGGTGACCATGAAGCCGACCGCCCACAGCATCGGCGTCGCAAAGCGGATGCGACCGCCATACATCGTGAACAGCCAATTGTAGATCTTCACGCCCGTCGGCACCGCGATGATCATGCTGGCGATGCCGAAGATGGCGTTGACGTCGGGGCCTGCGCCCATGGTGAAGAAATGATGCAGCCAGACCATGAAGGAGATGACGCAGATCGCCATGGTCGCAAGCACCATGGAGCGGTAGCCGAACAGCGCCTTGCCGGAGAAGGTCGAGACCACCTCGGAGAAGATGCCGAAGGCCGGCAGCACCAGGATGTAGACCTCCGGATGCCCCCAGGCCCAGATCAGATTCATGAACATCATGACGTTGCCGCCGGCTTCATTGGTGAAGAAGTGAAAGCCGAGGTAACGGTCGAGCAGCAGCATCGCGAGCGTCGCTGTGAGGATCGGGAACGCCGCGACGATCAGGAGGTTCGAGGCCAGCGTGGTCCAGCAGAACATCGGCATGCGCAGATAGTTCATGCCCTTGGTCCGCAGCTTCAGCACTGTCGTGACAAGATTGATTCCGGCGACCAGCGTCCCGACACCGGAGATCTGGAGCGACCAGGCGTAATAGTCGACGCCGACACCCGGCGAGTAGGACAGCCCCGACAGCGGCGGAAAGGCGAGCCACCCGGTGCGGGCGAATTCGCCGATCACGAGCGACAGATTGACCAGCAGGGCACCTGTCGCGGTGAGCCAGAAGCCGACCGAATTGAGGGTCGGAAACGCGACATCGCGGACGCCGAGCTGAAGCGGCACGACGAGGTTCATCAGTCCGATCACGAACGGCATCGCCACGAAGAAGATCATGATGGTACCGTGCGCAGAAAAGATCTGGTTATAGTGCTCCGGCGGCAGATAGCCTTGCGACTGATAGGCGATCGCTTGCTGAATCCGCATCATGATGGCGTCGCTGCCGCCACGCAGCAGCATCACCGAGGCGAGCAGGATGTACATGACGCCGATCCGCTTGTGATCGACGCTGGTGATCCATTCGTGCCAGAGATAGGGCAGATGCCCTTTCACGACGACCCAGATCAGCACTGCGAGGATCGCAACCAGCACCACGCCACCCGCGATCAGCGGAACAGGTTGATCGAACGGAATAGCGGACCAGTCGAGCTTACCGAGCATCAACGCCTCCAGTGTGGGGACGGCCGGCATCGGAGACGAGCTCCGGCCCCGGCCCTGGCGGAATGTGCTGGGTTGCGATCAGGTCGAACAGGCGGGGATCGTCGAGCCGATAGGTCGGCCTGTCCTTCTCGATGCCCTGCTGCATCAGCTTCTTGTAGCTGTCCTCGTTCAGCACGGCATCGGTCTTCGCTGTGGTTGCGACCCAGTCCGGAAATGAGAGCGGCGAGACCACGTTGACGTCGAACATCATGTCGGGAAAGCCGTCGCCGGAGAAATGCGCCGAGAGGCCTTGCAGCTTGCCCTCATTGTCGGCACGCAGGTTCAAGTTCGTCACCATGCCGTTCATGGTGTAGATCATGCTGCCGAGCTGCGGGATGAAGAACACGTTCATCACGCTCGACGACGTCAGCTGGAAATTCAGTTCGGCACCTGCGGGAATTGTCAAACTGTTGACGGTCGCAATGCGCTGGTCGGGATAGATGAAGAGCCATTTCCAGTCGAGCGAGACGGCTTGGATCCGCACCGGGCTGCCGGTGCCTGGCACGGGTGCTCTGGGATCGAGTTGGTGCGAGCCGATCCAGGCGACGCCGCCGAGCAGGATAACGGTCAGCGCAGGTATGGACCACACCACCATCTCGACGCGGCCGGAATAGACGAAGTCCGGCTGGAAGCGTGCTCTCGTGTTCGAGGCGCGAAACCAGAACGCAAAAGCGAGGATCGCGACAATGGTCGGTACCACGATCGCGAGCATGATGAAGACGGAATCGACCAGGATGGTGCTGTTGGCGGCAGCCACCGGCCCTTGTGGATCGAGCAGATTCATCGGCAAGCCACTGGCGATTGGGAAGCCCCGGAAGCGAGCCTAGCGCGGAAAAGGCTCCGCAACAAACGCGCCAGCGTCGGAGCGGTTCCTGAACACAAGGGGCAACCAAGCCCGATGAGCCGGCCGCAGCATGCAATTCCATGTGATGTCAATGACATGAACGCAGGAGCCGCGCTCTTCTCTCAGGTCGGATCGATTGCTAATGTGCACGAAAATAATGCGATGTATCGATCCAGGGAGCGAAGTGAGATGCGCCTCAAAGACAAGGTTGCGATCGTCGTCGGCGCCGGCCAGAGCCCCGGCGAAGGCATCGGCAATGGGCGCGCCACCGCTCTCACCTTCGCGCGCGAGGGCGCCAAGGTGCTGTGCGTCGATCACCACCTGGAATCGGCGCAGGAAACGGTTGCGATAATCACCGCAAAAGGCGGGACCGCCGCGGCCTTCAAGGCCGACGTGACCAAGTCCGCCGACATCAAGGCGATGGTAGCAGACGCCATATCGCGCTGGGGCCGGATCGACGTGCTGCACAACAATGTCGGCGTCAGCCTCGCCGGCGGCGACGCCGAGCTGCTGCAAATCACCGAGGAGGCGTTCGATCGCGTCGTCGCCATCAATCTGAAGAGCTGCATCCTCGCGGCCAAGGAAGTGATCCCGATCATGCGTGCGCAGAAGAGCGGGGCCATCATCAACATCTCGTCGATGGCAGCGATCACCACCTATCCCTACGTCGCCTACAAGGCGACGAAATCGGCCATGATCGCCTTCACCGAGCAGCTCGCCTACCAGAACGCCGAATACGGTATCCGCGCCAACGTCATCCTGCCCGGCCTGATGAACACGCCGATGGCTGTCGATACCCGCGCCCGCGAATGGCACAGGACCCGCGCCGAGGTAGAAGCCGAGCGCGACAGCAAGGTGCCGCTGCGCAAGAAGATGGGCACTGGCTGGGACGTCGCGAATGCCGCGCTGTTCCTGGCGTCGGATGAGGCGAATTTCATCACCGGCGTGACGCTGCCGGTGGATGGCGGAGCGAGTGTGCGGCGGGGATGAGGGCGGCAAGCACGATCATCGCGGCGCGCTTGTCACCCGCCAGATCGTGCCGCCAGTATCTTCCGAAATCAGCAGCGATCCATCCTTGGCCACCGCGATCCCCACCGGACGTCCCCACACCTGGCTGTCGTTCACGACAAAGCCCGTGACAAAATCCTCGTACTCCCCGGTCGGCTTGCCGTCCTTCATCCTGATGCGGATCACCTTGTAGCCGGTGCGCTTCGAGCGGTTCCAGGAGCCGTGCTCAGCGGCGAAGGCGTCGCCCTGATATTCGGACGGAAACTGCGTGCCCTGGTAGAAGGTCATGCCGAGCGAGGCTGAATGCGGCTGTATCAACACGTCCGGGATCGTCACCTTGTCCTTGAGGTCCGGCCGCGCGCCGGCATGACGCGGGTCTTCATTGCTGCCGATGTAGAACCAGGGCCAGCCGTAGAAGGCGCCCTCCTTCACGCTGGTGACGTAGTCGGGCACGAGATCGTCGCCGAGTCCGTCGCGCTCGTTGGTCGAGCACCAGGGCATGCCGGTCTGCGGCTGGATCGCAAGGCCGACGCAGTTGCGTATGCCGGTGGCGTAAAGCTTGCGGTCTTTGCCCTCGGGGGTGAACGAGAGCACCGCGGCACGCTCCGCCTCATAGCCCCAGGACGCACCAAGCGCTTGGGTGCGCGCCCAGGCCTCGAGCCCCCCGGGCGGGCTGCCCATGCCCTCGGCGACATTGCTGGCGGAGCCGACCGACACCAGCATGCGCTTGCCGTCAGGCGTGAACACGATGTCGCGGGTGGAATGGCCCGATCCATGCGCCAGGTTGGCCACCACCACATCGGCCTTGCCCGAGGCCTTCAGGTCGCCGGCACGATAGGCAAAGCGGACGACGTTGCCGGCATTGGCGACATAGACCCATTGCGGATTGTCGCCATTCGGGAAGAAGGCGATGCCGAACGGTCGGGTGAGCCCGCTGGCAAAGACCTCGTTGCTCGCAACCTTGCCGCCCTCTCCGAGACGCAACACACGAATGCGGCCCGGCCCGGTCTCGGCAACGAAGATATCGCCATTGGGCGCGACGCGCAGCACGCGGGGGTCGGAGAGGCCGTCAGCCAAAAGCTCGATCTTGAATCCGTCAGGCACATCAGGTGTCGCGCTGCCGCGCGCGGTCACGCGCGTGGGATTTGAGACCGAGGGCGTGGCACCGGGCTTGGCCAGATCCTGCGGACGGATCAGCCTGACGGTGCCGGGCTTGTCGGCCTGCCAGCTGCCAAAGGCATCCTTGCCCTGCAGCATGGGCTCACCTTGGGCAACGGTGCAGACGCTCAACAGCCATGCGGGCACCATCATGCGCGAAACATGAATCTTCACGCCACCTTCCTCCCGGACTTACCTGCCAAATCCCACGTCAGCTCATGCCCGCACGATGTGCAGATGGTGTGATCCATCGTACTGGAAAACGGTGCGGATCGGTGCAACAGATTGTAAGGGCACGGCCGCAGGTTGCGGTCATCAAAGCTGCGGCATCGGTGTCGCGATTGATGGGGTGATCATGTGGGGATCGATCGTATCGGAATGGGCGGGCCTGCTGCTGCGCTGGCTGCACGTGGTGGCCGCGATCGCCTGGATCGGCAGCTCGTTCTATTTCATCGCCCTCGATCTCAGTCTCAAGCCCAGGAGCGATTTGCCTGACGGCGTGCAGGGCGAGGCCTGGCAAGTCCATGGCGGCGGCTTCTACCGGATCATGAAGTATCTCGTGGCTCCCGCCCAGATGCCGGACGAACTGACCTGGTTCAAATGGGAGGCCTACACCACCTGGCTGTCCGGCTTCGCGCTGATGGTGGTGGTGTATTATCTCGACGCCGACCTGTTCCTGGTCGACAAGTCGACCCTCGATCTCACGCCTTTCCAGGCCGGGCTTTTCAGCTTCGGCAGCCTTGCACTGGCGTGGCTGCTTTACGAGGCCGCCTGCCGCACCGGGCTTGCGCAGCGCGAGCTGCCCTTCGCCATCGGCGGCTATCTGTTCCTGGTCGCGCTGACCTACGCCTTCACCCATGTGCTCAGCGGACGCGGCGCCTTCAACCAGATCGGCGCGCTGATCGGCACCATCATGGTCGCCAACGTCTTCGCGGTGATCATTCCGAACCAGAAGAAGATCGTGGCTAGCCTGATCGCAGGCAAGGCGCCCGATCCGAAGCTCGGCAAGACCAGCAAGGAGCGCTCGGTCCACAACAACTATCTGACCCTGCCGGTCGTCGTGCTGATGATCAGCAATCACTATCCCCTGCTCTACGCCACGCGCTTCAACTGGATCATCGTCGCGATCGTGCTGGCACTCGGACCGGTGATCCGCCACTTCTTCAACGAGGGACATGCCGGACGCAAATCGCCGTGGTGGGTATGGGGCGTGGCGGCAGTTGGCGCGATCGCGATCCTTTTTCTCTCCGCAGCTGGGCCGCGCGAGGTCAAGACCGGCGCGCTGTCGACGCAGCCGACACTCGCCAATGTCGAGGAGATCGTGATGTCCCGCTGCAGCATGTGCCATGCTGCCGAGCCGGTCTGGGCCGGCATCGTCACCGCGCCGAAGGGCATCCTGCTCGATGCACCCGAGCACATCCATCGCAACATCCGCCTGATCGGGCGCGTCGCGGCCTGGTCCAACGCGATGCCGCCGGGCAATATCACGGAAATGACCAGCGAGGAGCGCGCCGTCCTCGCCGCCTATATCGGCGAGCAGCATCACTGATCACAACGCGTCGATGCCGCGTTTCGCGGAATGAAAATCCGGATCTCCCCTCGATTTGAAAATGACTTGGGCGCTTATCCGGCGTAGACAAGACTGGCGGCCGCAGGCCGTCCAAGGTCAGTTCGCAATTGCCGGGGAAATCACAGTGGCCCTCAAGAACGTCATCGGTATCGACCACGCCGTGGTCATGGTGAAGGACCTCGACAAGGCTGCCGAGAACTATCGCCAGCTTGGCTTCACGCTGTCGCCGCGGGGCACCCACAGCGCGCATATGGGCACCGGCAACTACACCATCATGTTCGACCCCGATTATATGGAGCTGCTCGGCGTGCTGGTCGCAACCGAGCACAATGCGCCGGCGCGCGCCTTTGTCGAGCGACAGGGTGAAGGCATCGAGCGCATCGCCTTCACCGCGATCGATTCCACAGCCGGTGCCGAGGAAATCCGCGCACGCGGCTTCACGCCTGTTGGCCCGACCGATTTCGAGCGGCCGGTGACACTGCCTGATGGCACGGTCTCGGCCGCCAAATTCCGCACCTTCATGTGGCCGACCGCCGAAGCGCCCGGCGGGGTGCGCATCTTCGCCTGTCAGCACAAGACCCGCGAGACGGTGTGGATTCCCGAGCTGATGCAGCACGCCAACGCGGCGAAGCGGATCAGCCAGGTGCTGATCGCGGCGCCCGAGCCCGCAGCGGAAGCCGCTCATCTGGCGCGGCTGATCGATCGCGAGCCGAAGGCAGGGGCCGACGGCGCAGTGACAGTGCCCTCAGGCGGCGACCGCGCCGACTTCGTCTATCTGACGCTGGAGCAGCTCGGCAAGCGCTATCCCGGCGTGCCGCTCGCTGGCCTCTCGGGGCGCGGCGGCGCCGCGCTGGTGCTCGTCAGCGGCGATCTCGCGGCGACCGAGAAGGCACTCGGCCCGGCAGGCGTCCGCAGCGGAGCGGCAATCGTCGTGCCCCCGGCCAAGGCCAATGGCACCCTGATCGCCTTCGTCGCCGGCTGATCCTGAGCTGCTGTGGAACGGCGGGAGCGGCCGCCGGCGTTCCTGCGACGGGAACACCGTACTAACACCGGTGGTCTTTCGGAATCGCAGCTTCGCCGCAATTACGGTTAAGAAGTCCTTGTCACCAGCGCTCGCTGGTCGTTCCCCACAGTTCGAGGACTCTTACCGAGATGCGATTTCTCGTCGCGGCTTGCGCTGCGTTCCTGCTTCTGATGTGCGACATCAGCCCGGAGCCGACATGGCAAATCTCACATGTCGACCAGGCCACGCCGAAGTCCGATCGCGCGCCTTCCCTGGTGCCCCTCGTCGACCTCTTCCTCGCCAGCGTGCAGGCTATTGAACTTGCCAATGCGCGCGCGTCCTACGAGGAGACGATCGAGCCGGAGCCCGGTGTCGAAGGTGCCGCGGAGACTCCGCCGTCTCCGACTGAACAATTCTGCCGCGCGCTGAAGCAAGCGGCGGAGGAGAGCGGCATTCCCGTGCCGTTCTTTGCCCGCCTGCTCTGGCAGGAGAGCCGATTCAAGTCGAACGAAGTCAGCCAGGCTGGTGCACAAGGCGTTGCGCAATTCATGCCGGAGACCGCCGCCGAGGTCGGGCTCGACGATCCCTTCGATCCCATGAAGGCGCTGCCCGCATCGGCAAGATTCCTGCGCAAGCTCCGCGACGATTTCGGCAATCTCGGCCTGGCCGCAGCCGCCTACAACGCCGGCCCCGGCCGCATCCAGAAATGGCTCGCCAGGGAGAGCGAGCTGCCGCGCGAGACGCGCGACTATGTCCGCATCATCACCGGCACCAAAGCCGAAGACTGGATCGAGCGTTCGGATGCGCTGGCGATTCGGATCGACCTGCCGCGCGAGGCGCCGTGCGAGGGCGTCGGCAGCCTCTCCAAGATCAGGGACGTTGCCTGGGTGCCCGCGAGCCTCACGCCCTCGACGGCCAGCATCGTTCGCAAGGCCGAGCAGCTGGCGGCGCGCCTCGCGGCCAATCGCGCCCGCAAGCATCTCGTGTCCCTGCTCCGCAAGGGCGGCGCGGCCCGCGGCAAGGCGCGCAGCATGATCGCGGCCCGCGCCAAGGGCGGAGCGAAGGGGGCGAAGGCCCACGCCGTCCGCGTGGCGGCGCGCGAGCGCTCCTCGGGCTGATGGCATAGATCAGGAAGCCGCTCGATGGAGCGGCTTCCTGCGGCGGCTACTCGACCTCCTCGATCACGCGACGCTCGCGAGGCTCGACGACATAGGTCCGCGTGTCGCGATGGATGTAGCGGTAGTCCCGCAGACCCGGCGCGTCCTGGTAGACCGTGCTCGGGAACTCCTCGACCTCGACACTGTCAGGAACGCGATCACCGACATGGATCTCGGTGCGCGCGGTGCTGCCGGTGGTCCGCACTTCGCTCCGCTCGGGGCGCGCCTTGACGTGCTTGCGGATGACCTCGCGATCCCTATCCGAGAACTTGCTGGCGCTGCGCTCGCGCGTCGTCGTTGTCGTCGTCGCGGTGGATTGCCCTGAGTACGGCAGCACCGTTACGATCTTGTAGGTGGCGGGATCGACGATGACGATCTCGTCCTTGACTAGCGCAAAGCTGTAGCCGCGATATTGCGGCACGATCTCCACGACGTCAGGCGGCAGCGTCGCCAGCTGCACGTCGCGCGGCACCACCGTGCCGACGTTCAGCGAGAAATTCACGTTGGTCAGCGGCCGCACGTTCAGGTGCGAGATCGAGGCGCTGATCTTGGTCTCCTGCTGCCGGTCGAGCTTGACGTCGGTTCGGGCAGCCATCTGCGAATTGGTGTCGGTGCGCGCGCCCTGCGCCTGGTTGCTGCTCGGCGCCTGCTGAGCCTGGTTGTTGGTCGGCGCCTGCTGAGCCTGATTGGTTCCGGTCGCGCTCGGCGCCTGCTGCGCCTGGTTGTTGGTGTTGGCGGGCGGCTGACTGCGATCCTGTGCCTGGTTGGTGTTCGTCGCAGGCGGATTGGCGCTTTGCTGGCTCGCGGGCGGATTGGTCGGGCTCGAGTTCGCCGTACCGGTCTGCGGCCGTGGCGATGTATCCGTGTTGTTGGCCGCGTTGGTCCCGGAACCGGGGGATGCGGAAGATGGTGCGGTGCTCTGGTTATTCTGTGCCGACGGTCCCGACGTCGAGGGCTGCTGCGGCTGCGAGGTGGTCTGCTGCGACTGAGCCGTCCCCGATGGCGTGGTGGTGGAGGGCGTCGCGGATTTGTCTTGCGATGGTGCGGATTGCTGCGAGGTCGTGTTCGTGTTCGGCGCTTGCGCAAAGGCAGCGTTCGCCAGCACAAGTCCCAATGCGGTGGTTGCCAGCAGGCGGATCATGGTTCTCTCCCTTTGGTCCTGACAATTGTTGGCTATTAACCTGCGCTAAGAAGCGAGGTTCCAGTTTTTCCCGGACGAGGCCCGGGCGCTTCATCGGCACGGAACCTTGCGGAGGCCATCGACAAGCGCCGGCATCCGCACCTGTCGAAAACAACCCCATGCACAGTAGCCGGCCCCCGCCAGATCAGGGCCTTGCACGTCGGCGACTGCTGAATTTCAGAAAATCACTTTGACCCGTCGGGCAAAACAGGAGTATGGTGGCATGATCGCGCTATCAGGCTCTGTCCAGCTCCGCCCAACGAGGCGGCGCGCGCGACCCGGCTGCGCGACAACGTCTCATCACCACCTGAAAAATCTCAACCGCCGCATCAGTAGACGCGCGATCGGCTTCGCTTGCAGCGAGGCCGCGCGCCTGCGCCGGCAAAGGACACATCTCATGACCACATCCCTGACATCTGCCGAAACGACGGCCATCGCAGCCAGCGATCGCGCCGCGATCATCGCAACCCCGAAGGTCAGGCTCCGTCGCAGGCGCATCGTGATCGAACACCCTGATACGAAGGCCGGCGAAGCGCTGCTGGCCGAGGCGCTCGGCGCCGCCGACCGCGACGCGCTGCATGGACTGTTGAGCCAGCTGGTGAAGGCCAGCGTCGTCGCGCGCAAGCCCGACCAAGGCAACCTCGCCTTCATGGTCTCGACACTGAAGAGCATCGCGCCGAGGGATTCGCTCGAATCCATGCTGGCGGCGCAGATGGTGAGCATTCAGGTCGCGACCATGCGCTGCGCCTGTCGCCTCGCCTGCACCGACGATGTGCAGCAGCAGGAGAGCCTCACGCGCGCCCTGACCCGGCTGTCACGCACCTTCGCCGCGCAGATCGAGGCGCTGAACCGTCACCGCAGCAACGGCGCCTGTGCGATCACGGTGCAGAATCTCTCGGTTCAGGACGGCGGCAAGGCCGTCGTCGGCAACTTCACGCAGCACACGAACCTGATCGCCGCGCAGCCCGGCTTTGTGGACGCGGCGGCCCTCCCCGCATGAGCCACGCCCGCAACACCTGCGCGATGCGAACGAGCCGGCGTTGCGGCGCGCAAACACGCAATGGTGACGCCTGCCGCGCGCCGGCGCTGCGCGGCAGGATGCGCTGCCGCATGCACGGCGGCGCATGGGGATCCGGCGCGCCTGATGGAAACAGCAATGCCCTCAAGCACGGCTACTTCACCAGCGAGGCGATCGGGGAGCAGCAGCTCGTTCGTACCGTGCTGCAGGAAGCTGAGGATCTGCTGCGCAAATTGCTCGCGCGTTCGGACACAATTTGCAGCCCGGACGAGGGCGAAGCCGGATGCAGTACGGAGGGAACAGATTCCCTCCTCCGCGATTAACAAATGTTAAAACATGAGGTGCGTCATGGGCCAATCAAAGCCGATCAGGCCGACCGCGCTCGTCGTCGAAGATGACGACATTCAACGCGAGATGCTGGCGCTGCTGCTCGAAGAGAGCAATTTCGAGGTGCTTCAGTGCGAGGATGCCGAGACCGCGGCGCTGGCGCTGAAGGCACGGCACCCCACCCTGATGGTCACCGACATCAATCTGGTCGGCAAGATGGATGGCGTGGACCTGGCCTACCTCGCCCAGCAGCAGGACGCCGACATGCGGATCATCGTGATCTCGGGCCATCCGCTGCCGCGTCGCCTGCCGCCTGGTGCGAGGTTCCTCACCAAGCCGGTCTATGCGACAACGCTGCTGGCGGAAGCCGGGCAATAGTCGATGGTTCGCAGCTCGTAGGATCTGTAGCGCGTCAACGAAACCCACTGCGCCTTGGCGCAGGGCTATCGCTTGCCACGCGCGGGACGATGCTTCGCATCGCCCCGGGCGTGCATAGCCTCGGCGTCCTTTGGAAGGACAGCCGCCGAAGGCGGCCTATGCTCTCCCGCAAGCAAGCGGGAGAGGCGGGAGCAAGCCCGCAGACACCCCCTGAGCGATGCGGGAGCCCGGTGCAGCCTCCCGTTCACCTGCAGATGACAGCCCCTTTGTTCTCTTCCCTCCAGCAAACGTGATCGCGCCGGCCGCGCTCGCGACGGCCGGGGCGCTACCTTTTATAGAGATGTACCTTGCATTAAAAGGTACCTTGCAATATGTTGTCTCCACGGCCAACCGCGCAGCTGCCATGACCGAACAGAACCAAGTCCAGCTCAAGAAAGGTGCACTCGAACTGTGCGTGCTGGCGCTGTTGGCGCGCGGCGAAAGCTATGCCTATGAGATTGCCAGCGCGCTCGCTTCCGGCGTCGGCATGGGAGAAGGAACGATCTACCCGCTGATGCGGCGCATGCAGGACGACGGGCTCGTCGATACGCGCCTCGCCGAATCGAACAGCGGCCCGCCTCGCAAATATTATCGGCTCACCCCCGCCGGCCGCGCTGCCTTCGCGGCGCAGAAGCGCGAGTGGCGGACGTTCACGGATGCCGTCAACCAGTTGCTGGGAGAACGCTGAATGAACCGCGTCGCCTTCTTGACTGTCCTCAATGACGGGCTCGCCGGACTTCCAGCGCGGGAGATCGACGACATCCTTGCCGACTACATGTCCTATTTCGACGAGGCCGAGGCAGCCGGGCGAAGCGAGGCCGATGTGGCAGCCGCGCTCGGCGACCCCAGGCGGCTGGCGCGCGAGCTGCGCGCCGAGACCGGGCTGCGTCATTGGGAAAATCACCGCACGCCAGGCAACTCCGCCGCCGCCCTGCTCGCGCTGGGGGGACTGGCCACCGTCGATATTCTGTTCCTGCTGCCGCTGCTGTTCGCCGTAGCCCTGATCATGCTGGTGATCGGCCTCGTCGTCTTCGCGCTCGGCATCGTCGGGCTCGGATTGCTGCTGAGCCTCGTGAAGATCGGGCACTTTGCCTCGATCGCCGCGATGCTGCTGCGCGCGGTGGCCGGGATCGGGCTGATCTCGGCCAGCGTCGGATGCGGCGCACTCCTGCTGCTGGCACTCGACGGCGCCGTGAAGTTGCTCGGGAATTACGCCCGGCTGCACTACCGGCTGCTCAAGCCAGAACAAGATCCGACTTGATAGGAGGTGCGCCATGCGCAGACGTCTGTTAGGGATCGCAATGTTGTCGCTGGGCATTGCGGCGGCGTGCGGGGTCATCGCGGTTCTGACCTCCGCAACGGAATGGATGGACGGCGATCACCGATCCTGGGCAGGAACGTTGCGAAGCTGTGCTGCGGCGAAACCGGCCGGCGCAAGCGAGCGCCGCACCGTCGATCTCGCATGGGCCGGCAGCGATGCCGTCAAGATCAGAATTCCGGCGCAAGTGCATTATCAGCCCGGCCCGAAGCCACAGGCCAGCGTCAGCGGCGATGCCGAGCTGGTCAGCCATGTGCGCCTGCGCGACGGCACGCTGGAATGGGACACGGTGGAGTGGGACCGCCTGGTCGATTGCTTTCCGGCGAGCGATCTCGTCGTCCAGCTCTCCGGCCCTGCGGTCACGGCCTGGACGCTGAACGGCTCGGGCGAACTGACCCTCTCCGACATCAAGCAGGATGCGCTGCGCGTCACCGTGCACGGCAGCACCACGGTGACGGCAAGCGGCGAAGCCAAGGAGTTGTGGTTCGATGCCGCCGGCTCGGGCCGAGCCGATTTCGGCCGGCTCGTCGCGCAAAAGACCAGCGTGAACATGTCGGGCAGCACGAACCTCAAGCTCGCCGATGTCAAGCAGGACATGCTGCGCGTCGTCATGAGCGGCAGCAGCACCATAACCGCCAGCGGAACGGCCCACGAGGTGTCGCTCGAATCCGCCGGCTCCAGCCGCGCCAATCTCGGCGGACTGATCACCGAACAAGCCAGCGCGAAAATCCACGGCAGCGGCGACGTCGACCTCGCGCCACGCCAGGATGCCGATATCTCGGTCTCCGGCAGCGCCGTCGTGAAGCTGCACGGCAACGTGGCGCGGATCAATTCGCACGTGTCGGGCTCCGGCGAGATCAAGCGGATGCCGTAGGACTTTCGCGAGTCAAGCAGCCCTGCGCAACACGAAGGAGACGTCGATGTCCGCTTCCGTCAACGCTTGCAGATTCCTCGCCGCCATCGGCTTCTGCCTCATATCGACGTTGGCGCAGGCTGCCGGCCTGCGATCGATCGATATTCCCGCTGACGCCGATGGTCCGGCGATTCACGGCATGGTCTGGTATCCCTGTGCCGAACCGCCGGGAGAGATTCGTATCGACATCTTCGTCCTGCCAGGGGTGAAGAATTGCCCGCTCGCAGGGGACCACCTGCCGCTGATCGCCGCTTCCCATGGACGGCGCGCCTCGCTTCTCGGCAATCGCGACACCGCCGAGGCGCTCGCCGACAACGGCTTCGTCGTTGCAGCTATCAATCACCCAGGCGATACCGCGCTGGATCCAGGCCGTTCCGGCGATCTCTCGGTCTTCGTCGAGCGGCCCACCGACATCAAGCGCCTGATCGACTTCATGATCGGGACATCGCCGTTCGCAGCGAGAATCGATCAAGACAGAATCGGCTTCTTCGGCTTCTCGCGCGGCGGCTATACCGGACTTGTGCTGCTCGGCGCCAATCCGGATTGGACCGGAGCGGCCACGAACTATTGCCGCCGAGGGCAGTCGCTGTTCTGCCAACAGATCCTCGGCAGGACATATCCTTCGCAGCCCCTCACGCACGATCCGCGGATCAAGGCCGCGGTGCTCGCCGATCCTCTGGCCATCTTCTTCTCTGCCGAGAGTTTGGCGCCGCTCAAGGCGCCGGTTCAACTCTGGGCATCGGAACGGGGTGGAGACGGCGTGCTGCCCCACGATGTCGGCGCTGTGGAGGCAAACCTTCCGGCCCGACACGAATATCGCGTCGTTCCGAACGCCGGGCATTTCGCGTTCTTCCTGTGTCCGCCGGCGCTGGTCAAGGAGCGGCCCGAACTCTGCGCGGATGCGCCCCGCTTCGACCGGGGCGCATTCCATGCCGAGTTCAACGCCGACGTGCTGGCATTCTTCCGGAAATGGTTGATCCCGACGGCCGAGTGAGATGCATCGAGACCGGGATGGCACTGAGATGCACGGGCCCATGGGAGCCTGCTTCGACAGAGCTCTCGCTCTCAACGGTCGCTGACACCACGCCGCGCTATTCCCTGAAGTTTCCACGACAACAACTTCAGTTCCACCACGCTGAATGACCTGCACTTCGCGGCCGCTTCGCGGAACTTCTCGTTCCTGCGCCACTTTGAATCCCGCAACGGAGGCATTGCCGATGAATGCCGAAACGGAACTGAAATTCCGCGTTGCGCCCCGCAAACTGTCGTCGGTCCTGCGCGGCGGCCGGCGCAGCGACCGGTCGGAAAAGACGCTCGTTTCGACCTATTACGACACGAGCAAGCACAAGCTGCGGCGGCACGGCCTCACGCTTCGCGTGCGCAAGGTCGAGGGCCACTGCGTCCAGACCGTGAAGGCGGGCGGAGCGGGAGGCGTCACCCGCGGCGAGTGGGAACAGGACGTCGCCGGCGAAAAGCCCGATCTCGAGAAGACAAGAGATACGCCGCTCGACAGGCTCGCGAGCAAGAAGCTTTCTCGCAAGCTGAGGCCGGTTTTTCAAACGATTGTTCATCGCGTCGCGCAGGCGCGACGTCTCAGAAACAGCCGGATCGAGCTTGCGGTCGACCGCGGCCGGATCGGCGCCAGGCGCCGCGCGCAGCCGATCGCCGAGCTCGAGCTGGAACTGAAATCCGGCCGTGTCGGCAACCTGTTCCAGATGGCGCGAACCATCGCGCGCAAAACCGATGCCGAGCTCGATCTACGCTCGAAGGCCGAACGGGGCTACCGGCTTGCCACGGGCGTGCGCGACGGCGCTCAACATGCCGAGCCGATCCGGCTCGATCACGCGATGTCGGCCCTCGATGCATTCCGCGCCATCGCGCATTCGACGCTGCGGCAGATCACGGCGAATGCCGATCCGGTGCGGAAGATGGATTCGGAAGGGGTCCACCAGATGCGGGTGGGCCTGCGGCGGCTGCGGGCGGCGATCTCGCTGTTTGCCGATGTCCTGCCGCGCACGCGGACGGCGCGGATCAAGGCCGAGCTCAAATGGCTCACGGGCGAGCTTGGCCCGGCGCGCGAGATCGACGTGTTCGTGAGCGAGAGCGTTCGACCGATCACCGATCGGGGCATTCCAAAGCGCGGGGCACGCGCGCTCCGCAAGAAATTCTCCGCAGAGCGGAAGGTGGCGTTCAGCCGCGCCGGCGACGCGGTTGGGTCGGCGCGCTACCGCCGTCTGCTGATTGACGCAGTCGAATGGATTGAGACCATGCGCCCCCGCCCCGATGATGACCTGGGGATCCCTGCCTACGCAGCGCAGGTGCTTGGCGGGCGCATCGACAAGGCGCGCAAGCAGGGCAAACGGCTCGGCGAGCTCGCTCCCGAACAGCGCCACAAGCTGCGCATCAGGATCAAGAAGATCCGCTATGCCATCGACTTCTTCGGGAGCCTCTACCGCAAGCGTGACCAGAACGAGCTCGCAGAGCTTTCGTCCCGGCTGAAGCGGATTCAATCCGCGCTGGGATCGCTCAACGACTTCATGGCGCATCGCGAGCTGGCAACAGACGCCGCGCTGAACGCCCCGCCGGCGAACCGGCGCGCCCAGGCTTTCGCCTCGGGCTTCATCGTCGGCCAGGAACACGAGGCGGCGCGCGGGCTGATGCAGGATGCCGCAAAGGAGCTGCATCGATTGCACCGGCTGCGCATCGCGCCGGGCAAGTGACTTCGGGAGATCAGGTATGGCATCACGGGTCGGCACGTCATGGGTTGGTGCTTGGCGAAATCAATTCGGCTCGATGTTGCGCATCATCAGCGATGCAGAGGGCCGCATCGAGGGCACCTTCGAGACCGCGCTCGAGGACAGCGGCTTCTATGGACAAACGGTGCAAGTCACCGGATTTCACGCCTGGATTCCGCTATGAGGCACAAGCACCCGGTGTAAGGAATGGGCCGGCAACTTCCGGTCTAACGCGTCCGCTTTGTTGCGCCGTGCTCACGTTAACGCGCGGCCAAAGAGAATCACCGGCCCCCCCGCGATCAGGAGGTACCTGCGGGCCCCTCGCCGCCTGCTTTACCTGTGCGCAATGCTCGCCGGAGGAGAGCAATGCCCCGAGCACTCCTGAACGGAGTGAAATATGTGCCGTTCGGGTAACAGTCCGCGCCAGAAATGACGTGCGCACCTGCTCGCCTTAATCAATCACCCTTTGTGCGGAACATTCGATCGAGCGCTCGACTTTCCAACACCATCGAGGCGCGTCGTGTTGCCCTGGGTTAGCCGCGCGGAATTGATGGCGAAGAGGAGATCATCGTGACGAAGCTCGCCAAGCTGCTTGCAATAACCGCCATACCGGCCTTGTTGATCGCAACGTCTGGACCGCTGCTCGCTGGAGGCGGTGGTGGCGGCGGTGGCGGTGGTGGCGGCGGCGGCGGCGGCGGCGGAGGGGGAGTTGGCGGCGGCGGCGGCGTCGGAGCCGGCGTTGGCATGGGTGGGGGACATGGCGGCGGCGTGGGTGCAGGGCATGGCGGAGTGGGAGGAGTCGGCCACGGCAGTTCGGCGTCAGCTCCAGGGCACGCGATGCAAGCAGCGTCTTCGAGCTCGCACTCGCATGGAACGAATCACGGCGCTTCAGGCTTCAGCCCGGGACACCTAGGGCACGCAATACAGGCGGCGTTTTCAGCGGTGTTTTCGAGCTCGCACTCGCATACCGGACATCACGGTTCACCAGGCCATGCCGGGCATTCCGGCGCATCCAGCTTCAGCCCAGGACACGAAATGAAGGCGGCAACTTCAAGCCCGCCGTCCGGGCATCCGGGGGCATCCAGCTTCAGCCCGGGACATGAGATGCAGGCAGCGACTTCAAGCACGCCCTCCGGGCATCCGGGCGCATCCAACTTCAGCCCGGGACATGAGATGCAGGCGGCGACTTCAAACCCGCCCTCCGGGCATCCGGGCGCATCCAGCTTCAGCCCGGGACATGAGATGCAGGTGACGACTTCAAACCCGCCCTCCGGACAGCCGGGCGCATCCAGCTTCAGCCCGGGACATGAGATGCAGGCGGCGACTTCAGGCACGCCCTCCGGGCAGCCGGGCGCATCCAGCTTCAGCCCGGGGCACGAGATGCAAACGGCTCCGAAGCCTTGAACGGCGACGACCAGCAACGAGCCGAGCTTCGCTCAAGTCGAACGGCCTAGCCGTTCAGACTTGAGCTCCTTGATCTCAACAGACGATCTATTTGCCCAGCGCCGCGGCGACCTGGCCGGCCAGCTGCTCGGCCAGCATGTGATAGCCCTCGGGCGTAAGATGCTGCCCGTCGGGTTGATGCGGCAGTCCGTGCAGCATCCCGTTCGGCAGCATGACCACCTTGACTCCCATCGCGCCGAGCCGGCTCTGGATTTCGGGCGTGTTGTCGGCGGCCAGCTTTCTCCGGTCGTTTCCGCCGGGCTGGAGGATCACCACACTCGTTCCCTTGGGAACGTCGCGATCGAGCCGGGCCAGCATGCCTCCCGTGGTGTCACCATTGATGCCGGCATTGATGACGCGGACGTTAAGCCCCCTCGCACGGAGCAGCGCTTCCAGCTGTGCGGGATAGGCCTGGCTGCGCGAGACGCCCTTGCCAAACGTGTTGCTGGCGCCAAGGGCGACGACGGTTGCAGCGTGAGCGGTGCCAAACATGGCGAACGCCGCGAATGCACCGAGAAGAACGATCCGTCCGTGCCTTGCGATCATTTTTGCGCCCCCTGATCGAGATGACATTCCCACCACATGCTTATCATCGATTGCGGCATCACGCGCACGCTCCAATCGAGCGCGGCGCCGGAGCGTCGTGCCGCTACCGCTGGCGGGCCATGCGATAAGCTGCCCCCTCGCGGCATTGGCATGCCCTCTCCGATCATGTAACCCGACAAAAACGTTGCCGGGACGGGACGCTGATGGATGCGATTGCCAATGACGACGCGGGGCACGGCACTCGCTCGCTGATCTTTGCGCTGGTGGCGCTGGCCTGCGGGCACATGCTGTCCACGCTGCTGCGCACCATTCCCGCGCTCAGCCTCGATCTGATGGCGGCGGATTTTCATGTGCAACCGCAGGCGCTGGCGAGCCTCACCTCCGTCTATCATTTTGCGTTTGCGGCCTCGCAGATCCCGGTGGGCGCGGCGATGGACCGTTTTGGCGTGCGGCCGGTGTCGCTGAGCCTGCTTGCGGGAACCGTGGTCGGCGCGATCGCGTCGGGCCTGGCGACGGGACCTGAGAGTTTTGCGTTCGGGCAATTGCTGCTGGGCGTCGCCACGTCGGGCATGCTGATGTGCCCGATGACGCTGGCTGCCAAGCAATTGTCGGCAGCGCGCTTCGGGCTGTGGTCGGGCGCGATCCTGTCGATCGGCAATATCGGCATGCTGCTGTCGGCGAGCCCGCTCGCCTTCGTGGTCGACACTTACGGCTGGCGCGCCGGGTTCTGGATCGCCGCAGCCGGCGGCATCGCGGTGGCGCTCGCGGTGTTGGTGCTGGTGCCGAACCAGCCGGCCGAGCACAAGGACGATTCGTCGCCGCTGGCGCAGATGATCGAGGTGCTCAGGCTCGGTCTGTCGCGGCCGTTGCGCGGATTGATCGCGCTGGCACTGGTGTCGCTGGCGACCTCGCTGGTGCTGCGCGGATTGTGGGGCGGGCCGTGGCTGATGCAGGTCAAGGGCCTGTCGCGGGTCGAGGCCGGCAACCAGCTCGGCGCCTACACGCTGGCGATGATCGCGGGCCCCCTGCTGATGGGCATGCTCGACCGCAAGGTCGGCCGCCGCCGCGAGCTGGTGGCCGGCACGCACAGTCTCGCGGCGACGCTGGTGGCGCTGATGGCGCTCGGCGCGCCGCATTATGCGGTGGCATGGCTGTTCGGCGTTGAGGTCATGCCGCCGCAATATGATCTCGTGCTGTTCGTGCTGATCGGGCTAGCGACCTCCGCCCAGCCGCTGCTGTTCGGCATGTGCCGGCAGCTGGTCGACGCGCAAGTCGCGGGCAAGGCGCTGGCGGCGGTGAACCTCGCCTTCTTCCTCGGCACCGCGCTGATGCAGTCGATGTCAGGCGCCGTCGCGGCGGTCGCGGGACTGCCGGCAGTGCTGCTGTTCATGGCCGCGATGCTGTTCATCGGCGTGATGATCTTTTTGACTTACACCTCGGAGCATTCGTAAGTTAGGCGCTTCGCATCTCAAGGGAATTCAGTTCATGCCTGTCGACACCAAAGCCGCCACCGACCGTCTCATGCGCTTCCTTTCCGTGGAAGGCGTCACCGGACAGGAGGCGGCGATCGGGCGTGAGCTCACCGCTGCGCTGAAGGAGGTCGGCGTGCCCGCCAAGGCGATCCGGCTCGACGACGCCAACACGCGCATTCCCGTGCCGACCGAAACCGGCAACCTCATCGTCGACCTGCCCGGCCGCGGCGCGCTGCACAACCAGCCGCGCATCATGTTCATGACGCATATGGACACGGTGCCGCTCTGCGCCGGCGCCAAACCGAAGAAATCCGGGCGCAAGATCGTCAACGAGGCCAGGACCGCGCTCGGCGGCGACAACAGATGCGGCTGCGGCGTGCTGGTGACCCTGGCGGCCGAGCTCGAGAAGCAGAAGCTCGATCATCCGCCGATCACGCTGTTGTTCTGCGTGCGCGAGGAGAGCGGGCTCTACGGCGCGCGCCACGTCAAGCTCGACGAGCTCGGCTCGCCGGTGATGGCGTTCAACTATGACGGCGGCTCGGCCTCCAATGTCGTGATCGGCGCTGTCGGCGCCGACCGCTGGACCGTCGAGATCTTCGGCCGCGCCTCGCATGCCGGCGTCGCGCCGGAACGCGGCATCTCCGCGACCATGATCATGGCGCTGGCGCTTGCCGAGGTGAAGGCCGGCGGCTGGTTCGGCAAGGTGGTGAAAGGCAAGGGCGCGAGCGCGCGGACGGGCACCAGCAATGTCGGCCCGGTCACCGGCGGCGAGGGCCGGCCTGCGGGCGATGCCACCAACGTCGTCACCGACTATGTGCATGTGCGCGGCGAATGCCGCAGCCATGACGGAAGATTCTTCAAGGAGATCACCAAGGCCTACAAGGCCGCGTTCGAGAAGGCCGCCAAGAAGGTGACCAATGCGCAGGGCAAGTCCGGCAAGGTCAAGTTCAAGGCCGAGACCGACTATTATCCGTTCCGCATGAAGGAGAACCTGCCGGTGGTGAAGCGCGCGATCGAGGCCGTGTCTGCCGTCGGCGGCACGCCCAACGTCCGCGCCGCCAATGGCGGCCTGGATGCCAACTGGATGGTCCGCCACGGCATTCCGACCGTGACGTTCGGCGCCGGCCAGAACGAGGCGCACACGATCGACGAGTGGATCAACCTGGACGAATATGATCGGGCCTGTGCGCTGGCCGTGCAGCTGGCGACGACGCGCTAGAGAGATCCGTAGGGTGGGTTAGCGCTGCAGATGCGCGAAGAGCATCTGCAGGGCGTAACCCACCGCTGTTTGTCACCGCAGAGACAGAAGTGGTGGGTTACGCCTTCGGCTAACCCACCCTACAAAAGAAAAAAACAGGGAGGCCACATGCCGCGCATCGCTGATATCGAGACCGGACTCTACCGGATTCCCCTCCCCGTCACGCTGTCCGATTCCACCCATGGCGACATGTCGGCGTTCGAGCTGATCACCTGCCGCATCCGCGATGCCGATGGCGCGGAGGGTGTCGGCTACACCTACACGGTCGGCCGCAATGGCGGCGCCATCGCCGATATCCTCAAGCGCGAGATTCCGCCGCTGGTCGGTGGGCGCGAGGCTGAAGACACCGAAGCGATCTGGCACCACGTCTGGTGGAGCCTGCATTATGGCGGGCGCGGCGGGCCGACGGTGCTGGCACTGTCCGCGCTGGACATTGCGCTCTGGGACCTGAAGGCGCGGCGCGCGAATTTGCCGCTGTACCGGCTGCTCGGCGGCTTCGATGCGCGCGTGCCGTGCTACGCCGGCGGCATCGACCTCGATCTCTCGGTCGAGGCGCTGCTCAAGCAGACCGACGGCAATCTCGCCAAGGGCTTTCGCGCCATCAAGATGAAGGTGGGCCGGCCCGATCTCAAATCCGACGTCGCGCGCGTCGCGGCGATGCGACAGCATCTCGGCGAGGGCTTTCCGCTGATGGCGGACGCCAACATGAAATGGACGGTGGAGGAAGCGATCCGCGCCGCCCGCGCCTTGGCGCCTTACGACCTCACCTGGCTCGAGGAGCCTGTCATTCCCGACGACGTCGCTGGCCACGCGCGCATCATGCAGGCCGGCGGCGTCCCGATCGCGGCGGGCGAGAATCTGCGCTCGCTGTGGGAGTTCAAGAACTACATCGTGACAGGCGCGGTGTCCTATCCCGAACCCGACGTCACCAATTGCGGCGGCGTTTCCGCCTTCATGAAGATCGCACGGCTGGCGGAGGCCTTCAATTTGCCCGTCACCAGCCACGGCGCGCACGACATCACCGTGCACCTGCTCGCGGCCTGCCCGAATCGCTCTTACCTCGAGGCGCACGGTTTCGGGCTGGACAAATATATCGAGCATCCGCTGGTGCTCGAGGACGGCAAGGCGCTGGCGCCGGACCGCCCGGGCCACGGCATCGGCTTCGACTGGACCGCGCTGGCGAAGCTGGCGGCGTAGGAACGCGTTGCTGCACGCGAGGCATTCCAACGGGCTTGATGCGAAGTGCGGATAATCGACTAGAGTGGTGACAGCTGACACCATCAGAGAGAGCCGCATTTTGACCCCCGAGCTGCATCAAAAACTGACCGCGTGGCGCCAGCATCTGCATGCCCATCCCGAGCTATCCCTGCAGGAAAAGGCGACCGCCGCCTTCGTGCGGGAGCGGCTCACCGAGCTCGGCATTCCCTTCGTGTCAGGCATCGGCGGCCACGGCATCGTCGCGACGCTGACGCGCGGATCGGCCGAGAGGCGCGTCGGCCTGCGCGCGGACATGGACGCGCTGCCGATCACCGAGGATACGGGGCTCAGCTACGCCTCGAAACATCCGGGCGTGATGCATGCCTGCGGCCATGACGGGCACACCGCCTCGTTGCTCGGCGCGGCCGCGCTGCTCGCCGCCGACACCAGCTGGAGCGGCACCGTCGATTTCATCTTCCAGCCGGCCGAGGAAGGGTTTGGCGGCTCGCGCGCGATGGTCGCGGCCGGGCTGTTCGAGCGCTTCCCGATGCAGCGCGTGTTCGGCTTCCACAACTGGCCGGGTCTCGAGGCCGGAACCATCGCGGTGCATGACGGCGCGGTCATGGCCTCGGGCGGACGCGTCACCATCACCATCGAGGGCCATGCGGGCCACGCCGGCATGCCGCATCTCACCCGCGATCCCGTCATGGCCGCCGGCCATCTGATCGTGGCAATGCAGGGAATCGTCTCGCGCAGCATCGATCCGCTCGACACTGCCGTGCTCTCGCTGTCGACCATCGAGGGCGGCACTGCGCCCAACCAGATCGCGGGGAAAGTCACGATCCGCGGCACGCTGCGGCATCATCGCAATGGCGTGAAGGACATCATTCTGGCGCGGATCGCCGAGATCTGCGCCGGCATCGCCACGAGTTTTGACGTCAAGGTCACGCCCGACATCGTCATGGGGGTCGGCGTGACAATCAACTCGCCGGCGGAAGCGGGCCTTGCGCGCATGGCCGCGGACAAGGTGGGGGCGCCCGTGCGGCGCGATCTCGCGCCGAGCATGGCCGGCGAGGATTTCGCCCACTACCTCGCGCAACGGCCCGGCGCGTTCGTGTGGATCGGCAACGGGCCCCTGCGCGACGGCGCCGAGCTGCACGGTCCGCGCTATGATTTCAACGACGCGATTCTCCCGGTGGCATCGGGCTGGATGGCCGAAGTCGCCAAGACCGCGCTGGCGGCGAACTGAGAGGCGGCCCCGTGGCCCCCTTGGGCCGGATGCGCTAGGATCGAAACGGATTCGATCCAGCGAGATCAGGATGAACCGGCGCGAATTCGTCTCAGGATTGGCTGCGGCGTCAGCATTCGCGAACGTAGCGCCTTTGGCTGAAGCCGCTGAAGCAAAGCGCGTCGCACTCGTCATCGGCAATGGCGCCTACAGGAATGTGCCCGCGCTGCTCAATCCGCCGAATGATGCGAACGACATCGCCGCGGCGCTGAGGCGGCTCGGCTTCACGGTCTCCCTGGCAACGAATGCGAGCTTCGACGAGATGCGGCGCGGCCTGATCGCGCTGGGGCGCGAGGCCGCCGGCGCCGACATGGCGGCGGTGTATTTCGCCGGCCACGGCATGGAGATCAATGGCGAGAACTGGCTGATCCCCGTTGATGCCGAGCTGAAGCGGGACACGGACGCGGCAAATGAAGCCATCAATCTGCAAAGCGTGATGTTGCAGGTGTCGAGCACCACGAGCCTCGGTCTCGTCATTCTCGACGCCTGCCGCAACAATCCGTTTGCGGCCAAGATGAACAGGTCGATCGCGACGCGCGCAGCTCCCGTGAGCGGGCTCGGCCGCATCGAGCCCGTCGGCAACGTGCTCGTCGCCTATGCCGCGCGCGACGGCACCACGGCGCTCGATGGCGATGCGCGCAACAGCCCGTTTGCGGCGGCGCTGCTGCGCAACATCGAGGCGCCGGGCGTCGAGGTCACCTTCATGTTCCGCAACGTCCGCGACGACGTGATGGAGGCGACGCGCAACGCACAGCAACCGTTCGTCTATGGCTCGCTGTCGCGCAAGGCGATCTATCTCGCCGGCCGGCCTGCTGATGGTAGCGGGCAAGCACCGCCGCCGAGCCCGCTTCCGGCGGCGGTGTCCCCCGCACCGACGTCGCCTGTGATCGATCCCGCGCTGGTCGGCACCTGGGAGCTCGTGGTGTCGAGCGGCCGCGGCCAGTCGCGCTGGATCTGGCAGATCATGAGCGACGGCACCTACAGATTCCATGCCGAGCCGCAGCGCTCGGCGCGTGCGCATGAAGGCACGATCACGGCCGCGAACGGCCGCTGGACCCTGCACGCAACCAGGGGCCTGTCAGGCTACAGCGATGGCGGCGCCTATGAGATTCACGACGCGCTCGCCGTTATTACAGGCAAGCTCGGCACCGGCGCCTGGAAGCGCAGCGCTGAGTAGCTCACTGCAGGCTCGGCTGACGCCCGACTAAAGCGCGATGAGATTAAGCTGAATCGTCATCGCGCTTTAGGTATTGTTTGAGCATGATCCCTTCGGAAAACCGCTTCGCACTTTTCCGGATCATGCTTTAGCCGCGCCGATAGAGTTGCAGATATCCCGGCGAGAACAGCGCCGCGCTCTTGAGCGCATCCAGATCCGGGATCGTGAGCGTCCGCTCTCGCAGGATGATCAGGCCGGCTGCCCTGAGCTCCTGGACCGTGCGGTTGAGGTGGACAACCGAAAGCCCGGTCGCGTCGGCCAGATCCATCTGGGTCACGGGAAAGCTGCACGAATTGCCGTCGGCATGTCCGACCGGCCGGAGCCGCTCGTAGATTTCGCAGAACAGGTGGGCAACCTTCTCCAGCGCCGCGCGCCGCCCGAGATTGATCGCCCATTCCCGCTGAATTGCATTGTTCAGAACGGTCTCGCACATGAACGCTTCGGCAAGCGTGCGCTCGCTTGCCATGAGGGTCTCGAAGTGGGGGCGTTTGATCTCGGCATAGGCAACCGACGTCGCTGTCGAGATCGAATGGTCGATGGCAGGCAGAAGATAGGCATGCGCGTCGCAGGTCTCGCCGGGCAGGATGAAATTGACGATCTGGCGACGACCGTCCTCGAGCGTCTTGTGCCGGAACAGCCAGCCCGAGAGCACCACCCTGACGCTGTCGATCGGATCGCCTTCAGCGACCAGATCCTCTCCCGGACCGGCCCGGAACAGGCCCTCGGAAATGGCTTGCTCGAGTGCCGCAACAGCGCTTTCCGACAACGGCCGCAACAGGTTGAGGCGGCGAACGACCGCCTGTGCCAATCCTCCTTCGTTGCCTTGGGAGCGCATCAGCCGTCCATTGAAGGCGTGTGAAAGGTTCGTTTGCTCAGGGGAATTGCAATCTGGCACTGAAACCCTGAGGCATTGAAGGACATCGTCGTCTGCCCCTTCAGGTCGAACGCCAGGGTCCGCTCCAGGAGCTCCGCACCAAAGCCTTTCCGCGTCGGCTGAATGACCGGCGGCCCGCCTCGCTCGCGCCAATCGAACAGCAGACGCGGCGAGTCGGCGGCTTCATCGATGCGCCAGGAGATTTCGAGGCGGCCCAAGGGGTGGCCGAGCGCGCCGTATTTGAGCGCATTGGTCGCAAGCTCATGGATCGCCAGCGCAAAGGTCTCGGCGGCCTTGGGTTGGAAGCGAACCGCGGGGCCGGACACGCGCATCTGCTCGCCCTCTCGGGCATTATAGGCAAGCAATTCCTCGACGACGAGGTATTCGAGATCGACACCACCTTCGGGATCGCGCGTCACCAGCGCCTGCGTCCGTGCAAAGGCATTCAGGCGGCCATCGAGATGCGCGGAATACTCCTCAACGGTGGAGCTGGTCTCGGCCGATCGGCGAGCGATCGAACGTACCACGCCGAGTGTGTTGCGGACGCGATGCTGCAGCTCGGCAAGCAGCAGCCGCTGCCGCTCCTCCGCGCGCGTGATCGCGGTGACGTCGATGAAGGTGACGACCACGCCGGCGATGAAATTGTCGATGCTGCGATAGGGCAGGATTCGGACGATATAGCGCGTGCCACTGTCCGGCGCGGGCAGCTCGCGCTCGGCGCTGGCGAGCGTGCGCGCCACGCGACGGACATCGTCGTAGAGCTCTTCGATCGGAATACGGGCCTTGATGTGGGCGATCGGGCGGCCGACATCGGTCTCGACCAGATGCAGGATCTGGGTGATCGCCGGCGTGAAGTTCATCACACGCAGATCGTTGTCCAGGAACACGGTCGCGATCTGCGTGCTTTCGAGGAAATTCTTGAGATCACTGGTGGCGCGCGTCAACTCCTGTACGCGGTGGGCGAGTTCGCCATTGACCGTGGTCAGCTCTTCATTGACCGACTGCAATTCCTCCCGCGAGGTTTCGAGCTCTTCGTTCGCCGACTGCAGCTCCTCGTTGAGCGACTGATACTCCTCGTTGGAGGATTTCAGCTCTTCGTTGGTGCTTTCAAGCTCTTCGATGGTCGCCTGGAGGCGCTCGCGAGTGGCGCGCAAATCGCTCTCAAGCCGCTCGACATGCTCGGTTCGCACCAGACTGCCCGAACCGCTGTCGCTTGCCTCCAGCCCGCGCGCCGGTCCATCCTTGAACAGCACGACGAAACTACGGTGGCCGTCCGGGCCATCCTGGATCGGCTCCACGGAGATATCGACGAGCACACGGTGACCGTTGACGCCGAGCTGGACCTGCTCGGCGTGGGCGGATTCGCTGGTCTCGGCCGCGCGGCTGAGCGCCGTGCGGAGCTCCAGCCTGAGGTCGCGGTGCACGAGCTGGAGCAGGTCGAGCGAGGCTGCACCCGCCGTGGGCTCGATATAGCGGCCGGTGCGACCGGAAAAATGCAGGATCTGGAAGTTGTCGTCCGTGATCACATAGGCCGGGGCGTAGCGCTCGGCGATACGTTGGGCGCGGCGCTCCAGCCCGACGTCGGGGCCGAACGAACGAACCGAGGGCAACTCGACCGGAACGCGGCCCGCGCTGGTCGAGATCGGAAACTCCGGCGGCAGCCGCGTGCCGGTATCCAGCTTCTTGAAGATACGGGCGCGACGATCGACCGGCGCGAACAGTTTCGGATGCCGCGTCACGTTCTCGGAATTGCCGAGAAACAGATAGCGCTCAGGCAGCAGCGCAAAGTGAAACAGCGGGATGACGCGATTCTGCAGCTCGGCGTTGAGATAGATCAGGAGGTTGCGACAGGACACCAGGTCGAGTTTCGAGAACGGCGCGTCCTTGATCACGTTGTGCTGGGAGAAGATGCACATCTCCCTGAGCTCCTTGACCACGCAGTAGGTATCGCCCTCGCGCACGAACCAGCGCGCCAGGCGCTCGGCGCTCATGTCATGCTCGATATTGGTGCGGTAGCGGCCGACACGCGCGGTCGCGAGCGCCCGTCCGTCGATGTCGGTCGCGAAGATCTGGACCTGCGGGGCGGAGTCCAGCGTCGCCATATGCTCCCGCAGCAGGATGCCGATCGAATAGGCCTCTTCGCCGGTCGCGCAGCCGAGCACCCAGACGCGAACCTGTTGCCCGGCTCCCTTGTTCTCGAAGATCTTTGGAATGATCTGGGATTCCAGCACGTCGAACTCCCGCTTGTCGCGAAAGAACTCGGTGACGCCGATCAGAAGATCGTTGAAGAGATGCTGGGCCTCGTCCTTGTCGTTCCTGAGGAAATCGACGTAGGAGGCAATCTCCTCGATCTGCACCACCTGCATGCGGCGCTGGACGCGGCGCAGGAAGGTGTTCTGCTTGTAGCCGTGGAAGTCGTTGCCGGTCTTGTTGCGCAGAATGTCGGCAATGCGCGACAGTGAGGTCGCGGCGGCCGCCAGCACCTCGTCAAAGCCCTGTTTCTCCTCCAGGCGCCGCAGATGGCGCGCATAGACCTGGATATGCTCCGGAATATCTTCCGGAGAAAGCACATAATCGGCGATAGCGGCTGGTCCGTTGCCGTCGACGAGATGCTCGGAATCGTCATCGGCCACTTTTTCGGCGATCGCCAGGCCGCCATGGTCCTTCAGGGTGGCCGCTCCCAGCGTGCCATCGCCGTCGGTGCCGTTCAGCAGCACGCCAATGGATTGCTCGGCGCGCTCTTCCGCGAGCGACACCAAAAAGCTGTCGATGGTCGCCCGCTCGCCGGGCCCCTGCTCCGCCCTGCGCACGGCAAAACGACCGCCCTGAATCGTGGTGATCATGGCAGCCGGACTGAGATAGATCGTCCCGCCTTCGATCGGCGCCCCGTCTCGCGGCTCCGAGAGCAGGGCTCCCTCGGCGCGCTGAATGAGAGCCGCGAGCCGCCCGTCCGAGAACGCTTCGCGATGCTGAAGCACGAGCACGACCGTCTGGTCGTCCCCAAGAGCAAGCTTTGCGAAGAAGCGCTCGATGCTGTCGATGGCGCCGGAGGAGGCACCAACCCCGATGATCAGTGGCGCCTTGCCCTGGCGCTCCCCATCACCCGGCGCAGTGGCGACTTCATCCATGATGGCCGTTACTCTCGTTCGCGGTATCCAAGCAATTCAGCCGCCAGCAGATACCAGAAAATCAGCCTATCCCAACAGCCAAATGGCGGAAATAGCTTCGTGTTCCGCGTGGAGCTGGGATCATAGAACAAGGAGAGAGGCTGATCGGCTACCCCGAAAATCGTGGCGATCAGCGGGCCGGCGATGGCGCGGAATCGATCTCACTTTGGAGGTAGTTGACCCGCTGGACGATCAGGGTGCGGTGCCGCTCCCATTCGACGAGGGTCTGCTTCAATAGCTCGACCAGTCTTTCCGCATGGCGCGAGTCGTGCCCCCCGGCCTGCAGCTCGCGCACCAGATCCTCCTGGTTGCGAATCCGCAGCCAACCTTCGTTGATGTCGGCATCCGCCTTCACGAGAAGGCGCTGCTCGGCGTGGAGCTGCTCGGTCCGGTCGGCAAGGGAGATGGCCATGCGCCTTACGTCTCTCGCGGGCGGATCGCCGGATGGAACGATTGTAGCACAACCCGCCGGATCATGTCGGCATATTCGCGATATTCGGCGGCGCGCAGATCGTACATCTCGGCGACCGCGGGCCGACCGCTGCGCCTTCCATCGTCCGCCATGCGCTGCACCAACTCGGCGCGCTCTTCGATGATCCGCAGCGCCACACGCAGTGCCTCGTCAACCTCTCCCTCCTGCTCCTTGGCGAGCGCGTCGGCGGTATAGGCATGGCCGACCTGACAGCGAAAGCGCATGGGCTGGCCACCTTTCAACAGGGATAGAACCCCGCCGCAGCTCGGACAGGTCAGCGCTGCAGGATCCGCAATATTGGTGAGGCTTCCTGCCCCGATTCTTTCGCCGGCCGCGATTTCGACCTCCAGGCGGATGTCGGGAGCCACCGGCAGCGCGGTCCCCGGCGCCTCCTGCGCGAGATCGGACAGGACATCACCGAGTCTTGCAGCCGGAACGCAGAGATCGGCGATGGTCGCCCCCAGCGCGCGCTGCGGCATTTGCGGCGAAATCGCGTCGGCGGGGTCCTGGACCAGCGCCATTCCACCGCAGCGTTTGATGGCATGGAGCCCGGCAGCGCCGTCCGAGAGCAGGCCGCTGAGGACAATCCCGATGACGCGGGGACCGTGGTGCACGGCCGCAGAGCGGAACAGGGCGTCGATCGCCGGACGGACCATGTTCTCGCGCGGACCACGCCCAAGCCGGATGTGCGTTCCCGATAGCAGAAGGTGGTAGTCGGGCGCAGCCAGATAGACATGGCCGCGCTCGAAGGTCATGCCGTCGACCGCCTGATGAACCGGCAGCCTCCCCGCAGCGGCGGCCACGGTCGACAGGATGCCGATGCCCTGCGCCGGAATGTGCAGCACGATGAAGATGGCCGCCGGCAATTCGCGCGGAAGCCCGGCCAAGATCTGCTTCAACGGGGCGGTGGCGCCAGCGGAGCCACCGATGACAATGATGTCGCGGTTGCTCATCGGGAACCCGCCATCTCCTGCTTGGTTTGCACCAAGGCGGCCCTTGGCCGTATGTTCCAATGTCTTTCGAGAAGCGGAGGAAACCTGCCGATGATGCCAACGTCGTCGCATGAGCGCGGGTCGCTGTCGGGACGCCGAGTCCTCGTCGTCGAGGACGAATATTACCTCGCTGACGATATCGGCCGTGCCCTGCGATCGGCCGGCGCCGACGTCGCCGGACCGGTCGGCGAAGTCGAGGATGCGCTGCGCATCCTCCACGACGGCTCGATCGTCGACGGCGCGGTGCTCGACGTGAACCTTCGCAGCGAGACGGTTTATCCCATTGCGCAAGAGCTCAGGACACGCCAGGTGCCGTTCGTGTTCACGACAGGCTACGACCCGGTGAGCATCGCACCTCAATTCCAGGACGTGGCGCTCTGGGAAAAGCCGATCGACATCGCGTCAATGATCCGCGGACTCGGCGGACTGATCGGCTCGCGCCGGATGTCGTAGCGCAGTTCGAGGGGCCCCTCTCGACTTGCGACAGCCAAATTTGAAGCGCAGGAAATTCCGAGCCGGCTAGAGCAGCCTGCTCCAGATCACCCACGCAGCGACCACGACGCAGATGAAGACGGCGAGATATGGCAGGAAGACGCGCAGGACCGGAGTCGCTCTGGCCGCTAGCTCAACATCATCCATATCATCGCCCCGAGCATAATGAGAAAGCCCGTGATCGCCGTCCCGACGAAAACGTTTTCGACGCGATCCATTGCCGTCGTAGCCCCATTCCCGGAACGATTTTGGAGAGTCTGGGTGCTTTCCGCATTGGGCTATGTGAATCGGCAAGACATAACGCCGACCTGCGCTGCGCGATCAAGCCTCGTCGAGAAGCTCCAGCAGCTCCTCGACCCGCTCGAATGGGGCATCGCGCATCGGGCAGTGATAGACGACGCGATCGCCGTCGCGTTGCAGCGATTTGCCCTTGGACTTCCGCAGCCGCCCCGGCAGGAACGTCGCGGCCACCGCGCTTTGCCCGACGTCGAGGCGAATGATGCCTCGGCGCTTGCAGTCCAGCCGCAGCCGCGCCGCTGCAAAGAAATCGCGTGCGGCCTGCGGCAACGGTCCGAAGCGGCGCGAGGTTTCCTCTTCGAGATCGTCGAGATCGTCCTCGCTGGCGCAGCGCGCGGCGCGGGCATAAAGCTCGAGCCGCACCGGCGCGGATTGCACGTAGCTCGGGGGCAGCATATCCGCGATCGGCAGGTTGAGATCGGGCACCCACACCACGGACATGCCGTCGTCGACCTTCTCCGAGGCAATCTTCAGGAGGTGGCTGTAGAGCACCGGGCCGAACACCTGGACGTGGCCGGATTGCTGCTCCGAGAACAGGTCGCCCGCGCCGCGCAGATCAAGGTCGCGCTCGCTGATGGCAAAGCCCGCGCCCGGGCGGCTGAACTCCTCCAGCACCGCGAGCCGCTTTTCTGATTGCCCCGAGGCCGACTCGGTCAGGAGATAGGCGAAAGCGCGGATGCCGCCGCGCCCCACACGTCCGCGCAGCTGGTGCAGCTGGGCCAGACCGAAATTTTCCGGCCAGCACACCACGATAGTGTTGGCCCGCGGGATGTCGAGACCGCTCTCGACGATGTTGGTGGCCAGCAGCACGTCGGCCTTGCCCTCGACGAAGGTCATCATGCGCTCGTCGATCTCGTCGGCCGGCAGTTTGCCATGCAGGCAGACGATCTTCAGATCGGGCGCGACCGCCTGCACCCGCGCCAGCATCGGCTCCAGATCCTGGATGCGCGGGCAGATCAAGAAGCTCTGCCCGTGCCGCCGCTGCTCGCGCAGCAACGCCGAGGCGATGGCGGCATCCGACAGCGGCGCGATCTTGGTCGCGACCGGCAAGCGATGCACCGGCGGCGAGGCAATGACGCTGAGGTCCCTGAAACCGGCAAGGCCGGCCGCGAGCGTGCGCGGGATCGGCGTCGCGCTCATCCAGAGCGTATGGGCGTTCCTGGCCAGCCCCGACAACTTTGCCTTCTCGGCAGCGCCGAAATGCTGCTCCTCGTCGATGATGACGAGGCCGAGATCATCGAACTTCATGTCCTTCGACGTCAGCGCCTGCGTGCCGACCACGACCTTGATCCGGCCGCTGCGCAGGCCTTCCCTGGTCTCCCTGACCTCCGCGCCCGAGGTGGCGCGCGACAGGCTGCCGACCTCGATATCAACAGGCGCAAAGCGCTTGCGGAAGGTCGCAACGTGCTGCCGCGCCAGCACGGTGGTCGGCACCGCGATCGCGACCTGCTTGCCCGAGAGCACCACGGCCGCCGCCGCGCGCAGCGCCACCTCGGTCTTGCCGAAGCCGACGTCGCCGCAGATCACGCGGTCCATGGGATGGCCGGAGGCGAGGTCGTCCAGCACGTCGTGGATTGCCTTGGCCTGATCGATGGTGGTGAAATAGGGAAAGCGCGCGACGAATTTTTCGTAAGGCGCCCCCGGTGGCACCAGCTTTGCCGCCTTGCGCCGCTTGCGCTGGCTGATGTGCTTGGCAAGCACCTTGCCGGCGGCCTGGATCTCCTGCTCGGCCGCGCTGCGGCGCGCCCACCATGTGCTGCCATCGGCCTTGTCGAGCGCGAGCTTGCCGCGCTCGGTCGAATACGGCCACATCAGCGCCAGATCGGGCGGCGGCACCAGGACCGCGTTATCGCCGGCGAAGGACAGGCGGACCATCTCGCGCATGGCGCCGCCGCCGGTGTTGACGGTCTGCAGGCCGTCGAGCACGCCGATGCCGCGCTGGAGATGCACGACCACCGTGCCCTGCTCCGGCACGTCGGCATGATCGAACGCCGCGCTCCAGCTTCGCGCCATCGGTTGCGGATGATGCGCGCGGCTGCCGAGCACGTCGGTCGCGGTCAGAACCACGGCAGGCTTCTTGCCCGGCATGACGAAGCCGCCATCGAGATCGGCGAGCAGCGCCACGTCGCGATGGCGCGCGCCCTCGGCCTCCGCCCAATCGGCGAGGCGCTCCGTCTTGACACCGCTCATCCGCTCCATCACGCGCAGATCCTCCTCTTGCGCGGCGACGAAGATGAAGCGCGAGCCGGCGCGCCTCACCTCTTCGACGTAGGCGCGCAGGGCTTTCCTGGCGGACGACAGCTTTGAGAATTCCGGCGTCGGCTGGAACGGAGAGGTGCGCGGCAGCACCTTCATGCCGCGGGTCGCCTGCTTCCAGTCGCTTCGCCCGAGATATTCGCGTTCCCTGTCGGCGCGGCCTGCGGCCTCCTCGATCGTGCTCAGCCAGGCACCGGCATGATCAGGCACGCCGGCATCCGCGGTCCACCTGGCCTTGCCGCAATAGTCGAACAGCGTCGCACGCCTGGCGCGCGCGCCTGACAGGGCTGTTCGTTCCGACATGGGATCGACGAGAAGCTCTTTTGTCTCGAAGATGATGTCGTGCTGTTGCGGGTCGAACGCCACGATCCGCTTGATGGTGCGCCCGGAATGCTCCACCCGGAACGGCCCCAGCGCGCCAGCGGGAAATATCTCGAAGGTCTGGCCGTGAAACAGCGCGCCGCCCGGATAATCCGGCTCGTCGTCGAGATCATAGCCCAGCTCTTCCAGGCGGGCGCGAAGCTCGCTCTCGGAGAAGGGGCCGCCGACCTTCAAGCTGAGGTTCAGACGCAACAGGCTCGCCGGCGGCGGCAGGCGCTCCATCACGGCTTCAGCTGTGGAGATGAGAAAGATCGGCTGTTTGGCTTTCGCCAGGCGCCGCAACACCGAGGCTCTGCGGCCCGCGATCTCGCGCGATGGTTCCAACTGATCGAACGGCAGGGTGTTCAGCCGCGGAAACACCAGCACCTCGCAAGTGGGGTCCAGCGCGTGAATGACGCTGCCAAGCCGCTCGGCCCTGTTCTCGCTCTCGGCGAGGAACACAAGACCGCTGCGGCCAGATTCTTTCCACTGCGCCAGCAGATGCAGCGCCATCATGCCCAGCGGCGACGACGACGAGATCGTGGCGCGCTGCGCGCCCTTGCTCGGCTTCGGCGAAGCCTTGCCTGGCGGGCGCCTGCTTGTCGGGCTGTTTGCGAGCGCGCGCTTTCTGGGCGAAGTCTTGACTGCCGCTTTCTTGATTGCCGCGTTCTTGGCGGGCCGCAATGTCTTGGAATGACGCACGTGAATCCGTTTCTCGTCTTAGGCAGTCGTCTTGGGCAGTCGTCCATGCCAGGCGCCACCGAGCTCATGATGATTCGGTTGCGAATGGTCATGCATATGGGATGGGGCGCACGAACATGCGCCTCTCCTGAAACCTCGTGCGACGCAGAGGTCGCCGGCCAACGCACAATGCGCGAGGATGAGCCGCCAGTCGTCTAGCAGACGCGCCGGCCTATTTCCACTCCTGTGATCAGATCGCGGCTAAATGATGCCGCTCTGCCGCAGCGCTGCGATCGCGGCCTTGTCGTAGCCCAGTTCCGCCAGCACGGAATCAGTGTGCTCGCCGAGCGTCGGCGGGCGCGATGCGATCTGGCCGGGCGTTTCAGACAGTCGGATGGCGGCGCGCGCGACCGGGGCCTGCTTCGGCAAGCCGGGATAGTCGACGTCCTGCAAGAAGCCGGCGGCGCGAATGTGTGGATGATCCAGCGCCTGTTGCGGGCTCAGCACCGGCCCGGTCGGGATCATCGCCTTGCCGAGCGCGTCGACCGCCTCCTGCGTGGTGCGCATCGCGCACCAGCGCGCCATCCGCTCGCTGATGACAGGGCCGTTGTTGCCGCGGCTGATATCGTCGGCAAAGCGCGGATCGTTCAGCCAAAGCTCCTCCTCGCCCATCAGCTTGGCCCAGCGCTTGAACAGCGGATGGCCCGTGACCTGGCACAGCACCCAGCCATCCCTGGTGCGATAGATATCCGCGGGCGCCGCGGTCTGGCCGAGATTGCCTGTGGGCACGCGGTTGACGTTGATGACCGCCTGCTCGATCAGCGTCGCGTTGGTGAAGGACAGAGCGGTCGCCAGCAGCGCGCCCTCGACGATCTGCCCGCGCCCGGATTTGCCGCGCTCGATCAGCGCGGCAAGCGTCCCGAAGGCGCAATGCAGCGCCGTGCCGAAATCGACCCAGTTCACCGCGGCGCGATATGGTGGATCGCCCGCGCCGGTCATGTAGACAGAGCCCGACATGACCTGGCCGACGCCATCGAAGCCGACGCGGTCGGACCAGGGACCCGGCCCGCCGAACGCGGTCGCCGTCGTCAGGATGATGTCAGGCTTGATCGCCTTGAGTGAATCATAGTCGAGCTGCATCGCGCGGAGCGTTTGCGGCGGCAGATTGGCGACGACGACATCAGCCGTCGCGATCAGCTTGCGCATCACCTCCTGCCCCTCGCCCGTCATCGGATCGAGCGTGATGCACTTCTTGTTGCGGTTGACCTGGAGGAACAAGGCACCCTCGCCGCCTTCGCCGACCGGCGCCACGAAGCGGTCCTCGCTGCCGTCGCGCTTCTCGACCCTGATGACCTCGGCGCCGAACTCGGCCAGCAATGTCGCGCAATAGGGACCCGCGATATAGCGCCCGAAATCGAGGACGCGCACGCCTTCCAGAACTCCCCCCATCGACCTCATTCCTTATCTCTTTCGGCCAGATTACAGGGAATGGGTGCCGCGGCAAGATGGCAGCTCACACCCTGCCTTGCTCGCAAGATGTGATGGGGCAAGTGTTTCGGCTGGCGGAAATTCTGCTCTAGAATGGAGCAGCAGTCCCTCCAGCCGGAAACACACAGCCATGCCGCAGCAATTCGACCGATCCGCAGAAGATCTCGGCAACGCCATTCATCTCGAGCACGTCAACATCACGGTTCCGGATCAGCGCCTCGCCACACTGTTCTACGTCACCGGCCTCGGGCTGACCCGCGATCCCTATCTGATGGTCTCGGACACCAACATGTGGATCAATGCCGGACGCAGCCAGTTTCATCTGCCCAGCGGCAAGGCGCAGGTGCTGCGCGGCCATACCGGGCTCGTCATCGAGGGACGCGAGGCGCTGCTGGCGCGATTGGCCTCGATCAAGGGCAAGCTCGAAGGCACGGCCTTCAGCTACGCCGAGCACAATGATTATGTCGAGGCGACCTGCCCCTGGGGCAATCGCGTTCACGTCCATGAACCCGATGCGGCGCGCTTCGGGCGCATCACGCTCGGCATTCCCTATGTCTCGTTCGATGTGCCGGTGGGGTCGGCGCAGGCGATCTGCGCCTTCTATCCTGAGGTCATGGGCATGCCCGCGGGCTTGCGCAACGGTGACGGCAAGGTCGCCGCGGTGAAGACCGGCCGCGACCAGCATCTCTTGTTCCGCGAGACCGACCGGCCGCAGCCGGGCTATGACGGCCACCATGTGCAGATGTACATCACCGATTTCTCGGGCCCCTATCGCAAGCTGCTGGCGCGCGATTTGATCTCGCGCGAAGACAATCAGTATCAGTACCGCTTCTGCGACATCGTCGATCTCGACAGCGGCAAGCCTCTCTTCACCGTCGAGCACGAGGTGCGCAGCGCGACGCACCCGATGTTCATGCGGCCGCTGGTCAATCGCAATCCCGCCGTCAACAACCGCAACTACGCGCACAGTCACGACCAGACGTCGTGGGCGATGGGACCGGATCAATACGAGGGGTAGCGAGCACCCGGCGGGAGCGGGAGGGATCGAACCTCCGTCACGCCTCTGCAAGATGGCGCGCGATCAACTGAACTACGAATTTGAGGAAATCGCGCTGGTCGAGGGCGGCGGGGTCTTCGGCGACACTTGCCAACAAAGCTTCGCCTGACATCGCGGCATGCATGTGGGCCGCGCTCAGGACAGCGATGGCGTATTGCGTGTCGGACATCTGCGGTGCGCGCCGCCTCGCCTTCCGCGCTGCCTGGATCCGCGCTCGATGAACTCGCTCGACCAACGACTTGAGCATGCCTGATCCCTCCGGCCGCCAGCCAGCGAGGCTAAGCCAGAGGGCGAGTCTCGCGGCCCGTTCGTCGGCATAGGCGCGCTGAAAGAGCCGTCCGAGGGCGGCGACGTCAATTTGATCGGGAGCCCAGCTTTCGATGATCGCTTCAATGTCATCTACCAGGCGGCGACCTATGCGCCGCAGGAGCGCGTCCATCAACGCTTCGCGGGTGCCGAAGTGGTAGTGAATAGCCGCGTCCGTGATGCCCAGATCCGAAGCGATGCGCTGGATGCGCACGCCTTCGGGGCCCTCGTCGTGCAGTCGCCGCTCCGCCGCATCCAGGATCGCGAATTTGGCCGCTTGCGGTGTTCGACGTTGTCGCGTGGCCATTGACAAACCTGCGTTCGCGGGACTTACTTAGGGTAGCCTAAGTAAGGGGCTGGTGGTGAACGATTGGCATCCCGAGGCGCTGACGACAATAGCCGATCGGCTCGGTATTGCCTTTACCGACCTCGCGCCGCCGCGCTCAGCGCGTTTCCGCACGCATGGCGGCCCCACTATCCACGTCCTCGATTGGGGCGGCCAAGGACCTCCGGCAGTGCTGCTCCACGGCGGCGCGCTGACCGCCCGCACCTGGGATTATGTCGCCATTGCACTGCGGTCTGATTTCCGGCTCATAGCACTCGACATGCGCGGCCACGGCGCCAGCGATTGGGCTGACGACTATTCTATCGAAAGCTGTGCGGCGGATCTCCTCGCAGTTATCGACGGGCTCGGAATCGAACGCGCGCGCATCGTTGGCATGTCGTTGGGAGGAATGGTGGCCTGCGAGTTCGCGCTGCGCCACCGGGACCGCACCGAAAGTCTCGTGATGGTCGATGTGACCTCACGGCCGGTGTTTGCCGCGACGGCGCGGATGCGCACCTTCATGACGGACTTTCCTGGCGCAGCGACAGTGGACGAAGTGGTCGAGTTGGCGCTTGCCGTTAGTCCCAGGAGCGATCCAGAGCGCCTTTATTATCGAATGCGCACCCTGCTGAAGCGCGACGACGATGGGCGCCTCGTATGGAAGAGCGACCGCCGTCGTCCGGCGGATTATCCCATGATCCTCAGGCATCTCGCCGGCTTCGAGGCTCGCATTCCGGACATGGCCGCGCCGTTCCTGCTGGCCAGGGGTGGTGAAAGCCTCATCGTCTCGAAGGATGCCGCTCAGGACTTCACCGCGCGCTTTCCCGACGGGCGGTGGATCAACATCGAGGGCGCGGGCCACAACGTTCAGGAAGATAATCCGCGCGATCTG
This sequence comes from Bradyrhizobium sp. CCBAU 51745, assembly GCF_028128715.1. Taxonomy (NCBI): domain Bacteria; kingdom Pseudomonadati; phylum Pseudomonadota; class Alphaproteobacteria; order Hyphomicrobiales; family Nitrobacteraceae; genus Bradyrhizobium; species Bradyrhizobium sp. CCBAU 51745. Next base: position 811,298 of record NZ_LBJP01000093.1, on the reverse strand, counting down.
GCCGACGCGCTGAGAGCCTTCTGGGGCGGACGTCTGCGGAGCATGATGCAGAAAGGCATTCGATGAAGACTTGCCAGGCCTTTGCCGCTTACGATCGCGACGCGACTACGCAACATGGCTGGGCCCGGCAGGTGTGAACTGGAATTCGCCGGGCACAAAGCCCGAGATTTCGGGCGATCATCGAAGAAACGTCGCACTGCCGTAGGACAGCCTGCAAATTCCTAGGTTCAATCGTTAGCGGGGAAGCGAGGCGAGCCCCGAATCTGTTTGCTCGAGTACCGAATATGCACAATCGCACCGCTTCGATTTCTTGTCTGTCCGATTTGCTCGCCAATACCTATTCCAGGATGCGGCGGGGCCAGCCAAGAATTGCCCTGCTTGAGCTAACTCAATCTGTGCCGACGAGCTTGGGCTATTCAAAGCACTCGATCGGACTATTGAGGTATGGTGCCCAACATGCGTGGCCCCGCGATGTTTGCTATCGCCGCCCTGCTTACGCTCGCTGCAGGCGGATATATCTACTGGACGCAAGTGATGGCGGTGCAGACCCCTGCCGGGCTTGCGACCGCCAACGGCCGCATCGAAGTGACCCGCGTCGACATCGCCTCCAAATTGCCCGGGCGGGTGGCGCAAGTCCGCGTCAAGGAAGGTGATGCCGTCCAGAAGGGCGAGCTGATCGCCGCGCTCGATACCACGGAGCTGCGCGCACAACTTGCCGGCGCCAAGGCCGCGGTTCAGCGCGCCGCAGCCTCCACCACCCATGCCGAGGCCGACATCAACATCCGCAAGGCGGAGTACGACCTCGCCGAGATCGAGACGCAGCGCGCGACGCGTCTGGAGCAGACGTCCGCCGGAACCAGGGCCGATCTCGAACGGCGCCGCGCACAGAGCCTCGTCGCCGCCGCACAAATCGAGGGTGCGCGCGCGGCGATGGTCGAAGCCAATGCGGCCAGGGAGGCCGCCGACGCCCAGGTCGCGCAGATCGAGGCGACGCTCAGCGATTCCGAATTGCACACGCCGGTGTCGGGTCGTGTCGAGTACAAGCTGGTGCAGGCCGGCGAAGTGGTCGCTGCAGGCGGTCGTGTGGTCACGATCCTCGATCTCTCCGACGTCTACATGACGGTCTTCCTGCCGACCGGCGACAGCGGCCGGATCGCACTCGGCTCGCAGGCGCGTATCGTGCTCGACTCGGTTCCGAACGCCGTGTTCCCCGCCACCGTCTCCTTCGTCGCTGCCGAGGCGCAGTTCACGCCGAAGACGGTTGAGACGCAGAACGAGCGGCAGAAGCTGATGTACCGCGTCAAGCTCGCCATCGACCCGAAGCTGCTCGACACCTACCGGGACTATGTCAAAGCCGGCCTCAGCGGTAACGCCTATGTTCAGGTGATTCCGAACGCGACCTGGCCCGCCTGGCTTGCCATCCGGCTGCCCAATGTCGCCGGCTGAGCCTTTCGCAGTTGAGGTCAGTGAGGTTGCCCACCGCTACGGCAAGGTAACGGCGCTGGCCGACATCGGCCTGTCCGTCCGCGCCGGCAACGCCACGGCGCTGGTCGGGCCTGACGGCGTCGGCAAATCGACCCTGCTCGCGCTGATCGCCGGCGTACGCCGCTTGCAGGCCGGCAGCATCCGGACACTTGGCGGCGACATCGCCTCGCACGCGCACCGCGACGACATCATGGCGCGCATCGCCTACATGCCGCAAGGCCTCGGGCGCAATCTCTATCCGAGCCTGTCGGTCGCCGAGAACATCGATTATTTCGGCCGCCTGTTCGGCCAGTCAGGGGCCGAGCGCGCGGCACGCATCAAGCAATTGTTGAGAGCGACCGGCCTTGCTCCGTTTTTCGACCGGCCGGCCGGCAATCTCTCGGGCGGCATGAAGCAGAAATTGTCGCTGTGCTGCACGTTGATCCACGATCCCGACCTGCTCATCCTCGACGAACCGACCACCGGCGTCGACCCCTTGTCGCGGCGGCAGTTCTGGCGGCTGATCGACGACATTCGCGCGCAGCGTCCGCAGCTCACGGTGTTGGTCTCCACCGCCTATATGGAAGAAGCCGAGCGCTTCGACCACGTCGTCGCCATCGACGCCGGCCGCGTGCTGGCACGGGGCGCTCCGGCCGAGCTCCTCAAGCAGACCGGAACCCAGCACTTCGAGCAGGCCTATATCGCGCTGCACGGCGGCAGCGTCGCACCCGAGATGGTGCCCATCGCGCCTTTGCCGCCGAGCGCCGACGGCAAGCCGGCCATCGTGGCCGAGGGGCTGACGCGCCGCTTCGGCGATTTCGTCGCCGTCGATCATGTCAGCTTCAGCATCCGGCGTGGCGAGATCTTCGGGTTCCTCGGCTCCAATGGCTGCGGCAAGACCACGACGATGAAGATGCTCACCGGCCTGTTGGACATCAGCGAGGGACGCGCCGAACTGCTCGGACGTCCCGTCGAGGCGGGCGACCTCTCCACGCGCCTGCGCGTCGGCTACATGTCGCAGGGCTTCTCGCTCTACGAGGAGCTGACGGTCCGCGAAAATCTCGCGCTGGATGCGCGCCTCTATCGTATCGCGGAAGCGGAGGTGAAGCAGGTTGTCGACCGGGCCCTGGAACATTTCGGCCTGGTCGAGGCGGCGAACAGCAAGCCGCCGAGCCTGCCGCTCGGCATGCGGCAGCGGCTGCAGCTTGCAGCCGCATGCCTGCACCGCCCCGAGGTGATGATCCTGGACGAGCCGACCTCCGGGGTCGATCCCGCCGCGCGCGACATGTTCTGGCGCTTGCTCGGCGAATTGTCCCGGCGCGACGGCGTGACCATCTTCGTGTCGACGCACTTCATGAACGAGGCCGAGCGCTGCGACCGCATCTCCCTCATGCACGCCGGCAAGGTGCTTGCCGTCGGCACGCCGTCAGAGCTGCGGCTGGCCAAGGACACCGCCAGCCTGGAGGACGCGTTTATCGCCCATCTCGAAGAGGCCGATCCCGAGGGCACGGTCGAGGAAGTCCCGCGCGCCGTCTGGACGAATTCGGCGGCAGCCCGTCCGCTGCCGACGGCCAGCCTGCTTGCATCGCTGCGCCGCATGTGGGCATTCAGCTACCGGGAGATGCGCGAACTGCTGCGCGACTGGGTGCGGCTGGGCTTTGCGCTGCTCGGTCCGCTGCTGCTGCTTCTGACCTTTGGATACGGCATCACCTTCGACGTGGAGAACCTGTCTTTCGCCGTGCTCGATCGCGACCATAGCGCCGACAGCCGGCAACTGGTCGAGAGCTTCGCCGCCTCGCGCTATTTCAGGCAGATGACGCCACTGCGCAGCGAGACGGAGGTCGATCGCCGTCTGCGCGCTGGCGACCTGCGCCTGGTGATCGACATCCCGCCCGGCTACGGCCGCGATCTCGTCGCCGGCCGCCAGCCCGAGGTCGGCTTCTTCCTCGACGGTGCCACGCCCTTCCACGCCGAAACGACACGCAACTACGTGGACGGCATCGTGCTCTCCTATGTCGAAGACCTCGCGCGCCGCACCCGCGGTGCGGTGCCGGACCTCGTGGCGGCATCGCTCGAGCCGCGCTTTCGCTACAACCAGGATTTCCGCAGCGTGTTCGCGCTCACGCCCGGACTGGTCATGATCTTCATGGTGCTGTTCCCATCGATGCTCGCCGCCCTCGGCGTGGTGCGCGAGCGCGAGCTCGGATCGATCACCAATCTCTACGCCTCGCCGGCGACGGTCGCGGAGTTCCTGCTCGGCAAGCAGCTGCCCTACATTCTGTTCAGCTGCGCCAGCTTCGTCAGCCTGCTGGTGCTGGCGAGCCTTGCCTTCGGCGTGATCGTCAAGGGCTCGGTTGCCGCGCTCGCGCTGGGCGGCATGCTCTATGTCTTCGCCTCCACTGCCTTCGGCATTCTGGTGTCCGTCTTCGTGCGCAGCCAGGTCGCCGCGATCATCGTCACCGCCATCGTCAGCACCGTCCCGGCGATCAACTTCTCCGGCTACCTCTACCCGGCCGCCGCCCTGCAGGGCAGCGGTCGCTTCATCGGCATGAGCTTTCCCTCGCTCTGGTTCCAGAACATTTCGCTGGGCACCATCACCAAGGCGCGCGGCTTCGTCGAACTCTATCCGAATCATCTCATCCTGCTCGCCTTCGGACTTGCCTATCTCGTGGCGGCGAGCCTCTTGCTACGCAAGCAGGACGGCTGACATGACGCGGTGGCTCTCCAACGTGTTCCGCCTCGGCATCAAGGAGCTCGCGAGTCTCGCAAGCGACGTGGTGCTGGCCTTCTTCGTGGTCTATTCCTTCTCGTTCAGCGTCTATAGCGAGTCGACGGGGATCACGACCGACGTCAACAACGCGCCGGTCGCCATCGTCGATTCCGATCGTTCGGTGCTGTCCACCCGCATCGCCGACGCGCTGCTGCAGCCCTATTTCCGCCGGCCCGTCCCGGTCGACCGCTCTGCCGTCGACCGCCTCATGGATGAAGGTCAGTACGCCTTCGTGCTCGACATCCCACCGCGGTTCCAGGCCGATGTCCTGAACCGGCGCGATCCGGCGGTGCAACTCAACATCGACGCCACGGCCATGACGCAGGCGGCAGTCGGCGCCGGCTACGTGTCCTCGATCCTGCAGCAGGAAACGACGAACTATCTGCATTCCCGCGGCATCGCGCGCGAACTGCCGGTGCGCAGCGTCGAACGCGCCTTCTTCAATCCGAACCTGGAAGGCTTCTGGCACATGGCGATCAATGCGCTGGTGGAGAACCTGACCATGCTGACCATCCTGCTGGTCGGCGCAGCGGTCATTCGCGAGCGCGAGCGCGGCACCATCGAACATCTCCTGGTCATGCCGGTCCGCGCGCATGAGATCGCCGCCGGAAAGATCTGGGCCAATGCGCTGGTGGTGGCGTTCTTCGGCACGTTGTCGCTGCTCATCGTGATCAAGGGCGTATTGCACGTGCCGATCGCGGGCTCGATCCCGCTGTTCGTTGCCGGCATGGTGCTCTATCTTTTCGCCATCGCCTCGCTCGGCATCCTGCTTGCGACCATTGCCAACACCATGCCGCAGTTCGCGCTGCTCGCGATCCCGGTATTCCTCATCCTCAACATGCTGTCGGGCGGCGCCTCCCCGCTCGAAGCCATGCCGCAGCCGCTCCAGGTCGCGATTCAGGTTTCGCCGGCCGTGCATTTCGTGCAATTCACGCAGTCGGTGTTGTGCCGGGGCGCCGGCATCGACCAGGTCTGGCCGCATCTCGCCGCGATTGTCGCGCTTGGCGCAATCTTCCTGGCGGCCGCACTTGCCCGTTTCCGCCGGATGCTGGCACGGGTGCAGTAGTGCTCGGGAGCTGGCTGGGGCGGGAGGGATCGAACCTCCGAATGGCGGAATCAAAATCCGCTGCCTTACCGCTTGGCTACGCCCCATCAGGTGACCACGGGAACGGCGGGCGAGCTGGCACCCGCAGATTCCCTTCGGTCGCAGCCGGTCTATAGGGTGCGGCGCGGCATTTCAACCGCCTGGAGGGGCAAAATACCACCGCCCGGGGCGCGGGCGCGCCACACCTTAATATAGGCGGGGGCGAAGGCCCGATGCGGTCCCGTATCGCACCCATTGAGGCCTCAGCCATTTCATGGGAATACGGCGGCAAACCTGTCCACGGGGAGTTTGCCATGACCTACCGCGCGCCGATTTCTGACATGCTGCTGTCGCTCAACCATGGCGCCGGCCTCAAGGCCGCCGTGGAGGCCGGCCATTACGGCGATTTCGACGCCGACATTGCCGCTGCCGTGCTGGAAGAGGCCGGCAAATTCGCAACCGACGTGCTGGCGCCGCTGAACAAGGTCGGCGACGAGCATGGCATCAAGCTCGATGCCGGCAAGGTGACGACGGCGCCGGGCTGGCCGGACGCCTACAAGCGCTGGATCGACGGCGGCTGGAACGCGGTCTCGGGCTCCGAGGACTTTGGTGGCCAGGGCCTGCCGCTGGCGATCAACGCCGCCTGCACCGAGATCTGGAGCGCGTCGAATATTGCCTTCGGCCTCTGCCCGCTGCTGACGGCCTCGGCGATCGAGGCGCTGGAGGCGCATGGCAGCGAGGAGCTGAAGAAAATCTATCTGGAGAAGCTCGTCACCGGCGAATGGACCGGCACGATGCAGCTGACCGAGGCGCAGGCGGGCTCCGACGTCGGTGCGCTGCGCACCCGTGCCGAAAAGCAGGCCGACGGCACCTATCGCATCAAGGGGACGAAGATCTTCATCACCTATGGCGAGCACGACATGACCGACAACATCGTGCATTTCGTGCTGGCGCGCCTGCCCGATGCCCCCGCGGGCACCAAGGGCATCTCGCTGTTCCTGGTGCCGAAATTCATGGTCAATGAAGACGGCTCGCTCGGCGCACGCAATGACATCTTTGCCTCGGGCGTCGAGCACAAGCTCGGCATGCACGCCTCCCCCACCTGCACCATGACCATGGGCGACCATGGCGGCGCCATCGGATTTTTGATCGGCGAAGAGAACCAGGGCATGCGCTGCATGTTCACGATGATGAACCAGGCCCGTCTCGGCGTCGGCCTGGAAGGCGTCGGCATCGCCGATCGCGCCTATCAGCAGGCGCTCGCCTATGCGCAGGAGCGCAAGCAGGGCCGCGCCGTCGGCAAAAAGGGCGACGGATCGGATGCGATCTTCGTGCACCCCGACGTCAAGCGCATGCTGATGCGGATGCGGGCGCAGACCGCGGCCGCGCGCACCATCTGCTATGCGACAGCGGTCGCGCTCGACGTGTCCATGCGCGCCAGGGATCCGAAGGTCCGCGCCGATGCGGCCGCACGCGCGGCGTTGCTGACGCCGATGGCAAAGGGTTATTCCACCGATATCGGCAACGAGGTTGCCTATCTCGGCGTGCAGATCCATGGCGGCATGGGCTTCATCGAGGAGACCGGCGCCGCGCAGCATTATCGCGATGCCCGCATCACCACGATCTATGAAGGCACCAACGGCATCCAGGCGATCGACCTCGTGACGCGCAAGCTTGCCGCCAATGGCGGCGCGGCGGTGTGGGCGCTGATCGACGAGCTCTCTGCCACGGTCAAACAGGTCGAGGCCTCCAACGATCCCGCCTTCGGCACCACCGGCGTAAAGCTGCGCGAGGCGCTGGAGGCCTTGAGGCGCAGCAGCAAGTGGCTGCTCGAACGCGTCACGTCGGCGCCGAACGAGGCGCTCGCCGGCGCGACGCCCTATCTGCAGCAGTTCGGCTCAACGCTCGGCGGCTGCCTGCTCGCCTCCGAGGCGCTCGCAGCGAAAGCCGACGGCAACACCGAGGCGGCGCGCTACGTCTCGCTCGCGCGCTTCTTCGCCGAGAACATCACCGTGCAGGCGGGCGCGCTCGAGCGCACCGTGACGGAAAGCGCTGACTCGGTCGCGGCGGCGGATGCGGTGCTGTTGGGGTAAGCTGCTTGCCGCGAGCGTCGGTGCGTAGGGTGGGTTAGCCGTAGGCGTAACCCACCGCTTGTGCCGCCGCGTGAACAGAAGAGGTGGATTACGCTTCGCTAATCCGCCCTACGGGCAGCGACCTCCGCCCTCTTTCCCGGCCGCCACAGCACGATGCCGGCCGCGATCACGTCGAGCGCCACGCACATCGCAAACGCAATGGTGTAGTCGCCGCTCGCGCTGCGCACGAGGCCGACAATGCCGGGACCGAAGGCGCTGACGATGCCGCTGATCGACGTACCCAGCCCCATCGCGGCCGCGAACGCTGCACTGCCGATCTCGCGCTGGATGATCAAGGGCGGAAAGGTGATCATGTTGCCGATCGAGAAGCCGTAGACGGCGCAGCACAACAGCAGCACGATCGGGCTCTGGCTGTGCAGGAGCACGAGCAAGGCCGCCGCCTGGCTCATCATCGACGCCGCGCAGGCAAGCCGCGGATCGAGCCGGTCGACGAACAGGCCGAGCGTGAGTCGCCCGATCACCGCCATCGCGGCCATGATGGTGACCGCGAGGCCCGCACTGGCGCGGCCGATCAATGGTTCGAGGAACGTCACCTGGTGAATGATGAATCCCATCTGCGCCAGCAGCGCGATCGCGATCGGCAGCACCATGGTCCAGAATGATGCAACGGCGAGCAGCGCCCGGCGCGAATGGCGCGCGGCGTTGCCGCCGCTGGAAACTGATCCCGCTGCATGCAGCGACGCGGCGGCCGGCCAGCCGGTGAAGACGACGACCACCGGCAAGACCAGCGCCACCATCACGATGGTCGCCGCCAGCATGGCCCAACGGAAGCCGATGCTGGTGCTCAGCGCCAACAGAACGGGAACGAGGATGATGCCGCCGCAGGTGGCGCCGTTGAAGGCGAGGCTGAGCGCGAGCCCGCGCCGTCGCTCGAACCAGGCGTTCAGCACGGTGGCGATCACCACCGAGCCCATTCCGGTCCAGCCGATCGACATCAGGGCATAGGCTAGATAGAGCTGCCAGGGCAATTGCATCAATCCCAGCAGCGCGGTCGATGCGCCAAGCGCCGCAAGCCCGCACAGGATCAGCGCGCGCAACCCGATGCGGACGAGCAGATCATCGGTAAAGATCACAAGGACGGCGCTCAGCAGGAACGAGAAGGTGCTGGCCGAGGATACCAGCGTGCCCGGCCAGCCATGGGCGCGCTGGAGCTCGGCGAGATAGACGCCCTGGCCGTAGAGCCCAAAGCCGAACATGAAGAAGGCCATCAGGAAACAGGCCAGCACCACGCGCCAGCCGCGGTAGCGCAGCGAGGACTCGTCAACCTCCGTTGCGGCGATCATCGTCAAATATCGGTCTGATGGAACGAACGGCTGATCGTGACGCACAACCACCGGTTTTTCAAATGAAAGATGTAGCCGATTGTTGCAATGCGCAAATCGCGCTGCTGGGTCGTTCCCCCGACGCCATCGGGCGGGTGTCATGCAACCATTTTAACGGCATCACTGCCGAATTGATTGAGCCACAGGATTGGCACGCCTGCGGGATCATGTAGGCTGAGCTGTGCAAGACTCGCCAGCGGCAGGCGCCGCGGCGAGCGCAGGGAGTGCTCATGCCGAACGGCAATATCATCGTCACGGACGACCGCGGCACACGCGTCATCACCCTGCGCCGTCCCGGCAAGAAGAACGCGATCACGCAGCACATGTATCGCGAGATGAGCCGGGCGATCGACACCGCACAGAATAATCCCGATATCCGCTGCATGATCATCACCGGCGGCTCCGGCGTGTTCACCGCCGGCGACGATATCGACGACTTCATGCATGCCGACGCGGCCCGTCCGGAGACGTTGTCGGACGGCGCCAAATTCCTCTACTCGCTGGCGCTCAACGTCAAGCCGATCATCGCAGCCGTGGACGGTGCCTCGATCGGCATAGGCACCGTGATGCTGTTTCACTGCGACTATGTGCTCGCCTCGAACGCCGCGACCTTCTCGGCGCCCTACATCAATCTCGGGCTCGTTCCGGTCGGTGCCGCCAGCCTCCTGATGCCCAGCACCATGGGTTACCAGCGCGCCTTCGCCATGCTGGTGATGGGCCGCAGCTTCACGGCCGCCGAGGCCCATGCCGCCGGCTTCGTCAACACCGTGGTGTCGCCGGGACATACCGAGGTCGAAGCCCGCAAGGTGGCGCGCGACATCTGCCGGCTTCCGGCCGATGCGGTCGCAATCTCGCGCAAGCTGCTGCGCGCCCCGCCGGAAGAACTGACCCGCCGCATCGACCAGGAGGCCCATCTGTTCGGCGAGCGGTTGAAGTCCAACGATGCGATTGCCGCGTTCAATGCGTTCGCGAACAGGAAGAAGAGGAAGTAGGACTGTCTGCCGCCCGATGGATTCCGGGCTCGCGCTCCGCGCGCCCCGGGATGACAGCGAGAACTTTCGTGAAATCTTCGCGCCGAGCGATTAATCTTGTTCCATGCGATACCAATCCATCCTTGCCACGCTTTCGCTCGCGCTTCTCCCCCTCTCCGCCGCGGCGCAGACCGCAGCGCCGGTCGAGCTGCGGATTCTCGCGATCAACGATTTCCACGGCAACCTCCGTTCGCCGCCGGGCGGCATCCGCATCAATGACCCCGAAGACAAGACCAGGAAGGTGATGGTGGCCGCCGGCGGTGCCGAATACATGGCGACGCTGGTGAAGCAGCTGAGCGAGGGGCACAAGAACACCATCTTCGTCGCCGCCGGCGATCTGATCGGGGCGAGCCCGTTCCTGTCGGCGATGTTTCACGACGAGCCCTCGGTCGAATCGCTTTCGATGATGGGGCTTGCGATCACCTCGGTCGGCAACCACGAATTCGACGAAGGCAAGACCGAGCTGCTCAGGATGCAGAATGGCGGCTGCCATCCCGAAGACGGCTGCCAGGGGCCGCATGCTTTCACCGGCGCCAAATTCCACTATCTCGCGGCGTCCACGGTAGAGACCGCGACCGGCAAGAGCGTGCTGCCGCCTTACGAGATCCGCGAGTTCGATGGGATTCCGGTCGCCTTCATCGGGCTGACCCTGAAGGAGACCGCCGGCATCGTCTCGCCCAAGGGCATTGCGGGACTGGAATTTCGCGATGAGGCCGAGACGGTGAACGCACTGGTGCCGCAGCTGAAGGCGAAGGGGGTCGAGGCGATCGTGGTGCTGATCCACCAGGGCGGTGAGCCCGCAGGCGACTACAACGAATGCCCTGGCATTACCGGGCCCATCGTCGACATCGTCAAGAAGTTCGACCCGGCCGTCGACGTCATCGTCAGCGGCCACACGCACCGCGCCTATGTCTGCGATATCGATGGGCGGCTCGTCACCAGCGGCGACAAATACGGCACGCTGGTGACCGCGATCGACCTCAAGCTCGATCCTGCAACCCGCGACATCGTCGGCGCCAAAGCCGAGAACGTCATCGTCGCCAACGCCTCGCTGGCCAGGGATCCGGAGCAAACCGCGCTGATCGACGCCTATGACAAGCTCTCGGCGCCGATCGCCAACCGGCCGGCCGGATCGGTGACGCAGACGCTGTCGCGCGTTCCGAACGAAGCCGGTGAAAGCGCACTCGGTGACGTCATCGCCGATGCCCAGCTCGCCGCGACGAAGGATGCCAAGGACGGCAGCGCTGTCATCGCGCTGACCAATCCCGGCGGCATCCGCACGGATCTCGTCCCCAAGGACAACGGCGCGGTGTCCTATGGCGACCTGTTCGCAAGCCAGCCGTTCCGCAACCGCCTCGTCACCATGACGCTCACGGGCAGTCAGCTCAAGGATATGCTGGAGCAGCAATGGCTCGATCCGAAGCGGCCGCGAATCCTCCAGGTCTCGATCGGGTTCAGCTACAGCTGGGACGCGTCAAAGCCATTCGGCGAGCGCATCATGGCCGACAAGATGACGCTCAACGGCAAGCCGATCGAGCCGGCCAGCTTCTATCGCGTGACCCTTAACGACTATCTGGCGGTCGGCGGCGACGGTTTTACCGTCGCCAAGCAGGGCACCTCGCCGCAATATGGCGGCTACGATTCCGACGCGCTGTTTGCCTTCTTTAAGGCGCATGGTCCGATCGGCCCGTTGCCGGCCACCCGCATCCTGCGCGTCAATTGATCTGGATCAAAGGGGGCGGAACGGGTCGGGCCTTTGCCATTCGCTACGGAACGCCTAGATTGGGTTTTGCATTGCGTTTTGGCGCCGGATGCGTCAAGCGACGTCGAGAGTTCGTTCCCCGTGAGGCCGACCTGATGAGCACGCTTCTTCTTTCCCACAAGGCCTGCCTCGACCATGTCACGCCGCCGGGACACCCCGAGCGCCCGGATCGCCTGCGTGCGGTGGAGGAAGCGCTGTCGGTCGAGCGCTTCCAGTTCCTGGCGCGCGATCAGGCGCCGGAGGGCGATCTCGATCTCGTCACGCTCTGCCACAACGAGCACTACGTCACCGAGCTGCGCCACGTCGCGCCGACCAGCGGCCAGATCTATCTCGACGGCGACACCTCGATGTCCCCGGGTACCTGGGAAGCGGTGATGCGCGGCGTCGGCGGCGCGGTGGCGGCGACCGAGGCCGTGATGAACGGCGAGCACCGCAACGCCTTCGTCGCGGTGCGCCCGCCCGGCCACCACGCCGAGATCGGCAAGCCGATGGGCTTCTGCTTCTTCGACAATGTCGCCATCGCCGCGCGCCATGCGCAGCGCAAATACGGCATCAAGCGCGCCGCCATCGTCGATTTCGACGTGCATCACGGCAACGGCACCCAGGACATCTTCTGGTCGGATCCATCAGTGATGTACTGCTCGACCCACCAGATGCCGCTGTTTCCGGGCACCGGCGCCAAGGGCGAGCGCGGCGATCACGACACCATCGTCAACGCGCCGCTCGCCTCGGAAGACGGCGGCCCCGAATTCCGCAGCGCGTTCGAGAATCTGATCCTGCCGCGGCTGGAGAAATTCAGCCCCGAGCTTCTCATCATCTCCGCGGGCTTCGATGCGCACTACCGCGATCCGCTGGCCTCGCTGAACTTGCGCGCGGAGGATTATGCCTGGGTGACGCGCAAGCTGATGGACCTCGCCGACAAGTCCGCCGGGGGACGCGTTGTCTCTGTGCTTGAAGGCGGCTACGACCTGCAAGGACTGAAAGAATCTGTTACGGCGCATGTCGGCGCCCTGATGGGCGCTTGAGATACCCGCCACATTAAGCCCGCAAAACTCTGCTGTTTTGCAAGCGCAGCGAATCGGGCAATCGGAAACGGATATGGCCGAAAATACCCAAGTCGACGTCTCCAGGCTCACCTTCGAACGCGCGATCGAGGAACTCGAATCGATCGTGAAGCGGCTCGAGGACGGCAAGGTGCCGCTCGAGGAATCCGTCACGATCTACGAACGCGGCGAAGCCCTGAAGCGGCGCTGCGAGGAGCTGTTGCGCCAGGCCGAGGCGCGCGTCGACAAGATCACCACCGACGCCGGTGGCCAGGCCGCCGGCACGGCGCCCCTGGACGTGCAGTAAGGCCCGCAGCCACCCGCCTCGCGCATCAGCCGCCTGCAATTTTTCAAGATCGCACGCCCCGTCTTGGCCGGCGAAGGGAACGCTAGGGCCGGAGAGTTCCCGCCTCGGCGTTCTCCATCCCGCGAATTCCGCCGAAAAGGCTGTCTTTCCGCAAAGAATCCAGCCAAGGAACCGGGCAGAATTGGAACCTTCCCTCCGGCGCCCCGATTAACCAAATTGGCCCGCCGGTTGCACCTGCATACCCGTGATCGGCCCTGTGGGTTGGCTTTGGCCCAAGCTTTGGTGTAAAGCTGCGCGGAGTGTGGCTTTTTGTTAGCCTTGACGTGGGGACCGATTTTCGATGTCAAGTGCCTCAAATCGCTAATGAAATTGGCTGGGACGGACGAAGCCGATCTACGTGACAGGGATCACAGAGACTGAACCGGAGCGCACTTAGGCTCACCTAAGCTTGAAGACGGGGCCTTGCCCCATGCAGGTGGCTCCGACGGTTTAAGGACTCGCGCTGCGCCGATATTGTGCAAACCCATCGCGCACCGGAATGACCTTCCGGCGCTGACAAATTGGAAATCGCCGTGAACGCATACAGTAAAACGCCGCTTCTCGACACCATCCGGACGCCGGAAGACCTGCGCAAGCTCAAGGTCGAGCAGGTTCGCCAGGTCGCCGACGAGCTGCGGCAGGAAACGATCGATGCCGTCTCGGTGACCGGCGGTCACTTCGGCGCTGGCCTCGGCGTGGTCGAGCTCACCACCGCGATCCACTACGTCTTCGACACGCCGCGTGACCGGCTGATCTGGGACGTCGGCCATCAGGCCTATCCGCACAAGATCCTCACCGGTCGCCGCGACCGCATCCGCACGCTGCGCACCGGCGGCGGCCTGTCCGGCTTCACGAAGCGCAGCGAGAGCGATTACGACCCGTTCGGCGCCGCGCATTCCTCGACCTCGATCTCGGCCGGTCTCGGCATGGCCGTCGCGCGCGATCTCTCCGGCGGCAAGAACAACGTTATCGCCGTGATCGGTGACGGTGCGATGTCGGCGGGCATGGCCTATGAGGCCATGAACAATGCCGGCGCCATGAATTCGCGCCTGATCGTGATCCTCAACGACAACGACATGTCGATCGCTCCGCCGGTCGGCGCCATGAGCGCCTATCTGTCGCGCCTCTACTCCGGCAAGACCTATCGCACGCTGCGCGATGCGGCCAAGCAGATCAACAAGCGCCTGCCCAAGATCCTCGCCAACCGCGCCAACCGCGTCGAGGAATATTCCCGCGGCTTCATGATGGACGGCGGCACGCTGTTCGAGGAGCTCGGCTTCTATTACGTCGGCCCGATCGACGGCCACAATCTCGACCATCTCCTGCCCGTGCTGAAGAACGTCCGCGACATGGAGACCGGCCCGATCCTGGTCCATGTCGTGACGCAAAAGGGCAAGGGCTACGGCCCGGCGGAAGCCTCCGCCGACAAGTACCACGCCGTCGTCAAGTTCGACGTCGCCACCGGCACCCAGGCCAAGGCCAAGCCGAATGCGCCGGCCTACCAGAACGTGTTCGGCCAGAGCCTCGTCAAGGAAGCGCAGAAGGACGACAAGATCGTCGCCATCACCGCGGCGATGCCGTCGGGCACCGGCGTCGACATCTTCAACAAGGCGTTCCCGGACCGCACCTTCGACGTCGGTATTGCCGAGCAGCACGCCGTGACCTTCGCCGCCGGTCTCGCGACCGAGGGCTACAAGCCGTTCTGCGCGATCTACTCGACCTTCCTGCAGCGCGGCTACGACCAGATCGTCCATGACGTCGCGATCCAGAACCTGCCCGTGCGCTTCGCCATCGACCGCGCCGGCCTCGTCGGCGCCGACGGCGCGACCCATGCCGGCTCGTTCGACAACGCCTATCTCGGCTGTCTGCCCAACATGGTGATCATGGCTGCGGCCGACGAAGCCGAGCTCGTGCACATGGTGGCGACCCAGGTCGCGATCAACGACCGTCCGAGCTCGCTGCGTTATCCGCGCGGCGAAGGCCGCGGCATCGAGATGCCCGAGGTCGGCATTCCGCTCGAGATCGGCAAGGGCCGCATGATCCGCCAAGGCAGCAAGATCGCCCTGCTCTCGTTCGGCACGCGTCTGGCCGAATGCGAGAAGGCGGCCGACGAGCTCGCCGCCCATGGCCTCTCCACCTCGATCGCCGATGCGCGCTTCATGAAGCCGCTCGACACCGAGCTGGTGCTGAAGCTCGCCCGCGACCACGACGTGCTGATCACGATCGAGGAGGGCTCGGTCGGCGGCTTTGGCTCGCATGTCGCGCAGTTCCTGACCGATCAGGGCGTGCTCGACACCGGCATGGTCAAGTTCCGCACGATGGTGCTGCCCGACGTATTCCAGGATCACGACACCCCGGCCGCGATGTACGCCCGCGCCGGCCTCGACGCCAAGGGCATCGTCGCCAAGGTGTTCGAAGCGCTCGGCAAGGATGTGAAGGCCGAGACGGTCAAGCTGGCTTGAGGCTAATCACCTCTCCCGCTTGCGGGAGAGGTCGGCGCGAAGCCGCCGGGTGAGGGTTCTATCCTCTGGGAGACTATCCCGTTGCGGAGACACCCTCTCCCCACCCCTCCCCCGCAGGCGGGGGAGGGAGCAGACTGCGGCTCGCATCTCGACCCAAATTTCCCTGGTTCTATTTCCATGAAAATCTATCTGGCAGGTCCCGACGTGTTCCTGCCGGATGCGGTTGAGATCGGCCGCCGCAAAGCCGCGATCTGCACCGCCCACGGTCTTACCGGTCTCTATCCCCTCGACAACGCCATCGACCTCACCGCTTCAGACGCCTCCCGGCGGATCTTTTGCAGCAATGAGGCGATGATGGACGAGGCCGACGCCATCATCGCAAACCTGACGCCGTTCCGCGGTGCCGGCGCCGACCCCGGCACCGTCTACGAACTCGGCTACATGGCCGGCCGCCGCAAGTTTTGCCTCGCTTACTGCAACGATCCCGCCACCTATGCCGACCGCCTCAGTCGCTTCATGGCCGTCACCCCTGAGGACGGACGGCTGGTCGATGCGCAGGGGCTGACCGTCGAGGATTTTGGTCTCGTCGATAACCTGATGATGATCCATGCGCTGGAGCTGCATGGCTGCCCGCTGGCGACGCCGGCGCAAATGCCTGTTGACGTCTGGCATGATCTGGCCGCGTTCGAGGCTTGCGTCCGGATGGCGGCCGCGCGATTGATCGCTACATAGCGATCAATCGCTGGAGAGATCGATGTCCCCTGCCCGCAAACGCGCGGATGTTCTGCTGGTCGAGCGCGGCCTGTTCGAGAGCCGGGCGCGGGCGCGCGCGGCAATCGAGGCCGGGCTCGTCACGGCCAACGACAAGCAGGTCGAAAAACCCTCGGAGACGATCGCCGAGGACGCCGTGATCCAGGCCGAGCCGGCGCATCCCTACGTCTCGCGCGGCGGCGTCAAGCTCGCCGGCGCGCTGGAGCGCTACAGAATCGAGATCGAGGATCATGTCTGCCTCGACGTCGGCGCCTCCACCGGCGGTTTTACGGAGGTGCTGCTGGCGAACGGCGCGAGCCTGGTGTTCGCCGTCGATGTCGGCACCAGTCAGTTGCACGCCTCGCTGCGCGGGCATCCCAAAATCGTGTCGATGGAGGAGACCGACATCCGCGCCTATGAGGGCAAGCGGCTGCCGGCGCGGCCCGATGTCGTCGTCATCGACGTCAGCTTCATTTCGCTGAAGACCGTACTTCCCGTTGCGCTGTCGCTGGCGGCCGCGCCGATGAGCCTGCTGGCGCTGATCAAGCCGCAATTCGAGGCTGACAGGAAGCACAACAAGAAAGGCATCATCCGCGACGCCGCCGTGCATCAAGAGATCTGCGACGACATCGCGGCCTTTGCCGCCTCGCTCGGCTGCACCAAGATCGAGGTGTTTCCCTCCTCGATATCAGGCGGTGACGGCAATATCGAATTCTTCCTGGGCGCGCGCCGTGGTTGAACGTGTCATGATCGATCATGTCGGCCATCGCGGCGACGGCGTTTCACTCACGACGGGCGATGCGATCTATGTGCCCTACACGCTTGGCGGCGAGAGCGTCGAGGTCGATCACGTTGCCGGCCATCATCCCGACCGTCGCAAGCTGCTGGCGGTCGATATCGCCAGCCCCGAGCGCATCGAACCGTTCTGCCCGCATTTCGGCGTCTGCGGCGGCTGTGCGATCCAGCATTGGGCGGCGGAGCCCTACCAGGCCTGGAAACGCAACATCGTGGTCGAGACGCTGGCGCAGGCCGGCGTTCCTTGCGAGGTGGCCCCGCTGGTCGATGCGCATGGTGCCGGGCGAAGGCGCGTCACGCTGCACGGAAGGTTCGGCACGCATGACGTGCTCAAGGTCGGCTTTTCCGCGACGAGCTCGCACGACGTGATCCCGATCGACCGCTGTCCGATCCTCGATCCCGCGCTGGAAGGCGCGCTCGATGCCGCCTGGGCCATTGCCGAGCCGCTGACGTCGAAAATGCCGGTGACCAAACCGCTCGACATCCAGGTGACCGCCACCATCAACGGCCTCGATGTCGACGTGCGCGGCTCCGGCCCGCTGCCGACGCCGCTGGTCACCGCGCTGTCGCGCGTCGCCGAGCAGCATGGTCTGGCGCGGCTGACGCGGCATGGCGAATTGGTGCTGCAACGCCTGCCGCCAACGGTGCGGATGGGCCGCGCCGAGGTGACGCTGCCGCCGGGCTCGTTCCTGCAGGCAACCGTGGCCGGTGAAGAGACGCTTGCTTCACTCGTCGCCGAGCGCGTCGGCAAGGCGAAGGAGGTTCTCGACCTCTTCTGCGGCGTCGGTCCGTTTGCGCTCAGGCTCGCCGAGAAAGCCCGCGTCACCGCCTATGACAGCGACGCCGGCGCGATCGCCGCGCTCGCGAAGGCGGCGCGCACGCCGGGACTGAAGCCGATCAAGTGCGAGCCGCGTGACCTGTTCCGCCGTCCGCTGGTGCCACCGGAGCTGCGCGATTTCGATGCCGTGATATTCGATCCGCCGCGCCAGGGCGCACAGGCACAGGCGCTGAAACTCGCGGCGAGCAAGGTGCCCGTGGTGATCGCAGTGTCCTGCAATGTCGCGACCTTCGCCCGTGACGCGCGGCTGCTGATCGATGGCGGTTACAAGATCGAGAATGTCGTCCCGGTCGATCAGTTCCGCCACACGCCGCATGTCGAGCTGGTGGCGAAGTTCAGCCGCTAAAGCGCGATGAGATCGGGTTGAATCGTCATCGCGCTTCAGCGTCGCAGCTGGCCCAGCGCCGGCGACTCGCCCGGCAGCATGTTCGACCTGATATCGCTGTCCATGAGGCCGGAGTCGCGCTGGGTGAACCCGGCGCCGAACGACAGGCTGAGATTGGACGTCGGCTTGAATTCGACGCCCGCAAATCCGCCGTAGCCGGGACCGGCGGCGGAGGTCAGCGGTGCAACCGAGCTGCCGATGCCGTTACCGTATTTCAGCGTGTCGAAGCCGGCAAAGAAGGTCACGGGCGAGCCGCCCGCGGTCTTCATGTTGTAGCCGAACTGCGTGCTGTCGAAGGAGAGCGCGCTGAAATTGCCTGAAGATCCAGCCTGGGTGAAACCGCTCAGGCCGAGATTGCCGCTCTGGCTTCCGACGAAAAAGCCGGGACGGAAATCATAGCCATTGCTGTAGCTCTCAGTGCTGCCGCCATAGCCGAAAGCCCCGCCCGGAATCCAATACTGCACAGGCGCGACCTGGGCATGAGCAGGTCCGCCGCCAAGGCAGAGCAGTGCGAGAAGAGCAGTAAGACCGCAGGTACGAGTAAAGCCGGGCATCGAGGTAACCGTCAGAATGGTGCGCAAAATATACGCCCGCCAAGGTGCGAATGCCAGTGATGCGATGCCGCTGATCACGCCATCGGGTTCCAGACCCGACGCTTTGAACCTCCTGCGTGCCGGATTGACCCACTGAAAGGGACGCGCAAGCTGAAGCCGCGGCTTTGACCGCGAAAGCCCGATGCCGTCCGATCACGCGCGATTGCGCAGACCTTTGAAAATGCCCGACATTCGATGGAGGCTGTCATGGAGGTCAATTCCGACAAGTTGAATGCCTTTATGGGCAAGATGATTACCGAGGTCGGGGCGGCGATGAACGCATCGCTGGTCCTCCTGGGCGACAAGCTCGGCCTCTATCGCGCTCTCGCCGCCAAGGGACCGATGAACTCGGCCGAACTTGCAAAGGCCACCGGAACGGCGGAGCGCTATGTCCGCGAATGGCTGGCGAGCCAGGCGGCATCCGGCTACGTCGAATACGATGCCGGCTCGGGAAAGTTCTCCATGCTGCCGGAGCAGGCGATGGCGCTCGCTGACCAGGACAGCCCGGTGTTCCTTGGCGCGGTCGGCAACGTCATTGCCGCAGCCTTTCTCGACGAGCCGAAGGTCACCGACGCCTTCAAGTCCGGCAAGGGCGTCGGCTGGAACCGGCGCAGCGAGTGCCTGTTCTGCGGCACCGCCCGCTTCTTCCGCACCGGCTACATGCATCACCTGGTGCAGGAATGGCTGCCCGCGCTTGACGGCGTCGTGGACAAGCTGAAGCGCGGCGCCAAGGTCGCCGATGTCGGCTGCGGACATGGCGTCTCGACACGGCTGATGGCGGAGGCCTTTCCAAACTCCCGCTTCTATGGCTTCGACTATCACGAGGGTTCGATCGAGGCGGCGCGCAAGGCGGCCGCCGAGGCCAGGCTCGGCGATCGCGTCAGCTTCGCGGTTCACTCGGCCAAGACCTATCCGGCCGAGGGCTACGATCTCGTCTGCTTCTTCGACTGCCTGCACGACATGGGCGATCCCGTCGGCGCCATCAGTCATGTGCGCCAGAGCATGGCGAAGGACGGCACCTGCATGCTGGTCGAGCCATTCGCGGGCGACCGGCTCGAAGACAATCTCAACCCGGTCGGGCGCGTCTATTACGCGGCATCGACCATGATCTGCACACCGGCCTCGCTCGACCAGGAGGTGGGCCTCGCACTCGGCGCGCAAGCCGGCGAGGCAAGGCTACGCAAGGTCGCGAACGAAGGCGGCTTGTCGCGCTTCCGCCGCGCCGCGGAAACGCCGTTCAACCTGATCCTGGAAGCACGGATCTGATTTTGATCGCGCTGGGCGCCGCAGCCGACCATGTCAAGCTGCGGCGTCGGTGCGAAGCACCGGCGAACTGCTACGCGGTCCGGTCGACCGAGGATGACGAATCCGCCGGCGGATATTTCGTCACCGGCACCATGAAGGATTTGGTGCCGACCTGGTAGGTGATCTTGCCGTTCTGCCCGTCGTCCGTCGCGATCTGCGCCTGGCCGAACATGATGACGTTCTTGTAGACGATGCCGGTGCCCTGGCGGGTGATGCCCTCGGTGGTGACGCTGACCTGGGCTTCATTGCCGTTGACCGAGAGCACCTTGAAGCTCGCGCTCTTGCCGATGTCGCTGGAATAGCCACCCCAGCTCCCCATCAGGCGGCTGTCGGAGGCCGGTGGCGCCTGCTTCTCGAGAGTTGCAGTCTGCTTGCCGCTGCCCCCAAAGGAGAACAGCAGCACCATGTTCTTGCCGTCCTTGGTGCCGACCGTGACCCCGCCGAAGTTGATGAGCGTGCCCTGAACTTCGCCAAAGCCGCGCTCGGTGTGGCCGTTATGGGTGTACTCGACCTGCGCTCGGTTGCCGCGGATGTTCACGACCTTGAAGCCGACAGGCTGGTTGTTGCCCGCCCAAGTGCCCTTCCAGTCGCCGATCAAGGCGCTCTGGTGGTACAGCCGCTCGTTGGCGGGCGAAATCTGGCTGGTGCTTGGCGCGACGACGGACATGAGTATATGCGATGGACGAGTTCGACGGGCTCGCTGGCCTGCGAGCGGCGACAGGCAGCATCAGCAACGTTCAGAAACAGTTGGATTAGGGGCACGGCGGAGTTAACGGACAGTTAATTTCAGCCGCCGGCCGCGAGGCGACGGATGGTCTCATCGAGCACCTCAGCGGCCCCAGCGATCCGACCAGATCTTCTCGCCGATCAGGCAGCTCACGCGCGGCTCCTTGTCCTTGTCCGCAACGTGCACCACCGTGGGAGTTCGGCCCGCCACCTCCATCAGCAGCTTGGTGCGGATCGCCTCCTTGAACTTCTCGCGATCCTTGATCGCGATCACGAAGGAGCCGGGTCCGCCGATCACGCAGTCCTCGTAATAGTAATCGAGATTGTCGATATCCATCGTCGAATAGGACGGCTCCTTCACCATGATCGGCAGGCCGTTGATGATGATGCCCTTCTCGAGTGCGAGATCGCGCGCCACCGTGACAGGGCCGCCATTGTTGTTGGGACCATCGCCCGAGATGTCGATGACGCGGCGAAGCCCGTGATAGGGATTCTCGTCGAACAGCGGCATGGCAAATCCAATCGCGCCTGAGATCGAGGTGCGTGAGGCGCGCCGGATCGGCGTCTTCAAGATCTCGGCTGCGACCGCATCCGCCGTCTCCGGTCCGTCGATGAGGCGCCAGGGGATGATGATCTTCTGGTCGCTCGAGGCGGCCCACTCGAAATAGGTCACCGCGATCCTGCCGTTGGGGCCGGCCTTGAGCGCCTGCAGGAACTCCTTGGACTGGATCGCCTGGGCATAGCCCTCGCGCTGGATCGCGAGCTCGTCCATATCCATGGAGTAGGAGACATCGACCGCGAGGATCAGCTCGACATCAACCGACTGCGCATCGCCGTCGGCCGCCTGTCGCTGCTGTCTCATTGGTTCGAATTTCGGCGATCCGAATTTAGAACTTGGTGCCGCGAAGCCCGCGACGTCCCCTCCGGCAAGCACGCCGGCCACCAGCACAGCCCCGATCGAGAACAGCAAGCGCATCGCAGTCTCCCGTCGTATGACGCGATGGTGACACGCAAACGCCGTGCCGCAAAGCACGAAGATCGCTTGGGCTTCACATTCAGGTTAGAGATTTGCGGGTTAGAGATTCGAGGGCTTCGCGCAAAGCCACCGCGAATTCGCCACGCTCGCGCGCCGCGGTGCTGACTTTCAGCCGTCATTCCGGG
This sequence comes from Bradyrhizobium sp. CCBAU 51745, assembly GCF_028128715.1. Taxonomy (NCBI): domain Bacteria; kingdom Pseudomonadati; phylum Pseudomonadota; class Alphaproteobacteria; order Hyphomicrobiales; family Nitrobacteraceae; genus Bradyrhizobium; species Bradyrhizobium sp. CCBAU 51745. The sequence continues at coordinate 789,308 of NZ_LBJP01000093.1, read as the reverse complement.
GCGGCTCGAAGAGCCGAACCTCAGGTGCGCAATTGCGCACCGGGGAAGCTCGAGATTCCGGATTCGATGCCGCGCATCGCCCCGGAATGACGGAGACATCTCTTGTTCCCCCTGATTTCCATGCTAGGCTGACCCGACAGATGGGGATGGAGTCCCCCGACAACCGCCCGGCGGTCGCGTGACTGCAATGGGCTGATGACTCCTGCCCAAGGCAACGCCATCAGCCTCTGCCTGTGGCGGGAGCATGGACAAACCCGCCGCTGGCGGGTTTTTTGTTGCCTGAAACGAAGACCAAGGAGACGTCCACGACGTGACGACGACCACACCGAATGCCGCCCATGCCAGGCTGCCCAGGGGGATCTGGGTGCTCGGCTTCGTCTCGATGCTGATGGATATCTCCTCCGAGATGATTCATGCGCTGCTGCCGGTCTATCTCGTCACCATGCTCGGCGCCTCCACCCTCACCGTCGGCTTCATCGAGGGCATCGCGGAGGCGACCGCCGCCATCACCAAGATCTTCTCCGGAGCCCTGTCCGACTGGCTCGGCCGTCGCAAGCTGCTCGCGGCCCTGGGCTACGGGCTGGCTGCACTGACAAAACCGTTGTTCCCGCTTGCCCCAAGCGTGGGCTGGCTGGTGGCAGCGCGCTTCATCGATCGCGTCGGCAAAGGCATTCGCGGCGCACCGCGCGATGCACTGATCGCCGATATTTCGCCGATGGGCCTGCGCGGCGCGAGCTTCGGCCTGCGGCAATCGCTCGACACGGTCGGCGCCTTCGTCGGACCGCTGGTCGCAATCGGACTGATGTGGTGGACCTCAGATCATTTTGTCGCCGTGTTCTGGGTGGCGGTGCTGCCGGCGTTCCTGTCGTTCGGACTGATCACCTTCGCAGTGACCGAGCCGGAGCCGGATGCCAGCCGGGAGCCCGCGAAGAGTCCGCTCAACACTGCCGCAATGCGGCAACTCGGACCGGTCTACTGGCGGGTCGTTGCGGTCGGCGTCATCTTCACCTTGGCGCGTTTCAGCGAGGCCTTCCTGATCCTGCGGGCGCAGAACATCGGGCTCAATGCGATGTGGGTGCCGGCGGTGCTGGTGCTGATGAACATCGCTTACGCCCTCTCCGCCTACCCGGCCGGCGCGCTGTCGGACCGGATCAATCGGACCGCCCTGCTCGGACTCGGCCTCGTCCTCCTCGCTGGCGCCGACCTTGCGCTGGCGCTACTGCCTGATCTGGCCGGCCTCGCGCTCGGCGTCGTGCTGTGGGGCCTGCATATGGGACTGACGCAAGGCTTGCTCTCGGCCCTCGTCGCCGATACTGCACCCCCAAGCCTGCGCGGCACCGCGTTCGGCTATTTCAACCTGTTCACCGGCCTTGCGATGCTGGCCGCGAGCGTGATCGCCGGCGCACTGTGGGACGCCTATGGGCCGGTCGGCACGTTCCTTGCCGGGCTCGGCTTCGCACTGGCCGCGCTGGTGGGACTGTTGACGGTCGGCGACGGCCTGGCCATGGAGAAGAAGTGATGACAGGGGGCTGTTCATCGTGCTGAGCGGAGTGATCGCGATCGTGGCCGGCAGCGTGCTGGGCGGCTGCGCCCGCTATTTCGTCTCCGGCGTCATCGCGCGCCGGCTGGGCGAGACCTTTCCCTGGGGCACCATGACCATCAACGTCACAGGCGCCTTCCTGATCGGTATGTTTGGCGCGCTGGCGACCCATCCCGGCTCGGTGTTCGCGACGCCCAATCCGTGGCTGTTCGCGGTCACAGGCTTCCTCGGCTGCTACACCACGGTGTCCTCGTTCAGCCTGCAAACGCTGACCCTGGCCCGCAACGGCGAGCCGGCACACGCGCTCGGCAATGTCGTGTTCTCGGTCGGCCTGTGCCTTGCGGCCGTGAGCTGCGGCTTCCTCCTTGCGGACGGTTTGGGGGGATAGAGGCGAATGAAGCCCTCCTCTGCCGACCGCTGGCGCGTTGCGATCCTTTATGCCTGGGTTTCTGCCGGCAGCATCGTCGGCGGGCTGACGCGCTATCTGGTCGGGCTCGCGCTCGATACCGGCCCGGGCTTTCCCTTCGCCACATTGTTCATCAACGCCACGGGCTCGCTGATCATCGGCTTCTACGCGACGCTGACCGGGCCCGACGGGCGCATGCTGGCGCGACCGGAGCACCGGCAGTTCGTCATGACCGGCTTCTGCGGCGGCTACACCACGTTCTCGACCTTCAGCCTGGAGACCTTTCGCCTGTTCCACGGCGGCATGAAATATACCGCCATCGCCTATGTCGCGGCGTCCGTCGTCTGCTGGCTGGTGTCGGTATGGGCAGGGCATATGATGGCGAGCCGCTACAACCGCTTGACGAGGAGTTGACCATGCAAATCCCCAATCAGGCTGTTTCGCTGCGGATCTTCATCGGCGAGAGCGACCATTACGACGGCAAGCCGCTCTATGAAGCCATCGTGATGACGGCGCGCGAGCGGCACCTTGCCGGCGCCACCGTGCTGCGTGGCCCCATGGGCTTCGGCAAGTCGAGCCGGCTGCACACCTCGAAAATCCTGCGGCTCTCGGAAGATCTGCCGCTGCTGATCGAGATCGTCGACAGCGAAGACAACATCAACGCATTCCTGCCCATCCTGGATGGCATGATGTCGAGCGGCCTGATCACCTTGGAGAAGGTGCAGGTCCTGCAATATGGTGCGAAGGTCGCGAGCTGATCGCTCCGGCCCGGAACCCGAGCCCGCCGTGTCCAGGAGGCGGAATGAACGACACTGTTACGACGCCGAAAACCAGGACGAAGACCAAGGTCGAGCGGCCGAAGCTGCACAAGGTCATCCTGATCAATGACGACTACACGCCGCGTGAATTCGTCACCATGGTGCTCAAGGCCGAATTCCGCATGACCGAGGATCAGGCCTACAAGGTCATGATCACCGCGCACAAGCTGGGCACCTGCGTCGTCGCCGTCTTCACCAAGGACGTTGCCGAAACCAAAGCCACCCGTGCCACCGACGCCGGCCGCGCCAAGGGCTATCCGCTGTTGTTCACGACCGAGCCTGAGGAATAGGGCGACGCGCGCGAGGCGCCTTGCGCGGGCTCCCTGCGGGATCCTCCTGAACATGGGTCCAGAATGCCTCTGCCGCCGGCGTCAGTCGCGACCTCGGGCGGAACACCCTGATCTCGATCGGGATCTCCCACTCCTGTCCGCCGGCTTTCACCAGCTCGCCGCACGCGAGCTGATCCACAATCAGGCTTTGCGGAAGCCAGGCCATGCCGCGGCCGGCCTGGACCATGGTGACCAGCAGCTTTGCAAGATGCGAGGTGAATGCCGGCTTCAGCTCCGCCTTGAGCGGTGAAGTCGAGCGGACGGCCTCGAGAATCGTGCCCATGCCTGACTCGGAGCGATAGCTCAGGAATTGCACTGGCGCTGCCGCCGTTCCCGGCAGCCTGAAGCGCGGCGTCTTGCTCGACCTGGAGAGCGGTACGGATGCCGGGATCAGGCGATCATCGCCGACATGGGCCGAGCGGAATTGCGACGTCGTCAGCGCAGTGACCACGGACGGATGATGATGGCAAAGCAGGAAATGCACCTCCCCCGCCAGCAGCATGCGCTCGCACGCCTCCATGTGGTTGGCGACGAGCTGCACGTTCGGCACGAAGGACAGCGTCGTCTCGATTCCGCGCAGCCAGTCCGGAAAGAACGTCAGCGACAGCGCGTTGGTCGAGGCGAATTTCAGCACGTCGGATGAGCCTCGCGCGAGCTCCTGGGCCTCGAGGCGGCCGGTGGACAGGCGGCGGATGATGTCCTCCGCGGTCAGGCGGAATGCATCGCCCGCGGCGGTGAGACTGACGGCATGCGTGGTGCGCTCGAACAGCGCCGCGCCCGCCCATACTTCCAGCGCCTTGATCCTGCGGCTCAGCGCCGGCTGCGACGAATTGCGCTGCTCGGCGGCGCGCGAAAAGCTGCGCGTCGATGCCACCGCGATGAAATCGTGCAGCCAGTTGATCTCCATGGCATCCGTCCCGCTTATGCAAATCCTGCATAATCATATCATGAGGTGACATTGGATTTCCAGAAGGCGGGCCGCCACCCTCCTGGGAAAGTCAAATATCCATTGGAGGCCTGATGTCAGGGCGTACGCTGTACGACAAGCTGATCGACGCGCATGTGGTCCGCCGCCTCGACGATGACGGACTGGTGCTGCTCTATGTCGACCGCACCGTGCTCAACGAATACACCAGCCCGCAGGCGTTCGCGGGCCTGCGCACCGCCGGGCGCAAGGTGTGGAATCCGTCCGCGGCGCTGATGGTGGTCGACCACGTCAATCCGACCGCGGCCCGCCGCACCCGGCAGATGCCGGATGCCGACGCTGCGCGGCAGGTCGACTATTTCGCCGACAACGCCCGCGATTTCGGCATCGAATATTTCGACATTCTCGATCCGCGCCAGGGCATCGAGCATGTCGTCGCCCCCGAACAGGGCCTCGTCATGCCCGGCATGGTGATCGCCGCCGGCGACAGCCACACGACCGCCTACGGTGCGTTCGGCGCGCTCGGCTACGGCATCGGCACCTCCGACATCGAGCATTATCTGGCGACCTCGACCGTGCGATATCGCCGCCTGAAGACGATGCGCATCGTCGTGACCGGGCGTCCGGCGCTTGGCGTCACGTCAAAGGACATCGTCATGGAGATCATCCGGCGCATCGGCGCCGATGGAGCCAGCGGCTATGCGGTGGAGTTCGCCGGCCCTGCGGTGAGCGAGATGAGTGTCGAGGGACGCATCGTGATGTCGATCATGATCGTCGAGGCCGGCGCCCGCGGCGTCGTCATCGCGCCCGATCAGAAAGTGCTCGATTATCTCGGGGGGCGCCCGCGCGCGCCGAAGGGCGAGATGTGGGATCGCGCCGCCAAGGCGTGGCTGCAGCTCCGCTCCGATTCCGATGCCCATTTCGACCGTGAGATGACGATCGATGCCGGCGATGTCGCGCCGCTGGTAACGTGGGGCACCAGCCCGGACCAGGCGATCGCTGTGACCGACAGCGTGCCCGATCCCGAGAGCAACGCGGCCGCCGACGGCAAGACGGCGGCGAGACGCGCTCTGGCCTATATGGGCCTGACGCCGGGAACACCGATCCAGTCGGTGCCGATCGACCTTGCCTTCATCGGCTCGTGCACCAACTCCCGCATCGAAGACCTGCGCGATGCGGCGCGCGTCTTCAGAGGCCGCCAGGTCGCATCAGGCGTGCGCGCCATCGTCGTCCCCGGCTCGACGCAGGTCCGCGCCCAGGCCGAAGCGGAGGGGATCGCGCGGATCCTGATCGATGCGGGCGTGGAGTGGCGGCAATCGGGCTGCTCGATGTGCCTTGCGATGAACGACGACATTCTTGCACCGGGCCAGCGCTCGGCCTCCTCGACCAACCGTAATTTCGAGGGCCGCCAGGGGCCCGGCGCGCGCACGCATCTGATGAGTCCCGCGATGGTGGCTGCCGCCGCAGTCACCGGCCGCATCACCGATGTGCGCGAGCTGATCGAAGGAGATCTGCCATGACGCCGTTCCATTCCGTCTCCGGCGTCGCCGCACCGATGATGACGCCCAATATCGACACCGACGTGATCATGCCAAAGATGTTCCTGAAAGGCGTCGATCGCAGCGGGCTCGGTGAAGGCGCCTTCAACCTGCTGCGCTTCCGCGCGGGCAGGCCCAATCCCGACTTCGTGCTGAACAGAGACGGCTATCGCGATGCCTGCTTTCTCGTGGTCGGCCCGAATTTCGGCTGCGGGTCGAGCCGCGAGCACGCGGTCTGGGGGCTTCAGCAGCTTGGCATCCGCGCCCTGATCGGCACGAGTTTCGCCGGAATCTTCAGCGACAATTGCGCCAATAACGGCCTGCTGACGATCAGCCTCGACGCCGCGACCGTCGGTACCCTCGCCGGCATCGTCGCGAGCCCCGCGAGCAACCGCCTCACCATCGACCTCGAGCCGCAGATCATCCGCTTCGCCGGCGGGATTATTCCGTTCGCGATCGAGCCAGCCCGGAAAGAGGCATTCCTGACGGGGCGCGACGCCATCAGCTCGACGCTCGTCCTTGCCGACGACATCCGCGCCTTCGAGGCGCGACACCGGGCGGACAATCCCTGGTTCTGAGCGCGCGTCCACAAGAGCAAAAATGAAGAAGACAAGGGGAGGCTTTCTTGACCGACACCACCGTGAAGCTGGCGGAGACGACGCCACCATCGGCGCTCGCGGCGCTGAAAATCGGCCCGCTGCCGATCACCGTCTATGTTCCCGCAGCGCTCGTCTGCGCGGCGGCGGTCTATTCCGGCAAGCTGCCGAACGACGTGATCGGTGGCCTCTCGGTGCTGATGCTGCTCGGCTTCCTGCTCGGCAAGCTCGGCCAGACCATCCCGCTTCTGAAGCGGATCGGCGGCACGGCGATCATGTGTCTGTTCGTGCCCGCGGCGCTGGTCGCCTACGGCCTGATGCCGGAAACGGCGCTGAAGGCGATCGCGACGACGTTCCGCACCGCCAACTTCCAGTATTTCTTCATCGCCTGCCTCGTCGCCGGCTCGATCCTCGGCATGCCGCACCGCGTGCTGGTGCAGGGCTTCTTGCGCATGTTCGTACCGCTATTGGTCGGCACGCTCAGCGCGATCGCGATCGGCATTGCTGTCGGCCTGCTGTTCGGCCACAGCCCCAAGGAGACGTTCTTCTTCGTCATCATCCCGATCATCGGCGGCGGCCTTGCGGAAGGCGTGCTGCCGCTGTCCATTGCCTATTCCGAGATGCTGCACCGGCCGCAAGCAGAGCTGGTGGCGCAGATGGTGCCGGCAGCGCTGCTCGGCAATGTCGTCGCCATCGTCGCGGCCGGGCTGCTCGCGCGGCTCGCCGAGAAGCGGCGCGATCTCAATGGCCAGGGCATGTTGGTGAAGACAGGCGATGACGACATCCTCGGCCCGGCGCGATCCGATCATCCGATCGATCTCGGCCTGTTAGGTGCCGGCATCGTGCTGTCCTGTGGGCTGTTCGTGCTCGGCATGGTGCTCGCGCCCACGACCGGCATTCCCGGTCCGATCCTGATGATCATCGCCGCTGTTACGCTGAAGCTGACGAAGCTGCTTCCAGCAGAGATGGAGCTCGGCGCCTACCAGATCAACAAGTTCATGTCGACCAACCTCACCTTCGCCATCCTGGTGGCGATGGGAACGCTGCTGGTGTCATGGCAGCAGCTGGTGGCGTCGTTCAATCCCGGCTACATCGCGATCTGCACCGCGACGGTGCTGGCGATGGTCGCCTCCGGCTTCTTCGTCGGCCAATGGCTGAACATGTATCCGGTCGAGGCGGCGATCGTGACCGCATGTCATTCCGGCCTCGGCGGCACCGGCGACGTCGCCATCCTCGGCGCCGCGGATCGCATGGGCCTGATGGCCTTCGCCCAGATCGCAACCCGCGTCGGCGGCGCCATCATGATCGTGATCGCGACGCTCGCGATGAAGGTTGCTTTTTAAGACGCGCTATCGCGGCGGCAGGCGATCCAAAACATCGTCAGCCGCCGCCTTCACGCCATCACCACCGGCGTTTCCTCGGCGAGCCCGTACACGCGCTGCGCCTTGGAGAACCCTGCGATCGGAAACTCGCCGAGATTGCGCCAATCGTGCTGGCAGGCTTTGGCAAAGCCCTCGGACGCCACGACGGTCCGCCCGAGGCGGCCGGCGATCTTCTCCAGCCGCGCCGCCAGGTTGATGGCCGGGCCGATGCAGGTGAAGTCGAGGCGGTTGCCGCCGCCGATATTGCCATAGAGGATGTTGCCGACATGCAGCGCGACGCCGAAGCGGAAGCGCTCGACGACATCGCCGACCGGATGGGCCAACGCCTCGACGCTGGCGCGGGCTTCGCGCGCCGCTTCCAGCACGCGCGAACAGACATGCGCGGCGTCACCGACATATTCGTCGATCGGGAACACCGCGAGCAGGCCATCGCCCATGAATTTCAACACCTCGCCGCCGTGCCCCCGGATGGCGGTGACCTGGCAGTCAAAATAGCGGTTGAGGATATCGACCACCGTCTCGGCCGGCAGCCGGTCCGACAGCGCGGTAAAGCCGCGCAGGTCCGACAGCCAGATCGCAGCCTGCATGGTGTCGTTGTGACCGCGGCGGATCTGGCCGGCGAGGATCCTCTCGCCGGCGCGATTGCCCACATAGGTGTCGAGCAGGGTCGCAGCGGTGCGGCGCAAGGTGACGATCTCGCTGACGCGCGCGAGCGGCGCGACGATGGAGCGGATCGTCGCGATGTCCTCATCGCTGAAGCCACGGGGATGTCGCGTGCTCCAGCTGATGGCATGGATCGAGCCGTCGAGAAACCGCATCGGCGTCGCGATGTAGTCGGTGACACCCTCGGCGCGCATGTCGTCCAGGAACGGAAAGCGCTTGCTGTCGGGGTCGTCCATGCGGCCCCTCACCTCCAGGCCTTCCTCGAACACGATGCGCAGCGGGCTTCGCTCGAATTCGGGTGTGGCGAGAATTTCGAAATCGACGGTGCCGATCTCGACGTCCTCGCCCTGCCGCCAGATGAAATTGCGGCCGAAGATTTCAGGATGAAGCGTGCGGATGAAGACGCCGAACCGCCACAACGGCAGGCCGGCCGCAACCAGCTGCTCGCAGGCGTCCGAGATCATCTCGGCCGACCCGCGCGACGACCTGGCACCGTCGATCAGCCAATTGACGATACGCTGGAGCTCGGAGTTTTCCATGCCGCATTAGCCGACGAAGTTGTGGAATCGTCAAGCTGCGCGGTGGGCTGGTACCGCGAGAGGTAAGAACTCAGCGCCCGACCTGCCCGCGGTCGCGCAGGAAGTGATCGGCCAGCACGCAGGCCATCATGGCTTCGCCGACGGGGACGGCGCGGATGCCGACGCAGGGGTCGTGGCGGCCCTTTGTCATGATCTCGGTGTCGGCGCCCTGGCGATCCACGGTGAGGCGCGGTTGCAGGATCGACGACGTCGGCTTCACCGCGAAGCGCACCACGATGGGCTGCCCGGTGGAGATGCCGCCCAGAATGCCGCCGGCATGGTTGGACAGGAAACGCGTGCCGTCATTGCCGGTGCGCATCTCGTCGGCGTTCTCTTCGCCGGTGAGTTCGGCTGCGCCGAAGCCGGCGCCGATCTCGACGCCCTTCACGGCGTTGATGGTCATCATCGCGCCGGCGAGATCGGAATCCAGCTTGGCGTAGATCGGCGCGCCGAGGCCCGCCGGCACGCCCTCGGCGACGATCTCGAGCACGGCGCCGATCGAGGAGCCGCTCTTGCGGATGCCGTCGAGATAGGTCTCGAAGAACGCAGCCTTGTCCTTGTCGGGACAGAAGAACGGATTTCTGGCGATCTCGTCCCAGTCCCACTTGGCGCGATCGATCTTGTGCGGGCCCATCTGCACCAGCGCGCCGCGCACCTTCACATCGGGCAGCACCTTTCGCGCGATCGCACCGGCGGCGACCCGCATCGCGGTCTCGCGCGCCGAGGAGCGGCCGCCGCCGCGATAATCGCGCAGGCCGTACTTCGCCTCATAGGTGAAGTCGGCATGGCCGGGGCGAAACTTGTCCTTGATCTCCGAATAATCCTTCGAGCGCTGATCGGTGTTCTCGATCAGGAGCCCGATCGGCGTGCCGGTCGTCACCTGCACGCCGGTCTCCGGATGCGCCATCACGCCGGACAGGATCTTGACCTGGTCCGGCTCCTGGCGCTGGGTGGTGAAGCGCGACTGGCCCGGCTTGCGGCGATCGAGGTCCCGCTGGATGTCGGCCTCGGTCAGCGGGATCATCGGCGGGCAGCCGTCAACCACGCAGCCGATCGCCACTCCATGGCTCTCGCCAAAGGTGGTGACGCGGAACATGTGGCCGAAGGTGTTGAAGGACATGCCGAGATGCTGCCTAGCTTTGACGTTTTGCATAAACGTTGTTTGTCAACGTCGTAGCGCCGAGGAGGATTGGGTTCAACCCTCGTTCCGTCATTCCGGGGCGCCCGCAGGGCGAACCCGGAATCTCGAGATTCCGGGTTCGGTGCTGGCGCACCGCCCCGGAATGACGGCACCTAGCTATACTTCTCCAGCCGGCCGTCGCGGAACACGTAGACGGCGCCCTGCTCGATATAGAGATCGGCGGCGCTAGCCGGCGTCTCCAGGCCGAGCGAGACCATCAGGGCCCGGCAAGTGCCGCCATGGGCGACCGCGACCGTGTCGGCCTTGAGCTCGTCATACCAGGCACGGACCCGGACCTGCACGTCGGCATAGGTCTCGGCGCCCGCGGGCGCCACGGTCCATTTGTCGGCGAGGCGCCGGGCATAGATCTCGGGGTCTCTCGCCTCGCTTTCGACCAGCGTCAGCCCTTCCCAGACGCCGTAACCGATCTCGCGCAGCCGATCGTCCAGCGCATAATCCGCCACCGGCAATTCGAGCCTGCCGCGCGCGAGCTCCATGGTCTGGCGGGCGCGGCCGAGCGGGCTCGAGACATAGGGCAGATCAGCCTTGTCGCGGCCGTCGCGCCTGAAGAGATCGGCGAGGATCAGGCCCGCCTGCAACGCCTGGTCGCGGCCGCGCGCATTCAGCGGAATGTCCCTGGTGCCCTGAAGCCTGCCGAGCGCATTCCACTCGGTCTCGCCATGGCGAAGATAGTAGATCGTGGGCACGGGCATTGCGGGCGGTGATCAGTCCTTCGACGTATCCGCGGCTTCAGCCCGCATCATGCCCAACACGTTGTAGCCGGAATCGACATGATGCACCTCGCCGGTGACGCCGCGCGACATGTCCGAGAGGAAATACACCGCGCTGTCGCCGACCTCCTCGATCGTCACGTTGCGCCGTAGCGGTGCGTTGATCTCGTTGTATTTCAGCAGCAGGCGCGAATCGGCGATGCCGGCGAAGGCCAGCGTCTTGATCGGCCCTGCCGAGATCGCATTGACGCGGATCGCCTTCACGCCGAGATCGGCGGCCAGATAGCGCACGCTCGCCTCCAGGGCCGCTTTCGCGACGCCCATGACGTTGTAATTCGGCATCCATTTCTCGGAGCCGTAATAGCTCAGCGTGATGATCGAGCCGCCGTCGGTCATCAGCTTCTCGGCGCGCTGCGCGATGGCGGTCAGCGAGTAGCAGGAGATCAGCATCGACTTGGAGAAATTGTCCGCGGTGGTGTCGACATAGCGGCCCTCGAGCTCGTCCTTGTCGGCAAACGCGATGGCGTGCACGACGAAGTCGATCTTGCCCCACTTCTCCTTCAGCACATCGAACACCGCGTCGATGGTCGCAGCATCGGTGACGTCGCAATGGCCAAGCATGAGCGCGCCAAGCTCGACGGCGAGCGGCTCGACCCGCTTCTTCAGCGCATCGCCCTGGTAAGTGAGCGCGATCTCGGCGCCGGCTGCCTGGCATGCCTTGGCGATGCCCCAGGCGATCGAGCGGTTGTTGGCAACGCCGAGTATGACCCCGCGCTTGCCTTGCATCAATCCTTGCATCAGACCTGAATTCTGCGCCATTTCTTCACGTCCCGTCGAACTGGATCAAGGTCTGGAGGTACACCAGCCCTCCCCTGTGGTACAGTCCTAATCCGCGGCGTTAACGCTGTTTCCGGCGCCGGAATAGCCGTTCCATTCGGGTGTTATGATTGCTGGAGGCGCTCGCGCCGAACGGCAGGACAGCAAGGACGGCATGAGTGCGTTTCGCCAGAATGTAGAAGCCATGATCCCGGCGTTGCGCCGCTACGCCCGCGCGCTGACGCGCGATGCGGATGCGGCCGACGATCTGGTGCAGGACACGCTGGTGCGTGCGCTGCGCTCGGAGCGATTGTTTCTGGGAGGCGACGTCAGGAGCTGGCTCTACACGATCCTGACCAACCTCAACAAGAACCGGCGGCGCTCGCTGGCAAGGCGGCCGCAATTCATGCAGCTGACGGAGAACAATCCGGATGCCAGCGGGACGGAGGCCGAGGGACGCGACATCGAGCGAGCCCTTTCGACATTGGTCGAGGAGCAACGCTCGGTGCTGCTGCTGGTGATGCTGGAGGGCATGAGCTATCGCGAGGTCGCGGACATCCAGGGCGTGCCGATCGGCACCGTGATGTCGCGCCTGGCACGCGCCCGCGCCCACGTCAAAGCGTCGCTGGAGGGTGAGCGCCCGGCGCTCAGGCGGGTGAAATGATGGCAGGATTGATGCATCGCGGATGCTGCGTCCCTGCATGACGAGAGAAACGGCGCAGTTGAACCACGTCAGATATTTTGGGCCGCAGAGCCAGAGACGACCGATATGAACGAGCACAATATTCCAGTGACCGAAGACGAATTGCACGCCTTTGTCGATGGCGAGTTGCCGCCCGAGCGCCGCGCCGACGTCGAAGCCTGGCTTGCCGCCCACCCCGAGGATGCCGAGCGGGTACAGTCCTGGCGCACCATGGCCGAGATGCTGCACGCCCGTTACGACGGCGTCGCCCAGGAGCCGGTGCCAGCCCGGCTGGAACTCGAGCGGCTGGAGCGCCGTCCGCGGCAATGGCTCTATGGCGCCATCGCGGCCACGCTGGTTGCCTTCGTCGCCGGCGGCACGGCCGGCTGGGTCGCGCATGGCGCCGCGAATGCGCCCTCGACGTTCCAGGCCTTCACGGCGGATGCGCTCGACGCCCACCGCCTCTATGTCGTCGAGGTGCGCCACCCCGTCGAGGTTGGCGGCAATGAACGCGACCACCTCCAGGCCTGGCTGACCCGGCGCTGTGGCTGGACCGTGTTCGCGCCCAATCTGGAGGCGAGCGGGCTGAAGCTGGTCGGCGGACGGTTGCTGCCGGGGCCGAATGGGCCGGCGTCCTTCCTGATGTATGAGGGCGCCTCGGGCGAGCGCTACACGATCTACACTGCCAAGACCGAGACCGGCGCAACGCAGATGCGCTATGCCAGGACGGACAAGGACGGGGCGCTGTTCTGGGCCGAGCGCGGCGTCGGTTACGTCGTCAGCGGCGGCGGCGCCGACCGCGATCGCCTGACCAAGGTGGCGCAGGCCGTGTACGACCAAGCCGAGAAAAACGGCGGCTAAACAACCGAGCAAACGCCGTGCCCAGATTCCGTCATTGAAAATTTGGAATCAGGACATGGGCGCGTCTCATTATCGCACCGGATGCTCACGCGAAAATGTGCAGCGTTCGATCCGCCGATCGACGCGGGCGGCCTCGATTGGGGTTTTTGGTACCGCGCTGGTCCCCCTCTCGAGGCCGCACCTTTTTATCGGCTGCCCGGCCGGACAGTCGACACGTCGAGCATACGAAGCGCTACTAGGCCTCGGACATATGATGGGCATCATCCGCTCGACGACGCCTTAGGTCTTTAGGAGAAACCCCTTCGCTTGGATCATGCGTCAGCCAAGCCCGCTACGTGGATTGTAGGGGTGCTGGTCCCGCCACTTTTCCATCAATGCTTCAAGCTCGGCGTCGTTCCCGTCCGGTAGCATAATCCTGATGGTGACGAAGAGATCCCCGGTTCCACCAGATTTCGGCAGGCCCTTGCCTTTGAGGCGGAAGGTCCGGCCGCTGGAGGTGTTCTTCGGGACCGACAATTCCACGGCATTGCCGAGCGTGGGCACGCGGACCTTGCCGCCGAGCACGGCCTCGTAAAGCGTGACCGGCAGGTCGATCCTCAAATCCGCACCATCGACCTTGAAGAAGGGATGAGCCGCAATGCTGATGGTGATCAGGAGGTCGCCGGGCGGATGGCCTTGCGCGGTCTCGCCCTGTCCTCGCAGACGGATCTGCTGGCCCTCGATGACGCCGGCCGGAATCTTGACGTTAAGTTCCTTGCCGTTCGGCAGCCGGACGCGCTTCTCGCCGCCCTTGACCGCTTCTTCCAACGAGACGGACATGGCGACATTGACGTCGAGATCGAGGCCGATCCCGCCCGTGTCGAATTCGAACTGGGCGCCACCGCCGGCCCCGGGGCGAGCGCCGCGCATGCCGCCGCCGAACATGCTGTTGAGAATGTCCTCGAACGCGCCGGCGCCCGGACCTGCGCCGCCGCTACGGAACGAATAGCTCTCGAACCCGCCGGGACCGGCGCGGCCGCGCGGCCCGCCGCCGCCCGGAAAGCCCTGGAAGCGCGGCTTGCCCTCGGCGTCGATCTCACCGCGATCGAACTGCTTGCGCTTGTCCTCGTCGCCGATGATCTCGTTGGCCGAATTGAGCTCGGAAAAACGCTCCGCAGCCTTCGGGTCGTTCTTGTTGCTGTCGGGATGGTGCTTCTTGGCAAGCTTGCGATAGGCGCTCTTGATCGCGGCAGCGGTGGCGCTCCGCGGCACCCCCAAGACCTCATAGGGGTCGCGCATCCGTCACGTCTCCTTCACGGAATCCAATTGTTCAAAGGGCTCCCCGCCCCACCTGGCATCCATGTGGGGAGGGCGTGGCATTTTTGCAACTAGTCAGGCCAGCCGACTCTTTACGTCTGGAGCATGATCTTATCAGAGAACCGGTTCCCACTTCCCCGGATCATGCTCAGCTCCGCCACGGCTTTAGCGTATGAATCTCCCAACGGCCACGGCTGCTTTGACAACCGGCGCCTTGGAGCCAGCTTTCGGTGGTGCCGTTGACATAACTCGCCAGGAAATCGCGGCACTTGCGGCCGTCCTCGGCGGCGTAGGATTGCGCGATCGGCGTTACCGAGCCGCGCGCGCCGGTTTCCGGATTCTCCCAGTGCTGGCTGGCGTCCTTGTCACCCATGCTGAGCACGTCGGAGGCGGCGTTGCGGGCAAAGGCCAGGTCGGTCTCGGTCGGTGCGGCGTCCTTGGCCGGCCGCGCGATCGAACCCGTGCGGTCGCCGTCGTCAGCCTTGGCGTAGGCGTTGGTGCCGGTGCGGGACATGCTGCAGCCGGCGGCGCCGAGGCCGATCAGAATCGTTGTAAGGACGAAGCTGGATGACCGCATCGCCGATAGGCCAACGCGTCCCCATGCCCTATATAGGGCAGGTGCAGATGACAGCGCGCTTTTGGCCGCGGGACGCAATTCGGACTCCAGACATGACCGACACGACCTCGATGAAACACCAGACACCCTTAACATCCGGTGATTTCACCGCCGCCGACGAGCCGTTTGCGCTGTTCGAGGCCTGGTTGAACGAGGCGATCAAGAGCGAGCCGAACGATCCGAACGCGATGGCGCTTGCAACCGTCGATCCCGATGGCCTGCCCGACGTGCGCATGGTGCTGATGAAGGGCTTCGATACCGGGGGCTTCGTCTTCTACAGCCACATCGCCAGCCAGAAAGGCCGCGAACTTGCCGCAAATCCTAAGGCGGCTTTACTTTTTCACTGGAAGTCGCTGCGCCGTCAGGTCCGCATCCGCGGCAACGTGACGCCGGTGACCGATGCCGAGGCCGACGCCTATTTCGCAACACGACCGAAGCAGGCGCAGATCGGCGCCTGGGCCAGCAAGCAGTCGCAAGAGCTCGAGAGCCGCTTCGCCTTCGAGCAGGCCATCGCCAAGGTCGCGGCCAAATACGTCATCGGCGAGGTGCCGCGTCCGCCCGGCTGGAGCGGTTGGCGCATCACGCCTGTTCGCATCGAGTTCTGGCACGACCGTCCGTTCCGCCTGCACGACCGCATCGAATTTCGTCGTGACGCGGCCGGCCAGCCGTGGTCCAAGACGCGGATGTATCCTTGAGCTCTGCCTCAATCATTGGCCCGACCTGAAAGATGTCCATGCCGCATTCGTCCAATGCGCCGCGCCGCACGCTGCTCCTGACCGGAGCGAGCCGCGGCATCGGCCACGCCACCGTGATCCGCTTCTCGTCGGCGGGCTGGCGCGTCATCACCTGTTCGCGGCATCCCTTCCCTGAGGATTGCCCGTGGGATGCCGGCCCTGAGGATCACATCCAGGTCGACCTCGGCGACCCCCAAGACACCGCGCGCGCGATCTCAGAAATCCGGAGCCGCCTCGAAGGCGGCATGCTGCATGCCCTCGTCAACAACGCCGCGATCTCGCCGAAGGGGCCCGGCGGCTCCCGCCTCGGCTCGGTCGACACCGATCTCGACACCTGGACGCACGTCTTCAACGTCAATTTCTTCGCGCCGATCATGATCGCGCGTGGCCTGATGGAGGAATTGAAAGCGGCCAAGGGCTCGGTCGTAAACGTCACCTCGATCGCCGGCTCGCGCGTGCATCCCTTCGCGGGCGCGGCGTACGCGACCTCCAAGGCGGCGCTTGCCTCGCTGACGCGCGAGATGGCCTCCGACTTCGGCCGCGTCGGCGTGCGCGTCAACGCGATCGCGCCGGGCGAGATCGACACCTCGATCCTGTCGCCGGGCACCGAGAAGATCGTCGACCAGCAGATTCCGATGCACCGTCTCGGCACGCCCGACGAAGTCGCCAAGATCGTCTATGTGCTGTGCACGGACACCAGTTCTTACGTCAACGGCGCCGAGATCCACATCAACGGCGGTCAGCACGTCTAGGCAATCCTCTATCCTCTGTCATTGCGAGCGCAGCGAAGCAATCCAGACTGCCTCCGCGGAGACAGTCTGGATTGCTTCGTCGCTTCGCTCTCGCAATGACGAAATTTTGCGCTTAGGGAAGCCAGGCGATCCAGACAACGCCGCCGCAAGACTGGATCGCCCGCCCTTCCTTCCGCTCCTCAGTCCAGGCGAATTCGACGCGACCGTTCGTGCAGCCGCGGTGCGGCTGCGTTGAATGCCGTCGAGCAGTCGTCATCGTTCTCGCCATCGAGCAGCGGAGCACCACAGTGCCGGCACATACGCACCGACAACGACGGCGCCTTGCCGCTCGCCACCACCTGACGATAGCTCGTCAGATCGATGACGTTGGGGGGCGTCGTTATGTGTTTTTCAACCATGGTTCTTCCTCGCGGCTAACCCGCTGCTTATCGCAGACAAGTTTCGCGCAAACGTTCAGCCCACCGCTCAAATTTTACCGGAGGAATTGGGGCACGGCACACACATCACAGCGCGGCCGCAATGACGCTCTATTCTGCGACACCATCAGCCTTGGCTTGGCACCCGGCGTAAGGTCTCGGTAGCCATTTCGAAAAACGCGAGCCGGATCACAGCCACTTCTTCCATTTGAAGATCCAGTACGGCACGACGGCGGCGATCACCATCAGCACCAGCGCATACGGATAGCCGTGCGCCCATTCGAGTTCCGGCATCGCCTTGAAGTTCATGCCGTAGATCGAGGCGATCAGCGTCGGCGGCATCAGGACAACGGCCATGACCGAAAACAGCTTGATGATGTTGTTCTGCTCGAGGTTGACGACGCCGAGCATCGCGTCGAGCACGAAGGTGATCTTGCTGGAGAGATAGGAGGCGTGATCGGTCAGCGAGGCGACGTCGCGCTGCATGGTCTTGAGCTGCTCGCGCATGTCCTTGGACCATTTCACGCCCTCCACCACCGCCGACAGGAAGGTGACGACGCGGCCGATCGACACCAGGCTCTCACGGACCTTGGAGGTCAGGTCGCCCTTGCGGCCGATCGAGATCAGGATTTGCGAATATTGCTTGGCGTGGCCGTGGCGCTCGCTTTCCGGCTCGAAGATGTCGTGGCTGACCTGGTCGATCTCCGTGCCGCAGCGTTCCAGAATGTCGGCGCAGCGGTCGATCACGGCGTCCAGCAGTTCCATCAGCACCATCTCGCCCGTGATCGCAGGGGCGCAGGTGCGGGCAAGCTTCGCCTCCACCAGGGCGAAAGGCTTGGGCTGGTCGTAGCGCACGGTGACCAGGCGGTGGTCGCCGAGGATGAAGGTCACCGCTGTGGTCCGGGGCATATCGGTATCGGAATGACACATCAGTGTCGCGGTCATGTAGCGCGCGCCGTTCTCGATATAGAGGCGGCTGGAGATCTCGATTTCCTGCATGTCCTCGCGGGTCGGGATCGCGATGCCCAGCAGCCGTTCCACGGCCTTGTCTTCGGCCGCGGTCGGATTGACCAGGTCGACCCACACGGCGTGATCAGGCACCGCCTCGAGATCGTTGACGACGGCCTTCTTCAGGGAGGTGTCGGTGGGGACGAACACAGAAAACATGAACAACTCCAGCAGGGGGCCTGCGACAGAATGACTGCCCTTAGCGCGATTCTGACAAGTTCATGATGACAACCACATTAACGGAGCATTTGCATTTGTGGCGGCCGCATGGCCCAACTGTGGCGGAACTCGATGACTGTGCTTTTCGCGCCAAAAAGCCAGCCGATCCGCGGAAAACTTGCGGCAAAAAAGCCACAGGTTGGGTCTCGCAGCGCGGGATAAGCCCCTAAGAGCTGGAATTGTGGCAGATTTCAACGATAATGAAATCAACGGAGTCGAAGGCCTTGGGTGCTACGCTTCAAGGACCTGCGCGGTATTTGTTTGATTGGAACCAAACCATGTCGTCGCTGAAAGTTATGTTGGGCGTTTTGGCTGCGGGCTTCATGCTCTCGGGCTGCATGCAGGCCACGCATTACGAAGCCACCAACACCCAGAATTTCAAGCCGAAGGACAAGGAACTCCTTGCCAAGATCCGGTACGAGAATACGCCGGTGGCAGAGCCGTTCCGTCGTGCCATTGTCGATTACCACCGCAAGGAGGCGCCGGGCTCGATCGTGGTCGATTCCGACAACCACTACCTCTACTACGTGATGGATGGCGGCAAGGCGATCCGCTACGGCATCACCGTCGGCGAAGAGGCCATGGCCTGGTCCGGCATCGCCAAGGTCGGCAGCATGACGGAATGGCCGGCGTGGCACCCGACGCCGGGCGAGATCTCGCGTCTGGGCGTTCCGACCTACGTCGCCCCCGGTCCGGACAATCCGATGGGCTCGCGCGCGATGTACCTGTACTCAGGCGGCAAGGACACGCTGTTCCGTATCCACGGCACCAACCAGCCCGAATATATCGGCGCTTCGATCTCTTCGGGTTGCATCCGCCTGACCAACGAGGACGCAATCGACCTCTACAGCCGCGTCAAGATCGGCACCATCGTCGTAGTGCTCGAGCCGAAGCATGGCGACTCGCCCTACAATTCGCGCCTCGCGCTGCAGGGCGGCGGCGGTTTTCCGAGCAGCAATTAGCGGATTCCATGTGATCTGAAGGCTTTTGAAAAGCGCCGGTCCTACCGGCGCTTTTTTCTTGCCGGCTTGCTCTTGCCGGACTCGGCTGCCGGCTTGCCCGCCGGCGCGGCAGGCCTCTCCTGATCGTCGGCCTCTTCCTTGGCGCCTTCCGACTTGGCACCTTCCGACTTGGCGCCTTCCGACTTGGCGCCTTCCGACTTGGCGGCGACCTCGCGCGGCGGCGCCTCCTCGGGGCGTTCCGCCGGCAGCAGGGGCGCGATCTGCGGCAAGGGATCCCACACGTTCCACTGGCAAATGCGGTAGTCGTTGCGGCGCTGCGCAAGATCGAGATGGATGTGATCCTCGTGGTACCAGTCCGAGCCCGGGCCGAGCACGGTGGAGAAGCGCGCGCAAACCGAATGCAGCACGCGCTCGCGCACGTCGCGGGATAGGGTACGATCGGTCAGGCCGATCGATTGCCCGTTGGCGAGCTTGAGCGAACGGACGTCGAGCGCGTTGGCCTTGCCGTGCTCGGACAGCATCGCGCCGGCGACGCGGTTGCGGCCACGACACTCGAAGCTGTCGAAATTGTCCAGATCAGTGATAGTCGAGCCGAGGCTGGTGGCCAGCGGCGCCATGTCGGTGCGCACCCAATCCGCAATCGCCGACGCCATGGTACAGCGGAGAATCGCCGCCGGTTTGACCGCGACCTTGCGCTTGTCCGGCAGCACGATGGCCTCCAGCCGCACCAGGTCTTCGCCGCCACAGGCGCCGGGTCCGTGGATGTCGGGAATGGATGGCGCGACCGCGATCTCCTCGGTCAGCGCAAGCCGGCACGCCGAGAGTTGCTTCTCGGGAGGCGGCGCAGCCTCGGCCGGCTTGCTCGGTTTCTCCGGGGAGGGCTTGCTGTCGGGTTCTGGCGCGGCCGCTGCCTTCGGCGCCTCCTCCGGGCGAGGCTTTGGTAGCGGTATCTTGGTCGCGTGAACGCTCCGGTGCCGCCGTGGCGTACCAAGACCAAAGATATCGAGCGGTGCAGCATAGTTTCGCGCATCCACGGGCTCAGGCAGCACAAGAGATAGCCCAAGCGCAGCGGTAACCATTGCCGCGCCGGCGGACATATTGCCGCGATAAGACCATTTGCGGCGAAAGTCCGGCAGGCTAAAACTCATGTCAATTCTTTGGCCCTGCGCTGAGAGCGGCAATGCGCCCAGCGATTTCTCGGAGGAACGTCTGAATGCTCGGTTTGATGCAAGATTGGCCCCTGCTCTGTCACCGGATCATCGAACACGCCGCCAAGATTCACGGCAAGCAGGAGGTCGTCACGCGATCGATCGAAGGACCGATCCATCGCACCACCTACGCCGAAATCCACCAGCGGGCGCTCAAGGTCTCGCAGATGCTGGAGCGCGACGGCATCAAGCTCGGCGACCGCGTCGCCACGATCGCCTGGAACACCTGGCGCCATCTCGAAGTCTGGTACGGCATCATGGGCATCGGCGCCATCTGCCATACCGTCAATCCCCGCCTTTTCCCCGAGCAGATCGCCTGGATCATCAACCATGCGCAGGACCGCATCGTGATGGTCGACCTGACTTTCGTGCCGGTCGTCGAGAAGCTCGCCGACAAGCTGCCGAGTGTCGAACGGTACATCATCCTCACCGACAAGGCCCATATGCCCGAGACCACGTTGAAGAACGTCGTGGCCTACGAGGATTGGATCGCCGAGGCCGACGGCAAATTCAAATGGAAGGACTTTGACGAGAACACGGCAGCTGCGATGTGCTACACCTCGGGCACCACGGGCGATCCGAAGGGTGTGCTGTATTCGCATCGCTCCAACGTGCTGCACGCGCTGATGGCCAACAATGTCGACGCGCTCGGCACCAGCGCCTCCGAGACAATGCTGCCGGTGGTTCCGCTGTTCCATGCCAACAGCTGGGGCATCGCTTTCTCCGCGCCCTCGCAGGGCACCAAGCTGGTGATGCCCGGCGCCAAGCTCGACGGCGCCTCGGTCTACGAGCTGCTCGCAACCGAAAAGGTGACGCACACCGCCGGCGTGCCCACCGTGTGGCTGATGCTGCTCCAGCACATGACTGCCAATAATCTGAAGCTGCCGCATCTGAAGATGGTGATCTGCGGCGGCTCGGCGATGCCGCGCTCCATGATCAAGGCCTTCCTCGACATGGGCTCGAACGTGCGCCACGCCTGGGGGATGACCGAGATGAGCCCCATCGGCACCGTCGCTGCGTTGAAGCCGCCGCACCAGAATGCGACCGGCGAGGCGCGGCTCGACGTGCTGCAGATGCAGGGCTATGCGCCCTTCGCGGTCGAGATGAAGATCACCGACGATGCCGGCAAGGAGCTGCCCTGGGACGGCAAGACCTTTGGCCGCCTCAAGGTCTCCGGCCCCGCGGTGGCAAAGGCCTATTTCCGCCTCGACACCAACATCCTCGATGAGGAGGGCTTCTTCGACACCGGCGACGTCGCGACCATCGACGAGGGCGGCTATATGCGGATCACCGACCGCTCCAAGGACGTGATCAAGTCCGGCGGCGAGTGGATCTCCTCGATCGACCTCGAAAACCTCGCGGTCGGCCACCCTGCTGTGGCGGAAGCCGCCGTGATCGGCGTCTTCCATCCGAAATGGGACGAGCGCCCGCTCTTGATCGTCCAGCTCAAGCAGGGCCAGCAGGCCACGCGCGAGGACATCCTGAAATTCATGGACGGCAAGATCGCCAAATGGTGGATGCCCGACGACGTCGCCTTTGTCGACGGCATCCCGCATACCGCGACCGGCAAGATCCTGAAGACCGCGTTGCGCGACCAGTTCAAGGATTATCGCTTCCCGAACGCGGCAGCGTAGGGCTCGGTGCGTCCCCTGGAGGCTGCGAGCGTTGAATGCTCTGAAGCCTCCACAACGTCATGGCCGGGCCTTCGCCGCGCCGAGGCGGCTACGGCCGCGCAGGCGGGACAAGCCCGGGCATGACGAACTGGGTCCTGCGGAACTCTTGAATTTGCCGCCAGACCGTGGTCTCAACGGCTGACCGTCGCGCCAAATCGGCCGGCACCGCCCCAAAACCCCCGTTGAGCTCATCCGATGGCCCGCAGGTTTTCCGCTCCCTATCAGACGGAGCCCGTGTCCAGCCTCGCCACCTGGGCGCGCAATCTGGCCGTGTTCGCGGTGGTGACGGTGGCGGTGTCGGTCATCATCGTCCGCTTCGACTTCCTGGAGATGAAACCGGCGCTGGCCACCTTTTTTGGCGGGCTCGCGATCGCTGGACTGTCCATCCTGTTCGGCCTCGCTGGCTTTGCCGCGATCTGGCAAAACGGCTCGCGCGGCATGGCGCGCATCCTGCTCGCCTTCCTGATCGACGGAGCGATTCTCGCCTATCCCGCCTATCAGGCGCTGCTTTACCGCAAGCTGCCTCATATCTACGACGTCACGACCGACCCGATCGACCCGCCGCGCTTCGAGGCGCTGTCGCGCCTGCGCACCGGCGACGGCACCAACACCGCCGTCTATGCCGGCCTGTATTCGGCTGAGCAGCAGCGTCAGTTCTATCCCGATATCGAGCCGATCGAGCTCGAGATCCCCGTCGACCGCGCCTATGCGATCGCGCGCCAGCTCGTGATCAAGCGCAAATGGACCGTCATCGACGAACGCGAGCCGCAGCCGCCGCGCCGCATGGGTCGCATCGAGGCGGTGGCGCGCACGCCGATCATGGGCTTTCGCGAGGATGTCTCGATCAGGGTCGTGCCTGACGGCGACGATTCCCGCGTCGACATCCGCTCCGCCTCGCGCTATTTCGACAGCGATCTCGGCAGCAACGCCGCGCGCGTGACGAAGTTCATCGATGATCTCAACACCGCGGCCGAGGCCGATGCGCTGAAGCCGGCGAAGAAGACCCCGGTGGCGCCGCCACCCAAGGCTCCGGCAAAGACGGTGAAGAAGTGACGCGATAGAGCGTCATCCCGGGGCGCGCATTAGCGCGAACCCGGGATCTCGCGCCGCTCCCTCGAGATTCCTGGTTCTCGCTTCGCGAGCCCCGGAATGACCGAGGTTAACCCGCCATCCGGTACGACCCACCAATCACGGGATCGCCATCCGTCGCGACGATGCCGCGTGCGACGAGGTCTTCCAGATGCGCCAGCACGGAATAGCCGGCGGCCGTCGTCAGCCTGGGATCGATGCCGATATAGATCGCGCGCACCATGGACGGGATATCGGTCTCGCCCTTGGCGAGGCGGTGCAGGATCGAGGCCTCACGCGCCTTGCGGTGACGGATCAGGAAGCGCACGAAGCGTTGCCCCTCCGGGATCTCCGGGCCGTGGCCGGAGAAATACAGATCCTCCTCGCGCGCAGCGAGCCGGTCGAGCGAGTCCATGTAGTCGATCATCGAGCCGTCGGGCGGCGCCACGATGGAGGTCGACCAGCCCATCACGTGATCGCCGACGAAGTTGAATTTCCGCTCGGGCCAGGCAAAGGCGAGATGATTGGCGGTGTGACCGGGCGTCGCCACGGCCTCGAGCCGCCAGCCGGCGCCTTCGACGACGTCACCATGGGCGATCCTGATATCGGGCACGAAGTCGCGATCCGATCCGGATTCCGGATTGTGCTTCTCGCTCTCGAAGCGGGGCCGCGAGGCGCGATGCGGGCCCTCGGCATAGACTGGCGCGCCGGTCGCCTGCTTGATCCGCGACGTGTTCGGCGAATGGTCGCGGTGGGTGTGGGTGACGAAGATGTGGCTCACAGTCTCGCCGCGCACGGCATCGAGCAGGGCGGCCGCATGGGCCTCATCATCGGGACCGGGATCGATGATCGCGACGTTGCCCGTGCCGACGATGTAGCTGACGGTGCCGGTGAAGGTGAACGGACTAGGATTGTCACACAGCACTCGCCGCACGCCGGGGCGGACTTCCTCGACGACGCCGGCCTTCAGCGGAAAGTTGCGATTGAACGGGACGTCGTCATTGTCGGACATGGCTTCTTCTTTGTTCTTTGACGTCATTCCGGGATGGCCCGTCAGGGCCAGACCCGGAATCTCGATGGAACAGGAATGATGCGGCCCGAGATTCCGGGTTCGCACTTCGCGCGCCCCGGAATGAGGGATGCCCAATCAGAAAAACGCCTGGATGCCCGTGATGGCGCGGCCCAGGATCAGGGCGTGGACGTCGTGGGTGCCCTCGTAGGTGTTGACCGTCTCTAGGTTATGGACGTGGCGCATCACGTGGAATTCGGCCGAGATGCCGTTGCCGCCGTGCATGTCGCGCGCGACGCGGGCGATGTCGAGCGCCTTGCCGCAATTGTTGCGCTTCATGATCGAGATCATCTCGGGCGCGAACTTGCCCTCGTCCATCAGACGGCCGACGCGAAGCGAACCCTGCAGGCCGAGCGCGATCTCGGTCTCCATGTCGGCGAGCTTCTTCTGCACCAGCTGGGTCGCGGCAAGCGGCCTGCCGAACTGCTTGCGGTCGAGCGTGTATTGGCGGGCGCGATGCATGCAGTCTTCGGCGGCGCCGAGCGCGCCCCAGGAGATGCCATAGCGGGCGCGGTTGAGGCAGCCAAACGGGCCCTTGAGGCCGGAGACGTTGGGCAGCAGCGCGCTTTCAGGAACCACGACGCCGTCCATCACGACCTCGCCGGTGATGGAGGCGCGCAAGCTCAGCTTGCTGCCGATCTTTGGCGCGGAGAGGCCTTTCATGCCCTTCTCCAGCACGAAGCCGCGGATCTGGTTGTCGTGCTCGGCCGACTTGGCCCAGATCACGAACACGTCCGCGATGGGCGCGTTCGAGATCCACATCTTGCTGCCGGTCAGGCGATAACCGTCCGAGACCTTCTCGGCGCGGGTCTTCATGCCGGCCGGGTCGGAGCCGGCGTCGGGCTCGGTCAGGCCGAAGCAGCCGACCCACTCGCCGCTGGCAAGCTTCGGCAGGTACTTCTTGCGCTGGTTCTCGTCGCCATAGGCGTAGATCGGGTACATCACCAGCGACGACTGCACCGAGTTCATCGAGCGATAGCCGGAATCGACCCGCTCGATCTCGCGCGCGACGAGGCCGTAAGCCACGTAGCTCGCATTGGCGCAGCCATACTCCTCGGGCAGCGTGATGCCGATCAGGCCGAGTTCGCCCATCTCGTTGAAGATCTCGCGATCGGTCTTCTCTTCCAGATAGGCCTTGGTGACGCGTGGCAGCAGCTTGTCCTGGGCGTAGGCGCGCGCCGTGTCGCGCACCATGCGCTCGTCTTCGGTGAGCTGCTCGTCGAGCAGGAACGGATCGTCCCACTGGAAGGAAGCCGCAGCCGGCCTGTCCTTGGTCTGAGGGCGCACGCTCATGAAACGTCCTTTCGCATCTGGTTCCGTCTAGAAATTGCCCGACAAACTAAAGCGCCGGCGCCACAAGTGCAATTGCGTTGGCGTCAGCTTTCGAGCTGCTCGTTGGCGACGATCTCGATGCCGAAGCCGGAGAGGCCCTTGTAGTCGTGCACCGACGAGGTGAGATGGCGGATCGAGGTGACGCCGAGATCACGCAGGATCTGCGCGCCGACGCCGACCTCGCGCCACTGGCGGTTGCGGTCAGCCTCCGTCGACGTCTCATCCGGCAGCGGCGAGACGGGAACGCCGGCCGCGCCATCGCGCAAGTACACCAGCACACCGCTGCCTGATTTCTTGAAGTGCTCGAGCACGACAGCCATGCGCTTGTGGCCGGTAAAGGTGTCCTTGACGATGTTCGGCTTGTGGAAGCGCGTCAGCACATTCTTGCCGTCGCCGACGCCGTTGTAAACGAATGCAACGTGGGCGATGGAATCGAACGGCGAGCGGTAGGCATAGCCCTGAAGCGGGCCGATCGGGCTTTCGGTCGTGAAGGTCGACACGCGCTCGATCAGCTTTTCGCGCGCCTGCCGGTAGGCGATCATGTCGGCGATGGTGACGTGCTTCAGCTTGTGCCTGGCGGCGAACTGGGCGACCTGCTCGCCCTTCATCACGCTGCCGTCGTCGTTCATCAATTCGCTGATGACGCCGACCGGCGGAAGGCCCGAGAGCTTGCAGAGATCGACCGCGGCCTCGGTATGGCCGGAGCGCAGCAGCACGCCGCCGTCCTTGGCGATCAGCGGGAAGATGTGGCCCGGGCGGGCGAAGTCGTTGGCGCCGACATTGGGATTGGCGAGCGCACGGCAGCAGGAGGCGCGCTCCTCGGCCGAGATGCCGGTGCCGCCGTCCGGCTTGTAGTCGATCGAGACCGTAAAGGCGGTAGTGTGCGCGGAATCGTTGTGGGCGACCATGGGATCGAGCCGCAGCCGGCGCGCATCGTCGGGGGTAATGGGCGCGCAGACGATGCCGGAGGTGTGACGGATGATGAAGGCCATCTTTTCCGCCGTGCAGAATGAGGCGGCGACGATCAGATCGCCCTCGCCCTCGCGGTCCTCGTCGTCGGTCACGACGACGAGCTCGCCCCGGGCAAAGGCCTGCAAAACTTCCTGAACGGTATCGGGCATTTCCCAATCTCTTAATGGTGTGGGCGGGAGGCTTAGCCGGACTCCGATCCATGCGCTAGTGCCCCGGCCGCAACCGCATATGCGCCCGTACCGGCCTTGAGCCTTGTACCGGCGGATACCAGCCATATAGGCGTGGCGGGGGCGCGCGGAAGGTGTCCGAGCCCCCCCTGACCAGACCCGCTCCGCGCCTGATAGAGCTGTGCAATCCCCGGCAATAGGGTAGTCAGGATCGTGGCTGCCGGGCAAACTACGCCAAGGGTGACAAGGGTGAAACGGGCAATGCACCAGATGAGATTCGTCGCTCCGATCCTCGCGGGCCTCTTGTGCCCCCTCGTCCTGGTCACGCCGGCGCTCGCACAGAGCAAGGTCGAGATCGAGCAGACCTTCGCCGGCTCGCTCACAGCGATGCCGAAGGAGGAGCTCGCCATCTCCGGTGGCTTCTATGTGCCGGCCTATTCCAGCGTGGCGATGAGCCAGGGCAAGCTGCGGGTCGACTTCTCGGTGACGCTGAGCGTCCACAACGCCTCGGAGACGCAAGCACTGGTCGTCAGGCGCATCGCCTATTTCGACACCGCCGGGAAACAGGTCGAGAGCTATCTGAAGGCGCCGGTCGCGATGAAGCCGCTCGCCACCATCTCCATCGTCATTCCGACCGACGATGTGCGCGGCGGGACCGGAGCCAATTTCATCGTCGACTGGGCCGCCACGGGCGAGATCGCCGAGCCCGTCGTCGAGGCCTTGATGGTTGGCGGCGTCGCCAATGCGCATTACGCTTTCATCAGCCAGGGACGTCCGACCAGGACGGTGGGCAAGAAGTAACGCGGCCGCTGCTTCGAGCGGGTGCCGTCGCGACCGCCCACCGAAACCACGAAAACAACCCCATGCACAGTAGCCGCATCAGTGAAATCAACGCATTGTTCCCATGCGCGATGAGGATGCGGATTTTACGAATTTCGTTTGACGCGTCGGGCAAAACACTGGCATGATGTCATGATCGACATCGCGGCGCCCGGTCGGCACCACGCCGGCCTGCCTAATAAAAACAACACTTAATAAAAAACAACGAGGAACCCCCATGACGTCCAGCTTTGACTTCGCGCCCCTGTTTCCCGCAGGGCTGCCGGCCCCTTCTGCGCGCTGGACGGGCCTTGCCAAATACAGCTTTGTCGGCGGCAACAACGATTCCGAGCAGCTGCCGCTCGACGAGCTGATCGAGGCGGCCGATCAAGCCTTGCGACGCGAGGGCCGTTCGCTGGCGACCTACGGGCTCGCGCACGGCCCACAGGGTTACGTGCCCCTGCGCGAATTCCTGGTGACAAAGCTGAAGCGCGATGCCGGCATCGGCTGCACGGTCGATGATCTCATGATCGTCTCGGGCTCGCTGCAGGCGCTCGACCTCGTCAACAACACGCTGCTTTCGCGCGGCGATACCGTGGTGGTCGAGCAGGAGACCTATCAGGGGGCGTTGCAGCGGCTGACGCGGCTCGGCGTCAACATCGTCGGCATTCCCCTCGACGACGACGGCATGCGGATGGATGCGCTGGCCTCGACGCTGGCCGACCTCAGGAGCCGCGGCATCCGGCCGAAATACATCTACACCATCCCGACCGTGCAGAACCCGACCGGCAGCATCATGCCGGAGAGCCGCCGCGCCGAGTTGCTGCGGCTGTCGGCCGAACATGGCGTGCCTGTGTTCGAGGACGATTGCTATGCCGACCTGGTCTGGTCCGGAGAGCGCCCGCCGGCGATCTACGCGATGAGCCGGAACGGCGGGGTGATCCATATCGGCTCGTTCTCGAAGTCGATCGCGCCGGCGCTGCGCGTCGGCTTCATCGTGGCGCCCTGGGATGTGATGTCGCGGATGCTGGCGCTGAAGACGGATGCCGGCTCCGGCGCGCTGGAGCAGATGGTGCTTGCCACCTATTGCAAGCCGCATTTCGCAAGCCACGTGCCGGCGCTGTCCAAGGCGCTGCGCACCAAGCTCGACACGCTGATGGAAGCCCTCAACGAGCAGTTCGGGACCGCGGCCGAGTTCAGGGAGCCCAAAGGCGGCATCTTCCTGTGGGTGAAGCTGCCCGACCAGGTCGATACGCTCAAGCTCTATCAGGCTGCGCTCGCTGCCGGGGTCTCGATCAATCCGGGCCCGGAATGGTCGACCAACAAAGGCTATTCAAGCTCGCGCCTGCGGCTATGCTTTGCAAGTCCGTCGCATCAGCAGATTCGCGAGGGCGTCGCCCTGCTGGCCGAAATCTGCCGCCAGGAGTTCGGCGTGCCGGCCCGCAGCGCCAATGTGGAGAAGCGCGCGTAGCGCGCATTGGACTCAGGTAGGATCGACGTATGAGATCACCTCTCCCCGACGGGGAGAGGTCGGATTGCTTTGGGCGCGCAATTGCGCGCCTGAGCAATCCGGGTGAGGGGGCTGCGGCACCTAGTGAGACCAGAACCCCTCACCCGGACCGCATCTTCGATGCGCTCCGACCTCTCCCTACGGGAGAGGTGAACTGGAGCGCTCGGTTCGCATCGATTTTACCAACGCAGGTTTCGCCTTTGGCGGCACATCAGGCCGCCTGAGGCTGGCTGCCGTGGATCGCGGAGGCCAGCCGCAGCAACAGGACAATCGAGACGTTGCCCTTGCCGGCCTCGATCTGGGCGATGTAGCGCTCCGAAATCCCGGAGCGTCGGGCCAGCTCCCGGCGCGACAGCTCGCAGCGGGCGCGGGACGACTTCAGGCGCTCGCCCAGCTCCGCCAGAAACGCGGTCTCGGAACTAGGCGGTGCGGCACAGCTCCCCGGCAGCACCTCACCCGCAAAATCCATGACTTGATTCAGCATCGCTCTCACCACGCATCGCCTTCGGGAGCGTCATCTTACCCCGTCAGCGCAGAGCCTCATTGACGCGGATCAAATTCGCGCGCGATCGGGACCTGCCGTGGACGATCGCGACGGGGATGCTAGAGTCTGTTTGAAATTGTTCGAGGCGGGGCCTTTCGGGACATGATGCGTCATTTGAGTCGCTGGACCAGCGCGGCGGTGCTTTGGGTTGCGTTCAGTTCGCTCGCGCGTGCCGAGACGCTCGCGGCGACGATCGAGCAATGGGGCCTGCTCGGGTCATGGGCGGTCGACTGCGCTATCAGGCCCGACCGCGACAAGGGCGCGGTGCTGACTTACGAAATCCGGAAGGACGGCCGCGTGATGTACCGGCGCAATTTCGGCGACACCAAAGACGAGAACGAGGTGGTGTCCGCCTCCGTCGACGCCGAGGGCCTGCTCAACCTGATGGTCTACTTCGCATCGTTGCATCAGACGCGCGAATTCGGATTGCTGCATGCGAATGACGGCAGCCTGCGCGCGATCTATAATCGCAGCGATCGGGGCGAATACACGATCAAGGATGGCAAATACGTGAAGACTGGCGCGCCGACGCTTCCACAGCAACGCTGCACACAGCCATCGTCCTGATCCTGAACATCCATTCAGAATTCTCTTCCCGTTTCGCCGGAACGTTCATGCGGATGCGCGGTTTAGATTTGCATTCGATTGGAGGAGGACATCATGAAGAAGCTTGGTTATGTCGTTGCCGCTCTGGGTGCGCTCGCGGTTGCGGCGCCGACGCTGGCAAGTGCTGAGACTGTGATCGTCAAGCACGGCCATCACGGCCCGTACGGCGCCCGCGCCGAATTCCGCGAGCATCGCGACTATGGCCTGCATCGCGGCTGGCGCCATCACGACCGCGTCGTGGTGATCAAGCATCGGCATCACCACTGGGACTAATGCGCAACGCAAATGGAATTGGCCCCTCGCGGGGCCATTTCTATGCGTTCTGCGTCCTCTCCCTTGCAAGGCGAGACGGGCGAGAGGTATCTCTCCACAAGTCCGAAATCGTAGGGTGGGCAAAGGCGCACTCTTTCGCGCGACGTGCCCACGATTTTTGCCTTACTGAGAGAGATCGTGGGCACGGCGCAAGAGCGCCTTTGCCCACCCTACGATACTGTGCGAGCCCATCAATCCCACTGCGGCGCAAATCCCGGATTGACGCAGCGCTTGTCCTTCGGCAGCGCGGCGATCTTCTTGCGATCGGCGTCATCCAGCTTGATCTTCAGCGCATCCAGATTGGCCTGCTGGCTCTCGCGGCGCGACGCCTTGGGGATCGCGCCGACGCCGTCCTGGTCGAGCAGCCATTTCAGCGCGACCTGCGCCGCGCTCGCATTGTGCCTGGCGCCGATCTCGGCGAGCACCGGGTCGGTGGCAAAGCGTCCTTGCGCCAGCGGACAATAGGCGACCAGCGGGATCGACTTCGCCCTGAGATAGGCCAGCAGCTTCGATTGATCCAGCATCGCGTGATATTCGACCTGGTTGCAGGCGATCGGCGCCTTGATGTCCTCGACCGCGATCTTGAGCAATGCCGTAGTGAAATTGGCAACGCCGATCGCCCGCGTCCGCCCCTCCTCTTTCAGCTTCATCAAGGTCTCGAACACCGCGCCCCAGTTCGCCGATCTCGACGGCCAGTGCACGAGATAGAGGTCGACATGGTCGAGCCTGAGCTTTCCCAGGCTGGCGTCGAAGGCGCGGCGGATCGCATCCGGGCTGAGATTCTCGTGCCAGACCTTGGTCGTGACATGCAGCTCGCCGCGCGGCACGGAGCTAGCCGCGAGCGCGGCGCCGATGGCCTCCTCGTTGGCGTACATTTCGGCGGTGTCGATGTGGCGATAGCCGATCGACAGCGCGCTCTCGACCGCTTCGCGGCAGACATCGCCCTGCATGCGGAAGGTGCCGAGACCGAGCTTGGGCATGCTGATGCCCCGTGTTTTCAGATGGTCCATGGAACAGGCTCCTGAGATATTGCAGCCCGCCGGATGCACGCGGCGATGCCGCGTGAGCAGACTCTTCGGTGATGGAAAAGAGGTGGCGGGAGCGGGCATGATAGCGCGGCGGATGGGCAGCGGCCAATCAAGATCGGGTTAGGGCCGCCTCTCCAGCGAGCGCAGGGCCCGTCGTATATGAGCTCGGCGAGGCCCGAGCGAGCACCTCGTCCTTCGAGACGACCGCTTCCAGCGGTCTCCTCAGGATGAGGCTAAACAGCTGCGTCGCCCATCGAGACAGCTGCCACACATTCCGCCCTCATCCTGAGGGCCCGCCGGAGGCGGGCGTCTCGAAGGATGGCCGCACGCGAGCCATCCGCCACGCTTCCTCATAGGCGATCGTCCCGGCGCAAGCGGCAGAGGCGGATGATCAGCAGCTACGCCTCAGTGCTTCCAGTTGCAGATGCCGCCGGAACGGCACGGCCAGGTCTGGATGCGGGTGTCCATCGCCTGCGCGTCGAGCGGGTTGCCGTGACGGTGCGCGAGCCTGGTGCGGGCTGCGCCGCGCGGCTGGGTGCTGTTGGTGTGAGCGATCTCGGTGTGAGCGATCTTGGGCTCGGAGACGTGCACGCGTTCGGCCGCGACCTTCTTCGGCACGTCGACCGGCTCGGCCCGGGCCTGCGCCTCATTGCCGCCCTTCGCTTCCAGCGCGACCGGAGCGAAATGGGTCTCGGGCCCGAGCCGCTTCGGCGACAGCACTGCCTTGGAGAGATCGAGACCGAGATATTCGTCAGGCTTGTAATCGTCAGCGCGCGCGATACCGCCCACTGCGAGCACGAGCGCAATGGCAACCACACTGGGAATGCTTTTCAGGACCACGGACGCCTCCTGAAATTGAATAGTTAAGGAGTAATTTACCCCTATTTAGGAGGCGCCGCGTGCATTTCCAGCGGCCAAATGTAACAGTGGTTAAGAAGTTTGGCGGTGTCAGGCGACCTTTCGCGTCGCATCCGTCCCATCCAGGAACCCGATCAGCCTGTTACGAATGATTTGTTCCGCCTCAGTCATGATGCGATCGATGAGTTCCTTGCAGCTGGGGATGTCGTGGATGAGGCCTGCGACCATGCCGCAGCTCCAGGCGCCGGCATCCATCTGCCCCTCCAGCATGATCCTGGGATAGACGCCCGCGACCTGGTCGTGGATGTCGGCGATCGTGAGCTTGTCGCCCCTGGCGTGCTCAATCTCGAGCAGGCGCTCGACATTGGCGTTCTTCAAGACGCGCTCGGTGTTGCGCAAGGCCCGCATGATCAGGCGGGTGTCGAGCTCGGTCGCCGCGACCAGCGCGTTCTTCACGTTCTGATGCACCGGCGCTTCCTTGGTGGCGATGAAACGCGTGCCCATGTTCATGCCTGATGCCCCCAGCGCCAGCGCCGCGACGAGGCTGCGGCCGTCGGCCATGCCGCCGGAGGCGACGAACGGGATCTTCAACTCCTCCGCCGCGCGCGGCAGCAGGATCATGTTGGGAATGTCGTCCTCGCCGGGATGGCCGCCGCACTCGAAGCCGTCCACGCTGACGGCGTCGCAGCCGATGCGCTCGGCCTTCAGGGAATGACGCACCGAGGTGCATTTGTGGATCACCTTGATGCCCGCCGCCTTCAGCGCCGGCATGTATGCTTCCGGGCTGCGGCCCGCGGTCTCCACCGCCTTGATGCCGCCTTCGACGATGGCGGCGATGTATTCCGGATAAGGCGGGGCCGAGAAAGCCGGCAGGAAGGTGAGGTTCACGCCGAACGGCTTGTCGGTCATGTCGCGGCAGCGGGCGATCTCCTTGGCCAGCAGCTCCGGCGTCTTCTGGGTGAGGCCGGTGATGATGCCGAGGCCTCCGGCATTGGAGACGGCAGCGGCAAGCTCGGCAAAGCCGACGAAATGCATGCCGCCCTGGATGATGGGATGCTCGATGCCGAACAGTTCGGTGATCGCGGTCTTCACTTCATTCTCCTCCCCGGAATTTGGCCTGATGTTGCGTTCAGTCTAGCCGGACTTTTGCGCAGGGGTCACCATGTCTCGCCGAAGGGGCGGATCTCCATTTCGAAGGTCCAGGCGCTCTTCGGCTGCTGATAAAGCTGCCAATAGGACTCGGCGACGGCCGACGGAGGCATCAGCAGGTCGGGATTGTC
Organism: Bradyrhizobium sp. CCBAU 51745; assembly: GCF_028128715.1. Classification (NCBI taxonomy): domain Bacteria; kingdom Pseudomonadati; phylum Pseudomonadota; class Alphaproteobacteria; order Hyphomicrobiales; family Nitrobacteraceae; genus Bradyrhizobium; species Bradyrhizobium sp. CCBAU 51745. The sequence goes on along the minus strand of NZ_LBJP01000093.1, from coordinate 755,814 downwards.
GAGCGCGTTGGGGCCGAGCGCCTCGAGCCGGCGCTGCCGCACCCATTCGGTATCGACGCCGGCATCGATGATGAGATGGGCGACGTGGATGTTCTTCGGCCCGAGCTCGCGCGCCATCGCCTGCGCCACGGCGCGCAAGCCGAACTTGGCGCTGGCAAAGGCGGCAAAGCCGCTGCCGCCGCGCAAGCTCGCCGTCGCGCCGGTGAAGAAGATATTGCCGCTACCGCGCGGCAGCATCAGCCGCGCCGCCTCGCGGCCGGCGAGGAAACCGGAATAGCAGGCCATCTCCCACACTTTCCGGAACACGCGCTCGGTGGTGTCGAGGATCGGGAAGTTGACGTTGGCGCCGACATTGAAGATGCAGACCTCCAGCGGCGCATGCTTGTCGGCGTCGTTGAGGAAGGAGATGACCTCCTCCTCCTTGCGGGCGTCCAGCGACCGCGCGTGGATCTCACCGCCGGCGGCTTCGATATCCTTCACCAGCGGCGCGAGCTTGTCGCCGTTGCGGCGGCCCGCGTAGATCGAGAAGCCTTCGGCTGCAAATTTCTTGGCTATCTCGGCGCCGATGAAATCGCCGGCCCCGATCACGGCCGCGGTCGCGTTTCGCCTGGACATCGTCGCCTCCTCCGATGAGAGCATGATTGGGCCGGAGGCTATAGTTCTAAAATAGAACTGTCAAACTTGCGATCCGAATGCTAGCTTCAAGTCGAAATATCCTTGTTCATTCAAAGTCAGTTCCTTTTTCTGACTGACGAATTCCGTGCCGGAGACAGCATCATGAAATGGGATACGCTGGATGAAGAGCCCTGCTCGCTCTCCCGCACCGTCGCCGTGGTCGGCGACCGCTGGACGCTGCTGATCCTGCGCGAATGCTTTTTGCGGGTGCGACGCTTCGAAGCGTTTCAGTCGTCGCTCCAGATCACGCGGCATCTCTTGTCGGAGCGGCTGAAGAAGCTGGTCCGCTTCGGCATCCTGCGCCGCGTCCCCTATTCCGAAGCGCCCAAGCGCTACGAATACATCCTGACGCAGAAGGGCCTCGACCTCTATCCTGTCATCATGGCGATGGTGCATTGGGGCGACACCCACATGGGCGACGAGCGCGGCCGCCCGCTGCTGCATGAGCACAAGAGCTGCGGCAAGCTGTTCGACCCGGTGATGGTGTGCTCGGAATGCGGCGATGTGCTGCATGCCAAGCAGGTTCATGTGCATGCGGGGCCTGGGCAGGCAAGGGCGATTGCGTAAGCTGCTCCAACCACAGCCGTCATCGCCCGGCTCCGCGGGCGATGACGCCGAGGGTGGGATACGATCTCACGCCATCGACGCACTGACCGCCATTGCGCTCAATGCCCCCGCGCCGGCGCGCCGAGATTGATCGGGCGCAGTACGGCGGCAATCGGGATCATCAGCACGGCGATGATCGCGAGCGTCCAGAACACGTCGATATAAGCGAGGAAATCGACCTGCTGCTGCAAAGTCCTGCCGACCCAGGCGACCGCCTGCGAGGCGGCATCGCTCGCATTCGAGCCCTGGGCCTGGAAGTAGCGCGTCATCGCCTCGATGGTCTGCTGGTAGCCGAGGTCGGATGGCGCGGCATGCTCGATCAGGCGGCTCTGATGGAATTGCTGGCGCTGCGCAAGCATCGTTTGCGCCAGCGCGACGCCCATGGAGCCGCCGATATTGCGGGCGACATTGATCAGCGCCGAGGCCTGGTTGGTCTTGTCGGGCGGCACGCCGTCATATGAAGCCGTCGTCACCGGCAGAAACAGGAAGGGAAGGCCGATCGCGAGGAAGATGCGAGCCAGCGCCGCGTAGCCGTAGGTGATGTCGCCATTGAGCCCGGTCAGATGCCACATCGAGAACGCGACGACCGCGGCGCCGAACATGATGAGATATTTGGGCTGCACCGTACTGACGAGCCTGCCAACCACGGGCATCAGCAACAATGTTGCGATACCGCCGGGCGACAACGCGAGACCAGCCAGCATGGCCGTGTAGTTCAGCTCGGTCTGAAGCAGTTGCGGCAGAAGCTGCGTGGTCGAGATCAGCACCGCGCCGGTGCCGAGCATGACCAGGAAGCAGGCGGCGAACTGGCGGCGGCCGAGCAGGCGGAGATCCACGATGGGGTCTTCGCGCGTCAGCTCCCACGGGATGAGCGCGAGCAGCGAGACTGCCGCGAGCACCGCGAAAAGCACGATCATATTCGAGCCGAACCAGTCGTTGCGCTGGCCTTCGTCGAGCACGAATTCGAGCGAGCCAAGCCCGATCGCGACGAGTAGGAAGCCGATATAGTCGACGCGCAGGCCCTTCGCGAGCAGCTTCGCCCGCTCCTCCTCCGCGCCTGACGGCTCCTTGACCAGCGTGCCGACCAGGAACAGCGAGAGCAGTCCCATCGGCACGTTGATCAGGAACACCCAGTGCCAGCTATAGGTATCGGTGATCCAGCCGCCGAGCGTCGGGCCGACCACCGGCGCGACGACCACGGCGACGCCATAGATCGCAAAGGCCTGGCCCCGTTTCTCCGGCGGGAAGGAATCGGCGAGGATCGCCTGCTCGCTGGTGGCCATGCCGCCGCCGCCGAGACCTTGCAGGATGCGGAACAGCACCAGTGCCTGCAAATTCCACGCGAAGCCGCACAACAGGGACGCCACCGAGAAGGTCGCCACGCAGAGCATGTAGAAGCGCTTGCGGCCGATCACGGTCGACAGCCAGCCCGAGATCGACAGCACGATGGCATTGGCGACGAGATAGCTGGTGATGACGTAGGTGCTCTCGTCGATGCCGACCGCGAGCCCGCCGGCAATGTGGCGCAACGCGACATTGGCGATGGTGGTGTCGAGCACCTCCATGAAGGTCGCGATCGAGACCACGAAGGCGATGAGATAAGGATTGTGCCCGCCGGCCGCCGAGCGCTCCGGCGACCAGGCACCAGTGGACGCGCCGTCTTGCGTTGAGTTCGTCATCGCACCCTGGTCCAGGGCACGACCGACATGCCGGGGCCGACAGGCAGGTCGGCCGGCCAAACGTCGACCACGATCTTCACCGGCACGCGCTGCACCACCTTGACGTAATTGCCGGTGGCATTCTCCGCCGGCAGCAGGCTGAAGGCGGTGCCGGAGCCCGGCTGCACGGAATCGACATGGCCGGTCAGCTTGCGCCCGGGATAGGCGTCGATGCGGATCTCGACCGGCTGGCCCGGCCGCATGTCGGCAAGTTGAGTCTCCTTGTAATTGGCGACGATCCAGACATCGTCGGGGACGAACATCATCAGGCTCTGGCCTGCGGTAACGAACGTGCCCTTGGCGCCGGAGAGCTTGACGACGCGGCCGGACTGCGCCGCGACGACGCCGGTGTATTGCAGGTTCAGCCTGGCCTGATCGAGCTGCGCCTGCGACTGCTCGAGTTGCGCCTTGGCGCCTTCCAGCTGGGCTTGCAGACTCTTGATGCCGACCTGCGCCGCAATCACCGCCGTCTTCGCGCGCTCCGTGTTGGCCTGTTGGGCCTGAAGATCGGAGCGGGTCTGCTGCTGACGCTGCACGGTGCCGGCGCCCTTCTCGACGAGATCTTGTGCGCGGTTGAACTCCTCCTGCGCGAACTGAAGCTGGGCCTGCGCCTGCTCGAGCTGCGCCTGGGCCTGCTTGATCTGCTCCTGTTGGGAATCGATCTGCGCCGCGACATTGCTGATGTTGGCCTTGGAGACCTCGACCTGGGCCTCGGCCTGATCGACGGCGATGCGATAATCGCGCTCGTCGATCCTGGCGAGGAGATCGCCGGCATTGACATGCTGGTTGTCGGTCACAGGGATATCGGTGACGTAGCCGCCGACCTTCGAGGCCACGGAAAAGCTGCGGGCGGCGACGAAGGCATCATCAGTGGATTCATAGTGGCGGACCTGGAGCCAGTAGAGCAGACCGCCGACCAACGCGGCGATCAGCACGATGGCGCCGACGGTTGCGAGCAGCCAGTGCTCGGCGATCCGCTCGCGCAGCGTCGGAGTTTGGTCCGGCTTGGCCGGCTGCCCCTTGCTCTCGTGCTTTGGATCAGGCGAAGTCTTTGGAGCTTCCGCCTTCTGCGGCTGCTCCGCCGACGGGCCACGCTCCCGGATTTGAGCATCCACGGCGAACACCTCGATCGGGGTTTTTGCTGCGGCAGAGGCTCGCCTTGCGCGCACGCCGGAACCTAACCGCAGCGCTGGGGCATGGTTCCGGCTGCCGGAAGCACCGCCGTCAATCGTGAACGCATTGCACAAGAAAGAAGCGCGGCACCGGCGGTACCGCGCTTCATTCATTGCCTGCGCACCAGATCAGTGCGTTTTGCTCTCCTGCCATTTCTCCAGATCGGGCTTCTTGTCGCCGGACCTCTGCTCCTTCTCCGGATTGCCCTTCCAGGGCTTGTCCGTCTGGGCGTGCGATCCCCAGTCGTTCTGCTGCCTGGGATCGTCGGTGGGCTTTTCCTTGCTCATCGGGTCTGCCTTTGTCTGCAACGAGCTTTAAGCAAACGGAACGCCATAATAGGCATTGACGCCGCGCATCGCGGCGTCATCACCCCAGTTCCAGTCGCTGCGCTCGCCATATTTCGGCGCGCCTTCGAGCGCCTTCGCGGTGATTCCGGTGACATAGCCGCCGAGCTCGGTGTCGTATTTCAGCGACTGCCAGGGCAACGGATAGTGATCGTTGCCGATCCCCAGGAATCCGCCGAAGCCGAGCACGGCGTAGGACACCTTGCCGCTGATCTTGTCGATCATCACGCGTTCGATCGAACCGATCCGGTTGCGGTCGGCACCGTAGACCGATGTTCCCTCGACCTTGTCGCTGCCGATCAGACGGCCCATCTCGCTGCCGTCCAGCTCGCCTTGATTCAACATGTCTATTCTCCACTCAGCCAGTATCTGGACCAACGAGCGCCAAGGGGCGATCGTTCCAGAGGGCCCCTGCGCCCTGACAGGAACATCACCGCAGGCGCGCTGTTCTTGGTTTTCCAGCCCAAGAGAAAGCGCACGCAAACCGGGAGCCGCCCACGATGTCTCAGACCGTCTCAGACTTCATCGTCCAGCGTCTGCATCAATGGGGCGTGCGTCACATCTTCGGTTACCCCGGCGACGGCATCAATGGCGTGTTCGGCGCCCTGAACCGGGCCGAGGCCAAGGCCGAGACCAGGATCGGCTTCGTGCAGGCCCGCCACGAGGAGATGGCGGCGTTCATGGCATCGGCCTATGCGAAATTCTGCGGCGAGCTTGGCGTCTGCATCGCGACGTCGGGCCCCGGCGCCTCGCATCTCATCACCGGGCTCTATGACGCGCTGCTCGACCACCAGCCCGTGCTGGCGATTGTCGGCCAGCAGGCGCGAAACGCGCTCGGTGGCAGCTACCAGCAGGAACTCGATCTCGTCTCGATGTTCAAGGACGTTGCCGGCGCCTATGTCGCGCAGGCTTCCTCGCCCGCTCAAGTGCGGCACCTGATCGACCGCGCGGTACGGATCGCGCTCGCACGCCGGGCCCCGACGGCCATCATCCTGCCCAACGACCTGCAGGAAGAGCCCTATGAAGGGCCTCCGCACGCGCACGGCACGCTGCATTCCGGCGTCGGCTACAGCGGTCCACGAATGATGCCGCGCGAGGCCGAGCTCGATCATGCCGCCGAAGTTCTCAACGCCGGCAAGAAGGTCGCGATGCTGGTCGGTGCGGGCGCGCTGCACGCCACTGACGAAGTGATTGCAGTCGCCGACCGCCTGTCGGCCGGCTGCGCCAAGGCGCTGCTCGGCAAGGCGGCGCTGCCGGACGACCTGCCATGGGTGACGGGCTCGATCGGCCTGCTCGGCACCGAGCCGAGCTACAACATGATGATGGAATGCGACACGCTGCTGATGGTCGGCTCCGCGTTCCCTTACGCAGAATTCCTTCCCAAGGAAGGCGCCGCGCGCGGCGTTCAGATCGACATCGACGCCGGCATGACGTCGATCCGTTTCCCCATGGAGGTCAGCCTGGTCGGCGATGCCGCCGAGACGTTGCGGAGCCTGCTGCCGCGGCTCGCCCCCAAGAGCGACGGCGCCTGGCGGCAGTCGATCGCCGATGACGTCGCCAAATGGTGGACAACGCTGGACGGCCGGGCGCATCAGCCCGCCGCGCCGATCAATCCGCAGCTCGTCGCCTGGGAATTGTCGCCGCGCCTGCCCGAGAACGCCATCATCACCAGCGATTCCGGCTCCTGCGCCAACTGGTTTGCGCGCGATCTGAAAATACGACGCGGCATGATGGCCTCGCTCTCCGGCGGTCTCGCCTCGATGGGCGCCGCCGTGCCTTATGCGCTGGCGGCGAAATATGCCCATCCTGACCGCCCCGTGATCGCATTGGTCGGCGACGGCGCCATGCAGATGAACAACATGGCCGAATTGATCACGGCCGCCAAATACTGGCGATCCTGGCGCGATCCGCGCTTCGTCGTCTGCGTCTTCAACAACGAGGACCTCAACCAGGTCACCTGGGAGCAGCGCATCATCAATGGCGACCCCAAATTCGAGGCCTCCCAGCGCATCCCCGACGTGCCCTATTCGCGCTTTGCCGAGATGATCGGCCTCACCGGCATCTTCGTCGACAGCCCGCAGCTGCTCGGCTCGGCCTGGGAACAGGCGCTGGCAAGCGAGAAGCCTGTGGTCCTGGAGGTGAAGACCGATCCCGAGGTGCCGCCGCTGCCACCGCACATCACCTTGCAGCAGGCGAAGAACTTCTCGCTCGCCTTGATGAAGGGCGATCCCAACGAGAGCAGCGTGATCAAGGGCGCGGCGCGGCAGGTGCTTGAATCGATCCTGCCTGGAAAGGAATGAGGTGAACCATGAGCGACTTTCGCGACATTCAGCATGGCGTCAACGATCCCGTCGACGGCGTCGACGTGAAGCGTCAGATCAACACCAACCAGACGCCGCACGAGCGGGCGCAGCGTCATGCCGACGTGCGAGCCGAACCGTCGGCCTCGCCGTCCGAGCCGTTCCTGCCCGAGCGGCTGCGGCGGAAGCCGACCGATCCGATCAATCCCCGCACCGGCCGTCACCCCACGGATTAGGAACCTCGGTCCCGAAGCCGTGTTGATCGCCGGAAAGACCGGTGGGGCAAGTGCCGCGCCGCTCATCAGAGGGACCGGACCATGAAACGTACCGTCATCGCCATTGCCTGCGTGCTGCTTGCAGGCCCAGCTCTCGCCCAGTCGCTTGGCGAGAAGACCGGCGTCAATTCGGCGCTCGGCGTCGCGCCTGCGACCGCCGATTTCGTCAAGGAGGTCGCCGTCAGCGACATGTTCGAGATCGAGTCGAGCAAGCTCGCAGAGCAGAAGGGCAACGCGCAGGAGAAGAGCTTTGCGCAGCAAATGGTCACCGACCACACCAAGACCAGCAGCGAGCTGAAGGGCCTCGTCGGTAACGGCAAGGTCCAGGCGACGTTGCCGACCGCGCTCGACAGCTCGCACCAGAGCAAGCTCGACAAGCTCAAGAGTGCCTCGGGCAAGGATTTCAGCACGGACTACAACTCCTACCAAGTCAGCGCCCACGAGGACGCAGTCTCCCTTTTTGAGCGTTACGCCAAGGGCGGCGATAATTCCGAGCTGAAGGATTGGGCGGGTAAGACGCTGCCCGCGCTCAGGCACCACCTCGACATGGCCAAGGAGCTCGGCAAAGCACCGAGCGTTGGGCAGTCGAAGTAGAAGCCTTCGTGAGGACGCCGGTGCCCCCGGCGTCCATCATTCTGCAACGATGCCAGCCTCCGCGCATTGAGATCGCGAATGTGGAGGCCCTCATGGCACATCAAGACAAGACTTCAGTGTCCCGCCGGCACGTCGTCCGCGCGGCGAGCGCCACGCTCGCTGCGGCTTCGCTGGCGTCGTCGACCGCGCAAGGAAACGCTGACATGAACGCTGACATGGCCGAGCAAGACCTGATCGATCCCGTCACCCGCTATCCCAAGCCGCCCTTCAAGAAGCAATCGCAATCCTGGCCCGGCCTCGCCGGCAAGATGGAGCCGAGGCCGGATCACGGCGAGAGCAGCTACAAAGGCTCCGGCCGCCTCAAAGGCCGCAAGGCGCTGATCACCGGCGGCGATTCCGGCATGGGCCGGGCGGCCGCGATCGCCTATGCGCGCGAAGGCGCCGACGTCGCCATCAACTATCTGCCCGCGGAGGAGCCGGACGCGCAGGAGGTGATCGCATTGATCAAGAAGGAAGGTCGCACCGGCCTCGCCATTCCCGGCGATCTCAAGGACGAAGCTTTCTGCAAGAAGCTGGTGGACGAGACCGTCCAGGGCCTCGGCGGGCTCGACATCATCGTCAACAACGCCGCCCGGCAGCAGACCCGCGCGTCCATCCTCGACGTCTCGTCGGAGGATTTCGACGCGACCATGAAAACCAACATCTACGCGCCGTTCTGGATCATCAAGGCGGCGCTGCCGCATCTCAAGCCCGGCTCCTGTATCATCGGCACGACATCCGAGCAGGCCTACGATCCTTCGCCGGATCTCTACGACTACGCGCAGACCAAGGCGGCGACGATGAGCTATGTGAAGTCGCTGGCCAAGCAGCTCGCCTCGAAGGGCATTCGCGTCAACGGCGTTGCGCCGGGACCGATCTGGACGCCGCTCCAGGTCTCCGGCGGCGCGACGATGGAGAAGCTGGAAAAGTTCGGCGGCATGACGCCGCTTGGCCGTCCCGGCCAACCCGCCGAGCTGGCTTCGATCTACGTGCAGCTTGCCGCGGCCGATGCGAGTTACGCGACCGGCCAGGTCTATGGCTCCGCGGGTGGATCGGGCCAGCCGTAACGCGTCCGCTTGAGGAACGATCATCGATCGTTCGGCTTTACAAAACTGTCACGGAGAACCTTTCGCCAACACCTTGGATCAATGGCGCCAGTAACAGTCAAACCGACGCGGACCGATATCGCGATCGCGAACGAGATCGCTGAGCACGCCACCCCGGAGCTCGAGGAAACGGCCAAAGCGTTGACCTGGGGCGCCGACGAGCATGTGATGCTCGCCCTCGCCGCTGCCGGGTGGCTGTACGCCAGAACGCGACCTGCCGAAGAGCGTCGTACGGCCAACCATATCCTCGCAGTGTCGCTGGTCACGGCGATGCTTCCGCACATCCTGAAATCCACGTTCGATCAGGTCAGGCCTGATCGGCTGACGATACGAGGCCATCGCCGCGGCGTCCCGTTCTCGGGGCAGGCGCGCGATGCCTTTCCGTCCGGCCATGCCGTGCATATGGGCGCGCTGGCATCCGCCGCGGGCCTGTTGCCGCCGCTCCGCCGGCGTCTCGTGCGCGGCATTGCCGTGGGCCTTTCGCTGACGCGCATCGCTCTGCTCGCGCATTGGGCCAGCGACGTGGCCGCGGGCTTCATGCTGGGCATCGCCATCGAGCGGATGATGCGACCGTGGACGCTGGCAAGGCGGAGCACCGAGCCCGGCAAAGGCGGGGGTCATGACTGAGTATGTCCTCCGATTCATCGCCGGCGGCGCGATCGTATCGGCCTTCGCGATTCTCGGCGACATGTTGCGACCCAAGAGTTTCGCCGGGCTCCTCGCGGCGGCGCCGTCGGTGGCGCTGGCAACGCTCAGCATCGCCGTCGTTCAGCACGGCCCGCAATATGCTGCGGCGGAAAGCTGGACCATGATCTATGGCGCAGCTGCCCTCGCCTGCTACAGCATCGCGGTCTGCCAGCTCCTGATGAGGTTTCGCTTCGCGGCGCTCCCCGCCACCATCATCGCTTTCGCCGTATGGCTTGCGGTTGCCTTTGCCCTGCTCGCAGGATTCGGTGGAGGCGCCTGATGCTAATCAAGATGTCGTCGGCCTCCCTCAAGCAAACGCAGTGGTACGAGTACGGCATTCGCTTCGTGCTCGGCGGATTGGCGACCGTTTTCACCGGCCTCGTCAGCGCACGCTTTGGCGTGGCCATCGGCGGGCTCTTCCTCGCGCTCCCCGCCATCTTCTGCGCCAGCGCGACCCTGATCGAGAGCCACGAGCGCCGCGCCAAGGAAAAGGCCGGTCTTGCCGGACGGCGACGCGGGCAGCAGGCTGCAGCTCTCGAGGCTGCGGGGGCTGGCCTCGGAAGCATTGGTCTTGCGGCGTTTGCCGCGACCTTCCACGCCCTGGTCACGGCGAGCGTGATCGGGGCATTCGCGGCTTCTATCCTGGTATGGGCTACCGTCTCTGTGGCGGCGTGGTGGCTGAGGCGAAAGCTTCGCATCACCTCACGTCACGCAGACTGAACGCTGAGGGCGATCAGCGAGCAGCCGCTGCCGCTTCCCCCAACTTGAGGAAATCGTACATCTCGGCTGCCGTTTTCAACTGATCGATACGGGCCGCGAGGGCATCGCGCTGACCACCGTCCGGCAGGCGCGACAGCTCATTCTCGAGCCGAAGCCTCTGCTCATGGAGACGCTGTTCGAACGTATGGGGCTCAGATCGTTTTCGCATCATCTGTCCTTGGGGGTTTCCTTGGGGGTTGCAGGCCCGGGCTGTTGGCCCAGCGCTCGATCTGCTCGATGACCTTCTGGTGGCTCGGACGCACCGGCTTTGGTCCTTCGGGCTCATCGGAAAGCTTGCGGGGTAACCTGACTTCATCTGTCATGGCCAATCTCCCTTTCCAGGAGAATGCACCAAAGCCCAACTCGTTTCAATATTAACTTATTGATTTCATTGATTATTTCTACTCATTTGGAGGTTTTGACGACTCTTGTGGAACCCGCGCCGATCTCGCCCGTTGAACAAACTACTCAACTTACTCACTTTGTGTGATCGACCATGAATGACCTTCGCGCCGAGCGTCTCCAGGTCATGCTTTCTCCGGAAGAGCTGGCCGCGGTTGACGATTTCCGGTTCAAGCACCGCATGCCGACGCGTGCGGCAGCGGTCCGCGAACTTCTCAAGTCGGGACTGGCCGCCGTTGGCGTTGATGCAATACCCGGGGTCAAGTCGAGCAGCTTCGGCGTATTCGGGCGCGGACCGGAGGGGCACACTCAGAACGATCCCGAAAACGGCACCCAGGGCTGATCACGGCCTCACAGCAAAACGACCCCGGCACGGGGGGTGCCAGGGCCGTCCTTGGAGATTGCTTCCGGAGCACCGGGGGCATGTCACCGGAAGCAATCAGTCGACTCTTCGCAGGACGATTCGTTCCTCGCGAAAAATTAGCCGCTCGGAGCAGCGCCGGAATCATCCGGCGTCATGCCTGAGCCTGGCGTCTTGCTGTTGTCGTTGAGCTTGGGATCGCGCGTCGCCTCGCGCGATGGCGAACCGGTTTCGTTTGTCTTGTGCACGGTCTGCGCACGGTGCTTGTCGCGCGGCTGATCCTCCCCGCGCTTGTCCTTGACGATGCCGTGGTCGGAATGTGCCATGATGTCCTCTCGCTTCTTCCGATGCCTCGAAGCGCTTACGCTTCCCTGCACCGAATGTTCCTACGAGCGCGAGAGGAAGCAGTGCTAGCTGTGCGCCGCGTGCACCGCCACGGATGCGTTTTCCTGATGGACCTGCCGGATCGTCGTCACCGTCGCAAACGCGACGGAGACGCCAAAGGCGAGAATGAGTGAGAGAAGTGCCAGACGTGGAGCCATCGCAAGAACCTCCTTCTGGAATCGAAAAATCAATGCGACCGACTATTCCAGGATGATCATTGATTTCTGCAGTTCATTCCGTGAGCCGCCTCACACGCAGAGCCACGACAAAGGCAGCCGCCAGACGGCCCTAGCTTCAGACGCCCTGGCTTTGCACGACGCTGACCCTGACGGGCGGGACTTCGCCGTCGAGCCAGTCCTGCTCTCTCGCCAAGGCCGTCCAGGCATCCGCCATGCGGGAATAGCGATTGAAGGCGGGCCGCCCTTCGGAGCGCTCGGCCAATTGCAGGCAGTTCTCTGCGTTGTCCCTGAAGATATCAGACTGTTTCATGCCTTAGACGTGGGTACGGAACCCCGCGCCCGCAACCGCCTAACGGGATCGTAACCTCCGCCGGAACTTTGCACCTTACAGGTCATTGAATGATCATGCGGATATTTGTCGCGATCATCCTGGCCTTCATCAGCACTGCGGCCGTTGCCGACAGCACCGGCGAGCAAATGCGCGGAGATCGTGTGCCTGACGCCACCGAGCTCATCAGTGGCCTCTACACTTTCAGCCAATTTCAGCAGGGCCTGTTGGAGAGTACCGACCTCAAGGGCAATGCGGAAGTCAAGAACCTCGCCGCACTTCGCGCCGAGGAGGCGGTCAAGCGCGACAAGACGCTGAAGGAGATTCAGGATGCGATCGGCGCCGAGCCGCGCCTGAGCAAGGCGACGTCGACCGGCATCGGCCTCGCAAAACCCGATGATGCCGAGGGACCGGCCTATGTCAGAACTTTCTATGCCGCCCAGATCCCCGAATACGAGTCCGCGATCACGCTGCTCGAGCGCTATCTGAGGACGCCCGACAATCCCGCGCTCGCAGCCTTTGCGCGGGAGCACCTTCCCCTGCTGCGTGCCCAGTTGAAGGACGCCGAGCGCACCATGGCCGACAAGTAGTGCCTTACTTGTCCTGCGGATGAGGTTGCTGATCCATCGGACGCACCGTGCGATCGCTGTTGGGCATGTTGTCCCGCCCGGCGTCGCCATTGGCGTCCTTGCCGCCCGAGGTCGAGGTGCCGCTGCCACTGGGGTTCGACCTGGTGGCGGTCCCCGTGGTCTGCGAATCCGCCTGCGGCGTGGCGGAGCTGGCGGCTGGATCTCCGGTCGCGGCCCCGCGCCCGCTGGGCGCGCCGGCCTGCGCCAGCGCAGACCCCGTTGTGAATAATGCGGCGATGAGGACGCTCAATCCCGCTTTCATATGCGCTCTCCCTGTGTTTGCGGCTAACCTCAGGACCTGTCCCGGCGTTCCTAAAGCCCAGGGCCGTGGGTTTCGAAACCGGAACATCGCCCACCCCCTTAAGGGTCGAAGAACTTTTAGCTAATCGGATGGAACTCTCGATACTCTTTGCCGTTAGCTTCGTCGGGCTGAGCACGGCAGGTTCCAATTCCCGGCGTCGCTACCTTGGCGCTTGATTTCGAATTTGGCTGACGCTCTAAGTTTGACCAGACGCGTCGCGCCAAGAGATTCGGCGGACGCCTGCGGGGGAATCAGTATGAGCGACCTCGATCCCGGAACTGCATCACGCTCCGGTCGTCGCGTCCCAAAACCCAAACCCAATGGCACCTCAGAGCCGGATGCTCGGCAGGAATTGCTGCTGGCGCTCCAGGCCATGCGCAGCGGCGATTTCTCCGTGCGCATGAGCGGCGACTATCTCGGCATCGACGGCAAGATCGCCGACACTCTTAACGAAATCATCGCAGCCAACCAGCGCATGGCGCAGCAGCTCGAGCTGGTCGGCCAGGTGGTCGGACGCGAAGGCAAGACGCGCCAGCGCGTCAAGTTCGGCCTCGCCTCCGGCTCCTGGGCCGACATGGAAGGGTCCGTCAACACCTTGATCGACGATCTGCTCTGGCCGACGCGCGAGGTGACGCGCGCCGTGGCGGCCGTGGCGCAGGGCGACCTGCTTCAGACGGTCAAGCTCGACGTCGATGGCCGCCCGCTGCGGGGCGAATTCCTGCAATCGGCGACCATCGTCAACACGATGATCAAGCAGCTCGGCGTGTTCACCTCCGAGGTGACGCGCGTCGCGCGCGAGGTCGGCACCGAAGGCAAGCTCGGCGGCCAGGCCCAGGTGCCTGAGGTGACCGGCGTCTGGAAGGACCTGACCGAGAGCGTCAACTCGATGGCGAACAACCTGACCAACCAGGTTCGCAACATCGCCGAGGTGACGATCGCGGTCGCCAACGGCGACCTGTCGAAAAAGATCACCGTCGACGTCCGCGGCGAGATCCTTCAGCTCAAGGAAGCCATCAACACGATGGTCGACCAGCTGCGCTCCTTCGCCTCGGAAGTGACGCGCGTGGCGCGCGAAGTCGGCACCGACGGCAAGCTCGGCGGCCAGGCCATCGTGCCCGGCGTTGCCGGAACCTGGAAGGACTTGACCGACTCCGTCAACGCGATGTGCGGCAACCTCACCGCACAGGTTCGCAACATCGCCAACGTGACGACCGCCGTGGCGCGCGGCGACTTGTCGCGCAAGATCACCGTGGACGTGCGCGGCGAAATCCTGGAGCTGAAGGACACCATCAACACCATGGTGGACCAGCTCAACTCGTTCGCTTCCGAAGTGACGCGCGTCGCGCGCGAGGTCGGCACCGAAGGCAAGCTCGGCGGCCAGGCCCAGGTGCCCGGTGTGGCCGGCACCTGGAAGGACCTCACCGACAACGTCAACTTCATGGCGTCGAACCTGACCGCTCAGGTCCGCAACATCGCCGACGTCGCCACCGCCATCGCCGGCGGCGACTTGTCGAAGAAGATCACGGTGAACGTGTCGGGCGAGATCCTTCAGCTGAAGGAAACGCTGAACACCATGGTCGACCAGCTCAATGCCTTCGCCGGCGAAGTGACGCGCGTGGCGCGCGAGGTCGGCACCGAAGGCCGGCTCGGCGGCCAGGCCAACGTGCTCGGCGTCGCCGGCACCTGGAAGGACCTCACGGAAAGCGTCAACTCGATGGCGTCGAACCTGACGGCGCAGGTCCGCAACATCGCCGAGGTGACGACGGCGGTCGCCGGCGGCGACTTGTCGAAGAAAATCACGGTGGACGTGCGCGGCGAAATCCTGGAGCTGAAGGACACCATCAACACCATGGTGGACCAGCTCAACGCCTTCGCCGGCGAAGTGACGCGCGTGGCGCGCGAGGTCGGCACCGAAGGCAAGCTCGGCGGCCAGGCCCAGGTGCGCGGTGTCGCCGGTACCTGGAAGGACCTGACGGACTCGGTCAACTCGATGGCCTCGAACCTGACCGGCCAGGTCCGCAACATCGCCGAAGTCGCGACCGCGGTCGCCAAGGGCGATCTGTCGAAGAAGATCACGGTGAACGTGTCGGGCGAAATCCTTCAGCTGAAGGAAACGCTGAACACCATGGTCGACCAGCTCAACGCCTTCGCCGGCGAAGTCACCCGCGTCGCGCGCGAGGTCGGCACCGAAGGCAAGCTCGGCGGTCAGGCGCAAGTGCCTGGCGTGGCCGGCACCTGGAAGGACCTCACCGACAACGTCAACTCGATGGCCGGCAACCTCACCGCCCAGGTCCGCAACATCGCCGAGGTCGCGACCGCCATCGCCGGCGGCGACCTGTCGCGCAAGATCACGGTGGACGTGCGCGGCGAAATCCTTCAGCTAAAGGACACGCTCAACACCATGGTCGACCAGCTCAACCGCTTCGCGGGCGAGGTGACGCGCGTGGCGCGCGAGGTCGGTACCGAAGGCCGTCTCGGCGGCCAGGCCAACGTGCCCGGCGTCGCCGGCACCTGGAAGGACCTGACGGACTCCGTGAACTCGATGGCGGGCAACCTCACCGCCCAGGTCCGCAACATCGCCGAAGTGACTACGGCCGTGGCGCGCGGCGACTTGTCCCGCAAGATCACCGTGGACGTGAAGGGCGAAATCCTCGAGCTGAAGAACACCATCAACACCATGGTGGACCAGCTCAACGGCTTCGCCGGCGAAGTGACGCGCGTCGCGCGCGAGGTCGGCACCGAAGGCAAGCTCGGCGGCCAGGCCGAGGTGCCCGGTGTTGCCGGCACCTGGAAGGACCTCACCGACAACGTCAACTTCATGGCCTCGAACCTGACGGCGCAGGTGCGCAACATCGCCGAGGTCGCGACCGCGATCGCCGGCGGCGACCTTTCCAAGAAGATCACGGTGGACGTCCGCGGCGAGATCCTGCTGCTGAAGGACACCCTCAACACCATGGTGGAGCAGCTCCGCTCCTTCGCCGCCGAAGTGACGCGCGTCGCGCGCGAGGTCGGCACCGAAGGCCGGCTCGGCGGTCAGGCCGTCGTGCCCGGCGTCGGCGGCACCTGGAAGGACCTCACCGACAACGTCAACCTGCTGGCGGCGAACCTCACGACGCAGGTCCGCAACATCGCCGAAGTCACCACCGCCGTGGCCCGCGGCGACCTGTCGCGCAAGATCACCGTGGACGTGAAGGGCGAAATCCTCGAGCTGAAAAACACCATCAACACCATGGTGGACCAGCTCAACGCGTTTGCCGGCGAAGTGACGCGCGTGGCGCGCGAGGTCGGCACCGAGGGCGAGCTCGGCGGTCAGGCCCAGGTGCCCGGCGTCGCCGGCACGTGGAAGGACCTCACCGACACCGTCAACTTCATGGCGGCGAACCTGACCGAGCAGGTCCGCGGCATCGTCAAGGTGGTGACCGCGGTCGCCAACGGCGACCTCAAGCAGAACCTCACCGTGAAGTCGAAGGGCGAGGTTGCGGCGCTGGCCGACACCATCAACAACATGACCGAGACGCTGGCGACCTTCGCCGACCAGGTGACGTCGGTGGCGCGCGAAGTCGGCGTCGAAGGCCGTCTCGGCGGTCAGGCCGACGTGCCCGGCGCGGCCGGCACCTGGAAGGATCTGACCGGCAACGTCAACCTGCTCGCGGCCAACCTCACCTCCCAGGTGCGCGCGATCGCGGAAGTGGCGACCGCCGTGACCAAGGGCGATCTGACGCGATCGATCCAGGTCGACGCCCGCGGCGAGGTCGCGGAGTTGAAGGACAACATCAACACCATGATCACCAACCTCCGTCTCACGACGGAGCTGAACACCGAGCAGGACTGGCTCAAGACCAACCTCGCCAAGTTCACCAACATGCTGCAGGGTCAGCGCGATCTCGCCACCGTCGGCCGGTTGCTGCTGACCGAGCTGTCGCCGCTGGTGAACGCGCACACCGGCGTGATCTACCAGGTCGAGAACGAAGACAGCCCGCAGCTGCTGCTGCTCGCCTCCTATGCCGGCGATGGCGTCTATCCCTATCAGCGCGTGCTGCAGTTCGGCGACGGCCTGATCGGCCAGTGCGCCGTCGACCGGCGTCCACGCCTGGTTTCCGACATCCCCGCCGACGTGGTGCCGATCAACTCGGCGCTGCTGCGCGTCGCGCCGAAGAACCTCGTGGTGCTGCCGGTGCTGTTCGAGGGCCAGGTCAAGGCGGTGATCGAGCTCGCCTCGCTGACCTCGTTCACGACCTCGCAGATGACTTTCCTGGAGCAGCTCACCGACTCCATCGGCATCGTGCTCAACTCGATCGAAGCGACGATGCAGACCGAGGGTCTGCTCAAGCAGTCGCAGCAGCTCGCCGGCGAGCTGCAGACGCAACAGCGCGAATTGCAGCAGACCAACGACCAGCTCGAGCAGAAGGCGCAGCAGCTCGCCGAGCGCAACGTCGAGGTCGAGCGCAAGAACCAGGAGATCGAGCAGGCCCGCCGCGCGCTCGAGGAAAAAGCGACCGAGCTCGCGCTGACCTCGAAGTACAAGTCGGAATTCCTGGCCAATATGAGCCACGAGCTGCGCACGCCGCTGAACTCTATCCTGATCCTGGGACAGCAGCTCACCGACAACCCGGACGGCAACCTCTCGCCCAAACAGGTCGAATTCGCCCGCACCATCCACGGCGCCGGCACCGACCTGCTCAACCTCATCAGCGACATTCTCGATCTCTCCAAGATCGAGTCGGGTACGGTGACTGTCGATGCCGAGGAAATCCTCACGGCCAACCTGCTCGAGACGGTCGGGCGGCCGTTCCGGCACGAGGCGGAGAACCGCAACCTGTCGTTCAAGATCGACGTCGATCCGAACCTCGCCCGCAGCATCGTCACCGACTCCAAGCGCCTGCAGCAGGTGCTGAAGAACCTGCTCTCCAACGCCTTCAAGTTCACCGCTGAAGGCGAAGTGCGGCTCAAGGTCACCGGCGCGCTCGGCGGCTGGGGCGCCGATCACCCGGTGCTGAACTCGGCACCGGCCGTGATCGCTTTCGAGGTCTCCGACACCGGCATCGGCATCCCCCTGGAGAAGCAGAAGCTGATCTTCGAGGCATTCCAGCAGGCGGACGCCGGCACCAGCCGCAAATATGGCGGCACCGGTCTTGGCCTTGCCATCAGCCGCGAGCTCGCGAGCCTGCTCGGCGGCGAAATCCACCTGCGTAGCTCACCGGGCAAGGGCTCGACCTTCACGCTGTATCTGCCGCTGAAATATTCCGGCCCGACGCAGGCACCGCGCGCGCCAGCAGCGCAACAATACAACCAGCCGCCGGCGCTCCAGCCGGCCGCGCCGGAGCAACAGCGTGCCATCGAGCAGCTGCCCGACGACCGCCTCAATATCGAGCCCGGCGACAGCATCCTCCTGATCGTGGAGGACGACCCGCATTATGCGCGGATTCTGGTCGACCTGGCGCGGGACAAGGGTTTCAAGGTTCTGGTCGCCGCGCGCGGAGCCGAGGCGCTTGAACTTGCGAAACAGTATCAACCGAGCGCCGTTTCGCTCGACGTGTTCCTGCCCGACATGCTCGGATGGACGGTGCTGAGCCAGCTCAAGCACAATCCGCTGACGCGCCACATCCCGGTGCAGATCATCACGCTCGACGAGGACCGCCAGCATGCGCTGGCACGCGGCGCCTTCTCCTTCGTCAACAAGCCGACGACGACCGAGGGCGTTGCCGCAGCGCTGACGCAGATCAAGGAATATGCGCGTCCCAGGCGCAAACGGCTCCTGATCGTCGAGGACAACGAGGCCGAGCAGCTGTCGATCCGCGAGCTGCTGCACCACGACGACATCGAGATCGTGACCACCGACACCGGTGCCGGCGCGCTTTCGATGCTTCGCGAGGCCCCTTGCGACTGTGTGGTGCTCGACCTCCGTCTGCCCGACATGAGCGGCTTCGAGGTGCTGGACCAGATCCGGCGCGACGAGGCGCTGTCAAACGTTCCCGTCGTCGTATTCACCGGCCGCGAGCTGTCGGCGGAAGAAGATGCGGAACTCCACACCATGGCGCGCAGCATCGTGGTCAAGGGCGTGGAATCGCCCGAACGTCTGCTGGATGAAACCGCGCTGTTCCTGCACCGCGTGATCACCGAGCTGCCGGTCGAGAAGCAGCGCATGCTGGAGAAGCTCAACAGTTCCGACGAGGACCTGATCGGCAAGACCGCGCTGCTGGTCGACGACGACGCCCGTAACATCTTCGCGCTGTCGAGCGTGCTGGAACGGCGCGGCATGAAGGTGCTGACGGCGACCACCGGGCGCGAGGCGGTGGCGCTGGTCGAATCCAACCCGGAGATCGCCATCGTGCTGATGGACATCATGATGCCGCAGATGGATGGCTATCAGACCATCGGCGTGATCCGGGAGAACCCGGCCTTCCTGCGCCTGCCGATCATCGCGCTGACAGCGAAGGCGATGAAGGGCGACCGCGAGAAATGCCTGGAGGCAGGAGCCTCCGATTATCTCGCAAAGCCAGTCAACACCGACCAATTGCTGCTTGCGATCCGCATGTGGCTGCACCGTTGAGTTTGGATCCGAGAATGGACCACGAAAAGGTCAACATCCTCCTCGTCGACGACCAGCCGGCCAAGCTGCTCGCCTATGAGGTGATCCTGAAGGAGCTCGGTGAGAATCTCGTGGTCGCCTCGTCCGGCCGGGAGGCGCTGGAGGTGCTGCTCAAGACCGAGATCGCGGTGATTCTGGTCGACGTCTGCATGCCCGAGCTCGACGGCTTCGAGCTCGCCGCCATGATCCGCGAGCATCCGCGCTTCCAGAAGACCGCGATGATCTTCATCTCGGCCATTCAGGTCAGCGACATCGACCGCCTGCGCGGCTACGAGATGGGCGCGGTCGACTACGTGCCGGTGCCTGTCATCCCGGAAGTGCTGCGCGCCAAGGTCAAGGTGTTTGCCGAGCTCTATCGCAAGACGCGCGAGCTCGAACGGCTGAACCAGGATCTCGAGGATCGCGTCCGCGCCCGTACGGCCGAGCTGGAGAATTCGACCGCCAAGCTGCGCGAGAGCGAAGAGCGACGCACCATGGCGATCGCCGCCGGCAAGATGGGATCCTGGGATTGGGATTGGGTCAGCGGCGACTGGATGTGGGACGACGGGCAATATCGCATCTTTGGCGTCAGCCCCGAGAACTTCGAAGTCAACCCGGTCAACGTTCAGGCACTGTTACATCCAGACGACCTCGATCAGCTGCGCAAGGCCATCGCCGAATTCAACAAAGGAACGCGCGCCTACGAGACCGAATTCCGCATTGTTCGGCCCGACGGCGAGGTGCGCTGGTGCGTCGGCACGGCGGCCGCATCCGCGGATGCGAACGGTCGCGTCGTGCGGGTGAGCGGCGTCACCGTCGATATCACCGAGCGCAAACGGGCCGAGGAACGCCAGAACCTGCTGGCGCGCGAGGTCGATCACCGCGCCAAGAATGCGCTGGCGCTGGCGCAGTCGATCGTGCGCCTCACCCGCGCCGACGAGGTCAAGGCTTACGTCAATGCCGTGGAAGGACGCATCAATGCGCTCGCGCGCGTGCACACCATCCTCTCCTTGTCGAGCTGGCAGGGCGCCGAGCTCTCCAAGCTGATCGAGGAGGAGCTGGCGCCCTACTCGCTCGGCGGACAGATCAAGCTGGCAGGTCCCGAAGTGCAATTGGTGCCGGCCACTGCGCAGACGCTGGCCCTGGCGCTGCACGAGCTCTTCACCAACTCGGCCAAGTATGGCGCGCTCTCGACGCGGTCTGGGCGGCTCGCGATCAGCTGGCAGGCCGACAACGACCTCCTCATCTTGACGTGGGACGAGACCGGCGGGCCGATGGTCAGGACGCCGAAATCGCGCGGCTTCGGAACAAGAAGCCTGCTCGCCAGCGTCGAATCCCAGCTTGGCGGACAGGCGCAATTCGATTGGCGTTCGGAGGGCCTGCTGTGCCGTCTCGAAGTCCCCTTGACGCACAAGAGTGCGGCGACCGCGACGGCGCAGGACAAGTTCGAGACCAACAGCTCTCCTGAGCTTCAGCGCGCGTCGGGTTAACGCGACGCGGCAACCTTCAGCCGCGATATCGACCGCGGTTCATCGGCGATGCGCCCTTCGAGCCAGGCTTCCGTTTGCGCGAGATCGCGCAGCGCCCTCGCGTAGCGCAGCGCCGCGCTGCGGTCTGCACCACGCGGCAGCTTGCGCGCCTTGCGCAATATGTCGGCCGCCGCGTTACGGTAGGCCAGCGATCGATAGAGAAAGACCACCTTACCCATAGCTGATGTTCCCGTGTTGATGGCGTCTATCCTGGCAAGGCCGGCATGAACGCCGGATGAAGCGATGGTGACAAATCCTTTATGCGCAATGGAACCCCGCCATGACGGGCCGCGTTTGCATGCCAGATCGATCGGCAGTTCCATGCGCGCAAAAAAATCGCCAAACAGATCGCCAAATTTGATCTCTCCCACCGGCGTGATCAAGCTGATGACCCATGCGATGATGGGCGCTGCACTCGGTCTGATGTTCACGCTCGCACTCGTTCTGGCCAATCCCGCGGTTGCGGAATTGCTGAACCATGGCGGCCGTGCGGCGGCCTTGGTGTTTGTTGCAACGATGGTGACGACGTTTGCCATCGGCGCCTCGTTGACGGGCGTCGTATTCATCCTCAACGAGGACAAGGAAACCTGAAGCGGGCGCGAAACACGCGCGACCAATATTCTTCGGAACTCCTGCGGCAAATGGCGGTTGGCTCCTGCGTCAATTCAACTCAGGGAGTTCCCTTACATGAAGACGATCAAGCTCGCTCTTGCCGTGATGCTGGCCACCGGCCTTGCCGCCGCGCCGTTCGCTGCGCAGGCCAAGTCGCACAAGAAGCATCACTCCTCCTCCATGTCGCAGACCACCACGGGAGCGAACATGAAGAAGACCGTTCCGCCCGATCCGTCAGGCCAGGGCGGTTCTGGCCCCGGCAGCGATCATGGTGGCAGCATGACCGCGCCCCAGAACGGCCAGAGCAAGTAAGCGCGGGCTTACGGCAATAAGAAGCCCCGCGGCGACGCGGGGCTTCTCGTTGCGCATGAGCAGTGCGCTCACGCTGCGCTGCGTTGGCTGTGGCGCCCTTCCTTGATCTCTTCGATGATCTTGGCACTGAAGGCTTCGAGGTCGCCGGGATTGCGCGAGGTGATCACGCCCTGGTCGACCACCACTTGCGAATCTTCCCACAACGCGCCGGCGTTGATCACGTCGGTCTTGATCGATTTGTAGGACGTCATCTTGCAGCCCTTGGCGATGCCGGTCTCGATCAGCAGCCAAGGCGCATGGCAGACGGCAGCGACGACCTTCTTGGCGTTGAAGATCTCCTTGATGAAGGCCAGCGCCTTCGGCTCCACGCGCAGGAGGTCGGGATTGATCTGCCCGCCGGGCAGAACGATTGCGTCGTAGTCGGTGCTGACGGCCTGATCGAGTGTCTTGTCGACCTTCACCGGCCTGCCCCAATCCTTCATGTCCCAGCCCTTGATCTCCCCTTCCGCGAGCGAGATCACGTGAACCGTCGCGCCGGCTTTCTTCAGGCGGTCGCGCGGCACCTCCAGTTCCGACTGCTCGAAGCCATTGGTGGCGAGAATCGCAATGGTCTTGCCGCTCAGCTCCATGGAACACTCCTTTTGTTTCGGGATGGTCGCAGTCAAATCAGGCGCGGTGCGATCGTTCCTGAAACAGCATTCACATCGGGACGTCCCTCACCGCCACATCGTCGGCGCGCGGGTCAGCGCGTCCCGCCCAGCCCGCTTCAGATCCTCCAATGAGCAGCGGTCCTGGCGTGCGGTCGCCCGCAATCTGATCGCAACGCGCTCGCGCGTCGTCGTGTCCCACGCGGGCACGTCTGCGCAGACTTCATCGAGCACCGCCTGCAGCAAGGCGGCCATTTCGGCATCCGGCATGGACGAACTCCGGCAGGTCGCGTCGCGCGACCGCCTTAGCTGCGTCGGATGTCAGGGATGTTAAGGGAATGGACTACGGAGCTCGTCTTCACGAGTTGATCGAGCTGGGCCCGCTTGCGCGCGATCAGGAGCTGGGCGGCGGCGTCGTCGAGGCCTTCCCGCTGCAATTGCCGGATGGCGGAGCCCAATTCGAGGATCTCGGCGCGCAGTCTCAGAATCCGGTATGTGTCCGGGTCTTCCTCCACGGCCAGCCTCCCTCCACCAACGCCTCAGCGGCGTACCGGCCTGTTCTCGTTCTTCAGCGGACGCAGACGCACCCGGTCGCGGATGTCGGGCAACACCTCGCCGCCGCCCGCGGCCTTCCATTCGCTGATCAGCAGGTTGATCTTCCGGCGCAGCTGGATCTGCGCCTGGGCCCGTTCGCTGCAATCGCGGTCGCGATTGACAAGATCGCGCACGGATGCTTCGACATCCGCCATCTCCAGCCTCAAGATGCTGATTTTACGTCGAATTTCATTAATTCTGTTGTCCATGGCTTGTTAGAACAAAATAAGAACATATAGTCAAGCCACGAATTCAGGATGGAGAGCGAGATGCAGGTTCAGGGTAAATACGACGCCAAAGCTTTTCCGAACACCAAGGCTTTTCTGATGGAGCAGATGACCCGGGCGCAGGGGCTGCGGCTGAAGCGGCTGAGCGAAGAGGCCTACCAGCCCGCGCAATACGATCGCGATCTCTCCTTTGCCGAAGCCGCACGCCGCATCCAGATCCTGGAGGCAGAGATCGAGCTCGCGAACTCTTTCTGAAGAGGTCTATCGCCGGGCGCTTTTGGAACATTGGGTCAGCACTCCTGTTTTCTTGCAGAGCCATGGGAGAGAGCTGATGGCACGCAAGGCAAAGAAGCGCCGCTATTCACGTAGCTCCGGCAGCGATGTCGAGAGCGAGATGCGGCGCTACAAGAAAGGTACCGCCAAGAGCGGACGCGGCGGTCGCGGCGGACGGGTAAAGAGCCGCAAGCAGGCGATTGCGATCGGTCTGTCGAAAGCGCGCAAGAAAGGCAAGAAGGTGCCGAAGAAGGCGTCGAAGCGAAAGACGTCCAAGAAAAAGACGAGCAAGAAAAAGACGAGCAAGAAGAGCTCGAAGCGCAAATCCTCCAGGCGGTGACGCTGGCCGCCGTCAGATCATGCTGCCGGGCATGAAGCAGCGGATCGAAACGCCGAACACCGTCTTGACCGGCCAGACCATGGTGCGGCCGGCCCGATTTGGCTCGGTGATCACGGCTTCGTCGGGGACCTCGACCCATACTCCATCGAGCCTCACCCGGTAGTGACCATTATGCGAGTCCCAATCGGGATCGGCCACGGCAACGCCGTCGGCATCCGAGCAGCATGGACCAAGATGGCTGCGCAAGCTGTCGAACCAGGGTTTGAGCGGCGAGTCCGTGAAGCGACCGTCGTCACGACCCAAGGCGCTTCCGGTCGACAGCAGGAAGGGCGCGACGAGCAGCCCGAGCTTCAGCGAGAGCTTCAATCGATCCATGTCGGCACCGATCAATACGGACATCGGCCGGTTCCACAAATCAGCCGGACGTCCGAAGTTCCACTCCTGCAACTTGCCTCTGCGGCTTCATTGCCGCCGAAGCGCAACAGTATTGGCGAAGTTTGACCAGCGAACGCGGCTTTTTCGGACGAACCCGTCATCATTGCTGCCGTTAACGAGAATGTTATCAGCGGCCTGTGGGTATCTCGAGAGTCGCGCACGAAAAAGGCGGCCCGAAGGGCCGCCTTTTGAATTTGCCGTCAGGCTCGCGAGATCAGGCGAGCGGCACCGCGACGAACCGGGTCGCCTCCGCACTCTTCACCTGCAACAGCACGCTGTTCTTGCCTGATGATTTGGCCTGCGCCAGCTCGGAGCGGACCTCCGCGACGTTGGAAACAGCCTTGCCGCCGACATTGAGGATGACGTCGCCGGTCTGGATGCCACGCTGCGCGGCCGGTCCCTGCGGATCGACTTCGGTGACCACGACGCCCTTCTGCCCGGCCCCCTGGACTTCGCCTGATGGCGCCAGGCTGAGGCCGAGACGCGGCGTGCCGGGGGTCTGCTGGGTCTTGCCGTCATCGGACTGATTGCCTGCTTTGGCCAGCCGCTCGTTCGGCAGCTCGCCGAGGGCGAGCGTCACCGTCTTGCTGTCGCCCTTGTGGACGACGTCGAGCTTCACGGACGTACCCGGCGCCAGGGTGGCGATGGTGCGGGCGAGATCGCGGGAATCCTTGATCGCGGTGCCATTGACCGCGGTGATGACGTCGCCCGCCTCGATGCCGGCCTTTGCCGCCGGGCTGCCATCCTGCGGATTGTCGACGATCGCGCCGCGTGCCGCCTTCAGGCCGAGGCTGTCGGCGATCTCCGCGGTCACCGGCTGCACCTGGACGCCGAGCCAGCCGCGGGTGACGGCGCCCTTGTCCTTGAGCTGCGCGACGACGAGCTTTGCGGTCGAGGCCGGAATGTCGAAGCCAATGCCGACCGATCCGCCCGAGGGCGAGTAGATCGCAGTGTTCACGCCAATGACGTTGCCGTTCATGTCGAAGGCCGGACCGCCGGAATTGCCCTTGTTGATCGGCGCATCGATCTGGATGAAGTCGTCATAGGGGCCGTTGCCGATGTCGCGACCGCTGGCCGAGACGATGCCGGCCGTCACGGTGCCGCCGAGGCCGAACGGATTGCCGACCGCGACCACCCAGTCGCCGATCCGCGGCTTCTGGTCGGAGAATTTCACGAACGGAAAGTCCTTGTTGCCGTCGACCTTGATCAGCGCGAGATCGGTCTTCGGATCGGTGCCGACCACCTTCGCGGTGTAGATCGTGCCGTCGTCCATCGTCACCTGAACGGATTGGGCGTGGTCGACGACATGGTTGTTGGTCACGGCATAGCCGTCGGCCGAGATGAAGAAGCCGGAGCCCTCGCCGGTGACCATCTGGTGCCGCTGCGGCGGCATGCCGTTCATGCCGCCGGGGCCGCGGAAGCCGAACTGCCGCGAGAACTGGTCGAACGGGAACTCTTCGTCCTGATCCATCCGGTTCTGTTGCAGCATCGCGCTCTTGTCGTTGTCCTGGTCGATTTTCACCCGCACCGAGATGACGGCCGGCTTGACCTTGCTGACGAGGTCGCCGAAGCCCTGCGGCGTTGCGGCGCTTTCAGCGGCCTGCGCAGGCGAAATCAGGGAGGACACGCCGAACGGCGTTGAAACGGGAGAAGCCGCCAGCACGGCCACGCCCAGCGCGGCCACGGTGCCAAGCAGCGCGAGCCGGCGCGGCCTCAAAATTGTAGGGGTCCTGGTGGTGTCGGAATTGACGCGATCGATCATGTCAAAATGTCCATGTTGGGTTAGTCGCCTTGCACCCAACATGGACATCGTCACCTTACGGCGTCCCGTCCACGCGATTAATTCTTGGCAAAGAAAGTGCGGCGGGCGGCCGCAGGGCACCATCCTCGCCGCAGATTTGATGCAGCTCAACGCGAGCCCTGCTGGCGGTGAAACACTTCTTCCATCGGATGATGTCCATCGGAGACGCCGCCATGTACAAAGACATTCTCGTCCACATCCCGACCGAACGACCGATGCGCGCCGTGATTGATGGCTCGATCTCGCTCGCAGCCAGCCTCAATGCCCATGTCGATGCGGTCGCGGTCGGCTATGTCGCAAGCACCACGGCCTACGTGATGGAGGGCGGTGCTGCCGTCGCGGCCGTGTTCGAGATGGAACGCGAACGGGCGGTCGAGCGGGCCGAAGCCGCGCTTGCCGTCTTCAGGAGCGAAGCGGGCAACGCCGATATCTCCTGCACCTGCCACCCGCTCGGCGCGATTCCGGTGGATGCAGCCGGTTCACTCGGCGAGATGGCGCGGCTGCACGACCTTAGCATCGTGCTTCAACCGGATCCCGAGCAGGTGACGTTCGACAACGAGGTCCCGCGCGAGATTCTGTTCCAGGCCGGTGGTCCGGTGCTGTTCCTTCCATACACCTTTCGCGGGGCCTTCAAGGCGAAGCGGATCGGCATCTGCTGGGACGGCAGCCGCGTCGCGGCGCGTGCGCTCCGCGATGCAGCTACATTCCTCGCGCGCGCCGAGGAGATCGCGATCATTGCGATCAACGAGGGCGACACCGCCCCCGACGCCTCGGCGAACAATCTGGCCAAGCACCTCGGACGGCGCGGCCTCTCGCCCCGCACGATCAGCCTGTCGGCCACGCGCGCCGACATCCAGCCGACCATCCTGTCGCTGGCAGCCGACGAAAACCTCGATCTGCTGGTGATGGGTGGCTACGGCCATTCCCGCTTGCAGGAGCGCTTTCTCGGCGGCGTCACGCGCGCCATGCTGGAAGCCATGACCGTCCCTACGCTGATGTCGCATTAGAGCATGATGACGTTGGGTTCGATCGGCGCCCGGCATCACCTCTCCCCAACGGGAGAGGTGATCTGAGCGCGTTGGATTATGTCGATTCAATCAAAACGCATTCCGCTTTAGCGAAGATGCAAACGGCTGACATCACGCCGCAGCCGACGTCTCCCATGCCGCGGCGGCGATCGCGTCGTCTTCGCGCTGCGCATTGCACGCCTCGAAATGCGCTTTCAGCGCGATCTCGGCGAGATGTTCGAAATGTTCGGCCTGACCGAGCAGCTGCCAGTTCTGCAGCGGCCGATAGGCAGCCTGCTGGCGACAGAGGGACGCCAGCGCGCGGTAGCGACGTACGTTCTCCATGATACCCTCCCTCGCATTTATACCGGGCTTATTGCCCTGATTTGCGTCAGGTCGATGGCGATTGTGCAAAACATTTTCTGCGTGCGCCAGCCCGATTAACCTCTGGGGGCTCGAAAGAAATGTGCAGACGCACATTGGTTCCTGTCAGCGAAACCGACTGCGGCATTCGTCATACTTTTAAGCGTAACGCCGGCGTTCGAGATTGACGCCGATCAAATCGAAATAGCGTTCGATCGGTTCCGGCCGCCCCATCAGATAGCCCTGCATTTCCTCGCAGGCTTCGCCTTCCAGGAAGGCGCGCTGCGCCTCCGTCTCCACCCCTTCGGCGACGACCGGAATGTGCAGAGGGGCCGAACGATCTGCCCGAAGTACCCGATTTCGGCGAGCGATGGTGCCGCTCTTCAGCCCATCAGCTTCATGGCGATCGTCGCCGCCAGAATGACGATGATCTGGAGCAGACGCTCTGTGGTGAAGATGCGGTTGAAGGTGGTCATCGCGCGCCCGGTCGTCGTGATGGAATTGGTCGGCGAATGGCTAGCATGCCGGGCCGACGCCGTAACTCCGTATGGCCCACGTATCCTGCCGGCATGCGTGCCGGCGATGGTTAACGATCAGGCGGCGCGCGGCGTGGCGAAATCGGCCCGCGCGGCGAAATAGGCTTCCAACTCCGACAGCGCGCGGGCTTCCCACTCGCTGGCCTGCTCCAACAGCGACCAGCGCTGGCTCGGACGAAACGCCGCGGTCTGGCGATACAGCGATGCGATGCCGCGATAGCGGCGCACGTTCTCGAAAATGGCGTGCCCGTTCATGACGAAAACTCCCTCGTATTCCCGCGGGAGAAATTGCGGCCAAATCTTTTTCGAAAAGTTAGCGGCGCGATCCGGCTGCATGGATGGTTGCCGGACTGTTGCGCGCGCGCAACGGCCTGATCGCGCATCACCCTCTATTGAGAATTCGTTGCCGCGCTCTCGCCCGGCGACTTCAACCCGCCACGGCTGATGATGGCCATGGCCTTGCGGCAGAGATCGGCAAGACCGATCAGGAGTACGGCAAGCAGGAAGAACAGGTTGATGGAATCGGCGTCGGCAGCGGTCAGCGGCGAGATCTCGAAGACCGGCGGCATGAATGCCCACCAGACCAGTGGAACGGTGAGTAGAGCTGCGAAGATGGCCGCCGGCGCACCGGCAACGAGACCGAGCACGAACAGGCTGGGCAGGAACGTTGCGAAATAGAGTTCCGCGCCGAGCGCGACGCAGATAGCTTGAAGCGCAGCCGACACCGCGACCGCAATAAGTCCGAGCAGAAACGCCTGCCACGACCATGGCCGTACTCGCGGTACGCCAGCCAGTCCCGCACGCCTCATAGGGCCTCCCCCGCCGCCCTTAACCAGGCCGCTTGCGACCAAAGTACTACAGCTGCAGGGAATCTGCGAGGCGCAAATTGGGCGCCCAGGCCCGGTCATCCGAGGCTGGTAAACGGCTGGCTGCGTCACACAATCGTACCGCTACTCGGTCGTGGCATAGATCAGGCTCGCGACCGGCAGTGCAAGGCCAATGGCCGAGGCCAGCGTCCAGCCGCCTTGCGCGAAGGCCCAGGCGCCGACCGCGGATCCGGCCGCACCGGCGGCGAAGAACGTCGCCATATAGAGGCCGTTGAGGCGACTGCGGTGCTCGTGTCCGAGCACGAAGATGGCGCGGAAGCCGAGCACGACATTGCCCTGCACGCCGAAATCGATCGCGATCGCGGCGACAACCAAACAGGCGAGGTTGAGCATCGATCCGGCCGCGCCGACATGCGTGACGAGGAAGCCGAGGGCGACGAACAGCATCGCCGCAAGCGTGGCGATGCGGCTGTGGCCGTGATCGGCGAGCCTACCTGCGATCGGCGCCGCGAACACGCCTGACACGCCGGCGAGCGCAAACAGCGCGATGCCGCTCTGGGTGAAGCCGAATTGGCTGGCAAGCTGGAGCGGCACGACCGTCCAGAACAGGGCGAAGGCGCCAAACAGGCCCGCCTGGTAGAGCGCGCGGCGCCGCAGCAGCGGCATCGTCCGCACCAGATGCGGCATCGACAGCAGCAACGCTCCATAATGCATCCGCGCCACCGGCCTGCGCTGCGGCAGGGTGAGGCGCAGCACGACGATGAGCGCGATCATCAATGCCGCCGAGCAGAAGAACACCGCATGCCAGGACAGCGCCGCGGTGACGAAGCTCGAGGCCGGCCGCGCCAGCATGATGCCGAGCATCAATCCGGTCGAGACGTTGCCGACGACCCTGCCGCGAATGGCTTCCGGCGCCAGATGAGCGGCATAGGGAATGATGATCTGCACCGCGACCGAGCCGAGGCCGATGAACAGCGCCGCGATCAGGAACGGCAGCGCCTGGGTGGCAAAGCCGGCCGCCACCAGCGCCGCCGCACCGAGCGCGATGACGGTGCAGATCAAGGTGCGGTTCTCGACGAGATCACCAAGCGGCACGATAAACAGCAAGCCCGTGCCATAGCCGATCTGCGTCATGGTCACGATCAGGCCCGCCGCCGCATGCGACAGCCCGAGCGCGGCGCTGATCGGGGCGATCAGCGGCTGGGCATAATAGATATTGGCGGCGACCATGCCACAGGCCGCGGCAAGCACGAAGGTCAGTCGTTGTGACACCGCATCCGGCTCGGGCGCGGTCTCGATCGTGGCATTCATCGTCATTCCAAACTCTCCAGGACTTCCATAGACGATTCCATATAGGAAACGTTCATTTCCCAATGCGGCAACATCAGGCAAGCAACTTCAGCGCGACGCCTACCAGGCGCTCGCCGTCGAGCGGCAGGCGTGCCTTGCCGACCACGCGCAGCCCCTGCGTCATGCAGATCATCAGCCGCGCGGTATCGTCGGCGTCGACATGATCAGGGATCGAGCCGTCGGCCTGGCCCTCGCGAATGAGGCCGGCGATGAAGCTTTCGTTGGTCTTGAGCTGCGCCGTGACGCGCGCACGCATCACCGGATCGACCGCCGACAGCTCGACCGCGCTGCCGACCACGATGCAGCCGCGTCGCCCCTCTGCGCCTTGCGAGTGCTCGACATAGGAGTGCAGCACGTTGCGCACCCGCTCGCGGCCATTGGCGCCGCGCGCGGCCGCGCTGCGGGTCTGCTCGCTCCGTACCGCGACGTAGCGCTCGAAGGCGGCAAGGAAGACGGCATGCTTGTCGCGAAACGCCTTGTAGACGCTCCCGGTCGCCAGCCGCATGGCCGCCGTCAGCTCTCCAATCGAGGTCGCATGATAACCGCGCTCGCAAAACACCCTGATGGCGCCGTCCAGCGCGGTGTCCATGTCGAACTCCCGGGGCCGACCGGGGGGATGGGCTGATGGCTCGGATTTTCGGGCGACCTTTTGCATTACGGGATAATAGGGAATGATCGTTTCCAAATAAAGACAATTGGTCGTGATTGGTGGTCCCTGGCCTCGTAGGGTGGGCAAAGGCGCGAAGCGCCGTGCCCTCCATCTTTCGCGAATGCGGAGACGAAAGGTGGGCACGCTTTCGCTTTGCCCACCCTACGAGACTCGATGCTGCGCAACGACCCGGAATGACGAAGGCGAGAGGCGATCACCCCTTCGGCGTCACCGGCGTCCCGTCAGCCATGGTCGTCACGCCCTTCCGTTCCACGATCATCCCGTATGCCCGCGGCTGGCGGTGAACATCGAAATTGAAGGTGGTGCGCTTGTAGGAGTTGCAGAGATCGAGATCGCAGCGGGCGAGCGCGAGCTCGTCGCCCTTGGTAGTGCATCGCGCGATGATCTCGCCTGATGGCGCGATGATGCAGCTGCCGCCGATATGATCGACGCCCTCCTCAACGCCGGCCTTGGCGACGCCGACCACGAAGGTGCCGTTCTGGTAGGCGCCCGATTGCATCACCAGATGATTGTGGAACAGCGAGAGATCGTCGTGCTCCGGCGCCGGCGGATTGTGCACCGGCGTGTTGTAGCCGATCATCACCATCTCGACGCCCTGCAGGCCCATCACCCGGTAGGTCTCGCTCCAGCGACGATCGTTGCAGATCGCCATTCCCATCATACCGCCGAAGGCGGTGGTGACGCCGAAGCCGGAGCCGGGCTCGAAATAGCGCTTCTCCAGATGCTGAAACTTGCGCCAGGGCTCATGCTCTGCATGACCGGGCAGGTGCACCTTGCGGTACTTCGCAAGCGTCGCGCCGCTTTTGTCGACGAGGATCGACGTGTTGTAGCGATGGACGCGACCGGCCTCGACCGCGAGCTCCGCATAGCCGAGACAAAAGCCGATGCCGCTCTCGCGCGCGAGATCGAACAGCGCTTGCGTCTCCGGCCCCGGCATCTCGCGTTCAAAGAAGCTGTCGATCTCGGACTGATCCTCAAAATACCAGCGCGGAAAGAACGTGGTCAGCGCGAGCTCGGGAAAGACGATCAGATCGCAGCCATTGGCCTTGGCCTGGCGCATCAACGCCATCAGCCGCGCCACGACCTCGGTCCGAGTCTCGCGTCTCGCGATCGGACCAAGCTGGCCGGCTGCAACGGTCAAAAATCTCACCACGCGTTTGCCCTCATTCGCTCACCGGTTTTCCCGAGCCCCGCCGCAAATATCCGGTCGCGCATATCCAGCCGGGCATATCCGCCCGGGCGCATGCACATTCCGCGCCTGTTCGATCTGACGCCGCAAGGAATTTCGGCGCAATCAGGCATTCCAGCAACTTTCGTTGCCTATCTGCAACGGTTCCCAACGATCTAAGACCGGACAAAAGAAACGCCCATTGCGGCCACGAACCCTGCTCACAACGCCGTGAGACAAGTCAGGGGAACGACGATGCGTGCACAACGCGTTTGGAACGTGAATGGAGCCGCCAGCATCGGGCAGCTTCAATCCAAATTGGACGATCTGAACAAGCGGCTCAGCCAGCTCGAGAGCCAGCATCCCGAAAGCTGGAAGGTGGAAGAGCTGAAAGCGAGCGCGCTCAGCCTGTCCAGGGAGATCGACGACATCCGCTGCGCCGAGGCGACGGCGGCGTTGCGGGAATTGCTGCGGAAGTAACCGCCCCGGCGCGCAGGACAAATTCGGCCCAGCGCGCGGAACCAACGCTCCGCCCCGCCATTGGCATGGTGAAGCATGGAGCAAAATCATGTCCAGGCATCTGACGCGAGCCCATTTCGCGCGTGGCGTGGCCGGCGCGGTTTCCACGCTGGTGCTGTGCGCGACGGCGGCCTTCACCATCGCGCACCACTTCGCGCTGTGAGGATTTTTGCATGACGTCCGAACCTGAGGAGTCGGTGAGGCTGCAAGGTTTTGGCGAGATGACGCTGCGCACGGCGGTCGCAACCGTGATGCTGCTCGCGCCGCGCGAGCGCGCGGAGGCCGCGATCTTCCGCGTGCGCGACGGCGTGCGTCTGGCCTCAAGCGAGATCGCCGAGCTCGCGTCACAATGGGGCATCGCGCCGACGGCCCGGATCAGGTCGCCAGGACTCGTCCCCGAGCAGCACTGGTCCGACATCGTCCGCGGCATGGTGCGCGAGGCCCCGCTGCCATCACTGATGGTGGCATTTCTGCTGGGCATGCTGGTGGCGCGGCGGTGAGACCGTCCCCACCGCCGGTATAGTGCCCCGGCCTATTCGTGACGGTCCATCGCCGACTCCGTCCTGGTGTCCCGCATGGTCAGGTAGACCAGCAGCGACACCGCGATGCAGCCGGTCAGGTACCAGTAGAACCAGCTTTCGTGACCGATGGACTTGAACCACAGCGCAATGGATTCGGCGGTGCCGCCGAAGATCGAGACGGTGAGCGCATAGGGCACCCCAACCCCCGTCGCGCGGACGCTGGTCGGAAACAGCTCGGCCTTCACCACCGCGTTGATCGCGGTATAGCCCGACACGATCATCCAGGCGGCGGCGATCAGCAGGAAGGCCGAAAACCCATCGTGAACCGCCTGCAGCGTCGTCAACAGGGGAATCGTGAACAGCGTGCCTGATACGCCGAAGCCGATCAGCAGCCATTTGCGACCGATGCGGTCGGAGATCGCACCATAGACCGGTTGCAACACCATCGCGAAGACGAGGCTGCCCGCCGTCACCATGGTGGTCTGGTCGTCGGTCAGCTTCACCGAGAGGCGGAGAAACTTCTGCATATAGGTGGTGTAGGTGTAGAATGCCGCAGTGCCGCCCATCGTCAGCCCCACCACCAGCATCAGCTCGCGCGGATAGTTCAGCAGCGCGCGGATCGAGCCGGATTTCTTCACGGTGACCCGGCTGCTCTTGAAGGCATCGGTCTCGTGAAGGTTGCTCCGCATCAAGGCGGCGACGACCGCCAGCACGGCGCCGAATGCAAACGGCACACGCCAGCCCCAGGCACGGATCTCGTCGGTCGAGAGAAAGACCTTCTGCAGCAGAAGCAGCACGAGGATGGCGCAGAGCTGGCCGCCGATCAGGGTCACGTATTGAAAGCTGGAGTAGAAGCCGCGGTTCTTCTCGTCGGCGACCTCGCTGAGATAGGTGGCGCTGGTACCGTATTCGCCGCCCAGACTCAGCCCTTGCAGGATCCGTGCAAGGCCGAGGACGACGGGAGCGGCAAGACCAATCGAAGCGTAGGTCGGCGTCACCGCGATGACCAGCGAGCCGAAGCACATCATCACGACCGACAGCGTCAGTGCATTGCGCCGGCCATGGCGGTCGGCGAGATGGCCGAACAGCCAGCCGCCGAGCGGGCGCACCAGAAAGCCCGCCGCGAACAGCAGCGCCGCATTGAGCTGCTGCACCACCTCGTCGCCATCGGGGAAGAACGCCTTGGCGAAATAGAGCGAGAACGCCGCATAGGCATAGAAATCGTACCACTCGACGAGATTGCCGACCGAGCCGATGAAGATCGCGCGCAGCCGGCGCTTCATGTCAGCGGCCTTCGCGCGCGTCTCCGTGACGGGCGCACCCATGGTCTGGATCGAGGCTTCCTGTGAACTCACGACATTCCTCCGCAGATTTATTGGAAAACCGGATGGCTTCGTCGCTGCTTCAGCAACGGCCATGCCAATCGTGAGTGACATGCGGAAATGCGGAAAACTGCGGGAATTGCCTACATTTCCCGGGGAGGACGACCTCGCGGGGCACGAGCATCGGCAGGAATCCGCCGATGCGACAGCCGCCATCGGCGGATTTCCGCCGATGGCGTTACCGACTCAGGGCTCCTTGCGGCCGGGCCGCGCCAGCGCGTATTTCGCCATCTTCTCGTTCAGCGTCCGGCGCGGCACGCCAAGCTCCGCGGTGACGGCCGCAATCGACCAATCGTGCTCGCGCAAGGCGGCCTCGATCAGCGCGCGTTCATAGGACGCGACGCGATCGGCGAGCGTCCGCTGCGGCGCTCCCGGCTCGCCCCGCCGCAGTATCTCGGCAACGCTGCGGCCGGTCGCCGCGAGTCCCAGCGCATAGCGCTCGGCGACGTTCTTCAGCTCACGCACATTGCCGGGCCAGTCATGGGCGAGCAGCGCATCGAGATCGTCCGCCCGCAGCGGCGCCATGGTGCGGCCGGCGCCCTTGGCGGCCGCAGCGGCAAAATGCTCGAACAGCAGCAGGATGTCGTTGCCGCGCTCGCGCAGCGGCGGCAGGTGAATCTCCGCCGCGGCAAGGCGGAAATAGAGATCGGAGCGGAAACGTCCCTGACGGCTCTCGGAGGCAAGATCGCCCTTGGCCGCCGCGACGACGCGAACATCGACCGGCAGCAGCTTGTTGGAGCCGACCCGCTCGATGGTGCGCTCCTGGAGCGCGCGCAGGATCTTGGCCTGGAACGGCAGCGGCATGCTCTCGATCTCGTCGAGCAACAGCGTGCCGCCATTGGCGTGCTCGAATTTTCCGACGCGGGCGCCACGCGCACCGGTGAAGGCCCCGGCCTCGTGACCGAACAATTCGCTTTCGAACAGCTCGGCCGGAATCGCGGCGCAGTTCACGGCGACGAACGGCCGCTTCGCGCGCGCTCCGAAATCGTGCAGGGCCCGTGCCACCACCTCCTTGCCGGTGCCGGTCTCGCCGGTGACGATGACGTCGCGATCGTGACCGGCGAGCTCGAGCACGCTGGCCCGCACCGCTTCCATCGGCCGCGACAGGCCGATCAGGCGCGCATCGATCGCGCCGGGCGCGGCCAGCCGATCGGACAGCTGGCGGAGCTGCAATTTGAGTTGCCGCCGCTCGACCGCACGGGCGATGACCGCCGACAGCAGCTCGGGGTCGTGAGGCTTCTGCAGGAGATCGTAGGCGCCCTCGCGCATGGCGGCCACCGCCAGCGGCACGTCGCCATGCGCAGTCAGGAGCACCACGGGAATGTCGGGATCGACGCGGTGAATGTCGCGCATCAAGTCGAGCCCGGATCGTTGCGGCATGCGAAAATCGGTCAGGACGGCGTCGGGCGGAACGTCTTTCACCAAGCGCATGGCCTCGTCGGCGCCGGCGGCAGCGCGAACCGTGAAGCCGCCGAGCTCCAGCCATTGCCGCACCGAATTGCGGACGATCTCCTCGTCGTCGACGACGAGCACGGTGCCACTCATGCCTGCAATTCCCGATGTTGCGAGGCCGGCGCGACATCCATCAGCGGAATGACGACCCTGAAAGTCGACCCCCTGCCCGGCACGCTGTCCACCAAGATGTCGCCCCCGGACTCCCTGACGATTCCGTACGAGATCGAAAGCCCGAGGCCAAGTCCCTCGCCAACCTCCTTGGTGGTGAAGAACGGATCGAACAGCGATTTGACGTGTTCGGCCGCGATGCCGGCCCCGGTGTCGGTGACCTCGATCACGGCGTTGGCGGCTTCGCTGCCGAGCGCCACCTTAAGCAAGCGCCGCTCGGACTCGCGCATCGCATCGATTGCATTCGACAACAGATTGACCACGACTTGCTCGAGCCGAATCGGATTGGCAAAGCTGTAAAGCGGCTCGGCGGGCGCGATGCGCACCACCTCGATATGCTCGTGTTCGATGCGGTATTGCAGCAGGCGGACCGCGTCGTCGATGACGGGCGCGAGCGCGACGGCGCTGCGCGAGCCGGTTTCCTTGCGCGCGAACATCCGTAAGTGGTCGATCAGCGCCATCATGCGCTCGGCGATCGACGACATCAGGTCGAGGTTCTCAGCCGCGCGATCGACTTCGTTGCGGCGGAGCAGGACGCGGCTGCTGGCGACATAGGTGATCAGCGCGGCCAGCGGTTGGTTGATCTCGTGCGCGACGCCGGCCAGTGCCTGACCGAGGCTGGCGAGCTTGGCGCTCTGGACCAGGCTCTCGAGGGTCCGGCGCAGCTCTTCCGTACGCTCGGCCACCCGACGCTCGAGAACGTCATGCGCCTCGAGCTTGGCCCTGACGACCTGACGCCGCTGATAGGCCACCAGCACCACCAGCAGCAAGGCGATGAGAGCGAACATTCCGGCGATCGCGACGGTCGCCGCGTTGCGCCGTGCATCCACGACGTCGGAGAACAACAGCAGCTTCCAGCCCTGATCGAGCGGGCGGATCTGAAGCGCGTACTCCCCGAGCTCGGTATTGCCGCGGCCGCGCGCGTGACCGATCTCGATGCCCCGGCGGCTGCTCTTGGGCACGAAGATCGCCGCGGCGTCGATGGCCTGGCCGAATTGCTGCACGGCATTCAGCTCTGCGAGGCGTCCGGCGGGAACCGGCAGCAGAGGGCGATACTTCCAGTCCGCGCGGCTGGCGAGAAAGACCACGCCGTTCTCGTCTTCCATCGCCACGAGATCGCCCGCCCGCGCCCAATCGGCCTCGAGCGCAGAGAGATCGATCTTGACCACGGCGACGCCGAGGGTTTTGCCGCCCTCCGTGATCCGATGCGACAGGAAATAGCCGGGCTGCCCTGTCGTGGCACCAACGGCGTAATAATGGCCTTCGCCGGAGCGCATGGCATCGACGAAATAGGGACGGAACGCGTAATTATATCCGACGAAACTCGACTCCTGATCGAAATTGCTCGCCGCCAGCGCAACGCCGGTGCTGTCGAGCACGTACAGCTCCGCGGATCGCGCACCCTGGTTGAGGGATTTCAGGTAGTGATTGGCGGCAGCGATCGCCGCTGCATCCTGCGGATCGCGGTAGAGCTCGCGAATGGGATCGGCGAGCGCCAACACCGCCGGCAGGTAGCGATAGCGCGCGACGGTCGCATCGAAAGTGCTGGCGATCAGCGCGAGCCGGTCATTGCCCTCCCGCTGCATCCGCGCAAAGCCGGCATCGAGCGCCAGCACGTAAGCCAGCCAGCCCGCCGCCGCGATCGCCGCGAGCGCAAATGCTGCGATCAGCGCGTGCCGCAGCGGGGCTGGACGAGGAGGTTGCAATCGAGGCTCCGGATCGAGGCGATATCGCTAGGTACCACATCGCCGACGGCGTTGGCGGAACGTCCGGCCGGCCGCTCGGGGGACGCGACGTCGGCCGAGCCATTAGCCATGCCCGCGGAACAGGTCAGCCTGCGAAGGGCAAATCGGTCGTGGACCCGCCTTCAAAATCGTTGCAAAAAGGGCCCTGGAGGCGCTGGCGGCCGGTCCGCCAAGCCTTTGGAAAACGCCAACTTTTGGAAGAATGGTCGGAGTGGCAGGATTCGAACCTGCGACCCCTGCGTCCCGAACGCAGTGCTCTACCGGGCTGAGCCACACTCCGACAAGAGGCCGGCTTATAGCGTCGGGTTTGGCGCACCGCAAGCGGCCGATAAGAGGAATTTTGTCCCTGTGAAAACGGGTCTTGAAACGCTGATTTTGCCGGCCGGCGAGGCCGGTGCACAAGCCGCCGCCCGGACCCTCGCCGCCGGCGGGCTGGTCGCGTTTCCGACCGAGACGGTCTATGGGCTCGGCGCCGACGCCGCCAATGCCACAGCGGTCGCTCACATCTACAGCGCCAAGGGCCGGCCGGCGTTCAATCCGTTGATCGCCCATGTCCCCGACCTCGCGGCGGCACGGCGGATCGGCCGGTTCGATGCGCGCGCGATCAGGCTTGCGGAGGCGTTCTGGCCGGGACCGCTGACGCTGGTGGTGCCGAAGACGGAGCACTGCCCCGTTGCCGATCTGGCCACCGCCGGCCTCGACACCGTCGCGATCCGCATTCCCGCGCACCCCGTAGCGGA
Organism: Bradyrhizobium sp. CCBAU 51745; assembly: GCF_028128715.1. Taxonomy (NCBI): domain Bacteria; kingdom Pseudomonadati; phylum Pseudomonadota; class Alphaproteobacteria; order Hyphomicrobiales; family Nitrobacteraceae; genus Bradyrhizobium; species Bradyrhizobium sp. CCBAU 51745. Next base: position 717,165 of record NZ_LBJP01000093.1, on the reverse strand, counting down.
GGCGATCCTGCGCGCCTTTGGCGGGGCGGTGGTGGCACCGTCCGCAAATATCTCCGGCCACGTCTCGCCGACGCTGGCGGCCCATGTCGAGAGCGATCTTGCGGGACGGATCGACCTGATCATCGACGGCGGACCTGTTGCGGTCGGCGTCGAATCGACGATTGTTGGCTGCTTTGAGGCGCCGATGCTGCTCCGCCCCGGTGGACTCTCGCGCGAGAGGATCGAGGCCGTGCTCGGTGCGCCGCTGACGCGGCCGCCTGTCGAGGCCGACGACGACAGCCAGCCGCTGGCGCCGGGCATGCTGGCCTCGCATTACGCGCCGCGCGCGACCGTGCGGCTTCACGCACAGGACATTGCGCCCGGCGAGGCGCTGCTGGCATTTGGCCCTGCGCGCCTGCCCGGCCAGGACGCCGCTGCCGCCATCATGAATTTGTCGTCCACTGCTGATCTCGATGAAGCCGCGGCCAATCTGTTCGGCTATCTTCGCAGCCTCGATGCGAAGGCACCCAAGGCGATTGCCGTGATGACGATTCCGGAAGAAGGCCTGGGCGAAGCGATCAATGACCGGCTGCGGCGCGCGGCAGTTGCGCGGTAAGTGTGGAAGAAGAGACGAGACCATGAATATCAATCAATCCGCCACCCCGCCGCTCGCGCCCGAGCTGGTCGACCAATTTCGCAAGATCGTCGGCGATCGTCATGCCATCACCGATCCCAGTGATATCGAGGCCTACGTCACCGAGGAGCGCAACCTCTTCCACGGCCGCTCGCCGCTGGTGCTGCGCCCGGGCTCGACGGCGGAAGTGTCCGCGATCTGCAAGCTCGCCTCCGAGCACAGAATCGCGCTGGTGCCGCAGGGCGGCAATACCGGGCTGGTCGGCGGGCAGACGCCGCACAACGGCGAGGTCGTGGTGTCGCTGCGGCGGCTGGACAAGATCCGCGAGGTCGACACCGCCTCCAACACCATGACATGTGAGGCCGGCGTGATCTTGCAGATCGCGCAAGCGAAGGCCGCCGACGTCGACCGCCTGTTTCCGCTGTCGCTGGGCGCGGAAGGCAGCTGCACCATCGGCGGCAACCTCTCGACCAATGCCGGCGGTACCGCCGCGCTCGCCTATGGCGTCGCGCGCGAGATGGCGCTGGGGCTTGAGGTCGTGCTCGCCGACGGGCGCGTGCTCAACGTGCTGTCGAAGCTGAAGAAGGACAATACCGGCTACAATCTGCACAATCTCTTCATCGGCGCGGAAGGCACGCTCGGCATCATCACCGCGGCGACGCTCAAACTGTTTCCGAAGCCGCGGGCGATCGAGACCGCCTATGTGGGGCTGAAATCGCCGGCGGCCGCGCTCAAGCTTTTGACCATCGCGCAGAGCGAGGCCGCGAATGCGCTGACGAGCTTTGAGCTGCTGTCGGAGATGGCGGTCGATTTCTCGGTCCGCCACGGCATCGACGTGCGCGATCCGCTCGCAGAGAAGCACCCCTGGTACGTGCTGATGGAATTGTCCACAGCCAGCGACGACGCCCGCACGCCGCTGGAGACGATTCTTGGCCGCGCCATGGAAGAGGAGATCGTCGACGACGCCGTGATCGCGGCCAACCTGACCCAACGCAACGCCTTCTGGAAACTGCGCGAGGAGATGTCGGCGGCACAAAAACCGGAGGGCGGCTCGATCAAGCACGACATCTCCGTTCCCGTCGCCGCGGTGCCTGATTTCATCGAGGAAGCCAATGCCGCGGTGATCAAGCTGATCCCCGGCGCGCGGCCGGTGCCGTTCGGCCATCTCGGCGACGGCAATCTGCATTACAATGTCAGCGAGCCCATCGGCGCCAACACCGCTGACTTTCTCGCCCGCTGGCATGAGATGAACGCCGTGGTGTTCGAGATCGTGCTGCGCATGGGCGGCTCGATCTCGGCCGAGCACGGCATCGGCGTGCTCAAGCGTGACGAGCTGCCCGAGGTGAAAGACAAGACCGCGATCGAGCTGATGAGGTCGATCAAGGCGATGCTCGATCCGCTGGGAATCATGAATCCGGGGAAGGTGCTGTAGGCATGTCCGCTCTCAAGATCGATCCGATCGACGATACCGAAGTCGAGCAGGTGGTGGCGCTGTGGCAGCGCTGCGGCCTGACGCGCCCCTGGAACGATCCGCACGCCGATATCGCGCTGGCGCGGCGGCGAGAAAACTCGACGGTGCTCGTTGGCCGCGATGCCGACGCGATCGTGGCGACCGTCATGGTCGGCCATGACGGCCATCGCGGCTGGGTCTATTACGTCGCGGTCGACCCCGATGGCCGCAAGCGCGGCTATGGCCGCGCCATCATGACGGCGGCCGAGGACTGGTTGCGCGCGTCCGGCATCGCAAAGCTCCAGCTCCTGGTCCGCCGCGAGAATGCGCAGGCCAATGCCTTCTACCAGTCGCTCCGTTTTGAGGAATCGACCTCCGTGATGTTCCAGAAGTGGCTCGACGGCCGCGAACACTGAAAGACAATCATGACCATTTCCGACCGCGTCCGCATCAAGGACGTCCGCGTGCTCTCGGACGGCTGGACCACGCTGAAGAGCACCACGTTCGACTACCGGCGCGCCAATGGCGAATGGCAGACACAGAAGCGCGAGACCTATGAGCGCGACAACGCCGCCGCCATCCTGCCGTATAATCGCGCCCAGCGCAGCGTGATCCTGGTGAAGCAGTTCCGCCTGCCGGCCTTCATCCGCGGTTACGACGATCTGCTGATCGAAGCGGCCGCCGGCGTGCTCGACAATGCCGAGCCCGAAGCCCGCATCCGCGCCGAGGCCGAGGAAGAAACCGGCTATCGCCTGCACCATGTGCACAAGGTGTTTGAAGCCTTCATGAGCCCTGGTGCCATCACCGAGAAGCTGCATTTCTTCGTCGCCGAGTACGAGCCGCATATGCGGGTCAGCGACGGCGGCGGCCTCGAGCATGAGGGCGAGGACATCGAGGTGCTGGAGCTCGGCATCGATGAGGCCCTGGCGATGATCGCGGACGGCAGGATCATCGACGGCAAGGCGATCATGCTGCTGCAATACGCGGCACTGCATATTTTTCGGTAGGTGCGCTATTCACCTCGCCCCGCTTGAGCAACCCGAAAACTACCTCTAGTCTGGCGCTAACCAAGAACCAGGAGACGCGCCCATGTCCGCTCCGCGCGACGATGAATTCGGCTTTGCGCCCGATTACGATTCCCCGGTCCCCTATATGCAGCGGACGCGGGATTATTACAGCGCGATCGGCTACGCCACGCCATATCGCTGGGCGCATTACACCACAGCGCCGTTCCAGAAGCTGAAGAAGCCGCTGGCGCAGTCTCGCGTCACCATCATCACCACGGCGGCGCCCTATGATCCCGGCAAAGGCGACCAGGGGCCCGGCGCGGCGTACAATGGCAGCGCGAAGTTTTACCAGGTCTATGACGGTGACACGTCGAAGCAGCACGACCTGCGCATCTCCCATATCGGCTACGACCGCAAGCACACCACGGCGACAGATAACGGCACCTGGTTTCCACTGCCGCAACTGTTGAAGGCGAAAGCCGCCGGCCGCATCGGCGAGGTGAGCCCGCGCTTTTTCGGCGCGCCGACCAATCGCAGCCATCGCGTCACGCTCGACACCGACGCGCCGGAGATCCTGGCGCGCTGCCTCACTGATGCGGTCGACGTCGCGGTGCTGGTGCCGAACTGCCCGGTCTGCCACCAGACCACCGCGCTGGTGGCGCGGCATCTCGAGGCCAATGGCATTGCGACCGTGATCATGGGCTGTGCCAAGGACATCATCGAGCACGCGGCCGTGCCGCGCTTTCTGTTCAGCGACTTCCCGCTCGGCAACTCCGCCGGCAAGCCGCATGACATCGCCTCGCAGGCACAGACGCTGGAGCTGGCGCTCACGCTGCTGGAGACCGCGAGCGGGCCGCAGACCACGATGCAGTCGCCGCTGCGCTGGAGCGAGGACGCCTCCTGGAAGCTCGACTACAACAACGTCGCGCAGCTGTCGCCGGAGGAGCTGGCGCGCCGCCGCGCCGAATTCGACAAGCAGAAGGAGATCGCGCGCGGCAACCGCGCCGCCTGACGTCTTCCTTAACAATAACCGTCGGGAGAGAGACGTGACGCGACCGTTCGAGGGCGTGAAGATCCTGGATTTCACGCAAGTGCTGGCCGGGCCCTATGCGAGCTACCAGCTCGCGCTGCTGGGCGCCGACGTCATCAAGGTCGAGCGGCGCGAGGGCGAGGATATGCGCCGCACGCCGCTGTCCCGCGAATGGGCCGAGCGCGGACTGGCCCCGGCGTTCCAGGCCATCAACGGCAACAAGCGCAGCCTGACGCTCGACTTGCAAAAGCCTGACGCGATCGCGATCGTGAAGAAGCTTGCCGCCACGGTCGACGTCGTCATGGAAAACTTCCGCCCGGGCGTGATGGACAAGCTCGGCATCGGCTACGAGGCGCTGTCGGCGATCAATCCAAAACTGATCTATTGCGCGGTGTCGGGCTTCGGCCAGACCGGCCCGGATCGTCTGCGGCCCGGCTATGACGGCAAGATGCAGGCGCTGTCGGGCATCATGGCGATCACGGGTCACCCCTCGACGGGCCCGACGCGCGCCGGCTTTGCGGTGTGCGACGTGCTCTCGGGCGCAACGGCCGCATTTGCCGTGTCGAGCGCGCTGTACCAACGCGACCGCACCGGCAAGGGCCAGCTCGTCGACGTCTCCATGCTGGAGGCGACGCTGGCATTTCTTTCGGGGCAAATCGCGGACTGGTCGGTCGCCGGCCATCGCCAGCGGCTTTCCGGCAACCAGGCCGTCAGCCGCAAGACCACCGCGAACCTGTTCAAGGCGGGCGACGGCTACATCCTGCTCGCGGTCAACAATGAGAAGCAGTACCGCGCGCTGATGACCACGCTCGGCCGCGAGGATACGCTGAGCGATCCGCGCTTTGCCGACTGGTTTTCCCGCAACGAGAACGAACCGGCACTGCGGGCCATCATCGAAGAGGCGCTGGCGGCAAAACCCGCGCGCGAATGGGAGACGATCCTCGAGGATGCCGGCGCACCCTGCGCCAGCATCTGGAAGATCGAGGAGGTGATCGACCACCCGCAGATCAGGGCGCGCGGCGCGATCCAGGAGCTGGACACGCCCTATGGCCGCCTGCGCTTTGCCGGCAGCGGCTTCCAGCTCGCCCATGGCGGCGGCCGGCTCGACCGGATGGCGCCGGAGCTCGGCGCGGATACGGATGCGGTGCTGGGCGAGCTCGGATTTGACGCGGCGGAGATCGCAGCGCTCAGGGCGCGGGAGATCGTGTAGAACTCCGCTGCCGTAGGGTGGGCAAAGGCGCCCTTGCGCCGTGCCCACGATCCCTCTCGATCACGAAAACGCGTGGGCACGCTTGCGCTTTGCCCACCCTACTGCATCGAGATCGACCGCACGCGCCTGCGAACCAAGTTAGATCGCCTTCGCCGCGATCTTGGCGGCGGCGAGAATCTCGCGCCTGACGGCATCGTCCTTCACCGCGCGGGCCATGTCGGCCGCGCCCGTCAGGATCGCCAGCAGTGCCAGCGCGCGCTGCCGCGCATGCGTACCGCGAAAACCCTGCGCGACGAGGTCCGCGAGACGCTCCAGCTCACCTTGGTAGACAGCGCGCGTGGCCGCGTCCGCGCGCGCGACGTCCGAGGAGAAGCTCGGCAGCGCGCAGGCTTCATCGAGACCGACCTCCATCCGCTCACCCAGATAGAAATCGATGAAAGGATCGCGCCAGCCGCTGCCATATTGCGCCTGAAACTGGGCGATGCCGCCGCGCAGGAAGGCGAGCCCGTCCGCGACCGCGAGCCGGAACGCATCCGCCTTGGACTCGAAATGGGCGTAGAACGCCCCCGACGTGAGGCCCGCGCCCTTTGCGAGCGCGTCCACGCCGGCGCCGCCGAATCCACCGGTGCGGAAGCCGCGCCCGACCGCGTCCGCCAGCCGCGTGCGTGCGTCTCCATCGCTCTTCTTCGGTCGTGCCATCGCCGCCACCTCTCAATAGCGATCGTTATATGAGGCTTGACGAGATAACGATCGTTATGTTTTATATAACGACCGTTATATGACGGTTCAAAGGGAGACCTCTCTATGCCTATCCAGATCATCGTTCCCGAAGGCGCGCTGACGCCATCAGGGGAAGCCGAGGCGTTCGGCAAGCTGACCGAACTGCTGCTGCGCCTGCACGGCCTCACCGGCAACCGCTTCATGACGCCGAACGTCATCGGCGAGGTGACCGTGGTGCCGAAGCGGCGCACCTATTCCGGCGGCAAGCCCGCGGACATCGCCGTGTTCGAGCTCAAGGTGCCGTCCTTCGTGCTGCCGACGCAGGAGCTGAAGGACGCCTGGATCTCCGAAGGAACTGCCATCATCGAGAAGGCGGCCGAGGGACGCATCAAGCGCGAGCATATTTTCGCAAATGTCAGCTACGCCGTGGACGGCGGCTGGGGCATCGGCGGCGAGGCGTTCAGCAACGCCGCGCTCGGATCGGCCGTCGCTGCGGCTTGAAGCGATCAAGTCGAGATCTCGCAGGGTGGGCAAAGCGACTTGTCCGCCCTAGCTCGAAGAGCGTAGGCGGAAGCGTGCCCACCATCGCGCAATGAATCGAGAGAGGGTGGGCACGGCGCGTTGCGCCCTTTGCCCACCCTGCGGCACCGGTGATCAGAACAACGAGCCCTGCCCGTCATCTGATGACGCAGCAGCGACCTTCCTCACGACCTTCTTCGGCTTCGCCGCCTCCGCTTCTGCCGCCATCTCCTCCGCGCTGATCGGCAACAGCAGCTGCTCGTCGTCATTGGCAACGCGGTTGACGCGGCTGGAGACCGGGTGCCAGGCGAATTCGCCGACGCGGGGCGCCGTCATCAGCGGCAGGATCGCATCGATCTCGTCACCGCGGCAATCGAGCCAGCGCTCGAAATCGCGCGGGCTGATGGTGACGGGCACGCGATCATGCAGCGCGGCCAAATCTTCGCCGGCGGCGGCCGTCACGATCGCGACCGTGTCGAGCTCCTCGCCGTTCGGCCCGATCCAGGTTTCGAACACGGCGGCGAAACCCAGCGGGGCACCGTCGGCGTGATGGATGAAAAACGGCTGCTTGCGGCCGCCCTCCGCTTTCCATTCGTAATAGCCGTCAGCCGGAATCAGGCCGCGCCGCCGGCGAATCGCCTTTTTGAACGCGGGCTTTTCCAGCACCGTCTCCGAGCGGGCGTTGATCAGGAGCGTAAAGCCCTTGGGATCCTTGACCCAGCCCGGCAGCAGGCCCCAACGCATCAGGCGGAAATGGCGTGCGCCATTCTCGACCAGGACGACCGGAACAGGTTGCGTCGGGGCGACATTGTACCGGGGCGGGAAATTCGGCTGCTCGATATAGCCAAACAGTTGCCGTAAGGCCGCGGGGGCCGAAGTTATGACAAAGCGTCCACACATCCTTGCGCCAATATAGGGTCCGTTGAGGTCCTTTTAACCCCGAACGTTAACACTGCGGCCGATGAGCTCAATGGCCTCCCAACCCGCGATGCGCGCACAGACGGGCCCCGAGGCCGTGGCCTGGGCCGAGCGGCTGCGCCTGGCCAATATCAACCCGCGGACCGGGCTTGCCACCGACTATCTCAACCATTTCAACGAAGCCGTGATGCTCCTGGAGATGATCCCGGATATGCCTGAATGCGCCGAGGATTTTCTGACCTGGTCGCCGCTGTCCTATGCCGAGCATTTCACGGCGTCGAATTTCAAGGCGCGGGATCTCGCCATTGAGGCCTATGAGAAAGCCGAACCGTCCGTGCGCGCCCAGTTCGACCACATCACCGACACCATGACCTCGATTCTCACAGCGGTCGGCTCGGCCATGCGCGAGGTCGAGAAGGACTCAACCCGCGTTCGCCTCGCCGAGCAGGCGACAGCCTGGGTCAAGCCGCTGATCGCGGCCTGCGGCGGCATCATCAACGGCGGCGCGGAAGCCGACGTCGATACCATCATGGCGAACTAGGCCAAGTCTTGAAGATATGGCCACGCTCGTCCAGCCCACCCATCCACAGATTGCCGTCAGCGCCGCGATTTTCCGCGACGGCAAGGTGCTGCTGACCCGACGCGCCCGGTCCCCCGCCAAGGGCTTCTATTCGCTGCCAGGCGGCCGGGTCGAATTCGGCGAATCGCTGCATCAGGCCGTGAAGCGTGAGGTCGACGAGGAAACCGGGCTCGCCATCGAGATCGTCAGCCTTGCCGGCTGGCGCGAGGTGCTGCCGGCCGCCCCCGGTGCCGGCCATTACCTGATCCTGTCCTTTGCCGCCCGCTGGCTGGCGCGGGAACCCACCCTGAACGACGAACTCGACGATTTCAGGTGGATCGCCCCTGATACGCTTGGCAGCCTCAGCGACCTCAAGCTGACCGGGGGGCTGGAGGAGATCATCCAGTCCGCCGCGCGCCTGATCAGCCCCTGACCGCCGCCTTGCGTCATCAGCTCGGAGGGGGCATACAGCCCGCCAATGTTCCCGCGATTTCTGGCCATTTTTGCCCTGATGCTCGCCTGCGCGTCCGTGCCCGCCCGGGCCCAGGACGTGGCAGCGCCGTTCGACGGCGATTTGCAGCGGCTGGCCGAGATCCTGGGCGGCCTGCATTATCTTCGCGGCATCTGCGGCGCCAACGAGGGCAACAAATGGCGGAGCGAGATGCAGGCGCTGATCGATGCCGAAACCCCTGCCGGCGAGCGGCGCACCCGCATGATCGCCGCCTTCAACCGCGGCTATAACGGCTTTCAGCAAACCTACCGAAGCTGCACGCCGGCGGCGACGGTGGCGATTCGTCGTTACATCGACGAAGGCTCGAAGATCTCGCGGGATCTGACGGCGCGCTACGCGAACTGAGTCCTCGATTCGTCATTCCGGGGCGCGCGTGGCGCGAACCCGGAATCCATCAAGCTTCAGAGTTGGTGGCCCGATGGATTCCGGGTTCGCGACTTCGTCGCGCCCCGGAATGACGAGGATCTGGAACCCTGTCATCGACTTTGTTCACAGCCGTTAACCGTTCTTAAAGATGTGGCCTAGCGGTCGTTAATGTGCGTGCTACACCTCTCGCACAGCGCATCGCCGTGGATCGCGCCCCAGCCCTGATCGAGTTTCATGAGCCAGCCGATTTCCTACGCCCCCGCCCGCGCGCCGCTGCCCGACCATGAGCAGAAACAGGCCGCCCTGAGCTATCTGAACGAGGCCTGGGCCGAAGCGCGCCATGACGGCGTGGATGGCGATTGCCTGGCGCAAGCGAGCCTGTTCGCGGCGCTGGCCGAGCTCGTCGGCACCTATGGCGAGGACGCGGTGGCAAAATTCGTCGAGGGTTTTCCCGCCCGCATCCGCAACGGCGAGTTCTCCGTCAGCCTGGCACGGCAGTAAGCTTCCGTTCGAACAGGAACCGACCTCAAGGCAGGGTTTTCATCAAGGCTCGATCTTGAGCGTCGCTTTCATGTTGGGATGATAGCGGCAGTAGTAGTCGACCGTTCCCGCCTTCTTCAGAACTGACGTCGCCGACTTGTTCGGCGGCAGTGTCACGTCGAAATCGCCGTTCTGCGCGGTGGCGGTGTGGGCGAAGATGTCCTTGTTGATCCATGTGATGGTGTCGCCGACCTTCGCCGACACCTCAGCCGGTGAGATCACGAGATTCCCCATCGTGATCTCGATCGTTGCGGCCTTTGCAGGGACGGCCATCACCGCGAAAACAAGGGCAATCGAAGACAGTCGTCCCGACATCGTCGCACGCTCCCTATTTCAGTTCCGACGCGACGTGCTCGGCGTGCTGCTGATGGCCCTGAAAAATCTTCAGGCCGGTCTGCAGCAAGCTCTTCAATTCGGCATTGCTGGCGGATGGAATGAGCTGCGTCTCCAGCGCGCCATTGACCGTCTTGTGATAGGCAACCTCGTTGGCGACATAGGCCTTGTCGAAGGCGGCGCCATCCAGCTTGTCGAGCTCGGCCAGCTTGTCGCTTGCCTGCTTCGACAGTGCCTTGCTGGTGTCGTTATCTTCGGGCGTGACGTTCAGCTTCTTGACCAGCGCGAGCGCTTGCTTGTTGACCGCCTCGTGGTCGCGCAGCATGTCCTCGGCAAATGCCTTGACGTCTTTATTCTTGGCCTTCTTCCGCGCCTGCTTGGCCGCGTTGATGTCGATCACGCCCGCGGTGTAGGCGATATGGGCGATCTGCGGATCGGTGAGCTTTTCGGCGGCTCGCACACCGTGCATCAGCACGGGGCTGGACAACAGAATGGTGGCGGCGATCGCCGCGCTCCAACGAATGAACATGGTCTGACACTCCTGTGCGGCCGGTTTGCCGGCGTTGCTTCACAGGAATTGGATGGGCGTTCTGCGCAAACGTTCCCAAAAAAAATCAGCCGCCGATTCCGAGGCGCTCGAGCACTGCCTCCGTCAGGTGCTCGCAGCGCCAGCCGGCGAACGGGAACGCGTCCATCATCACGGGACCGATCTCCTTCTCGACATTCTCGCGCAGCATGGTACGGGCGCGGTGCAGCCGCGTCTTCACGGTCTCGGGCTTCACGCCGAGCAGATCGGCGGTCTCCTCGATGGTCATGCCCTCCATGACGCGAGCGACGAAGACCATGCGGAAGACATCAGGCAATTCGTCGATGGCGCGCTCGACGACGCGCTGGATTTCACGTTGGGCCATGGTCCTTTCCGGATCGCCTGCGGGAGAAACGGGGAATTTGATGATCTGCGCCTCGAGCGCCTCTTCCGGCACTGCGCCGAGCTCGACATGCGGCCTGGCGCTACGCGCCCGGCCAAGGGCTTCGTTGATGGCGATGCGGGACAGCCAGGTCGACAGCGCGGACTCGCCCTTGAATCGATCGAGATGGGTGAAAGCGCGGACATAGGTTTCCTGCACCACGTCCTCGGCTTCGCTGTCGCTGCGCAGGATGCCGCGCGCGAGGCGGTAAAGCCTGCGGTTGTTGGCCTGCATGATCTCGCGGAACGCGGCCTCGTCCCGGCTCCGCGCCCGGTCGATCAGCTCGGCTTCCAATAGCCTGAGGCCGGCGGGCAGGCCGGCAGCGGTCCGTTGCATGGCGATCACCTGTCTCCGTTGGTTCCGGATATTGGATGCAAGCGGGCAGCAAAGGTTCCCGATTTCTTACCCTCTACTGGAGGGCAAGATTCACCCCTGATCCGTCTCGATCGGCAGCGACGCGTCCCTCGCCCATTCGCCCATGGAGGCATCATACAGCGTCAGCTTGTCGTAGCCGAGCTGCGTCAGCATCAAGAGGTCGACCGTTGCCGAGATGCCGCCGCCGCAATAGAGGATCACGTTCTTGTCGCGCGTGACGCCGGCCGCGGCGAATTTGGCTTCGGCATCGGCGAGCGCGGTCAGCGTCTTGTCGGCATTGACGAGGGTTGCAGCCGACACGTTGACGCTGCCGGGCACGCGGCCGGGCCGGCCGTAGCGGCTCGGCTCGAGTCCTCTATGAAATTGCGGTCCGAGCGCATTGACGATGACAGTCGCGGGATCGCCGATGCGCTCCTTCACGAAATCTTTGTCGACGAAGAAGCCTGCGCGCGGCGAGGCCTTGAAGGTTGTCGCCGGATAACCCTTCGGCGCACCTGTCTCGACCGGCCGCCCCTCGTCCTTCCATTTGTCGAGGCCGCCGTCGAGCACGCGCGCATCGACGCCGAGGGAACGCAGCATCCACCAGAACCGCGTCGACCACATCATGGTGCCGATGCTGTAGAGCACGATGATCTTGCCGGCATCGAGCCCGTGGCGGCCAAAAGCGGCCTCGAGCTGGGCCACATCGGGCATCATGAAGAATTGCTGCGCGGAAGTATCCGAGAACTCGCCTTGCAGGTCGAGATAATCGGCACCCGGGATGTGTCCGGCGGCAAATGTCTTGTCGCCGGGGACGGCGCGATAGGGCACGTCGCTGCCTGGCGGCACCGGCTCGTTGTAGGTCGTGCAGTCGTAGAGGCGGAGATTGGGATCGGCGAGGATCGCGGCAAGTTGCTCGGTGGAGATAAGGGCGGTGGGCTGGGACATTGCGCTCTCCCAATCTAAACTGGCGCTTCGTGGCACACTGTCATTGCCCGCGAAAGCGGGCAATCCGGTATTCCAGAGGCCGCAGCCGTCTCAGACAACTATCGCCGCGGCGTACTGGATGCCCCGGACAGGCCGGGGCATGACAGCGGTGCAGGAAGCTAATCTTGCTCCTACTGCTTCAGCGTCTCCAGAAACCGCACCGCCTCGCCTTGCGACGGCGTCACCAGCTCGCCCTGCCACATCACGCGCCTGCCGCGCACAAAGGTGCCGACGGGCCAACCCGTCACGCGGACGCCGTCATAGGGGGTCCAGCCGGCCTTGGACGCCACCCATTTGCTGGTGATGGTTTCGCTGCGCTTGAGGTCCACCACGGTGAAGTCGGCGTCGTAGCCGGCGGCGATGCGGCCCTTGCAGGCCATGTTGTAAAGGCGCGCCGGGCCGGCGCTGGTGAGATCGACGAAGCGCGCGAGAGAAAGCCGGCCGGCATTGACATGATCGAGCATCAGCGGCACCAGCGTCTGGACGCCGGTCATGCCGGAGGGCGAGGCCGGATAGGTCTTCTGCTTTTCTTCCAGTGTATGCGGGGCGTGGTCGGAGCCGAGCACGTCGATGATGCCCTGCTCGATGCCGCGCCAGATGCCGGCGCGATGATCGGCTGACCGCACCGGCGGGTTCATCTGCGCCAGCGTGCCGAGCCGCTCGTAGCATTCGGGTGCGACCAGCGTCAGATGATGCGGCGTCGCCTCACAGGAGGCGACATCCTTGTGGTCGCGCAGGAACTCGATCTCTTCCTTGGTCGAGATGTGCAGCACGTGGATGCGCTTTCCCGTCTCATGCGCGAGCTTGACCAGGCGCTGCGTCGCCATCAGCGCCGCAGTCTCGTCGCGCCAGACCGGATGCGAGCGCGCATCGCCCTCGATGCGGAGCGACTTGCGGTCGTTGAGGCGGTACTCGTCCTCGGCATGGAACGCCGCACGGCGGCGGATCACCTGGAAGATGCGGCGCAGGCTCTCGTCATCCTCCACCAGCAGCGCGCCGGTCGAGGAGCCGATGAACACCTTCACGCCGGCGCAGCCCGGGGCACGCTCGAGCACCGGCAGGTCCTGCACGTTCTCGCGGGTGCCGCCGATGAAGAAGGCGAAATCGCAATGCATGCGATGATGGGCACGCTTCACCTTGTCGGAGAAGGTGGCCTCGGTCACTGTGAGCGGCGAGGTGTTCGGCATCTCGAACACGGCGGTGACGCCACCCATCACGGCGCTGCGCGAGCCCGATTCGAGATCTTCCTTGTGCTCCAGCCCGGGTTCACGGAAATGCACCTGCGTGTCCATCACGCCGGGCAGGATGTGCAGGCCCTTGCAGTCGATCACCTCCGCCGCCGAGCCCTGCGACAGCGGACCCAGCTCGGCGATGCGGCCATTGATGATACCGATATCGCGAACGCCTTCGCCGTCCTGGTTGACGACGGTGCCGCCCTTGAGGATCACATCGAATCGCTGGGTCATGGGGCCTCTCTCATCCCCAAGCGCAGGGCCCGAGGTCTTGTCGTTTATGCCTTGCGGGCTTACGTTCCGGAGCACCATGTCGCAAGAGATTTTCACATGAAATCAGCGTTTCTTCCCGACCGGGGCGTGATCAAGGTCGCCGGCGAGGACGCACGCAACTTCCTCAACGGCCTCATCACCACCGATGTCGACAGGCTCAAGCCGGGCCTGGGGCGATTCGGCGCGCTGCTGACGCCGCAGGGCAAGATCATCGTGGATTTCCTGATCACGGAAGCCCCTGGCGGCCATGGCGGCGGGTTCCTGATCGACTGCCCGAAGCCGCTGGCCGATGGCCTTGCCACCAAGCTGAAATTCTACAAGCTGCGCGCCAAGGTCACCGTGGAGATCCTCGAGCTCGGCGTGCTCGCGGCCTGGGACGGCCAGCCCGCGACGCAGCCGGATCTCGCCTTCGCCGATCCCCGCAATGCCGAGCTCGGCACCCGCATCCTGATCCCCGAGGATCTCAAGCAAAGGCTGTCTGAATTGATCGGCGCCGAGCTGGTCGATGCGTCCGAGTACGAGGCGCACCGGATCGCGCTCGGCGTGCCGCGCGGCGGGCTCGATTTCATGTACAGCGATGCGTTCCCGCACGAGACCAACATGGATCGCCTTGCCGGCGTCGATTTCGACAAGGGCTGCTATGTCGGCCAGGAGGTCGTCTCGCGCATGCAGCATCGCGGCACTGCGCGGACCCGCAGCGTGAAGGTGCTGCTCGAGGATTCCGCGCCGGAAGTCGGCGTCAGTGTCATGGCCGGCGACAAATCCGTCGGCACCATGGGCTCATCGGCGAAGGGCAAGGGCATTGCGTTGGTGCGGATCGACCGCGTTGCCGATGCGCTCGATGCCGGCCAGCCGCTCACCGCTGGCGGGCTCGCCGTGAGGTTGGCAGAACCCGACGTCGTTCGCATTCCCGCAAAGCAGCCCATTGCATGAGCCGCGCTCCCCGCCTGCATCCCGACGGAAAGACCCGCTGCCCCTGGCCGGGCGAAGACCCGCTCTATGTCGCCTATCACGACACCGAATGGGGCGTGCCTGAATATGACGACCGCGCGCTCTATGAAAAGCTGATCCTCGACGGCTTTCAGGCCGGCCTGTCCTGGATCACGATCCTCCGCAAGCGCGACAATTTCCGCAAAGCCTTCGACGATTTCCAGCCGGAGAAGATCGCGCGCTACACCGACAGGAAGGTGCATGCGCTGATGAACGATGTCGGCATCGTGCGGAACAAGGCCAAGATCGAAGGCACGATCCTGAGCGCGAAGGCGTACCTCGACATCATGGAGAAGGGCCCGGGCTTTTCGAAACTTCTTTGGGACTTCATGGACGGCCGGCCCAAGGTCAATAATTTCAAGACCACGGCAAGCGTCCCGGCGTCGACACCGCTGTCGATGCAGATCTCCAAGGAGCTGTCCTCGCGCGGCTTCAAATTCGTCGGCCCGACCATTGTCTATGCCTTCATGCAGGCGACCGGCATGGTCAACGACCATCTCGTCGACTGCCATTGCCACGCGACCTGCAGCAAGCTGCAGCGCAAGCCGCGCCTCAAGGCCAAATGACGGCCAGGAAGAGCGCGCGCGCATCCGAATCCCGCGCCTGGCAGCGCATGCTGTCGGGTCGGCGGCTCGACCTGCTCGATCCCTCCCCGCTCGATGTCGAGATCGCCGACATCGCCCATGGGCTGGCGCGCGTGGCGCGCTGGAACGGCCAGACCATCGGCGCGCACATCTTCTCGGTCGCCCAGCACACGCTGCTGGTGGAGACCGTGCTGCGGCACGAGATGCCGCGCGCTGACCAGCGCATCCGGCTCGCCGCGCTGCTGCACGATGCCCCTGAATATGTCATCGGCGACATGATCTCGCCGTTCAAGGCGGTGCTCGATGGCCATTACAAGGCGGTGGAGAAGCGCCTGCTCGGCGCCATCCACATCCGCTTCGGCCTGCCGCCGGTGCTACCCGAGGAGATCACGCTGGCGATCAAGGCCGCCGATCGCGGCGCGGCTTATCTCGAGGCGACCGAGCTTGCCGGCTTCAGCGAAAGCGAGGCGAAGCGGCTGTTCGGCAAGGATCCCGGCCTTTCCGACAATATCAGGCGCGACTATCTGACGCCCTGGACGGCGGCGCGGGCCGAGAAGCAGTTTCTGGAACGGTTTGGGGCGGTGTTCGCGTAGCATCATCCTTTCGTAGGGTGGGCAAAGCCACCGGCTCGCGCGAATGCGCGCCCGATGACAGGCTCCGCGTGCCCACCAAACCGAATGAGTTGCGCAATTGCGAGGTGGTGGGCACGGCGCGATGCGCCTTTGCCCACCTGCGAGCGCTCGCTATAATCAATTAAAAAGGTCCGCCATGATCCACGTCTGCTCCCTCGCCGCCCTTCCCGAAACCGTTCGCCGCACCGGGGCCAGCCATGTGCTGACCGTGATGGCCAATGTCGAGCAGGTGGCGCGGCCGGTGTCGGTGCTTCCGGCCAATCATCTCAAGGTGTCGATGGACGACATCACCGAGGAGATGGACGGCTTTGTCGCACCGTCGGAGGCGCATATCGAACAGGTGCTGAATTTCGTGCGCGGCTGGGATCGGACTGCGCCGCTGGTGGTGCATTGCTATGCCGGCATCAGCCGCTCCACGGCGAGCGCGTTCGCCGCCGTCTGCGCGCTCAATCCTGATCGCGACGAGATCGAGATTGCGAAGAAGATCCGTGCGGCCTCCCCGATCGCCTCGCCGAACCGCCGCATCGTCGACCTCGCCGACCGCGCGCTCGGCCGCAACGGCCGCATGCTGCGCGCGCTCGACGAGATGGGCCCGGGCGAGATGCTGGTTGAAGGCCGCCCCTTCGTGATCGAGCTCGAATGACAGCAGCGATCGTCATCGCATGAGCGACAAGCTGCTGACGCCGATCGAGATCGGCCTGACCGCCGCGATCGTCGCGATCGAAGATCATGAGCCGCTGGTCCTCACCGCGCACAGCAGTGACGGCCTGGCCGGGCTGCCGTTCGGTCCGTTCGATGCGCCGAGCCATCGCACCTTCGAGATCGGCCTGCGTGCGTGGGTCGAGGAACAGGTGGGATTGCGGCTCGGCTATGTGGAGCAGCTCTACACGTTTGGCGATCGCGGCCGTCATGCCGAGGCCGGCCACACCGGCGCGCATATGGTGTCGATCGGCTATCTCGCGCTGACGCGCACCGCCGAGGGAGCTGCGAATGCCGCGAGCTTCGAGCCCTGGTATCGCTTCTTCCCTTGGGAAGACCGGCGCGAGGCACCGCCGGCGATCATCGCCCGTGACATCATCCCGGCGCTGACGGCATGGGCCGAGGAGGAGACGCCCGAGACGACGCGCGCATTGCCGCGCAAGGATCGCGTGCGGTTCTATTTCGGCCTCGACGGCGCGGCCTGGGACGAGGAGCGCGTGCTCGACCGCTACGAGCTCCTCTACGAGGCCGGCCTCGTCGAGGAAGCGCGGCGCGACGGCCGGCCCGCGGCGCTGGCGCGCAAGTCCCTGCCCGCGCTCGGCACGTCCATGCGCTTCGACCACCGCCGGATCCTTGCCACCGCGATCGCCAGGCTGCGGGCAAAGCTGAAGTATCGCCCCGTGGTGTTTGAACTTTTGCCCGCCGAGTTCACACTTACGGAGTTGCAGTATACGGTGGAGGCGATCTCCGGCCGGCACCTGCACAAGCAGAATTTCCGTCGTCTGGTCGAAACCGAGGCGCTGGTCGAACCGACCGGCGTTATGTCGACACAGACGGGCGGAAGACCGGCGGCGCTCTATCGCTTCCGCCGCGACGTGCTCCAGGAACGGCCGGCGCCAGGCTTGCGCGTTCGCTCCCGGCGCTAGATCAAGGATTGCTGTCGGCCCCTGCCCGCCGATTGCCAGGAGACCCCATGTTCGACGCCCCGTTCGACGTCTTTGCCGTGATGATTGCGATCGCCGCGTTCCTGATCGCGCTGAAAGCGTCGAACCAGGCAACCGAATTGCGCCGCCGCCTGGGCGCGCTGGAGGCCGAACTGCAGGCGCGCCGGGTTCAGCCTCCGCCACTTGTGCTCGTGCAGGCGCCCGCAAACGCGCCTGCGACGAGTGCAGCAGAGCCGCCGCCGCTTGCGCCGGAGGCCGAGACCACGCCGCCGCTCGTCACCGAAGAGGCTGCGCCCCCCCCCCCCCCCCCCCCCCCCCGCAAGTCCTGAAGCAAGTCCTGAAGCCAGCCCCGCAGCCGGCGCGCCGCCGCCGCTGCCCGCGCCCGCCCCCGCCCCCGGCTTGGAGGAACGGCTCGGCACCCGCTGGGTGGTGTGGATCGGCGGCCTGGCGCTCGCGCTCGGCGGCTTCTTCATGGTGCGCTATTCGATCGAGGCCGGCCTTGTCGGCCCCGGCGTGCGGGTATTCCTGGGCGGATTGTTCGCGGCCGCGCTGCTGGGTGCCGGCGAATGGACGCGGCGCAAGGAGAGCATCTCGAGCATTGCAGCGCTGCCGATCGCCAACATCCCCGCGATCCTCACCGCGGCTGGAACGGCGGTGGCGTTCGCGACCGTCTATGCGGCCTATGCGCTCTATGGCTTCCTCGTGCCGGCCACCGCTTTCGTGCTGCTCGGCATCGTGGCGATGGCCACGCTCGCGGCAGCTTTGCTGCACGGGCCGGCGCTCGCGGGCCTCGGCGTCGTCGGCGCCTTCGCAACGCCGGTGCTGGTCTCCAGCGGCAAGCCGGACTATTGGGCGCTGTACATCTATCTTGCCATCGTCACCGCCGCGAGCTTCGGCCTCGCCCGCATCAGGCTATGGCGCTGGCTCGCGGTGACGACGATCGTCTTCGCCGTGCTCTGGATTTTCCCGGGCCTCGATACCGGTGACCTGCACGTCGCGCCGCACGCGTTCCACGTGATGTCAGGCTTCGTGCTCGCTGCACTGCTCGTGGTCTGCGGCTTCATGTTCGGCCCCGATATCGAAGGCGGACAGATCGAGCCGGTCTCGTCGAGCGCGCTCGGCGCCTATCTGTTCGGCGCGATGTTAATCGTGTTGTCGAGCGCGCATGCTGACCTCGCGCTCATCGCCTACACATTGCTCGTTGCGGCCACGCTGTTCGTCGCCTGGCGCGCAGAGGCTGCCGTCGGCGCGCTGGGCGCGGCGGCGGCAACGGTGTTCATCGTGTTCGCCGAATGGGCGGTACGGGCCAATCCTGACATGCTGGTGCTGCCGGGCGGCCCGATGCCCGGCATCACGCCGAACGCGATCGACAGCGCGGTGACGCAGCATCTGGCGATGGCCGCGATCTTCGCCGCCGGCTTCGGCATCGCCGGCTTCTTCGCCCAGGGTCGCTCGCATTCGGCGATCATTCCCGTGGTGTGGTCGGCAGCAGGTGTCGCGACGCCAATCGCGATCCTCATCGCGCTCTACGCCCGCGTCGCCCATCTCGACCGCTCGATCCCGTTCGCGATCCTTGCCGTGCTGCTGGCAGCTGCGTTCGGCGTTGCGACCGAACTACTCACCCGCCGCGAGACCCGGCCGGGACTTGCGATCTCGACGGCGCTGTTCGCGACCGGCACGCTCGGCGCGCTGGCCCTGGCGCTGACCTTCGCGCTGGAGAAAGGCTGGCTCACCATCGCGCTGGCGTTGATGTCGCTCGGCACCGCCTGGATTGCGCTGCAGCGGCCGATCCCGTTCCTGCGCTGGCTCGCCGCGATCTTCGCCGGCATCGTCACCGCGCGCATCCTCTATGATCCGCGCATCGTCGGCGATGCCGTCGGCACCACGCCGATCTTCAACTGGCTGCTGTGGGGCTATGGCCTGCCGGCCGCCTCGTTCTGGGCGGCGAGCCGGTTCCTGCGCCGCAGGGGCGACGATGCGCCGCTGCGCATGGTGGAAGCGGCCGCGATCCTGTTCACCGCGCTTCTCGCCTTCATGGAGGTCCGCCACTTCGCGACCGGCGGCGACATGATCGCATCGCCCTCGCTGCTAGAGGCCGCTCTTCAAGTCTGCGTGGCGCTGGCGATGGCGATCGGACTGGAGCGGTTGCGGCTGCGCAGCCACTCTATCGTGCACAATGTCGGCGCCATCGTGCTGACGGCGATCGCCGGCTGCATCAGCGTGTTCGGCCTGCTGTTCCTGGAGAATCCGCTGCTGTGGCACATTGATGTCGGCGGCGCCGTGTTCAACCTGCTGCTGCTCGGTTACGCCCTGCCCGCGGTGCTGATGCTGCTGCTCGCCTACGCGGTCGTCGGCGCGCGGGGCAAGGTCTATGCGAACGCGATCGCGGGGGCCGCGCTGGTGTTTGCGCTTGTCTATCTGACGCTGGAGATCCGCCGCTTCTATCACGGCCCGTTCCTCACCAGCGGCGAGACCACGGGAGCCGAGCAATACACCTATTCGATCGGCTGGCTCGCCTTCGGCGTGGTGCTGCTCGGCATCGGCATTCTCGCGAACTCCGAGCGGGCGCGGCTGGCGTCCGCCGCCGTCATCGCGCTGACGATCCTGAAGGCCTTCGTCATCGACATGTCGACGCTGACAGGCGTCTATCGTGCGCTGTCGTTCATGGGCCTCGGCATCGTGCTGGTCGCGATCGGCTGGCTCTACCAGCGCATCCTGTTCCGGCGACAGGCAATGCCACCGCCGGCTCCGCAGACAAGCTCATAACGGAGGTCGAGTGTTCACCTTTCCCCGGCGGGGAGAGGTAAAGGCAACTTCGAGCTGCTATTTAGGCCGCGCGGACCGACTCCAGAAACTGCGCGACCTCGACCCTGAGACGTGTGCTGTCTGTCGCTAGCGACTTCGCCGCCGACAGAACCTCGGCTGAGGCCGAGCCGGTCTCGATCGCCCCGCGCTGCACATCCGTGATGTTCGAGGAGACCTCCTGGGTGCCAACCGAGGCCTGCTGGACGTTGCGCGAGATCTCCTGCGTCGCCGCGCCCTGCTCCTCGATCGCGGCGGCAATCGCCGCCGACACTTCCGACAGCCGCTCGATGGTGCCGCCGATTTCCTGGATGGCGCTGACGGATTCCTGCGTTGCGGCCTGGATACCTGCGACCTGCGCCCCGATCTCGCCGGTCGCCTTCGCGGTTTGCTCGGCCAGCGCCTTCACCTCGGAGGCGACGACGGCAAAGCCGCGGCCGGCTTCGCCGGCGCGCGCCGCCTCGATGGTGGCGTTCAGCGCCAGCAGATTGGTCTGGCCCGCGATGGTGTTGATCAGCTCGACCACGTCGCCGATGCGGGCGGCCGCCTGCGACAGCTCGTTGACGCGCTCGTTGGTCCGCGACGCCTGCTCGACGGCCTCCGCCGCCATCCGCGCTGAGTCCTGCACGCGGCGGCTGATCTCGGTGATGGAGGACGACAGCTCCTCGGAAGCGGATGCCACAGCCTGCACATTGGTGGATGCTTCTTCGGAGGCCGCGGCGACGACGGTCGCCAGCTCCTGCCCGCGCTGGGCGGTGTTGGTCAGCGTCGAAGCGGAGGCTTCGAGCTCGGTCGAGGCCGACGACACGGTCCCAACGACCTCGCCGATCATGGCTTCGAACTTGCGGGTGATGGCGTCGACGCGGCGGCCACGCTCGATCTTGGCCTCGGCGTCGACCCTCGCGGCCTCGTCCGCCGCGCGCTTGGCGATCAGCGCCTCCTTGAAGATCTGCAGCGCATCCGCCATCGATCCGATTTCGGTCTTCTCGCCGCGGTGCGGCACCTCGGCCGAGAGGTCGCCCTCACCGAGCGACTGCATCGGCTTGATGATCGAGGCAATGCCACGCGACACGTCGCGCACGAGATAATAGGCCGCACCGATCGCGATCGCCACCGAGGCGATGATGATGCCGACCAGCAAGCGGAAGATGGTGGCGTAGCTGTCGGCCGCCTGCTTCGTTTCCAGCTCGGCGCCGTGATTGTTCAGCTCAATGCCTTTCTGGAGCAGCGGATCTGCCGCCTGGGCCATCTTCGCAACCTTGGTCTGCAACATCTCGTTGGCCTCTGTCGGGAATTTGCCTGGGCTCTTGCGCGACAGCGCCATCACGTCCTGCACGCCGTTCAGATACTCGCCCCACGCCGTGGTCCATTGCCCGTAAATGGCGCGCTCTTCGGCTGACGTGATCAGCGGCTCATAGGTCTTTCGGGTCTTCTCGATGCGCTCACGAAGCGAGGCGAGACGCTTCTCAGCCGCTTCCTTGCCTTCTGCGCTATCCTGCATCAGGTGCAGACGCAGCGCGACGCGCAACTCGTTGATGTCGGCGCGCATCGAACCCAGCGCGCGGACGCTCGGCAGCCAGCTCTCTGCGATCTCGACGGTATGGGAGTTGATGTTCTGCATCGTGCCGATCGCCACGACGCCGACGCCGGCAAGCGACAGCACGAGGACCGACAGAACGGTCAGAAGCTTGAAGACGATTGACAATTTCGACATCATGACAAATCCCGATGAGACCTAAACCCACACGTCATCTGCGCCACAACCGTCACGGCGGACGGCAGGACGGAGTCATTCCATCAATGCTGGCTGGTTCCTACCCGGCAAGATTGCGCACATAGTTGCAAGCAGCCGTTAACAGAGGCCTACGTGGAACTACGGATGTGACAATGTGGCCGTTATTTCTTCTACAACCATTTGTTGCAACAACGCGAACATCCCGTCGTGCTACTTAGGCCGCTGCGGCCGATGCAACCCTGAATGCAAACGACCGCAGCGACCGCTATGTCGTTGATCGAGAGGGCCGCGCCGACCTTGTTCAGGCCGCGCGAACGGTCCCTAAGAACTTGCCGACCTCGAGCTTGAGGCGATCGCTGTCACCCGACAGCATCTGCGCGGCCGACAGCACCTGCGCGGAGGCCGATCCGGTCTCGCTCGCGCCGCGCTGCACCTGGGTGATGTTCGCCGATACCTGATGGGTGCCTTCAGCCGCCTGCTGCACGTTGCGGGAAATCTCCTGCGTCGCGGCGCCCTGCTCCTCGACGGCGGCCGCGATGGTCGAGGAGATCTCCGACAATTTCTCGATCGTGTCGCTGATGCCCTTGATGGCGCCGACCGAATGCTCGGTCGCCGTCTGGATGCCGGCGATCTGCTGGCCGATCTCGCCGGTCGCCTTCGCGGTCTGCTCGGCCAGCGCCTTCACCTCGGACGCGACCACTGCAAAGCCGCGGCCGGCTTCGCCGGCGCGTGCCGCCTCGATCGTCGCATTGAGCGCCAGGAGGTTGGTCTGGCCCGCGATGGTATTGATCAGCTCGACCACGTCGCCGATGCGCGTTGCGGCCTTGGAGAGCTCCCCGACACGATCGGTCGTGGTGCGGGCCTGGCTGACCGCCTCGCTCGCCACCCGCGCCGATTCCTGCACCTGGCGGCTGATCTCGGTGATCGAGGACGACAGCTCCTCGGTCGCGGAAGCCACCGACTGGACGTTGGTGGAAGCCTCTTCGGAGGCGGCAGCGACCATTGTGGCGAGCCCTTGCCCGCGCTCGGCCGTCGAGGTCAGCGTCGAGGCCGAAGCCTCAAGCTCGGTCGCGGCCGACGATACGGTCTCGACGATCTCACCGATCGCGGATTCGAAGCTATCTGCAAGCTTATGCATCTCGGCCTTGCGCTGAACGGCTGCGGCCTGATCCTGCCTGATCCTGGCTTCCGCTTCTTCGCGAGCCTTCTGCTCGGAGACGATCTTGAATTTCTCGACAGCCGCTGCAACGCCGCCGACCTCGTCCTTGCGGCCGAGGCCCGGCAGCACCACCGAGAAATCTCCCTCCGCGAGCCTCTCCATCGCGATCGTGAGCGCGCGGATCGGCCGGGCGATGGAGAGGAAGGACATCAGCCAGGAGCCGATCAGGATCATCATGGCGATTGCGCCGATGACCATCCCAGTCCGCTCGCTCGATTTCATTTGCGCTGTGGCCGCGGCACTCTCCGCCTCGGACTTGTGCCTTGCATAGTCGGCGATCTGCTCGATTAGCGCATCGATCTTGCCGGCAATGGGCAGGGTAACGTCGCGGGCGAAGCGAACCGCCTCTTCGTTGAGTTTGGTGGCGCGGGCCGCTCCGTCTGAGCCGCTCGACACTGCAGCAAGGGCTTCGCTGCGCATCCCCGCGATCTGCTGGGCTCCCTTGGCGTAGTCCGCCGCAAGGGATCTCAGTTGCTCCATCCTGGCGCGGTTCTCGGCGGAATGAGACAATCCCAGCATCGTCTCGATGTGCGAATTCATCGCCTTCTGTTGGTCGGCCAAGGCCTGTGTGGCCTTCTGCAGATCGGCCACGCTACTGGCCAGGCGAATGTCTCGGGCCGCGAGTTGCATCCCGCGAACTGCGACCTCGGTCGTGACCGCGCCGCGCGCTATCTCCTGCTGTGTGAGCACGCTCTCGTTGGCGTCGCGTACGCTCGCGTTACCCAGGAGCTGACTTCCAATCATCGAAACGACCAGGACGATGGCAAGTGCCGATGCGATCGCCAGCTTGGTCCCGATCCGCAAATTTCGAACGAGGCTCAACATGGGCAGGTTTCCCGACAGGAAAAGTGTGGTCGAGTCTTTGCCGGCCACTCTTGGCGTTGATCGCCTTTGCCTAAAATATGAGCGCCTGTCGTTCCGATTTGGTTAACAGCAGCCTCCGGGGAAATACCGGAATTCGATCAAAAAGGCCGACAAAACAAGCACGTAAAGCGTGCTTATCACGTTAATCACACGCTGGTCGGAGTTGTGGCGTCTAAGGCTCATTCCGAAGAGAGATGCACACAGAGGGCGCGCTGGCGCTTTCCGGAATTGCAGGTGCCGCTTTCGTCAACGCCTGTCCGCGCTCTTATCGCTGCAGCAGACGGCCTCGCTGACCAGGCTGACGCGAAAGACCTGCTTCTTGTTCTCGTCGAGCAGCTCCATGCTCCACTTCGCGTTCGGCATCAGATTGCGGGCGATGCTGCCGAGCAGATTGGCGCACACTTCGGTCATCTCGGTCCAGGCCGCGGCATCATCCTCGAACTCGTAGGGCTGATCAGCGGCGCCGGAATAGCGGCCAGAGCTGATGCGAAAGAAATACAGCGACATTGATGAACTCTTGCGTAGGACCGCCTCCCGGCCGTTACGCAGGCTGGGGCGACAGTCGCTACCAAGGCATAAAGACCGCGGGCCGTATGATTACGGCGCCACGGCTTCGCGTGCGAGACTTTCGTCGAAGGCAGGTAAAGTAAGCGCAGGCTGCGCCCGACATCACTCGGTCGAGCGGCGCAGCTCCAGCGGACCTTCGTTCTTCGATTCCGCCTTCGGCTCGGACTTCGCTTCCGACTTCACAGGCTCGATCCGGCTGCTCTCGACCCGCGGCGTCTCGACGCGCGCGGCGACTTCGGTGCCCGGAGCATTGATCGAACCGGTCTGCTCGGGCGCCCGCAGCGAGCGGGGACGCGCAACCGCGCGCGCCATCAGCATCTGGTTGCCGCCCTGGTGATGGAAGTCGCAATAGGCGAAGCCCATGCCGGAGACCGAGCCGCGGAAGCTGCGATCGTCGGTCTTTTCCAGGTTGAAACAAGGCTCGAACGGAATGCCCTTGATCGAGGCGCAGACGTTCTGACCGCGGATCTGGAGCGTGTTGCCCGGCAGGCGAAGATGGCGCACCGGGCCCGAGCCCGAGAACTGCACCGCGCCGGCGGCGCCGAGATCGTCGAGGATCCGGCCTGCACCGCGGGTGCCGTCGAAACAGGTGAAGGCGAAGACCTTGCCGGCGACGAAGCGACGCGCCTCGTCGGCATTCATACTCCCGGCCAAGGCGATGGCCGGCGCAAACGTCACGACTGCCGTGACAGCCCCCAACACAATACGCGCAAGCATGCTCTACTCCGAACCGACCCCGCAGCGGGCGATGCCTTTATCTCTTTACCCGCTGCTTACCATACTAACCATGGCGACATTGAAGCAGCTTGGTTGGTAAAGTCTGAACGCCGTTAGACAATTTTTACCACGATGCGGCCGCGGACCTGACCGGCCAGGATTTTCGCACCCCATTCCAGAACTTCGTCGAGTGAAATTTCCGTAGTGATTTCAGAGAGTTTTGTCCGATCGAGGTCGGAGGCGAGGCGCTGCCAGGCGGCTTTTCGCGGCTCAATCGGGCACATCACGGAATCGATGCCGAGAAGGCACACTCCGCGCAAAATGAAGGGTGCAACAGAAGTCGGCAGGTCCATGCCGGCTGCAAGACCGCAGGCGGCGATGGCGCCACCATACTTGGTCATCGACAACAGGTTCGCCAGCGTGGTCGAGCCGACGCTGTCGACGCCGCCCGCCCAGCGCTCCTTGGCAAGGGGCTTTGCCGGGCCCGACAATTCATTGCGGTCGATCACCTCGGCTGCGCCGAGGCTCTTCAGGTAATCGGCCTCGGAGGCGCGGCCGGTCGAGGCGATGACGTGGTAGCCGAGCCGGGACAACACGGCGATGGCGACCGAGCCGACGCCGCCTGCCGCGCCGGTCACGACCACAGGGCCACTCTTCGGCGACAGACCATGCTTCTCCAGCGCCAGCACCGACAGCATCGCGGTGAAGCCGGCGGTGCCGATCGCCATGGCATCGCGCGCCGACAGGCCCTGCGGCAGGGCGACCAGCCAGTCACCTTTCACGCGTGCCTTCTCGGCATAGGCGCCGAGATGGGTCTCGCCCATGCCCCAGCCGGTGCAAACGACCTTGTCGCCCGCCTTCCATTGCGGATGGGACGAGGACTCGACCGTGCCGGCGAAATCGATACCGGCGATCATCGGGAAGCGGCGCACCACCGGTGCCTTGCCTGTCAGCGCGAGGCCGTCCTTGTAGTTCAGCGTCGAGTATTCGACGCGGACGGTGACGTCGCCCTCCATCAGCTCGGCTTCGTCGAACTGCGTGAGCTTCGCGGTGGTGCCCTTGTCCGCCTTGTCGATCCGGATTGCCTTGAATGTGGCCACGGCTTGAACTCCCTGACTTGTTTGACCGGGATGTTTAGCCGATCAGGCAGGCTGCGCAACCGCTCGCTGAACCGGCTTCTCCACGATCGGGAGATTGATCAGCGCCGAGAGCACGCCGAACAGGATCGAGAGCCACCAGATCGGCGTGTAGGACCCGAATTTCTCGAACACGATGCCGCCTAACCAGACGCCGAGGAAGCCGCCGACCTGGTGGCTGACGAAGGCAAAGCCATAGAGCGTGGCCAGCCAGCGCGTGCCGAACATCAGCGCCACCAGCGCCGAGGTCGGCGGCACCGTCGACAGCCAGGTGAGGCCGGAGATTGCACCGAATGCGATCGCCGAGAACGGCGTGATCGGGAACGAGATGAAGGCAAGCGTCGCGAGCGCGCGGGTGAAATAGATGGCCGAGAGGATGTAGCGCTTGGGCAGACTGTTCTGGAGATAGCCGACGCTGAGCGAGCCCATGATGTTGAACAGGCCGATCGCCGCAATCACCCAGCCGCCGGTTTGCGTCGAAACGCCGCGATCGACCAGGAACGCCGGCAGATGCACGGTGATGAAGGCAAGCTGGAAGCCGCAGGTGAAGAAGCCGAGCACCAGCAGCACATAGGAGCGATGGCCGAAAGCTTCGGCGAGCGCGCGGGTGATGGTCTGCTCATCCGCAGGCGCTGAGCTGGCCGTGGTTGCGACCGGCGGCGTCGAGATCGCCAGCGACAGCGGGATGATCAGCAGCATCAGGAAGCCGAACACGGTGAGCGCCTGCTGCCAGCCGAAATTGTCGATCAGCGCCACGCCAACAGGCGCGAACAGGAACTGGCCGAGCGAGCCCGCCGCGGTGCCGGCGCCGAGCGCCAGGCCGCGCTTTTCAGCCGGCAAGAGTTTCGTGAACGCCGACAGCACCAGATTGAACGAGCAGCCGGCGAGGCCGAAGCCGACCATCACGCCCGCGCCGATGTTGAGCGACATCGGCGTCGACGAATAGCGCATCAGCAGGAGACCACCGGCATAGAGCAGCGCGCCCACACACATCACGCGGAACAGGCCGAAGCGATCGGCGACCGCGCCGGCGACCGGCTGACCCAATCCCCACAACAGATTCTGCACGGCGATCGCAAGGCCGAACACGTCGCGGCCCCAGGCGAATTCGTGGCTCATCGGCTGCACGAAGAAGCCCAGCGCCGAGCGTGGGCCGAAGCCGAGCATGCCGATCGCACAGCCGCAGAGGATGATGACGGCCGGGGTGCGCCAGTGAGAGGAACGAGAGGGAGCGAGTTCGCCCGCTTGTGTCGACATGGTTGTTCCCTCATTCGGCGTCGGCGATCCGCTAAATCGGCGACCACATGTCCGCCGTTTAATGCAGATGCATGAAAATCGAAAGTCAAAAAGGGCTGCGTTCCACGGAGGGCTTTTGCGGGAGCATTGCGTTTCGTCGCGACCTCCTCCGGCGCCGCACAGGACCGACTTGACGGGAATGTGTGCGGCGGGGCCTAGCGGTCCGTCGCCGGCCGTGTTATGTTTGATTTACTCAGATTGAGTATATGTGGTTGACGAAATCCCACCGGCCCCCTCGGCCGGATTTCTCAGATCTCATATATACTCATATTGAGCATAATTGACACGCATGGGAGGCCTCGATGCCGATTGCTGAAATTTACGGCCCAGATGATTTCGCCAACCGGCCGCAGGGCCAAGCCACCTCCACGCCGTCAGCGCCGGCACGATCCGAGCCAACGCTGCCGCGGCCGTCGCTGCAATGGACCAGCGAGGTCGAGCGCGCCACCGCCCCGATCTATGAGCGCGTCAAGCATGTGATCCCGCCGATCGAGTGGCCGCTGATGGCGCCGACGATCCACGCGATCAACCAGCTCAAGCGCGAACGCAACGCGGTGATCCTCGCGCACAACTATCAAGCGCCGGAGATCTTTCACGGCGTCGCCGACATCGGCGGCGATTCGCTGCAGCTCGCCGTCGAGGCCACCAAGGTGAAGGCCGACATCATCGTCCAGTGCGGCGTGCACTTCATGGCGGAGACGTCGAAGCTCCTCAATCCGGACAAGACAGTGCTGATCCCTGACGCACGCGCCGGCTGCTCGCTCGCTGCCAGCATCACCGGCGCCGACGTGCGCCTGCTCCGCGAAAAGTTTCCCGGCGTGCCTGTCGTTGCCTATGTCAACACGTCGGCGGAGGTGAAGGCCGAGGTCGACATCTGCTGCACCTCGTCGAACGCGGTGCAGGTGGTCGAGAGCCTGAACGCACCGAGCGTAATCTTCCTGCCCGACCGCTATCTCGCAACTTACGTCGCCTCGAAGACGGATGTGAAGATCATCGCCTGGAGGGGCGCATGCGAGGTGCATGAGCGCTTCACCGGCGAGGAACTGCGCGCCTTCCGCGACGCCGATCCCTCCGTGCAGATCATCGCGCATCCCGAATGTCCGCCGGATGTGTTGGCAGAAGCCGACTTCACCGGCTCGACCGCGCACATGATCAATTGGGTGCGCGAGCGACGACCGAAGCGCCTCGTGATGATCACGGAATGCTCGATGGCCGACAATGTCCGCGCCGAGCTGCCTGACGTGGAGATGCTGCGTCCCTGCAATCTCTGCCCGCACATGAAGCGTATCACGCTGTCCAACATCCTGGAGAGCCTGCTGACGCTTGGCGAGGAAGTGACGATCGATCCGGCGCTTGTCGTACGCGCAAGGCGCTCGGTCGAGCGGATGATCAATCTGAGGAATTGAGCACGAGTCGCCGCAACACACACACGGGGTCGTTCCGGCCCCCCCGCGCGCAATTGCGCGCTAGGCCGGGACGACAGCCGAGAACTTGGAGAGAGTTATGACACACAACATCCACAACCTCACCCGCTCCACCGACGACGTCGTCATCGTCGGCGGTGGCCTCGCCGGATTGTTCTGCGCGTTAAAACTCGCGCCGCGGCCGGTGACGCTGATCTCGGCGGCGCCGCTCGGACAAGGGGCATCGTCCGCATGGGCGCAAGGCGGCATCGCAGCTGCCGTCGCGGGCGGCGATACTCCCGAAGCGCATGCTGCGGATACGGTCGCGGTCGGCGGCGGCATCGTCGATGAAACGGTCGCGCTCGGCATCGCGCGCGAGGCCGGCTTGCGGATACACGATCTGCTCGCCTATGGCGTGCCGTTCGACCGCGATCTCGAAGGCCGGCTTGCGGTGGGACGCGAGGCCGCGCATTCGGCGCGGCGGATCGTGCACGTGCGCGGCGACGGCGCGGGCGCAGCGATCATCGCGGCACTGAGCGAAGCCGTGCGCCGCACGCCGTCGATCCGCCTGATCGAAGGTTTTGTCGCCGAAGCGCTGCTCACCGAGGATGGCGCCGTCACCGGCCTTCAATTGCGCGAGGCGGGCAACTTTGCGGCAAGGCCCGTGATGATGGCCTCGCGCGCGGTCGTGCTCGCGACCGGCGGCATCGGCCATCTCTATGCCGTCACCACCAATCCGGCCGAGGCCAGTGGATCGGGCCTTGCGATCGCGGCGCGCGCCGGCGCCGTGATCGCCGATCCGGAATTCGTGCAATTCCACCCGACGGCGATCATGGTTGGCCGGGACCCGGCACCGCTCGCGACCGAGGCGCTGCGCGGCGAAGGCGCGACCTTGATCAACAGCGAGGGCGACCGCTTCATGCTCGCGCAGCATCCTCTCGCCGAACTCGCGCCGCGCGACATCGTGGCCCGCGGCGTGTTTGCCGAGATCGCGGCGGGGCGCGGCGCCTTCCTCGATGCGCGGCAAGCGCTGGGCCCCCGCTTCGCCGACAAATTCCCGACGGTGCATGCAAGCTGCATCGCCGCCGGCATCGATCCGGCAACGCAAGTCATCCCGATCGCGCCGGCCGTGCACTATCACATGGGCGGCGTCGCGGTCGATGCACGCGGCCGTAGCTCGATCGACGGGCTCTGGGCCGGCGGCGAAGTCTCGTCCACCGGCATGCATGGCGCCAACCGGCTTGCGTCGAATTCGCTGCTGGAGGCCGCGGTCTATGCCGCGCGCATCGCCGACGACATCGCCGGCCGGGCGATCCCCTCACCTGCCCGCCTCCCCGAAGCACCGGTGACGCCACGCGGCGGCGCGCCGGATGCAAGCGCCGTGAAGCGGTTGCGCGCGATGATGACCACGCATGTCGGTGTGATCCGCGAAGGCGACGGGCTGGCAGAAGCTGTCCGCAGTTTTGCCGGGCTCGAGCGCTCGGCAACAAGCATCGCAGTCCGCCACATGGCGACAGCGGCCCTGCTCGTGGCGTCCGCGGCCTGGAGCCGGCGCGAGAGTCGCGGCGCGCATTTCCGCTCCGACCATCCCGAGGAGGCGCCCGCGCTGGCGCAGAGAACGATGATGACACTCGCCCAAGCGCATGAGGTCGCGGACGGGCTGAGTGCGCAATCAACGCCGCGCATCGCGCAATCCATGATCGCCTGACGGAGTTTGTCATGATCACCCCAACCTCCCTGCTCCATCCCGACGCCTTCCTGTCTCCGCTCGCCATCGATGACGCCGTGCATCGCGCACTCGACGAGGATCTCGGCCGCGCCGGCGACATCACTTCGTTCGCGACGATCCCGGAAGCGACCAAGGCGCAGGCCGTGCTGGTTGCACGCCAGTCCGGTGTCATCGCCGGCCTGCCGCTGGCGCTGGCGACGCTGCAAAAGCTCTCGACCGACATTGAGGTCCGCGCGCATATCCGCGACGCCGCGCGCGTCGCGCGCGGGCAGCAGGTGTTGACGATCTCCGGCCCGGCGCGCGCGGTTCTCACCGCGGAACGGACTGCACTGAACTTCGTCGGCCGCCTGTCCGGCGTCGCGACGCTCACGGCCGACTACGTCGCGCGGGCCGAGGGCACGAAAATGCGCATCTGCTGCACGCGAAAGACCACGCCCGGATTGCGGGCGCTGGAGAAATACGCGGTGCGTTGCGGCGGCGGCTTCAACCACCGTTACGGCCTGGACGATGCCATCCTGATCAAGGACAACCACATCGCTGTTGCCGGCGGCATCCGGCCGGTGCTGGAGCGCGCTCGTGCGCGTGCCGGCCATCTCGTCAAGATCGAGATCGAGGTGGATACGCTCGCACAGCTGCGCGACGTGCTCGCCACTGATCTGGCCGATGCGGTGCTGCTCGACAACATGGACATCGCGACGCTGCGCGAGGCTGTGCGAATGACGGAAGGCCGGCTGGAGCTGGAAGCCTCGGGCGGTGTCACGCTGGACTCGATTGCGGCGATCGCGGCGACCGGTGTCGACTACGCCTCGTCAGGCGCCCTGACGCATTCGGCGCCGAATTTCGACTGCGCGCTGGATATCGAGATGTGAGGACGGCGCACCCAAAGCTTCCGCAACGTCATGGCCGGGCTTGTCCCGGCCATCCACGCCTTTCCCGCGGTACGAAGAACGTGGATGCCCGGGCCTTCGCCGCGCCGAAGCGGCTACGGCCGCGCAGGCGGGACAAGCCCGGGCGTGACGACCGCTTCTGACGACAACTACCTTCGCTCGGTGACGCCCATCTCGGCGGAGCTCTTGGCCGCCAGCGCGAGCTCGGCCGAGAGCGCGGCGGTCTGCGCCGGCGTGCCCCAGCTCGGCTCCTCAGCTCCATCGCCCCAATTGCGCGGCCGATAGAAAGTGTGCACGCCGGTCTTGTACATCTTCTTCATCTCGGCGACCCAGGACGGACGCACCCAATAGGCGTGGTAATGCGTCGATTTGCCCACTTCAGGCAGCCAGATCTGGCCGTCGAGCATGGCCTTCGAAATCTTCTTGGCGCGCTCCCACATCTCGGGCTCGCGGATCACATCGGGATTGTTGTCGCAGGCAAAAGTGAACTGGCAGGCGAAGTGGCGGTACTTGTTCTGATAGACCACGCCGCACACCGTATCGGGATATTTGCCCGAGAATACGCGGTTCATCACCACTTGCGCGACCGCGATCTGGCCGCGCACGGCCTCCCCGCGGGATTCGAAATAAACGGCTTCGGCGAGGCACTTCTCCGACTTCGCGCGTGATTTCTCGTCGAGCGCCAGCCGCTCGGCCGGAGATTTGGCGCGCTGGTTGTCGGCGTTGACCTCACCCTTCGGCGCGATGCTCTCGCCGCTCTCGGTGATGCTGGCGGCGTCCTCGTTCGGCGGCGACAGCGAGGCCAGCTTCATATCGGGGTCAGGCATCACGATCAGCGGCTCGGCGCCGGGCTGCCAGCTTTCGATGCTCTCGAGGTTACCGCCCAACGAGGAGCTGCCGAAGAACAGGTTCGAGGTCTTGACGCTGAAGGGGTCGCGCGGCGGAGCTGCTGATGTCGCCTGCTTCAGCGTGTTGAGCGGCTGCGCCGCGAAGGACAGCGCGTTGTCATCGGCCTTCGGCGGATTTGTATATTGAGCCAACGGCGGCGCACGCATCGCCTCCTGAAGCTCGGGATCGAGCGCGGCCGCTGACTCCGGCGACATCGCCTGCGGCTGCACGGCTGGCAGCTCGGCGGTTTTGGCGCCGAACACGGAACTGTTCGAGGTCGCGGGATCCTGCTGCGCGGGCGTCACGGCCGGAGCAGCCGGCTGAGGTACTGGCGCAGGTGTCACGATGGCGAGACGATCGCCTTTCAGCGCGCGATCAACCTTGGGAAAGTCGGAGGCCTGGTAACGCGCCGGCGCCTGCAGCACCGGATTGCGCGAAATGGAACCGGTGACATCGCGGCCGTCGAGGCTGGCGAGACGAACCATCGCGCTCTGCGGCGCCGACGTGCCGATCGGGGGCGAGAAACTGTAAGTGGCAAGCTGAATGGAGGAGGCCGCAGAGAACACCTGCTTCTGCCAGCGCTCGGCGACGCCGGGCTGACGCGCCAGCAGCGAGCCTATGTCCTGATATCCGATCTCTCTCGGCATCAATGCGAAGATGCAGAGACCGAGTCCGAAGGATGCGAACCGCGCACCCTTCGGATGGTTACGCAACACTGACATCGATACGCTCACGCTACGCTTACGCCCGTCCTGATCGAACTCAGTACATCCGTGCAATTCGATCCTTATCGTGAGTATCTAATTTAGGTTGCCGGGGCGTTAATCCGCGTTGCGCGCGAAACACACGCAAGCGATGTCAGGTGTTTTCACGGGGCGATGCGATGTGCTGGTAAAGGCCGCGTCGCGAGAAGCGGTAAACAATCGGTCAACGCGAATGGTGAAGGAACTCTTGCGCACGCGTATCATTTCGGGACGCGCCTGGTTCCTCCTTCGCTGTCATTGCGAGCGCAGCGAAGCAATCCAGACTGTCTCCGCTGAAAGACTCTGGATTGCTTCGTCGCAAGGGCTCCTCGCAATGACGAGTCGAGAGGGCGTCGCCCCAAATGAAAAGAGGCGGAGCAAGCTCCGCCTCTTTCGCATCACGTATGTTGCTTCGCCTTACGCCTGGCTCGCAATCGCCTTGCCGAGCGCGGCCTGGGCCGCCGCGAGCCGCGCGATCGGCACGCGATACGGCGAGCAGGACACGTAGTCGAGACCGACATTGTGGCAGAAGGCGACGGAGGCGGGATCGCCGCCGTGCTCGCCGCAGATGCCCACCTTGAGCTTCGCCCGCGTCTTGCGGCCGCGCGTGACGCCGATCTTGACGAGCTCGCCGACGCCTTGCTGGTCGAGCGAGATGAAGGGATCGATCGAAAGGATGCCCTTGGCGACGTAGGGACCGAGGAAGCTCGCCGCGTCGTCGCGGCTGATGCCGTAGGTCGTCTGCGTCAGGTCGTTGGTGCCAAACGAGAAGAACTCGGCGCTTTCGGCGATCTCTTCCGCGAGCAGACAGGCGCGCGGCAGCTCGATCATGGTGCCGACCTGATAGCCGATCTTGGTATTGGTCTCACGCATGACCGACTTCGCGGTGGCATCGATGCGGGCCTTGACCAGGTCGAGTTCGGCCTTGGTCGCGATCAGCGGCACCATCACCTCGAGGCCGACGGCCTTGCCGGTGCGCTTCTCGGCCTCGACCGCCGCCTCGAAGATCGCGCGGGCCTGCATCTCGGCGATCTCAGGATAGGCGATCGCGATGCGGCAGCCGCGGAACCCGAGCATCGGATTGAACTCCGACAGCTCGCGCGCACGGTCGGCCAGACGCCGCGGATCGGTGTTCATGGCACGCGCCACTTCCTCGACCTCGGCATGGGTGTGCGGCAGGAATTCGTGCAGCGGCGGGTCCAGCAGACGGATCGTGACGGGCAGGCCCTTCATGATCTCGAACAGCTCGACGAAGTCGGCGCGCTGCATCGGCAACAGCTTTGCCAGCGCGGCCCGGCGCGACTGCTCGTCCTCGGAGAGGATCATCTCGCGCACGGTGCGGATGCGGGTCTCCTCGAAGAACATGTGCTCGGTGCGGCAGAGGCCGATGCCTTCGGCGCCGAACTTGATCGCGGTGCGGGCATCGTCGGGCGTGTCGCCGTTGACGCGGACGCCGATCTTGCGGACCTGGTCGGCCCAGTTCATCAGCGTGCCGAACTCGCCAGACAGTTCCGGCTCGATCATCGGCATGCGGCCGGCCAGCACCTGGCCAAGCGAGCCGTCGATGGTGATGACGTCACCGGCCTTGAAGGTGCGCGAGCCGATGCTCATGGTGCCGCGGCCGTAATCGACGCGGATGGTGCCGCAGCCGGAGACACAGGGCTTGCCCATGCCGCGCGCGACGACCGCCGCGTGCGAGGTCATGCCGCCGCGCGTGGTCAAGATGCCTTCGGCGGCGTGCATGCCGTGGATATCTTCCGGGCTGGTCTCGATACGGACCAGAATGACCTTGCGCCCGTCGCCCTGGAGCTTGGCCGCTTCATCCGACGAGAACACGATCTCGCCGGAGGCAGCCCCTGGCGAAGCCGGCAGGCCGGTCGCGATCACGTCGCGCTTGGCGTTGGGATCGATGGTCGGATGCAGGAGCTGGTCGAGCGAGGCGGGATCGATCCGCGTCACCGCTTCCTTCTTTGTGATCAGGCCCTCATTGGCAAGCTCGACCGCGATGCGGAGCGCAGCCTTCGCCGTGCGCTTGCCGCTGCGGGTCTGCAGCATCCACAGCTTGCCCTGCTCGACCGTGAACTCCATGTCCTGCATGTCACGGTAGTGCTTCTCGAGCAGCGTGTAGATCCGCGTCAGCTCCTTGAAGGCCTCAGGCATCGCCGCTTCCATCGACGCCTTGTCGGAACCTGACTCTTTGCGCGCTTCCTCGGTGATGTCCTGCGGCGTGCGGATGCCCGCCACCACGTCCTCGCCTTGCGCGTTGATCAGGAACTCGCCGTAGAGCTTGCTCTCGCCGGTCGAGGGATTGCGGGTGAAGGCAACGCCGGTTGCCGAGGTCTCGCCCATGTTGCCGAACACCATGGCCTGCACATTGACCGCGGTGCCCCACGACTCAGGGATATCGTGCAGCTTGCGGTAGGTCACCGCGCGCGCATTCATCCAGGACGAAAACACCGCGCCGACCGCGCCCCAGAGCTGGTCATGCGGATCCTGCGGAAAGTCCTTGCCGGTCTCGCGCGCGACCGCGTCCTTGTACTTGCCGACCAGCTCGACCCAGTCCTCAGCGGTGAGGTCGGTGTCGAGCGTATAGCCCTGGCTGTCCTTGAAGGTGTCGAGGATTTCCTCGAAGTGATGATGCTCGAAGCCGAGCACCACGTCGGAATACATGGTGATGAAGCGGCGATAGCTGTCGTAGGCGAAGCGACGGTCGCCGGAGAGCTCCGCCAGCGCTTCGACCGTCTGGTCGTTGAGGCCGAGATTGAGCACGGTGTCCATCATGCCCGGCATCGAGGCGCGCGCGCCTGAACGTACGGAGACCAGCAGCGGGTTCTTGGTGTCGCCGAACACCTTGCCCGTCAACTTGCCGACATAGTCGAGCGCCTTCTCGACCTGCGACTGCAACTCCTTCGGATAGGTTTTGCCGTGGGCGTAGAAATAGGTGCAGACCGAGGTCGGGATGGTGAAGCCCGGAGGCACCGGCAGGCCGAGATTGGCCATCTCGGCGAGGTTCGCGCCCTTGCCACCGAGCAGGTCGCGCATCTCCGTCCGGCCTTCGGCCTTGCCGTCGCCGAAGGTGAAGACCCATTTGTTGGCCGGGATCTTTGCCGGCGCGCTTTTGGCCGCCCTGGCCGCAGCCTTAGCGGCCGGCTTGGCCGCGGCCTTGGCGGCAACCTTGGCGACCGGCTTCGGGGCGCTCTTCACAGAACTCTTGGGGAGCGCCTTGCGGGCCGCCGGCGCGGCTTTCGCCTTGACGGAAGGCTTTGATTTCGCTGGCAGTTTCTTAGGCTTCGAGGCGGCTTTGGCCATAGCTTGCACACAACCTTCGAGAGGAATGGGAAATCGCGCGCCTTACACCACTTTGAGCAGGCCCGCGCAAGTCGAAGAGTTCCGGAAAATGAAGGCCTAGAGATGGAGCCATTTCAGCAAACCGAGCCCGATCGCACCATTGAGGATGAGAAAAATCGCCACGATGAAGTTGAGCAGGCGCGGCATGACCAGGATGAGAACGCCCGCAAGCAGCGACAGGAGCGGCGAGATGTGGGCGACGGTGAGGTGCATGAATTATCTTTCCGTGGGGTGAGGCGAATCGCGGCGGATCATAGCGGACCCGGTTTCGTCCGTAGAGACGCGGAGGGGTCGATACGGGTTCCCGGCTTCGCAAAAACTGCCCGAAATTGCCGCGGATGCGGCAGGCTTTTTCCGGAACATCGCGCGCGGCGCAGCATTGGCAAGCGGTCGCCAATTCGAAGGAGTTGCCCATGCGAAACAGGATTCTCGCCCTCGCAGTGCTTGGCGCTGCGCTCAGCGCACCCATCGCGGCGCAGGCGCAAACCGGAATCACAGTGGGACGCGCACCCGTGGCGGTTGAGGAAAGCCCGACGATTGCGGTCGAGCAACGGCCGGCGTTCCGTGACTATGTCGTCGAGCAACGTGTGCCAGCCTTCCATATTCCCGATCGCGTCGTGGTCGGTGCCACCTTACCCGAAACCGGCATCACTTATTATGACGTGCCGCAACGTTTCGGCGCGACGACGTATCGCTACACCGTCGTGAACGGCGAGACCGTGCTGGTCGAGCCGCGCTCGCGGCGCATCGTCGAGGTGATGGACTAGGAATTTTGCTGTTCAACTAGATGTCCGGCGCGCCACATCAATCAGGCTGGCGCGAGCAGTGTAATCGGACATCAGGCCCCGCCCGGTCTTCCCCCCGCCGGGCGGGGCATTTTTCTGTCCCGTCATTTCGGGGCGCGCCACTTGGCGCGAGCTCGGAATCCATTCTCGACGTCACGTGCGGGACGTCACGTGCGGCACGATGGATTCCGGGCTCGCGCTACGCGCGCCGTCATTGTGGCGCGCCTCAATCCTGGATCTTCGAGAAATCCGCCACTGCGCGCGTGGCGCTGCGGATCTCGTTCAGCAGTTTTAGCCGGTTCTCGCGGACCTTCGGATCGTCGTCGTTGACGCGCACCTTGTCGAAGAACGCATCGACCGGTGGGCGAAGCTTCGCCATCGCGCGCATCGCGGCGGCAAAGTCCTCCTTGGCGACGGCGGCACTTGCTTCCGTCGTCACCTCGCCGATCGCCTTCGCAAGCGCCTTCTCCTCTGCGAGGCTGTAGAGCGCAGCATCCGGCGCGCCGTGGAAGGTGCGCTTGTCCTTCTTCTCCTCGATCGAAAGGATGTTGCTGGCGCGCTTGGTGCCGGCGAGCAGGTTCTTGCCGTCGTCGGTGTCGAGGAATTTGCCGAGCGCATCGACGCGGCGAACGATCATCAAGAGATCATCCTGGCCGCCGAGCGCGAACACGGCGTCGACGAGATCGTGACGCGCGCCCTGCTCACGGAGCTGGACCTTCAGGCGATCGGCGAAGAAGGCGAGCAGATCGCTCGGGAGCTTCTCCGCATCGGCGGGCTTCACCGACAAGCCCGCGAGCGCGGCCGCTGCCACCTTCAGCAGCGACAGGCGCAGCGCGTTCTCGGCGATCAACCTGATAACACCCAGCGCCGCTCTCCGCAGCGCATAGGGGTCCTTCGATCCCGTCGGCCTCTCATCGATCGCCCAGAAGCCGACCAGCGTATCGAGCTTGTCAGCGAGCGCGACTGCGATACTGACCGGATCCGTCGGCACGCGATCGGCCGGCCCTTGTGGCTTGTAGTGCTCCTCGCAGGCCGCCGCGACCGAGGCATCCTCGCCCTGCGCCAGCGCATAATACTTGCCCATCAGGCCCTGCACCTCGGGGAATTCGCCGACGACTTCCGTCAGCAGATCCGCCTTCGCCAAATGCGCCGCACGCGTGGCCTTGGCAACATCGGCGCCGACCAGCGGCGCGATCTCGGCGGCGAGGCGCTCGAGGCGCTTGATGCGCTCCGCCTGCGTCCCGAGCTTCTCGTGGAACACGATCTGCTCGAATTTCGGCAGCCGATCCTCGAGCTTGGTCCTCAGGTCGGTCTCGTAGAAGAACTTCGCATCGCTCAGCCGCGCGCGGATCACGCGCTCGTTGCCT
This sequence comes from Bradyrhizobium sp. CCBAU 51745, assembly GCF_028128715.1. Taxonomy (NCBI): domain Bacteria; kingdom Pseudomonadati; phylum Pseudomonadota; class Alphaproteobacteria; order Hyphomicrobiales; family Nitrobacteraceae; genus Bradyrhizobium; species Bradyrhizobium sp. CCBAU 51745. The sequence goes on along the minus strand of NZ_LBJP01000093.1, from coordinate 678,240 downwards.
GATACGATGACCTTGCCGCCGTCGATGGCCTCGATATTCGCGGTGAGGATGAACTTGTTGGTCAGCCTCCCGGTCTTGGGATCCCTAACCACGAAGCATTTCTGGTTGTTGCGGATGGTGGCGCGGATCACCTCGTCGGGCGTCTTCAGGAACTCCGGCTCGAACGAGCCCATCAGCACGACCGGCCATTCGACCAGGCCCGAAACCTCGTCGAGCAGGGTCTGGTCCTCGACCAGTTCGAAGCCTTGGGCGAAGGCAAGCTGCTTGGCGTCGGTGAGGATCGCGTCCTTGCGCCTGTCGGGGTCGAGCACGACCTTCGCATCGAGGAGCTTGGCTTCGTAGTCCTCGAAGCGGCGAACGGAAATAGCGGACGGCGCGAGGAAGCGATGGCCATAGGTGGTCTGGCCGGCCTCGATGCCGTCGATGGAAAACTTCACGACATCGGGTTCTTCGGTCTCCAGGCCAAAGGTGGCGGTGATCGCGTGCAGCGGACGCACCCAGCTCAGCGAGCCCGGCTTGGCCGAGCGCGCGCCCCAGCGCATCGATTTCGGCCAGGGGAAGGTTCTGATGATGACGGGCAGGATTTCCGCGAGCACGTCGATGGCGTCGCGGCCGGGCTTCTCGATCAGTCCGATGTAGAAATCGCCCTTGGGGTCGCGCTGGATCTTGGCTTCGTCCAGCGATTTCAGGCCGGTCGCCTTCAAAAAGCCCTGCACGGCCGCATCGGGCGCGCCGACTTTCGGGCCGCGGCGCTCGGTCTTCAGGTCAGGCTGGCGCGCGGGGATGCCGTGCACGGTGAGCGCAAGCCGGCGCGGCGTCGCGAAAGCTTTCGCGCCCTCGTAGACCAGGCCTTCGGCGACGAGCTTGTCGGTGACCAGACGGCGCAGGTCGTCGGCCGCCTTGGCCTGCATGCGCGCGGGGATCTCTTCCGAGAACAGTTCAAGCAAAAGATCGGGCATCAGGCCGCTCCACCGGCTTCGGTGTGCACCCAGGCTTCGCCGCAGGCTTTCGCCAGCTCGCGCACCCGGAAGATGTAGCTCTGTCGCTCCGTCACCGAAATCACACCACGCGCGTCGAGCAGGTTGAAGACATGGCTCGCCTTGATGCACTGGTCATAGGCCGGCAGCGCCATCAGATGCGCCTCGCGCTTGCCGGACTCCGAGTTTTTTTGCCAGCCGGCGTCGAGGTACTTCCGGCACGCCGCCTCGGCCATCTTGAACTGCTCGAACAGCATCGCGGTGTCGGCATGTTCGAAATTGTGCCGCGAATATTCCTGCTCGGCCTGGAAGAACACATCGCGATAGCTGACCTTCTCGGCGCCTTCGCGGCCATTGAAGTTCAGGTCCATGATGCTGTCGACGCCCTGCAGATAACAGGCGAGGCGTTCGAGACCGTAGGTCAGCTCGCCCGCGACCGGCGCGCATTCGACGCCCGCGACCTGCTGGAAATAGGTGAACTGGCTGACTTCCATGCCGTCGCACCAGCACTCCCAACCCAGGCCCCAGGCGCCCAGCGTCGGGCTCTCCCAATCGTCCTCGACGAAACGGATGTCGTGGATGGCGGAATCGATGCCGATGGCGGCGAGCGACTTCAGGTACAGCTCCTGAAGGTTCGGCGGCGACGGCTTGAGGATCACCTGGAACTGGTAATAGTGCTGGAGCCGGTTCGGGTTCTCGCCGTAACGGCCATCCTTGGGCCGGCGCGAGGGCTGCACATAGGCGGCATTCCACGGCCGCGGCCCGAGCGCGCGCAGGGTCGTCCCGGGATGGAAGGTGCCGGCGCCGACTTCCATGTCGTAGGGCTGCAGGATCACGCAGCCGTAATCCGCCCAATAGCGCTGCAGGGCCAGGATCAGGCCCTGGAACGAGCGGTCCGGGCGCATATGGGCGGGCAATGAGGCGTCCATCGTCAGATCAGGCTCTCGCGGGGGGTTTTGAATCGCGCGGGACCGTATCGACGGCGGGGATGGGAATCAAGGCAAAGGGAAGCGGATTCGGGCTTAACGACTGCCCTAGGAAAGGTGCCGTAGGGTGGGCAAAGGCGCGCTTGCGCCGTGCCCACCATCTTTCCCGGATTACGGCGCGGTGGTGGGCACGCTTCGCTTTGCCCACCCTACGTGGAAAAAGCTATCCCGGCCGATACGCCCCCGTCACGGGGTCACGCTTCAGTGTCTGGATATTCCCCATCTGGGCGGCTTCAGTGACGCGCGACAGGCGCATCTCCTCCAGCTCTTCGTTGATCCTGAGTGCGGTCTTGTAGGCCCAGCGGACCACGGCAAGCCCACCCAGGACGCCCGCGAATGCGACGAACGGCGGCATCGGTCGATCCTTGTGTCGTGCTCAGCCCCCACACGCATTCTCGCGCAGTCCGGGCTGCGCCGCAATTGGCTCAGCGCGGACCAAATGGCGCGGGGGAGCCGGACCTAGAACCCGAATTTCGCCCAAATCGCCCGGGTCTCGACCGCCGAGATCAGCTCGTCCGGCAGCCCGGCCATTGATTCCATGGCCGAAAGCTGGCCCGCGCCGGGCGATTTCCGCCCCAACAGGCCGGACAGAAGTCCGGTCGGCTGCGCGATCACGGGGGTGAGAACCTTCTCGCCATAGCGGGCACGAAGAGTTGAGCGGATATCGCCAATGCCGTCAGCGAGCCCGAGCGCGATCGACGTCTCGCCGGCCCAGTACTCGCCGGTGAACAGGGTGTCGTCCGCGCCCTTGAGTCTGGTGCCACGGCTCTCCTTCACCAGTGCGATGAAGATCTGGTGGATCTCGCGCTGGAGTGCCTTCAGCTTGGCGACGTCATCGGGGTTTTCGGGGAGAAATGGATCGAGCATCGCCTTGTGGGCGCCGGCCGTATAGAGACGCCGCTCGATGCCGAGCCGCTTGATCGCCTCCTGAAAACCAAAGCTGCCGCCGACCACGCCGATCGATCCCAGGATCGAGGACGGATCACAGAAGATCTCGTCGCCGGCGCAGGCGATCATGTAGCCGCCGGAAGCCGCGACGTCCTCGACGAACACCAGTACCGGCAGTTTCTTCTCCGCCGCGAGCTGCTTGATGCGCAGATAGATCTGGCGCGACTGCACCGGCGAGCCGCCGGGCGAATTGATCACAAGCGCGACCGCCTTGGCGTTCCGGTATGAAAACGCCCGCTCCAGCACCCGAGCGACGCCCGCCAGCGTCATGCCCGGACGCAGCGGCGTCACCGCGCCGATGACACCTGACAGCCGCACCACCGGCACGACCGCAGCACCGGGGCGGAAGCGCGCCGGCAGATATTGCAAGAGCTTGTCGGCCAGGCCGGAATTCTCGGGATCGTTCAATTGTTCGGCCATGCCGTCACCTCTGGTTAACCTTTATTTATCACGTGACTGTCATTGCTAGTGCCTGGAACGTGTTTTGCAGAATCCCGGTTGGGAAGCTGCAATGAGGCAGCGGAGGGAACGACATGAAGATTTATCTGCTGTTGATGCTGATGGGCGCGCTCTTTACGGCGATTCGCTTTACGTCCCAGCCGGAACAGCAGTCGGAATCGCTTCCCCAGTAAGCCGTCACGGCTCCACCAGCGGCAGGACCGCTCTCCCTTCCAGAATATTCCGCACCTCTTTTTTAGGCACGCGTGACTCATCATTGAGCATGAGGCCCGGCAGCAATCGCGTCGGCGCTCGGCCGCCCTTGACTGCGCGCACCAGGACGCGGATCGCAGGACGTCCCGCTTCGCCATGAACCGGCAGGATCGACAGGCTGCCGAAACCGCGTGACAGCGCTGCCAAGGCATCTGCGATTCCGTCAGCGCGCCAGATCAGGGTGAGCACACCGTTCGATCGAAGGATACGCCGCGCCGCATGCACCCAGGCATGCAGCGTCTCGTCGGTCGCGACATGCGCCGTGTGACGCGCCTGGTCCGGCGAGCCGCGGTGCCGCGCGGGATCGTTGAAGGGCGGGTTCATCAACACGCAATCGGCGCTGTCAGGCGTGAGCCCATGTGCTGCAAACGCCTGCGCGTCAGCAGTGACGTCGAGCACGATCACCTCAGCGGCAGTCTCGTTCGCGGCCGCATTGGCGCGCGCGAGCGCGGCGAGTTCCGGATCGATCTCGACGAGGCAAAGATCGATGCCGCCAACGCGCCGGGCCAGCGCGAGGCCAGCCGTACCGATGCCGGCACCGAGATCGACCACACGGTCGCCTTCACGGGCCCCCGTCGCAGCCGCAAGCAGAACGGCGTCATGCCCTGCCCGGTGGCCGGTCCGCTTCTGCTTGAGCAGCAGCTGGCCGCCGAGAAAGGCGTCCTCGGTGAGATCTGTGACGACGTCAATCATCGCCGCGCAGTTCGTGGCTGAGGCCGGCGTCGGTCAGCAATTGCCGGGCCTCGCTGGCATCGTCCTCATGGACCAGGATCCGCCTGGGCAGGACGCCAAGCGAGCCCTCTATGATGCTCATGTTCTGGTCCAGCACCAGATGATGGATGTTGGCGCCGTCGAGCAGCGCGCCGATCGCCGACACCAGCACGATATCGTTGGTCCGAACCAGTTCACGCAAGACGAGCCTCCTGGGCTGAAAGGGGTCAAAGCGGCAAATGTCAATGGTTCCACAGGCCTTGCCGCATCCCCGTCCAGTTTCTATTGTCTTTCCATCAGAATAGCCCTTCCGGGGCAAATATTGGAGACCGGCGTGGCCGTCATCGTACCTTTCGAAACCCCCGGCGCGTCGATCGAAGAGCTGGTTGCCCTTGTCGCCCCTGACATGGAGCGCGTCAACGCCACCATCCTGTCGCGGACCGGATCTGACGTGACCATGATCCCGGAAGTCGCCAACCACCTGATCTCCTCCGGCGGCAAGCGGCTGCGGCCGATGCTGACGCTCGCCATGGCCAACCTCGCCGGCTACACCGGCGACGGCCACATCAAGCTCGCTGCCTCTGTCGAGTTCATGCACACCGCCACGCTGCTCCACGACGACGTGGTCGACGAGAGCGAGATGCGCCGCGGCAAGCTGTCGGCGCGCATGCTCTGGGGCAATGAGGCAAGCGTTTTGGTCGGCGACTTTCTGCTCGGCCAGGCCTTCCGGATGATGGTCGAGGTCGGTTCGCTGCGCGCGCTCGACATCCTGTCTGCTGCCGCGGCCACCATCGCCGAGGGCGAGGTGATGCAGCTTGCGGCCGCCAAGAACACCGCGACCACCGAGGACGAATATCTCGCCGTGATCCGCGGCAAGACCGCCGAGCTGTTCGCCGCGGCCTGCGAGGTCGGCCCCGTGATCGCCAACCGCCCGAAGGCGGAGCAGACCGCCTGCCGCTCGGTCGGCATGAATCTCGGCATCGCCTTCCAGCTCGTCGACGACGTGCTCGACTATGGCGGCAAGAGCGCCAAGCTCGGCAAGAACACCGGCGACGATTTCCGCGAGGGCAAGATCACGCTGCCGGTGGTGCTCGCCTTCCGCCGCGGCAACGACACCGAGCGCGCTTTCTGGATCAAGGCGCTCGAGCGCGGCGAGATCAGTGATTCCGACCTCGATCACGCCATCGGCCTGATGAACAAGCACCGCGCGCTCGAGGACACGCTGAGCCGCGCCCAGCACTACGGCGCCATGGCGGTGGACGCACTCGCGCTGTTCCCGTCGTCGCCGATGAAGAGCGCGCTGGAGCAGGTGGTGGCGTTCTGTTTGGCACGGTCGCATTAGGCGCGACGCGCGTTCCGCCTCCGCTATCAATTCCGTCACCCTGAGGTGCTCTCCATGGGACGCAACGCGTCCCATGGAGAGCCTCGAAGGATGCACGGCCGAGATGCATCCTGGCCGTTCGCCCTTCGAGGCTCGCTGCGCTCGCGCCTCAGGGTGACGGGAAAGATTTGTTGGCATCGCTCTCTCCACATCATTGCGAGCGCAGCGAAGCAATCCAGAATCCCTCCACGGAAAGAGCCTGGATTGCTTCGCTGCGCTCACAATGACCGAGTATGGCGCGCGGCCGTCGCTCAACTCTCGTGTCCCGGACGCGCAGCAACGCCCTTCGCGTTGCCGCGTCCGGGGCACGCAATTGACTAGCAAACGCCCACCACATAACTGGCAGTCTTAATCTCACCAGTAACTTGCATTTTGCAAGTCACTCCCCTACCTTCCTCGCCATGCAGCCCAAATCCCCTTCCCTCCAGGAATGCCCGGTCGGCCGCGCCGTGGAGACGGTTGGCGAATGGTGGAGCATCCTGATCCTGCGCGATGCCTTGCAGGGCTCGACCCGGTTCGACGAGTTCGAGCGCAATCTCTCCATTGCGCCGAACATCCTGTCGCGACGCCTCGCCCATCTCACCAAGACCGGCATGTTCGTCCGTCGTCGCTACCAGGAGCGGCCGCCACGTTACGAATATGTGCTCACCGATAAGGCACGGGATTTCTTTCCCGTGATCGCGACGCTGCTCGCCTGGGGCAACAAGCATCTCGCGCCGAAGGGCGAATCCATCCTGCTGGCGACCCGCGACGATCGTCGGCCGCTCGATCCGGTCGTGGTCGATGCGACCGATCGGCAGCCGATCACGCTCGCCAATGCCGTGGTGATCGCGGGTCCTGCCGCGAGCCGCCTGATGCGGCGGCGGCTCATCGCGCTCAAAGCCATGAATCCGGACCTCGCGCCGGCTGGAGACTGACATGCCTCGTATCGTCGTGACGGGAATGGGGGCGGTGTCGCCGCTCGGCTGTGGTGTCGAGATATCCTGGCGCCGGCTGCTCGCGGGGCAAAGCGGGCTGCGCCCGCTGCCGCAATGGTCGCAGGCATTGCCCGCGCGCATTGCCGGGCTCGTGCCCGACAAGGCCGATGACCCCGAAGGCGGCTTCGATCCGGCGAAGGCCGCTGCGCCAAAGGACCAGCGCAAGATGGATCGCTTCATCCTGTTCGCGCTACTCGCCGCCGCGGAAGCGGTCGCGCAGGCCAAATGGGCACCGCAGGATGTGGCGTCGCTGCAGCGGACCGCAACGATCATCGGCTCTGGAGTCGGCGGTTTTCCCGCGATGGCGGAAGCGGTGCGCATCACCGAGCAACGCGGCCCGCGCCGGCTGTCGCCGTTCACGATCCCCTCCTTCCTTGCCAACCTTGCCGCCGGCCACGTTTCGATCAAATACGGCTACAAGGGCGCGCTGGGCACGCCCGTTACGGCGTGTGCCGCCGGCGTGCAGGCGATCGGCGACGCCGCGCGCATGATCCGCGCGGGCGATGCCGATGTCGCGATCTGCGGCGGCGCCGAAGCCTGCATCGATATCGTCAGCCTCGGCGGCTTTGCGGCAGCTCGCGCGCTGTCGAGCGCCTTCAACGACCAGCCCACACGCGCCTCGCGTCCGTTCGATCGTGACCGCGACGGTTTTGTCATGGGTGAAGGCGCCGGCATCCTGGTGATCGAGGAGCTGGAACATGCGCTGGCGCGCGGCGCGACGCCGATCGCCGAGCTTGTTGGATATGGCACCACCGCCGATGCCTATCACATGACGTCGGGTCCGCCGGACGGCGACGGCGCCCGCCGCGCCATGGAGATCGCGCTCCGGCAGGCGAACCTTGCGCCCGGCGATCTGCAGCATCTCAACGCGCATGCGACCTCGACGCCCGCCGGCGACGACAGCGAACTCGGTACCATCGGCGCGCTGTTCGGCCGCAACAAATCCATCGCGGTCAGCGCGACCAAATCGGCCACCGGCCATCTGCTCGGCGCCGCCGGCGGACTGGAGGCAATCTTCACCGTGCTTGCCCTGCGCGACCAGGTCGCACCGCCGACGCTCAATTTCGAAAACCCGGATGCGGGCGCGGAAGGGATCGATATCGTTGCCGGTGCTGCGCGTCCGGTGCCGATGCAGCACGCGATCACGAACGGCTTTGGCTTCGGTGGAGTCAACGCCAGCGCGATCTTCCGCCACATGGGCTAGCGAGCGCGGGAGCTCGGCGCATCAGCCGATGCCCGGCGACGGAACGATCCCGAAGCAAACGTGAGCGGTTGCTTGTCGAATGCCCGGTAGCAGGCTAGTTCAGGACATCTGCCGTCAGTCCAGGGGATCGCGACCCGATGCTCGACCCGCAAAGCCGCTTCTACGAATCTCACGGCCTGCGGCTGCATTATGCCGATTGGGGCAACGCGGGCGCGCCGCCGCTTATTCTGGTTCATGGCGGCCGCGATCATTGCCGGAGTTGGGACGCCATTGCCCGCTCGCTGCATCCGCACTTCCATGTGATCGCGCCCGATTTACGTGGCCACGGCGATTCCGACTGGACCAGAGGCGGCAGCTACGCGCTGACCGAATATGTCTACGATCTCGTCCAGCTCGTCCGCAGCATCGCAGCGCCTCGCGTGACACTGATCGGCCATTCGATGGGCGGCATGGTGAGCCTGATCTTCTCGGGATCGTTCCCCGAACTGGTCGACAAGCTCGTCGTGCTCGACGGCGTGACGATGCTGCCGGATTCGCCGAAAGCTCCAACGCATGAGCGCATTGACAAATGGGTCAGCCAGCTCGACAGGCTGCACGACCGCACCCCGCGCCGCTATGCGACGCTCGAGGACGCGGCGGCGCAGATGGTGCTTCACAACAAGCGCCTCTCCCGCGACCTCGCGCTGCATCTCGCAACGCATGGCGCGCGACAGAACGAGGACGGCACCTATAGCTGGAAATTCGATCCCTATCAGCGGGCCAGCGCACCGCACCGGCTCTGGCCGGACGATCACATCGCGCTGTGGTCGCGCATCGCCTGTCCGACGTTGCTGCTGAACGCCGGCGAAAGCTTCCTGGCAGGCGCGCGGTCGGCGGGCCTGGAGCGCTACTTCCAGCAGGCGCGCGTCGAAACCATCGCGGGGGCCGGGCACTGGCTGCAGCACGACAAGTCGGAAGAGGTGCTGGGTGAGATTCAGAAATTTCTTGGGCTTGGCGAGCTGCCGTAGGGTGGGCAAAGCGCAGCGTGCCCACCACCTGTCGCAATTGGCGAGAGATCGTGGGCACGGCGCTTGCGCGCCTTTGCCCACCCTACGAGACTGCCGACCGTCGCGGAGGAAATCCCTAGCTCAACGTGCCCGCATGCACCCACCAAGCGGGGTGATCGCTGCGGATCTTCTCTGCGGCGGCATGCGCGTCAGCTGCCGCGCCATAGATCGCAAAGCACGTCGCGCCCGAGCCGGACATGCGAGCCAGCTTGACGCCAGCGGAAGCGCGCAAAGCGTCTAGCACGTCGCCGATGACAGGCTCGATGCGGAGCGCAGGGGCCTCGAGATCGTTGGGGACTGTCTCGAGAACCTCAACCCAGTCCGAGATTGATCCGCCCTCGTCCGGCCAGGCCGGAGCTCCGAGGACCGAGGTGGCCCCGACCAGCAATTCGCCGTTGCGCAGTCCCAATTCCTTGAACACGTCCTTGGTCGCAACCGGCACGCGCGGATTGACCATGACGCAGGGCATGCTGGGCAACGCCAGCGGCAGCAGCTGCTCGCCGACGCCGGTCATGTCGCAGGCGCGCGAGAGCAGGCACACCGGCACATCGGCGCCGGTCGCCAGCGCGACCGCCTGCAGGCGGGGATCGTCGAGCGACAGATTGTTGAGACGCGCGAGCAGGCGCAGCGCCGCCGCGGCATCCGCCGAGCCGCCGCCGATACCGGCTGCAACCGGCAAGACCTTGTCGAGCGCGAAGGCGCCGAGCTTCAAATTCGGCACGGCATCGGCCAGCAGCTTGGCGGCCTTGAACACGAGATTGTCTGAGGTCTCGCCGCAGGCCGCCGCGAGCGGCCCTGTGGTGGCGAGCGTGAGCTCGTCGCCCGGCTCCAGAGTCAGCCGGTCGGCACAATCCGCAAACGCAACCACGCTTTCGAGATCATGATAGCCGTCAGCGCGACGGCCGACCACGCGAAGGCTCAAGTTGACCTTCGCGCGCCCTTCTTCAATCAACGCCGGCATCGGCGATACGCCCCCAATCACATCATTCGTTGTGCGCATGATCTGGGTCGGAAAACCGCAAGTACACTTTTCCGGATCATGCGCAGCTTAGCCGCCCTTGCCGTCGTCTTTCTTCTTGTCCGCTTGCGCGGCTGAAGAGTTCGAATTGTCCTCGGTCATGCCGTTGGCGATCTTGGCTTCGATCCTCGGCAGATCGTCCGGCTCGGGCTTGAGGTCGCGGGCATGCGCCCACTGGAATTTGGCTTCCAGCGTGCGGCCGACGCGCCAATAGGCGTCGCCGAGATGGTCGTTGATGGTGGGATCCTCGGGCTTGAGGTCGATCGCGCGCTCGAGGTTCTTCACCGCCTCTTCGTAGTTGCCGATGCGGTAATAGGCCCAGCCAAGGGAGTCGACGATGTAGCCGTCGTCGGGACGCTGCTCGACGGCACGCTTGATCATCTTCATGCCTTCGTCGAGGTTCACGCCCTGGTCGATCCAGGAATAGCCGAGATAGTTGAGGACATGCGGCTGGTCAGGCTGCAGCTCGAGCGCCTTCTTCATGTCGGCTTCGGCCTTGCCCCACTGCTTGGAGCGCTCCTCGCAGATGCCGCGATAATAGTACCAGACGCTGTTGGCCTTGTCGTTGCCTGCCGGCAGCACGTCGATGCCTTGCGAATAGGTCGCGCCGCAGTCGCCGAACTTCTTGCGGCCACGCTGGAGATTGCCGAGCGCCATGATGGCTTCGAGATCCTTGGGGTCCTCGGCGGTCACGCCCTTGAGGATCTTGATCGCCTCGTCGCTGCGGTCGGCGGAATCCAGGTCAATGGCGAGCTGGATCTGCGCGTTGCGCTTGAGCGGCGAGGACGACGGCACCCGCTCATAGATCTTGATCGCCATCTGCGGCCGCTTCACCGATTCATAGAGATCGGCGAGCGAGAGCAGGGCCAGCGGGTGGCTGGGCTGCAGATAGAGCGCGAGCTGGAGATAGACCAGGGCCAGATCCTCGCCGCCGCGGCGGGTCAGGGTGGCACCTATGCCATAGAGCGCCTCAGCTGCGCCGGCCTGCGCGGAATCGACCAGCGACGGCAGCTTCTTGCCGGCCCTGGTCTCGCGCAGACCTTCCACGATCAGCGGATGACGGGCGAGCTTCTTGTCGAAGGCCTCATAGATCGCGGTCGCCGAGGCCGCGTCCTTGTTGCGCGACAGCCAGCGCGCATAGGCTTCCGTCACGCGCAGCATGGAATCGTCGAGCTTGTAGGCGCGCTCGAAGCGGACGCCCGCCTCCTTTTCCTTGCCGGCGTTCTCGAGGATCATGCCGGTGTGCAGGTCCTTGAACAGCGGATACCATTCCGGGCCCGCCAGCTTGTCGATGGTGGCGACCGCCGCCTTGGCATCGCCTGCACCATAGGCGGCCCAGCCCGATAGCAGCGTCGCGACGAGATCGGTGATCGGTCCGCGAATCGACTGGTTGATGTTGCTCTGCGCGCTCGGATATTTCTTCAACTTCAGGTCATGCACGCCGACCACGAGGCGCGCGACGCGATTGGTCTTGTCGATGGTGAGGATGCGTTCGGCGAGCTTGACCGCTTCGTCGATGTCGCCGTCGTCGACCGAGGAGATGAAGGCGCGGTCGAGCAGCTCGTTGTTCTTTGGGTCGGTCCGCAGCGCAGAGCGATAGAAGGCGGCGGCCGAGGTCGCATCGCGCTCGACGCTGGCGTGGCGGGCGGCGAGATAGCTGCCGGCGGTGGTGAGCGACTTCAGATCGTTTCGGGTCGGAAACTGCGCCGCCGTGTCGGCCGGATGATCCGGCGTCTGCGCCAGCACCGCGCCGGGGACCGCCACGATCGCGGAGCCGGCAAAAACGATGGCAGCAGCAGTCCAGCGGTTGAAACGATTTGAAAACATCAGGGCTCGCCTTGAGTTGGTAGTGCCTGGGTCTAAAGCAAAGGCCGTCTCGCGTGCGAACGCGGCCGGCGACATGTGACCCGGAACCGTCGGGTCGGGACAATGCCGCTTTTGGCGCCTCACCGCAAGGATTCGGACCGGGCGATCCCCTCCGCACGCCCCAAATCGGCCAAGTGACGGTTCAAGTGACCGTCAAGAGAGCCCCAAGACGACGGTACTATGGCCTTATCGTGGCCGCGGCGGGGAGCCGCAGCCGGGTCGTCACGGCGAACGTGCGCCGGATCACGCTTTGTGATCCGACGTCCCTCTTACATCGCCTCGTAGTTCGGGCCGCCGCCGCCCTCCGGGGGAACCCAGGTGATGTTGCCGTTGGGGTCCTTCACGTCGCAGGTTTTGCAGTGGACGCAGTTCTGGGCATTGATCTGGAAGCGCGGGCCCGAACCCTCCTCGACCCACTCGTAGACGCCGGCCGGACAATAGCGATTCGAGGGACCCGCGAAGACGTCGTGCTCGGAGGTCTTCTGCAGGTTCATGTCGGCCACCTTCAGATGGACCGGCTGGTCCTCTTCATGGTTGGTGTTGGACAGGAACACCGAGGACAGCTTGTCGAACGAGATCTTGCCGTCCGGCTTCGGATAGTTCTTCGGCGCGTGCTGCCTGGCCGGATCGAGTGTCGCGCGATCGGGCTTGGCATGGGACTGCGTGCCGAACAGCGAGGTGCCGAACAGCGTGTTGCACCACATGTCGAAGCCGCCCAGCGCGACGCCCAGTACAGTGCCGAACTTCGACCACAGCGGCTTGACGTTGCGGACCAGGAACAGGTCCTTGCCGACCGAGGAGGACCGCCAGGCGTTCTCGTAGTCGACGACCTCGTCATTGGCACGATCCGCCGCGAGCGCCGCCGCAACATGTTCGGCCGCCAGCATGCCGGTGCCCATCGCATTGTGCACGCCCTTGATGCGCGGCACGTTGACGAAGCCGGCCGCGCAGCCGACCAGCGCGCCGCCGGGGAAGGTCAGCCTCGGCACCGACTGATAGCCGCCCTCGGTGATGGCACGCGCGCCATAGGCAAGACGCTTGGCGCCCTCGAACGTGCCGCGGATCGAGGGATGAGTCTTGAAGCGCTGGAATTCGTCGAACGGCGACAGATAGGGATCTTCGTAGTTCAGATGCACGACGAAGCCGACCGCGACGAGATTGTCGTCGTAATGATAGAGGAAGGAGCCGCCGCCGGTCTTCAGGTCGAGCGGCCAGCCGAACGAATGCTGGATCAGGCCCTTCTGATGCTTGGCGGGATCGATCTGCCAGACTTCCTTCAGGCCGATGCCGAATTTCGGCGGCTCACTCTTGGCATCAAGAGCGAACTTGTTGATGAGCTGCTTGGTCAGGCTGCCGCGCGCGCCTTCGGCGAACAGCGTGTACTTGCCGAGCAGTTCCATGCCGCGGGTGAAGGAGTCCTTTGGCTTGCCGTCGCGGCCGATGCCCATGTCGCCCGTGGCGATGCCCTTCACCGCGCCCTTGTCGTCATAGAGCACTTCGGCGGCGGCAAAGCCCGGATAGATCTCGACGCCGAGCGCCTCCGCCTTGCGCGCCAGCCAGCGGCAGACGTTGCCAAGCGAGCCGATATAGCAGTGATGATTGTCCATCAGCGGCGGCATCATGAAGTTCGGCAGCTTGATCGCACCGCCGGCCGTCATCCAGTAGAAGCGATCGTCCTTCACCTGCGTCTTCAGCGGACAATCCGAATCCTCGCGCCAGTCGGGGATCAGCTTGTCGAGCCCGGCCGGGTCGATCACGGCGCCGGAGAGAATATGCGCGCCGACCTCGGAGCCCTTCTCCACGATGACGATGTTGAGATCGGCGTTGAGCTGCTTCAGCCGGATCGCTGCAGCCAGGCCTGAGGGGCCGGCGCCGACGATGACGACGTCGAATTCCATGGATTCGCGCGGGGGAAGTTCTTCGATGCTCATCTGATCTCAGCCCTTGAGACGGTTCCTTGTCATTTGCGCCCCCTTGTTTCCGATTTTTCCGGGTAGGACAACCACGGAAATGCGTTCCGCTGGGATGCAAGGCGCCTTAAGATGAACTAATAGTCTGACTTTCCCAATGATCCCCGAGCCCGCACCCACCGTCCGTGAACTGCTCGCCTTCTATCTGGAGGCCGGTGTCGATTGCGCGCTCGCAGAGGAACCGGTCGACCGCCTGGCGGAATTAGACGCCCCGCCGCCAGCCCCGCGCGCGGCACCGATCGAAGCGCCGCGGCCCATCGCCGCGCCTGCGGTCCCCCCCCCCCCCCCCCCCCCCCCCCCCCCCCCCGCACCGGCGCCCGACGTTGCGATCGCCTCGGCGCGCGAGGCGGCACGCACGGCGCCAACGCTCGAGGCCCTGCGCGAGCTGATGCAAAACTTCGAAGGCTGCGCGCTAAAACACACCGCGACGCGGCTGGTATTCGCCGACGGCAATCCGCAGGCGCGCATCATGTTCGTCGGCGAAGCGCCGGGCCGCGACGAGGACATCGAGGGACTGCCGTTCGTGGGGCGCAGCGGCAAGCTGCTCGATCTGATGATCGGCGCGATAGGACTGAACCGCAGCACGGCCTACATCACCAACGTCATCCCCTGGCGACCGCCGGGCAATCGCACGCCGACACCGCAGGAGACGCAAGTGTGCCTGCCCTTCATCCAGCGCCATATCGAGCTGGTGAACCCGGATGTGCTGGTGACGCTCGGCAATCCCTCGACGCAGACACTGCTCTCGACCCGTGAGGGCATCATGCGCACGCGCGGGCGCTGGTTCGATTACGACACCAGCCAACGCACCATCCGCGCGCTGCCGACCTTCCACCCGGCCTATCTGTTGCGCTCGCCGTCGTACAAGCGGTTGGCCTGGCAGGATCTGCGGGCGATTGCGAAGGCGTTGGCGCAGGGACCGGCCTAACCACAAACGCCGTCATTCCGGGGCTCGCGAAGCGAGAACCCGGAATCCATGGAGCGGCAGAGCAAGTGGATGAATGGATTCTCAGGTGCGCAATTGCGCACCATAGCTCGCGGCTTTGCCGCGCCCCGGAATGACACCTGATTACGCCCCCTTCGGCCGTACGATCGCCCAGCCGATGCGCAGCAATCCCTGACGGCCATTGACCAGCCATTCAAAGGCACGCGGCACTTCGGGCACGATGCCCGGGAAGCGTGCGAGGATTTCGGGCGGCGGGGTGCCGCCAGTATCGGACGCACGCCAGACCACGACGCCGCCGCTCTCGCTGAATTTTGCCTGTGACATCCACGGTGTGCGCGCAGGATTGGCATCGATGAAGAGATGCGGCCGGCCGGAATGCAGCGTGATCAGGCTCGCAAGCTGCGTCTCGCCGGCGACCGCGCGCAGGCGATGGTTGGTGCGGCGGGCAAAGCTCTCGTCGAAGAAATCCGAGATCGCGTGCGCCGGCATCGAGGTCGCGATCTCGCCGGTGCCGGTCCAGGGCAGAAACAGCACGGCCAGCACGACGCCGGCGGCAGGGGCGATGACGGCCGCCGCCCATACCGTGCGCAACATCCGCGCGCGGCGCATGGCGATGAGATCGCCCGCCATGACGACCATGGCGAGGCCCGACATGACCAGCACGACGCCGGCGCCGCCGACGACAGTCTCGAACCCGAACAGGCCGGAGATCAGGACCGCCCCCAGCGCCGGCGCGAGTGCAAAGAAATAGACGAAGTTGCGAGCGAGCGGCTCGACCGGCGGGCGGTAGATGATCGGCGCCTCCTCGCTCTTGCCGGCGAACAGGGGTGTGTTGAGGAAGCTCAGCACCGGCACCGCGATCGCACCAGACACCAGCCCACCGAGCAGCCAGGCGGCGTGGATCGCACGGGCGCCGAGGTCGGCCGTTTGCGGCAGGGCCGGCAGCGCCAGCGTTTGGGCGCGCGTCAGCCAGACCGCATAGGGCAGCGCCAGCACGGCGACGACGACGAGTGCGAACAGCGGATCGAGCGCGCGCAAGGTCCGGCGGCCGCCGACGGTCGAGAGCGCGAAGATGACGAGCAGCGCGAGCAGGAAGATCGCAGCCGGCGTGGTCAGCAGCAGAAGCCCCGCCTCGATCGACCAGGCGAACCAGGCATTGCCGCGACGCTGGCCGATGATCTGCCAGGAATGCAGCAGCAGCAGCGCCCAGAGCGGCCGGGCGAGGACCAAGGGGCCGAAGTCGAGCGCGGACGAGGAGAAGGCCAGCACCGTCATGGTCAGCAGCACGGCGAGCACCGCCTGCTGGCTGCCAACCACGGCCCGCGACAGATGATACAGCGCGATGAAGGTCGCGATCTCGCAGAGCTCGGCAAGGACGTAGACGCCGAAGACATGGCCGCCTGCGGCGCGATAGGCGATATCGGCGAGCCAGAGCGACAGCGGCGGGCCGAGATCAGTGCCAACCTGATATTCGCGGCCAAAGGCCAGCAGGGTCGCGAGATTGCCGGGCGGGCTGCGGTAGAACAGCAGCGCCACCAGCAGCCACATCGTGGCCTGCAGCAGCACGGCAATCCAGACGATCAACCGCGGCCGGGCGCGAATGAGCTCGATGACCAGGGAGGTAAACCGCATGCAACGCCCGCAAGATGCAGCCAACCCGTCCAGCCGGCCCTATTCGCTCACAGCTGTTTTGATAAAGCGCGCCACGCGTCGTGGCAACTTCGGTCTGCGCTAGAGGCCCGCTGAAGCCTCGATTTCAACTGCGGTCTCGACCTCGGTGACGGAGAACAGATCCTGCACCGGCTCGACCGTCCAGGGCATGTGCTTGGCGCGGGCGGCGACGACGGGGGCGAAGAAGCTGCGGTGGTGGATGGTGGGGCCGAGACGGTCGAGCGCGTCGAGATGCTCGGGCACGGCATAGCCCTTGTGCTGCTCGAAGCCGTAGCCGGGGCAATCCTGCGCCAGCGCGCACATCAGCCGGTCGCGGGTCACCTTGGCGACGATGGAGGCCGCCGCAATCGAGAGCACGATGCCGTCACCGCCGATCACCGCTTCGCAGTCGCAAGCCGTGTCGAGGCGATCACGGCCGTCGACGAAGACGAGCTTCGGAGGCTCGGGCAACGCAACCACCGCGCGCTTCAGCGCCCACAGCGAGGCGCGCAGAATGTTGTCGCGGTCGATCCGCGCGGGCGAAGCGACGGCGACCGAGACCTGCGCGGTGGCGCAGATCCTGTCGAACAACCTTTCGCGCTCTTCCGCCGTCAGGCGCTTGGAATCGTCGATGCCGCGCGGGATGCGGTCCGGATCCAAAATCACCGCAGCCGCCACCACGGGGCCGGCGAGCGGCCCGCGGCCGGCCTCGTCGCAGCCCGCGACCGGCCAGATGCCCCGCTTGATCAGCGCGCGCTCGCGGCGGAAGCTTGCCTTGACGGGCGCAGCCTTCTTCTCAGGAGCCTTTTCTGGCGCATCCTTGACTGGCTTCTTGGCGGACTTGTCCCGAATCATGGCCGGGATCGTGCGCAAGCCGGCTCGCCGGCGCAACCGGGAACTCCGTGCAATTCCCGTTATTCAGCGCCCGCCCCTCGCGCCTCAGAACAGGCTGAGCTGCTCGCCGTTCTGCTTCGGCCTGGTAAAATGATCCGTCGTCAGCTTCGAGCGGCGCCTGTTCAGCCCAAGCCGGTCGCAGGCGAGCTCGAAGCGGCGGCCGATGGTCCAGGCCATCGGGCCTGTGCCCTTCATCCGCTCGCCCCATTTCGAATCGTAGTCGCGGCCGCCGCGCATGTCGCGGATCAGGGTGAAGACGTGGCGATAGCGATCCGGATAATTCGCCATCAGCCATTCGCGGAAGAGATCGCGCACCTCCAGCGGCAGCCGCAGCAAAACGTAAGAGGCTTCCTTGACACCGGCATGCGCCGCGGCATCGAGGATGCGCTCGATCTCGGAATCGTTCAGGGCGGGGATCACGGGCGCGACCATCACCGTGGTGGGGATGCCGGCCTCCGAGAGCTGCTTCAGCGCCTCCAGCCGCTTCGGCGGCGTCGAGGCGCGCGGCTCCATGGTCCGTGCGAGCTTCGGGTCGAGCGAGGTTACCGAGATCGCGACCTTGGCAAGGTTGCGCTTGGCCATGCGGGCGAGAATGTCGATGTCGCGCACGACCAGCGCGGATTTGGTGACGATGCCGACGGGATGGCCGGTGCGCTCCAGCACCTCCAGAATGCCGCGCATGATTTTGCGCTCGCGCTCGATCGGCTGGTAGGGATCGGTGTTGGTGCCGATCGCGATCATCCGCGGCTCGTAGCCTGCGGCCGCGAGCTCCTTCTCGAGCAGAACAGGCGCCTCGGGCTTGGCGAACAGCTTTGACTCAAAGTCGAGCCCCGGCGACAGGCCGAGATAGGCGTGCGTCGGCCGCGCGAAGCAATAGACGCAGCCATGCTCGCAGCCGCGATAGGGATTGATCGAACGGTCGAAGCCGATGTCGGGCGAGTCGTTGCGGGTGATCACCTTGCGCGAGGTGTCGACGCCGACCGTGGTCTTGAACGGCGGCAGATCGTCCAGGCTCTGCCAGCCATCGTCGAAGGCGACGCGCGCCTCGGCCTCATAGCGGCCACTGGCGTTGGACTGGGCGCCCCGCCCCCGCCTGCGCTGGCGGTCGATGGCGACCGCCAGTTCAGGGAAGTCAGAAGGCGCACCCGCCGGCTCGGAGGGCGCCGTGACCGGCGGGTGCTTCAGAGCAGAAGAAGAAGCTGGACTCATGCATTCAAGATAGCACGCCAAAGGAACAAATCAAGAACAAGAATCGAAAACGCGAAAACAACCCCATGCACAGTAGCGCTGCCCAAACTTCGCCCGCGGTCCTTTGACCTCACGCAACACCGCGTGACCTCGATCCCGTTTGATGCGGCGGAAGGATCGATCTCGCCGGAACCCGGTTGATGACGATCCCGGGCGAAGGTCGGCATGATCATGACATTTCAACAACAATCGTCCGCTGCAAGCAGCGACCTCGATCTCCTCGATCGCTACTGGCGTGCGGCCAACTATCTCTCCGTCGGGCAAATCTACCTGTTGGATAATCCCCTGCTGCGCGAGCCGCTCCGGCCCGAGCACATCAAGCCGCGCCTGCTCGGCCATTGGGGCACGACGCCGGGGCTGAACTTCATCTATGCGCATCTCAACCGCGTCATCCGCGCGCTGGACCTGAGCGTGCTCTATGTCTGCGGTCCCGGCCATGGCGGCCCGGGCATGGTGGCGAACACTTATCTGGAAGGCAGCTACAGCGAGGTCTATCCTGACATCCCGCGCGATGCGGACGGGCTACGAAAACTGTTCAGGCAATTCTCCTTCCCCGGCGGCATCCCGAGCCATGCAGCGCCGGAAACGCCGGGCTCGATCCACGAAGGCGGCGAGCTCGGCTACGCGCTGGTGCACGCCTATGGCGCGGCCTTCGACAATCCTGACCTGATCGTTGCCTGCGTCGTCGGCGACGGTGAGGCCGAGACCGGCCCGCTGGCAGCGTCCTGGCATTCGAACAAGTTCCTCAATCCCACACATGATGGCGCCGTGCTGCCGATCTTGCACCTCAACGGCTACAAGATCGCGGGTCCAACCGTGCTCGGCCGGATGCCCGACAGCGAGATCCGCGATCTGTTCCGCGGATTCGGCCACGAGCCGCTGTTCGTCGCAGGCGACGATCCCAAGCTGATGCACCGGGCGATGGCCGATGCGCTCGACGTCGCGATCGCCAGCATCCGCTCGATCCAGCTGCACGCCCGCGACGGGCGTGCGAGCGTGGAGCGGCCGCGCTGGCCGATGATCGTGCTGCGCAGCCCGAAGGGCTGGACCGGCCCGAAGGAGGTTGACGGGAAAAAGGTTGAAGGCTTTTGGCGCGCGCATCAGGTGCCCGTCGCGAACTGCCGCGAGAACCCGGCTCACTTGAAGATTCTCGAAGACTGGATGCGCAGCTACGAGCCGGACCAGCTGTTCGACGCGAGCGGCGCGCTCGTTCCCGAGCTTCAGGCCCTCGCGCCCCAAGGTAACAGACGCATGGGCGCCAACCCGCACGCCAATGGCGGACTGCTCAAGAAGGAGCTGAAGCTGCCCGACTTCCGCAGCTTTGCCGTCGAGGTGCCGCGGCCCGGCGGCGTGACAAGCGAAGCCACACGCGAGCTCGGCAAGTTCCTGCGCGACGTCATCCGCCTCAACGCCGGGGAGCGTAATTTCCGCATCGTGGGTCCTGATGAGACCGCATCAAACCGGCTCGATGCCGTGTTCGATGCGACCGAACGGGTCTGGATGGAGCCGATCGAACCTTACGACGTGCATCTGGCACAGGACGGCCGCGTGATGGAGGTCTTGAGCGAGCACCTCTGCCAGGGCTGGCTCGAAGGCTATCTGCTGACCGGACGGCACGGCTTCTTCTCCTGCTACGAGGCCTTCATCCACATCGTGGATTCCATGTTCAACCAGCACGCCAAATGGCTGAAGGTGACGCGGCACCTGCCATGGCGACGGCCGATCGCCTCGCTGAACTATCTCCTGACCTCGCATGTCTGGCGCCAGGACCACAACGGCTTCAGCCACCAGGACCCGGGTTTCGTCGATCTCGTCGCCAACAAGAAAGCCGACATCGTCCGCATCTATTTCCCGCCCGACGCCAACACGCTGCTTTGGATCGCCGATCATTGCCTGCGCACCTACAACCGCGTCAACGTCATCGTCGCCGGCAAGCAGCCGGCGCCACAATGGCTGTCGATGCAGGAGGCCGCGACGCATTGCGATGCCGGCATCGGCATCTGGACCTGGGCCAGCAACGAGGACGCGAACAGCGAACCCGACGTGGTGATGGCCTGCGCCGGCGATGTGCCGACCTTGGAGACGCTCGCCGCCGTCGACCTGCTGCGCAAGGCGCTGCCGGAGTTAAGGATCCGCGTCGTCAACGTCGTCGACCTCATGACGCTGCAACCCCGGGAGCAGCACCCTCATGGCCTGTCCGATCGCGATTTCGACAGCCTGTTCACGAAGGACAAGCCGGTGATCTTCGCCTATCACGGCTATCCCCACCTGATCCACCGCCTCACCTATAACCGCACCAACCATGCCGGCCTGCATGTGCGCGGCTTTGCCGAGGAAGGCACCACCACGACGCCGTTCGACATGGTCGTTCTCAACGAGCTCGACCGCTACCACCTCGCAATCGAGGCGATCGAGCGCGTGCCAGGCCTGTCGACCAAGGCCGCACAGGTCAAACAGCGGTTTCGCGACAAGCTGATCGAGCATTCGCGTTACATACGCGAGCACGGTGAGGACATGCCGGACATTCAGGAATGGGTCTGGCAGAACAGTGCCGGCGGCACCACGCCGGCCGAAGCCGGCGATTGACGGCGCCATGGCGGACGCGGTCCTCGTCCTCAATGCGGGCTCGTCGAGCATCAAGTTCGGCTTGTTCGAGATCTCGGGCACCGAACCTGCCCTGCTCTGCAAGGGCCTGCTTGACGAGCACGAGGCGAAGCCGCGGCTGGTGGCCAAGACCCCATCGGGCGAGGCCCTGTTCGAGACGCAGCGGGAGGCGTCGGATGCCGACGGCGGCCATCTGTTCGCCGACGTGCTCGCTTTCGTCGAGGACCGCTTCGGTGATCACCGCTTGCGCGCTGTGGGTCACCGCATCGTTCATGGTGGCCCGGAATATTCAGGCCCGGTGGAATTGACTGACGAGGTCTACGCCAAGCTGGAGGCGCTGACGCCGCTGGCGCCGCTGCATCAGCCGCGGTGCCTCGCACCGGTCGACCCGGTCAGAACGATCCGGCCTGCGCTGACGCAGATCGCCTGTTTCGACACCGCGTTTCATCACGGCATGATGCCGCCGATGAATCGCTTCGCGATCCCGAAGCGCTACGAGGTGCAGGGCCTGCGGCGCTACGGCTTCCACGGGCTCTCATTCGAATATGTCGCAGGCCTGCTCGCCGAGATCGCGCCGCAACTCGCCACGAAGCGCGTCGTCATCGCCCATCTCGGCAATGGCGCGAGCCTTTGCGCCATGCGCGAGGGCCGCAGCGTCGACACCACAATGGGACTGACACCGCTCGATGGTCTCGTGATGGGCACCCGCTGCGGGGCGATCGATCCAGGCGTGCTGCTTTATTTTCTCCAGCATGAGAAGATGACGAGCGAAGATCTACAGCATCTGCTCTATCACGAGTCAGGGCTGCTGGGCGTCTCCGGCCTCTCCGCGGACATGCGGACGCTGCTGGCGAGCAGCGAGGCTTCGGCGCGCGAGGCGGTCGATCTCTTCGTCTTCCGCGCAGCGCAGGAGATCGCGGTCATGGCGAACACGCTGGGAGGGCTCGACGGCCTCGTCTTCACCGGCGGAATTGGCGAGCATGCGAAAGAGATCCGCAGCGCCATCGGCGAGCGGCTCGCCTGGCTCGGCGTGCGCATCGATGCAGCGGCGAATGAGAAGGGGCGCGAGCGGATCAATGCGGAGGACAGTGCTGTCGATCTGTTCGTCATCCCGACCAACGAGGAGCTGACAATCGCACGGCATTGTGTCGCGGTGCTGCAAGCTGCGGGGACAGTATCGTAGGGTGGGCAAAGCGGAGCGTGCCCACCACTTTTTATGATACGGGACAGGTGGTGGGCACGGCGCAAGTGCGCCTTTGCCCACCCTACGAGACTTCGCTCGCCGAGACATCCGGCACGACAACGCGCAGGCTCAACGCTCAGTGACCCCCCGCGAAGATCTGGACACACCCGATCACGACTTCGATCACGATCAGCACCACCACCGCGATTTCGAGCCGCAGTGAGCGTTGCGTGTCGATGATGTCGGTCAGCGCGTCGGCGGTCTCGGAAATAACCGTGAGCTTCCGCTCCAGCGTGTCGAGGCGCTCCTTCAGCTCGTACTCGTCTTCGAGACGCGCATAGAGCCGGTCGAGCTGAGGTTTTTCCCAGAGCGCATCGGGCTTCTCGGCGACCGCGACGCGGCCGGCGACGCGCTGCTGCACCAGCAGCGCATTGCCGATCAATTGCAGGATGCCCCTGCGGCGCCGCGACGTCCGGCCCTTCTCGGCAAGCTCCCGCGCAAAGGGCTCGATGACATCGAAGACCGCAGCGACACGCCGCTCGTCGCGCGCCAGTGACGTGCTCTTGGCGAGCGCGTCCGCGATCAGCAGCAGTCGCTCGTCGGAGAACTTGGAGAGGCAGATCGGCCCGCCTGGCTGGATCGCCTCGGCACTTTCGTCCTTGCACAGCTGCGCCTGGGCGGTCTCCTCCTCGATCGGGCTGAGCTCGCCGGTCACGCGGGACTTCAGGCTGTCGAGCAGCACCTTCTCCTCCGAAGGGAGGAGGCCGATCAGCACCACGACACCGTAGCGGAAGATCACGGCGAGGCCGCCATGGACGCGAAACGCCGCCGGCGTCGAGGACACGAGGGTGCCGAGTTCGAGGTTCGAGGCGTTGATGCGTTCGCCGAGCATCACGGCGCGGATCCGCAAGGTCGGCGCGGGGTCCGGCTTCGGCGATGTTGACAGCGCACCAGCGGGAAGTTGATCGACGGTCATTGGACATCTCGCTCTGCGCGGCGGCGCTTGAACTTTTTTCCCACTTGAACTTTTTTTCTCATCAGCAAGGTCCGTGGCAGACTACCGATGCAGCATGGCTCGCGCGACGACATCGACGGAGAAAACCCGCGTTGAAGTTCACGAGCCCGTCACTCGCCGAAATATTCGGCAATATGACCACCCTGCGCGCGACACATTCGACTGCGATGGACCGGCGGTGGTTTACCATGGCCCGACCAAACGCCGCCGAAAGTTGCACTCGGCATCGCTGCGTGTTTATGACAATATCATAACGAGTTACGCTTCTCCCGAAGTGCTGATATCGAAGCCTCAATCATGCTGAGCGTCATCATAGCGACTGAAGGCGTCGAGCAGACGGCGGTCGCAACTCTGGCCGCGCTGGTCCCCGGCGCCGCAGCGGGCATCATCAAGGAAGTTTTGCTGGTCGACGGCACCCGCAACGGCGTCATCGAGCGCGTTGCCGACGTCGCCGGCTGCCGTTTCATCGGCTATGAGGGAACTTCGCAGGGCGCAGCGCTGGCCGCCGGCGCACTCCAGGCCCGTTCGCCGTGGCTGATGTTCCTCCCGGCCGGCGCGGTGCTGGACACCGGCTGGATCGAGGAAACAACCCAATTCATCCAGGCCGTCGCGGCCAGTGGCCGGGACCGCGCGGCCGTGTTTCGCTACGCGCGTTCGCCCTACGCAAATACCGGTTTCCGCGACCTGCTGTGGTTCGTGGCGCGCAAGCTGGTCGGCCCGCTCGGCGATCAGGGGCTTTTGATCGCGCGAGACCATTACGACCGGATCGGCGGCTATCCCCCCCAGGCCCGCCGTTCCGAGGCCCGGCTGCTGCGGCGGCTCGGCCGTTCCTCCCGGACGTTGCTGCGCAGCCGGATCGTCATGGTCGGGTGAGGCCATCACATACTTGCCAAAGTCAAATAATTATTTGACAATGGCAATTATTGAGGTGTCCCATGCCAATCAGTTCCATGGCTATCAGCGGTGTCGACGACCAGATCGCAGCGGTGCGCGCCTTCAACCGCTTCTATACCCGCAAGCTCGGCGTGCTCGACCAGCACCTCGGCAAGAGCCCGTTCTCGCTGAGCGAGGCCCGCGTGCTCTATGAGCTCGCGCATCGCGACGACGCTTCGGCGAAGGAGATTGGCAATGAGCTCGGCCTCGACCCCGGCTATCTCAGCCGCATCGTCCAGAGCTTCGACGAACAGGGGCTGATCACGCGCACGCCCCTGCCCGCGGATCGCAGGCAGTACCAGCTCAGCCTCACCACCAAGGGCCGCCAGGCCTTTGCCAAGCTGAACCTGGGCTCGCAAAACGAGGTTGCCGCTATGCTGGCCCGGCTCTCGGCCGGCGATGCAGCGCGGCTTACCCAGGCGATGGCGACCGTCCAGGCCGTCCTCGAGCAACGCCAGAGCCAGCCCGCATCCGTCGTGCTGCGCAGCCACCGCGTCGGTGACATGGGCTGGGTCATCTCCAAGCAAGGCGCCGCCTATGCCGCGGACTACGGCTGGGACATCAGCTACGAGGCGCTGGTCGCCGAGATCTGCGCACAGTTCATCAAGTCCTACGACGCCGCACGCGAGCATTGCTGGATCGCCGAATTGGATGGCGAGCCGGTCGGCTCGGTCTTCCTGGTCAAGGCCACCGACGAGCTCGCCAAGCTGCGCCTGCTGCAGGTGGAGAAGAAAGCGCGCGGCCTCGGTGTCGGCCGCGCGCTGGTCGAGCAATGCATCCGGGGCGCGCGCGAGCGGGGCTACAAAAGGATGACGCTGTGGACGCAGAGCATCCTGGTCGCCGCTCGCGGCATCTACAAGAGCGCCGGCTTCGAGCTGGTCGCAACCAAGCCGCATCACAGTTTTGGGCATGATCTTGTGGGCGAGACCTGGGAGATGGATCTGTAGCGATGTCGCCACGAGCGCAGTCTCGTAGGGTGGGTTAGGCGAAGCCGTAACCCACCACGCTTTCCGAAGATGCCGATCGAAGATGGTGGGTTACGCTCAACGCCTGCGCTTTGCGCAGCCGCTGAGCTGACCCACCCTACGAAACTGGGAAAAGAATCTCCGGCGAGTCTGGTCTCGTAGGGTGGGCAAAGGCGCACTTGCGCCGTGCCCACGATCTTTCTCGATCGAACAAAAGCCGTGGGCACGCTGTCGCTTTGCCCACCCTACGACGCTGGTCTCGTAGGGTGGGCAAAGGCGCACTTGCGCCGTGCCCACGGACCCAGCATTACGGAAAGAGATCGTGGGCACGCTATCGCTTTGCCCACCCTACGATGCCTTTGGCTTGGCTTGCGAACGGGCTTGCGCGCCGGCGCAGCTACACCGTCGCGCCCTGCGCTTTCGGCCGGCGCAGGTGCTCGTCCAGGCGCGGCATGATCTCGACGAAATTGCAGGGGCGTGTGCGGTAGTCGAGCTGGCTGGCGAGGATGCCGTCCCAGCCATCGCGGCAGGCGCCGGGCGATCCGGGTAAGCAGAAGATGTAGGTCGCACCCGCAACGCCAGCGGTGGCGCGGCTCTGGATCGTCGAGGTGCCGATCTTGGCATGGCTCAGCATGTGGAAGGCGATCGAGAAACCGTCCATGCGCTTCTCGAACAGCGGCTCGATCGCCTCCGGCGTGACGTCGCGCCCGGTGAAGCCGGTGCCGCCGGTGGTGATGACGACATCGACGCTGCTATCTGCGATCCAGCGGCGGATGACGGCGCGGATGGCCTCGACATCGTCGGTGACGATCTCGCGCGCGGCGAGATGATGGCCGGCTGCTGTAAGCCGGTCGACGAGCGTCTGGCCGGATTTGTCATCGGCCAGCGCGCGCGTGTCGGAGACGGTGAGCACCGCGATGTTGAGCGGGATGAACTGCTTGGATTCGTCGATGGAGGCCATTTCGTTGCACCTTCTCTCCTACCCGTCATCCCGGGACGAACGCACTTGCGTTCGCCCTCGAGGTGCGCGCGCAAGCGCGCCTCGAAGGATGGGCCGCGGGCTCGCCATCCTCTAGGGCTAGCCGAAGAGGCGAGCACCTCAGGACGACGCCACTAATAGCCTTGCTACGGCCCGCCGCCGCCGAACGTGTTGCATGCCTGCAGCGTGCCCTGCTGATAGCCGGTCATGAACCATTGCTTGCGCTGCGCGGCCGAGCCGTGGGTGAAGGAGTCGGGCACCACACGCCCCGTCGCCTGGCGCTGCAGCGTGTCGTCGCCGATCGCGCTCGCCGTGGTCAGCGCGGCGTCGATGTCGCCGGCCTCGAGGAAGTTCGGGCGCTTCTTCGCTTCGCGATTGACCCAGATGCCGGACAGACAATCGGCCTGCAGCTCGACCTTCACCTGGAGCGCGTTCGACTCGGCCTTGCTGCTCGCCTGCTGCTGCAGCCGCGTCACCTTGGGGATGATGCCGAGCAGGTTCTGGATGTGATGTCCGGCCTCATGCGCGATGATGTAGGCGGAGGTGAAATTGCACGCCGACTTGCCGGAGCAGCCGCGGAAGCGCGTCTCGACCTCGCGGAAGAAAGAGGTGTCGAGAAAGATGGTGCGGTCCGGCGGGCAGTAGAACGGCCCCATCGCCGATTCCGCCCGGCCGCAGCGGCCGCCATTGGTGGCGTTGCGGAACAGCACGACCTTCGGACCGGTGTAGGACTGGCCGCTCGCCTGGAAGATCTCGCTCCAGCGATCGTCGATCTCGCCGAGGATGCCGGAGATCATGCTGCCCATCTCGTCGGTCGGCGCGCCGCGCTTGGCCTGACTGGAGGGACGGTCGCTCTGGTAGCTCGGCGCCTGGCCGCCACCGGTGAGGATCTCGGCGCCGCCGATCAGGATGCGCGGGTCGATGCCGAAGGCGTAGCCGACCAGACCAAGCACGATGATGGTGCCGATGCCGAGGCCGCCACCGCCCATCGGCAGACCGAAGCCGCCGCCTCCGCCGCCGAATCCTCCACCACCGTCGTCGCGACGATCCTCGATATCGTCGCTGCGGCGGAAATCATCGTAACGCATGGCGGGCTTCCCTTAGGTCGGCGATCATACGGCGCGGGCACGCGGAAATGCGAAAACCTTAACGCGCCACATACCTAAAATTTCCATTGCGTTAATCAATATCCCGCTCGGCAATTATTGCCTAGTGCGACAACCTGCGACGCCAGCAATTTTTTCCGAGGGCCAAGCAATTTTTTCCGAGAGAAATTTGAGAGTCTTTTGCAGATCCAGCCACCCCCGCAACGCGAAGAAACGCGAAACACACTATAAAACACGGCAATTGCGCGCAGCTTCTCGCGTACAACGGGCGATGTGGGGCCTGCTCACGAAAGCGGCGGGTTAAGTCGATTTTTACTTTGCCGCTCCATTGTAACGGCCAGTCGGTTGTTTGGTCCCGCGTCGCCGACAGCGTCGCCTGAGTCAGAGTTCTTGAGTCATGGTAGTGTCGCGTCGCGGGGCGTCTGCAAAGGCGCCCCGCACAAACTTTGAGTCTGCTTCGCACAGCATCATTGTCGGCGATTGCGTCGCCGAGATGTCGAAGCTCAAGCCAGGTTCGGTCGATCTCGTGTTCGCCGATCCGCCCTACAATCTGCAGCTCAAGGGCGATCTCAAACGCCCCGACGAATCCCATGTCGATGCGGTCAACGACGACTGGGACAAGTTCGATTCATTCTCCGCCTATGACGATTTCACCCGCGCCTGGCTGCTCGCCGCGCGGGCTGCGATGAAGCCGTCGGCGACGATCTGGGTGATCGGCTCCTATCACAACATCTTCCGCGTCGGCGCGATCATGCAGGACCTCGGCTTCTGGCTCCTGAACGACATCGTCTGGCGCAAGACCAATCCGATGCCGAATTTCCGCGGCCGCCGCTTCACCAACGCGCACGAGACCATGATCTGGGCCGCGCGTGACGAAAAGGCCAAGGGCTACACCTTCAACTACGAGGCGTTGAAGGCGGCCAATGAGGACGTGCAGGCCCGCTCCGACTGGCTGATCCCGCTCTGCACCGGCGAGGAGCGCCTCAAGGGCGCCGACGGCAAGAAAGTGCATCCGACGCAGAAGCCGGAAGGCCTGCTGGCGCGCGTGCTGCTGTCCTCGTCCAAGCCCGGCGATCTCGTGATCGACCCGTTCAACGGCACCGGCACCACCGGCGCGGTCGCCAAACGCCTCGGCCGTTCCTATATCGGCTTCGAGCGCGACAAGACCTATGCCAAGGCGGCAGAGGCGCGCATCGCCGCGGTCGAGCCGCTGCCGGAAGAGAGCCTTGCCCCGTTCATGACCGCGCGCGAGGCGCCGCGCGTGGCGTTCTCCGAATTGATCGAGCGCGGCATGATCATGCCCGGCACAAAACTGTTCGACGCCAAGAAGAAGCTCGGTGCGCTGGTGCGTGCCGACGGCGCCATCATGTTCGGCGACAAGGTCGGCTCGATCCACCGCATCGGCGCGGTGGCGCAAGGCGCGCAGGCCTGCAACGGCTGGACCTTCTGGCATGTCGAGACCAACAAGGGTCTCAAGCTGATCGACGAGCTCCGCGCCGAGATCCGCGCCGGCATGGCGGCGGAGTAGATCCGATCACGATCTCGTAGCGCGTAGGGTGGGCAAAGCGACTTGTCCGCCGTAGCTCGTAGAGCGAAGGCGGAAGCGTGCCCACGTCCTGCCCGAATGATGCGAAGACGTGGGCACGGCGCTTTGCGCCTTTGCCCACCCTACGGCACTGCGGCCCAATGGATTCCGGGCTCGCGCCAAGCGGCGCGCCCCGGAATGACATAGTGTTGATTGGACGCTGTCGCCATCAGGACTACCTTTGAACCATCAAACCGTCCTGACGGTCCGGCTCCCATGCGACGACAGTCCGAGACATTGCTGCTGGTGCCGCTGCTGCCGATCTTCCTGGTCGGCATGTTTCCGATGTTCCTGATCGCCCTGCTCGGCTTTTTCGGCCTCGCTTTGTTCGGCGTGCTCGTGATCTGCGTCGGGCTCGCGAGCAGCAACGAGGCGCACGACAATTTCAATCACGATGTCATCGTGCACGGCTACGCGCGCGGCTCGGAGCGCAAGGCGCGGGCCTTCGACATGCATCTCGCGGCCAAGCTCGGGCTTCGCCTGGAAGCGGTCGGCGCCGCGATGATCGTCGCGGCCGGCATCGGCTTCGTCTACGCCGGCTGATCTGCGCACCACGGACACCGCCCGGCAAACCCGCGGTCGCTCCCCGGCCATGCTCAGGCACCTTAGGCAGCGTTGACCGACGCGATGAACTTTGCGACCTCGGTCTTCAATCGGTTGCTGTCTGTCGACAACGAGCGCGCCGCCGACAGGACCTGTGACGAGGCCGAGCCGGTCTCGGCCGCGCCGCGCTGGACGTCGCCGATATTGGTCGAGACGCGCCGGGTGCCGTGCGCGGCCTGCTGGACGTTGCGGGAGATCTCCTGCGTCGCTGCGCCCTGCTCTTCCACCGCAGCGGCGACCACCGAGGAGATTTCCGACAGCCGCTCGATGGTGCCGCTGATCTCCCTGATGGAGCCGACCGACTCTTCGGTCGCGGTCTGGATGCCGGAGACCTGCTGGGCGATCTCGCCGGTCGCCTTTGCGGTCTGCTCGGCCAGCGCCTTGACCTCGGAGGCGACCACGGCAAAGCCGCGGCCGGCCTCGCCCGCGCGCGCGGCCTCGATGGTGGCGTTGAGCGCCAGCAGATTGGTCTGGCCGGCGATGGTGCTGATCAGCTCGACCACGTCGCCGATGCGGGCAGCCGCCTTGGAGAGCTCGCTGACGCGGGCATTGGTCTTGCTTGCCTGCTCCACCGCCTCGCCGGCGATGCGGGCGGAGTCCTGGACCTGACGGGCGATCTCGCTCACCGAGGACGAGAGCTCCTCGGTCGCCGATGCGACGGCCTGGACGTTGGCCGAGGCTTCCTGCGATGCGGAGGCGACTTCCGTCGACAGGTCCTGGGCGCGCGTCGCCGTCGTCGTCAGCGTGCCGGCCGAGGCCTCGAGCTCGCTGGAGGCCGACGACACGGTGTCGACGATCTCGCCGATCGCCTGCTCGAACTGGTCGGCGAGGAGGACCATGTCCTTCTTGCGATCCTCGGCCTGCCGCGCCTCGCTCTCGGCCTGCTCGTGGCGCAGGCGCACGGTGTCGATCATGCTGTCCTTGAACACCTGGATCGCCTTGGCCATGTCGCCGATCTCGTCGGTCTTGCCGCGCGAGGGGATCTCGACCGCGAGGTCGCCGCCGGCGAGCCGACCCATCGCGCGCGTCATCGAGGTCAGCGGACCGACGATGCTGCGGGCGATCAGGAAGGCGACGATCACGCTGAATACGACTGCGAGGCCACCTGCGGCCGCCTGAATCCACGTCGTGCTGGCGATGACGCCTGCGGCGATCGTTCGCGTCTTCTGGGAGTCGGCCGTGAGCTCGGCATCCGCGACCTTGAGCTTGTCGATGCTTCCGGCGATCAAGGGCGCAATGTTGTTGCGGTAGGTCTCCTCCGCCACGAGGATTGCGGCGGACGTCGCCTCGAACGCCGCCTGGTAGGACGACAGCGAGGTCCTGACGGGCGCGAGCGCAGACTTGACCTGCTCCGGCAGGGTGCCGTCCTGGAGCGCCGCGATCCGTTGCTGCGCCCGCTCGGTATTGGCTCTGAAGGTCGAGGACGCCTTGGAATCGCGCATGGCGAGGAAGCGCCAGCTCGCCAGACGCGCCTGCAGGATCTTGGACTCGAGGTCGGCGACGGGCGCGGTGATCTCGGGATCGTGGGTGCCATGCGCCGCAATGACCAGCTTGCCGGCATAGGTGTTCAGTTCCTCGCCACCGGGCAGCAGGGCGGCCTTGCCCTTCGTGGTCTCCTTGACCGCTGCGCCCATGCGCTCGCGCAGCGCCTGCAGCTTGTCGATATCGCCAATGAGGCCGTCGTAGATCTTGCGCCGCTCCTCGGTGAAGGACGCCGCCGAGGCCGCTTTCAGCAACTCGACCGCCGCCGCCTCCCGCTCCGCGGCCTCCTTGAAGGCGGGTTCGTTGGCGTCATAGATGTAGCGCAGATTGGCCCGTTGCAGCGCCTGGAGATGGACCGATATTTCCCGAACGCGCGCTGCATTGTCCGAGAAGGCGGACATTTTCGCGACCTGGTCCTGGACCGTCCACAGGTTCCAGACGGCAACCACGGTCATGATCAGGCCCACGGCGGCAAGAGCCGTGAACCCGGCGTAAAGACGTCCCCGGATTCTCAAACGAATGCCCCGCATGATGCCGCCCCCCGGATTCGAGCAGCCGAACGTCCTCACGGCGTTTCTCGCTGCGCGGCGACACCATGAAGCACACTTGTTAATTGTGTCCTTCCTGCTCGGGCGGAGACGCAGGCGGGCGGGCGCCTGCCAAGCAACCGCCCGCCGCAGCCGGATCAGCCAGCGGCCCTGATTGCTGCTTGCGGGAACCGGTCCAGCACCTTCTCGGTCAGCACGGAGTCGCAGTACTCGCGGATCTCCTTGATCTTGCCGTCCTCGAACCGAAACACCAGGCAATAGTCGTTGTCGTAGCGCACGCCCTCCAGTGTGACGTTGTCGCCCTTGGCCTCGACCACGACGATGTCGCCATCGGCGATGAAGCGCTCGGCGACCGTGCGCGCGCGGTCGCGCAGGCGGGAGCGCACATAGCCGTGCAGATCCTTGAGGATCGCGTCCTTGCCAGTGAAGGTGCGCGACCAGGAATACTGGCCGGTGACGATCCATTTGGCGTCGTCGGCAAGGCTTGCGCCGAACAGCGACCGGTCGCGGACATCAGGATCGGGGCTGGCGGCAGCGGCAAAAATATCCTGCATCAGTTTCTTGTTGGCGGCAGCGCTCATGGCGGCATCTCCTTGTCATGGCAACACGGGAGAACATCGCCGCTTGATTGGAATTCTTCAAATCGATAGCGAATATGATATCTATTCGCCTCATGAATTTGAATTCGCTCGATCTCAACCTCCTGACTGCGCTCGACGCGCTGCTGCGCGAGGCCAATGTCAGCCGCGCCGCCATGCGCATCGGGCTGTCACAGCCGGCCACCAGCCACGCCCTGCAGCGGCTGCGCGACATCTTCGGCGACCCGCTGCTGGTGCGAACCGGCGCACGGATGGAGCTGACGCCGCGGGCGCAAGCCCTGCGCGCGCCGCTGGCGCAGGCGCTGGACCAGGTGCGCGGGCTGTTCGTGCCCGAGGAATTCGACGCCGCGCGCAGCGAGCGGCAGTTCCGCCTGATGATGCCTGATCTCGCGGTCGAGCTATTGATGCCGCCCTTGATGGAGAAGGTCACGCGCCTTGCGCCCAATGTCCGCATCGACGTCGTGCCGTGGCGGGGACCGGCGATCTTTCATGCCGAGTTCGCCCGCATCATCGACCTCGTGGTCTCGATCGGCAACGCCTTCAAGGGTTTTCATCGCCAGCTGCTCTACACCGACGGCGATGCGCTCGCCGTGCGGCGCGGCCACCCGCTTGCGCCGAAGCTGAAGCGGCGCGAGGCGTTCCTCGCCGCGCGCCATGTCGGCGTGATCATCCGCGGCCAGCCCGAGGACCTGATCGACACCTGGCTGCGCAGCAAAGGCATCGAGCGGCACATTTCGCTGGTGGTCTCGGGCTATCTCGAGGCCCTGCACGTCGCCGCCCGGACCGACCTCGTCGCCTTCGTGCCGCGGCGGCTGATCGCCGCGCTGTCGAAGCAGCTCGGCCTCGTCACCGTCGCGCCGCCGCTCGATCCCGGGATCGACGAGCAGTTCATGTTCTATCCGACCCGGGCGCAGATGGACCCGGGCTCGATCTGGCTGCGGCGGCTGATGCTGGAGACGGGGCGGGAGTTGGAGAAGAAAGCTTTGTAGGGTGGGTTAGCTCTCGTAGGGTGGGCAAAGCGAAGCGTGCCCACCACCTGTTGCCAGCGGCGAAAGATC
Organism: Bradyrhizobium sp. CCBAU 51745; assembly: GCF_028128715.1. NCBI lineage: Bacteria > Pseudomonadati > Pseudomonadota > Alphaproteobacteria > Hyphomicrobiales > Nitrobacteraceae > Bradyrhizobium > Bradyrhizobium sp. CCBAU 51745. The sequence goes on along the minus strand of NZ_LBJP01000093.1, from coordinate 645,047 downwards.
GTGGGCACGGCGCTTTGCGCCTTTGCCCACCCTACAAGAACCGCAGCCGTCACGCCTTCTGCGCGTCCATCACCTTGCGCACGGCGGGGCGGTCCGACATGCGCTTGAAATGGTCGGCGATCTTCGGCGTGGCGTTGATGTCGACGCTGTCGCCTTCGAGCCAGTGCGAGAGCGTGTGGAGATAGGGATCGCAGACCGTGAACTGATCGCCCATCACCCAGGGGCCTTTGAACATCCTCTGCTCGATCAGCTTGAAGCAGGCGCCCATGGTCTGCGGCACCATCGCCTTCATGTCGGCGAACGAGCTCTCCTGCGTCGCCCAGCGCGCGCCGCGCAGCTTGTGGGCGTGATTGATGTGCACGGTCGAGCACAGATAGGAGTTGAACGACTGCACCTGGGCGAAGTCGAAGGGATCGTCGAGCGGCGCGAGTTTCGCCTTCGGGAAGGTTTGCGCGATATAGGCCAGCATCGCCGGCGTCTCGGTGAGGACGCCGCGGTCGGTCACCAGGGCCGGGACACGCCCCTTCGGGTTGATGGCGAGATATTCCGGGCTGTTCTGCTGATTGTCCTTGAGGCTCAGCCGTTCAGCCGTGTAGTCGGCGCCGGCCTCCTCGAGGGTCATGTAGGTGGCGAGCGCGCAGGTGCCGGGGGCGTAGTAGAGCTTGAGCATGTCGGACCTCATGGGAAAGCCGGACGTTAACGGCTGTTGCCCCCGAGGTCTAGAGCACGACATCCTCTTCGCAGTTGCCCACATCCGCCCGCCTGTGCCAAGACGCCTGCAATCGGAGGGGTTTGTCATGACGGTCCTCATCGCCGGCGGCGGCATCGGCGGGCTGACGCTCGCGCTCAGCCTGCATCAAATCGGCGTGCCGGTAAAAGTGTTCGAGAGCGTCGCGGAGCTGAAGCCGCTGGGCGTCGGCATCAACGTGCTGCCGCATGCGGTGCGCGAGCTGATCGAGCTCGGGCTGCTGGACAGGCTGGACGCCAGCGGCGTGCGGACCCGCGAGCTCGCCTATTTCTCCAAGCACGGCAAGCCGATCTGGAGCGAGCCGCGCGGGCTGGAAGCCGGCTACAAATGGCCGCAGTTCTCGATCCATCGTGGCACGCTGCAGCAGATCCTGCTCGATGTCGCAATCGAGCGGCTCGGCCGCGAGAACATTTTGACCAGCCATCATCTGACCGGCTGGACCGAGACGGCCAGCGGCGTGCGTGCCGACTTCATCGACAAGGCGACCGGCAAGCCCGCAGGCACATATGAAGGCGCGATCCTGATCGCCGCCGACGGCATCCATTCCGCCGCGCGCGAAAAGCTCTATCCGAACGAAGGCCCACCGATCTGGAACGGCCGCATCCTCTGGCGCGGCGTCACGCCGGCGAAAGCCTTCCTCACCGGCCGCACCATGATCATGGCCGGTCACGAGATCCTGAAATTCGTCTGCTATCCGATCTCGAAGGAGCCGGACGCTGCAGGCAACCACCTGATCAATTGGGTCGCCGAGCGGCACATGCCGCCGACCTATCAATGGCGCCGCGAGGACTATAACCGCACCGCGCGGCTGGAGGAGTTCCTGCCCTGGTTCGAGAGCTGGACATTCGACTGGCTCGACGTGCCCGGCCTGATCAGGAATTGTCCGCACGCCTATGAATATCCGCTGGTCGACCGCGATCCGGTCTCGCAATGGACCTTCGGCAAGGTGACGCTGATGGGCGATGCCGCGCATCCGATGTACCCGATCGGCTCGAACGGCGCCTCGCAGGCGATCCTCGATGCCCGCACCATCACCCGCGAGATCCTGGCGCATGGCCCGACGACCGCAGCTCTGCTCGCCTATGAGGCCGAGCGGCGGCCTGCGACCACCGATCTCGTGCTGCTCAACCGCAAGAACGGCCCCGAGCAGGTGATGCAGCTCGTCGAAGAACGCGCGCCTGACGGCTACAAGGTCGTCACCGACGTGCTGTCACAAAAAGAGCTGGAAGACATCGCCGCGAACTACAAGCGCGTCGCGGGCTTCCAGGTCGAGGCGCTGAACGCCAAGCCGCCGATCGTGAGCAAGGACGCGCGCGCGGGTGTGAGCTTCATTCGGGCGTCGCTGGGATTTCCAGAATTCGTCATGGCCGGGCTTGTCCCGGCCATCCACGACTTGCTCAGGCCAACCAAGGACGTGGATGCCCGGGACAAGCCCGGGCATGACGACCCGGAAATTTGGCGGAGGCGAATCGCAGGCACCCGCCTCACTTCACCACCCTTGCCGCCTCCAGCAATCGCTCGCTCGCGCTGGCCGTCGCCAGCACCGTGCCATCCTCCGCCATCAGCTTGGCCTCGACGAACGCGATGGTCTTGCCGAGCTGCGTCACCCTGGCTTCGCCGATGATCGGGCCAGGCTTTGCGGGGCTGAGGAAATTCACGGTCATGCTGATGGTGGTGGTGTAGAGGCGGCCCTCGCTCATCACCAGCACCGCCGGTCCCATCGTGTCATCGAGCATCGCCGAGAGCATGCCGCCCTGGATGAAGCCGGCCGGATTGCAGAACTCGGGTCTGCCCTCGAAGCCGAGCTTGATCCACCCCTCGTCGGGACGAGCATCGAGCAGGCGCCAGCCGAGCAGCTCGGCGCAGGGCGGCCTCTTGAAGTTGTCGAGCGCGGTCTTGACCATTGGCAGCCTCCGTATCGCATGCTGATAGCGCAGCGCTGCTGCCAGCGTGCTGTCAGGAAGCTGGCCCCGATGAAAGGTCCAGCGCGTGCGCGATCACCTTGCGCATCACGTTCGGCAGCGCCTCATCGGCCAGCGTCGCGATCGGCACCCAACGCATGCCCGCTGGTGCCCGGGTGCGGGCTTCGGCCTTCGCGGTGTAGACCACGAGCTCCAGCGGAAAATGCGTGAAGACGTGGCTGACCACGCCGACCTTGCGCTGCCAGCGCGACAGCCCTTTCAACTCAGGCGCCTGCCGCTTCGCCGCTGCGTCTTCCTGTCCGGCGAGCCAGTTCGAGCCCGGCACCTCGGTCATGCCGCCGAGCAGGCCCTTTTCGGGCCTCGAGCGGACCAGCAGCTCATCGCCACGCGTGACGACGAAGGCAGCGCCGCGCCGCAGCGTCCCACTCTTCTTCGGCGCCTTGCGCGGAAACGTCTCCTGCGTGCCCTGCGCGCGCGCCACACAATCCTCGTTCAATGGGCATAGTGAACAGGCCGGTTTCTTCGGCGTGCAGATCGAGGCGCCCAGATCCATCAGCGCCTGGGCACTGTCGCCGGCACGCGCGTTGGCCAGCAGCGTCGCCGCCATCCGCTGGATCAACGGCTTGGCCTGCGGCAGCTCCTCCTCGACCGCATACAGGCGCGACACCACGCGCTCGATATTGCCGTCGACAGGCATGGTGTGGCGGTCGAACGCGATCGCGGCAATCGCCGCCGCTGTGTAGGGCCCAATTCCCGGGAGCGCCCGCAGCCCCTCCTCCGTATCGGGGAAGACACCGCGATGCTCGCGCGTCACAGCGACCGCACAGGCATGAAGATTGCGCGCACGCGAATAATAGCCGAGCCCGGCCCACATCCGCAGCACGTCATCAAGCGAGGCGGTTCCCAAGGCCGTGACGTCAGGCCAGCGCGCGACGAATTTCTCGAAATAGGGCCCGACCGCCTTCACTGTGGTCTGCTGCAGCATGATCTCCGAGAGCCAGACGCGATAGGGATCCGACGTCTCGCCGGGCGCCGCGCGCCAGGGCAGCCTGCGGCGGTGGCGGTCGTACCAGGCGAGCAACGCGACTGGGCGCGACACGGTCTCTGACGGTCTGGGTTCCGATGTCGCCATCCGGGCGGATTTGGTGCTCATACTCTCACAGTAGCGACAACGCACCGGCCTCTCCACGTCATGCCCGCGCTCGTCGCGGGCATCCACGTCTTTCTTCGCTGCGGAGAGTCTGCCGGCCCACGCCGGAGTGCTATAAGGCCCCATGGCCAAATTCCCTCCCAAACCCGGGCCCATCAGCGCCAAGCCGCTCGGGATCCTGCTCAACGACGTCTTTGCCGAGGCCTATGCCAAGCAGGGATTTGCGGCGCGCGAGCTGGTGACGCGGTGGGCGCAGATCGCGGGACCCGAGATCGCGGCCCATGCCGAGCCGCTGAAGATGCAGTGGCCGCGGCCCGTGGAGGGCCAGCCGCAGGAGCCGGCGACGCTGGTGCTGCGGGTCGAGGGGCCGATGGCGCTGGAAATCCAGCACTCGGCCGACGTGATCCTGGAACGGGTGAACCGCTTCTTGGGCTGGAGCGCGGTCGGCAAGCTCGCCTTCCGCCAGGCCCCCCTGTCGCGACCCCGGGTCCGCAAGCGACCCGGCCCGCCGGACCCCAAGGCCGTCGCCAAGGTGGCGGAGAGCCTGGGCGACATCGAGGACGAGGAATTGAAGACGGCGCTGGCGCGGCTCGGAGCCGCCATCAAGCGAAATTGAGCCTCATTCCCGGGCTATTCTGGACCCGTTGCTGCCGCTCGCCATTGCCTCAAACCACGTTTCAAGCTAGCGACAGGCCGCCCGGGAACCTCGATACGCACCTCGGGCAAGACCACGCCAATTCGGGAGCCGACCTTGATCATCACCCGCCGCGCCTTCACCACGATGCTGTCGCTGACCGGTCTTGCCGCGCTCGCCGGGCTCTCGCCGCTGCGGTTCATCTCCGAAGCCTTGATCCCTGAAGCCATGGCGCAGGACGCCGCAGCCGTGGCCAAGCCCGTATCGCTGCCCGACATGGCGCTCGGCCCGAAGGACGCCGCTGTGACCATCACCGAATTCGCCTCGATGACCTGCCCACACTGCGCGGCCTTCAACGAGCAGGTGTTCCCCAAGATCAAGTCGGAGTACATCGACACCGGCAAGATCCGCTACGTCTTCCGCGAGTTCCCGCTCGACATCAAGGCCGCTGCGGGCTCGATGCTGTCGCGCTGCATCGCCAATGGCGACGCCGCGAAATACTTCGCCGTCACCGACATGCTGTTCCGCCAGCAGAACGACTGGGTGGCGAAGAACACCACGGAGACCCTGACGCGGATCGGCAAGCAGGCCGGCCTCACCCAGCAGCAGGTGGAAGCCTGCCTGAAGGACCAGGCGCTGCTCGACAAGATCGCCGCCGACCAGAAATACGCCAGCGACGTTCTCAAGGTGGATTCGACGCCGACCTTCTTCATCAACGGCGAGAAGATCAAGGGCGAGGCTTCGTTCGAGGAGTTCGCCAAGAAGATCAATCCGCTGCTGAAGAGCTGATTCGCTCGTCAAGATCCTGATTCGCATCTCGAAAGCCGTATCTTTCCCGGCATAAATCCCTTGGGAAAAGCGGCTTTCGCTGGTTGCCCTCGCGGCGCACCGCGGCCATTGTCCGCCGCATGAGGCGCCCCGCGCGACTCGCCCAGACAGCGACATTGCCTTCCATGGTATTGTCCGGGCAGGGGGATTCGCGCCTGCCAACAGAGATGCGTGCTTATGAAAATCACCCGCCTGCGCCTTCACGGCTTCAAGTCTTTCGTTGAGCCCACGGACTTCGTCATCGAGCCTGGCCTCACCGGCGTGGTCGGACCCAACGGTTGCGGCAAGTCGAACCTCGTCGAGGCGCTGCGCTGGGCGATGGGTGAAACCTCCTACAAGAGCTTGCGCGCCGCCGACATGGACGCGGTGATCTTCGCCGGTTCCGGCAACCGTCCGGCGCGCAACCACGCCGAAGTGACGATGACGATCGACAATGCCGATCGCACCGCGCCGGCGGCGATGAACGACAGCCAGATTCTCGAAATCTCCCGCCGCATCGAGCGCGAGGCGGGCTCGGTCTATCGCATCAACGGCCGCGACGTGCGCGCCCGCGACGTGCAGATCCTGTTCGCAGATGCCGCCACCGGCGCTCGCTCGCCGGCCCTCGTCCACCAGGGCAAGATCGGCGAGATCATCCAGGCCAAGCCCGAGCAGCGCCGCCGCGTGCTGGAAGACGCCGCGGGCGTTGCCGGTCTGCACGCCCGCCGCCACGAAGCCGAGCTGCGGCTGAAGGCAGCCGAGACCAACCTTACCCGCGTCGAGGACGTGATCGGCCAGCTCGCAGGGCAAATGGAAGGCCTGAAGAAGCAGGCCCGCCAGGCGGTGCGCTATCGCGAGGTCGCGGCCAAGGTCCGCAAGGCGGAAGCGACGCTATTCCATCTACGCTGGATCGGCGCCCATGCCGACGTCAACGAATCCGGCCAGACGCATGACCTTGCCGTGCGCGAGATGGCCGAGCGCACCCAGCATCAGGCCGAGGCCGCGCGTATCCAGGCGATCCGCGCCGCCGAAATGCCGGCGCTGCGCGATGCCGAGGCGCGCGCCGCCGCAGGCCTGCAGCGCCTGACCAATGCCCGCGAGCAGCTCGACCGCGAGGAAGAGCGCGCCAAGGAGCGCGTCGCCGAACTCGAGCGTCGTCTCGCCCAGTTCGAAGGCGATATTTCCCGCGCTCAGCAACAAACCATGGATGCCGACGTCGCGCTGCAGCGGCTCGACACCGAAGACGCCGAGCTGAAGGAAGAAATCAAGTCGCGCGTCGAGAAGCGTTCCGGCGTCGACGAGCGTGTCGCCGAAGCCGAGGCGGTGCTGACCGAGACCGAGCAGCAGTTCGCCGAGCTCACCACCGCGCTCGCCGACCTCACCGCCAAGCGCAACCAGCTCGAGGCCAACGTCCGCACCCACCGCGACAAGCTCGCCCGCCTCGACCAGGAAATCGCCAATGTTGCCGCCGAGGAGCAGAAGCTCGCTGCGGAGACCGGCGGTTTCGGCGACCTCGACGACCTGACCGCCGCGGTCGAGAGCGCCGAGCAGACGCTGGCGGCTTCGGAAGCTGCAGCTCAAGCGAGCGAAGCCGCGCATGTCGCCGCACGCCAGACGCTGGAAGCCTCGCGCTCGCCGCTGGTCGAAGCCGACAAGCGTGTGCAGCGGCTCGACACCGAGGCGCGCACGATCTCGAAAATCGTCAACGGCGAGACCAAGAATCTGTGGCCGCCGATCATCGACGGCATCACCGTCGACAAGGGCTTTGAAAAGGCCATCGGCGCGGCGCTCGGCGACGATCTCGATGCGCCGATCGACCCTTCCGCGCCGATGCGCTGGACCAATGTCGGCGTCACCGACGGCGATCCGGAGCTGCCCGAGGGCGTCACCCCGCTCGCGAGCCATGTGCAGGCGCCGGCCGAGCTGACGCGCCGCCTGGCGCAGATCGGCGTGGTGCCGCGCGAGCGCGGGGCCGAGCTGGTCGCCCAGCTCAAGACCGGCCAGCGACTGGTCTCGCCCGAGGGCGACGTCTGGCGCTGGGATGGTTTTGTCGCCGCCGCGCACGCTCCGACTGGCGCGGCACGGCGCCTCGCCGAGCGTGCCCGCCTCGTCGACATCGAGAACGAGCTGGAGCAGGCCCGCATCGACGCGCAGATCAAGCGCCAGGCGCTGGAGAATGCCGAGTCCGAGCTTCAGATGGCGGCGAGCACCGAAGGCGCCAGCCGCGAAGCCATGCGTGCCGCGCAGCGCGAGCTGAACGTCGCGCGCGAGCGCCATGCCGCCGCCGAGCGCGAGATCAGCCGCCATGCCGCGCGCAAGGCGACGCTGTCGGAAGCGCATAGCCGTCTTGCCGCCGACCGCGCCGAGGCTGAAGCTGCCTACGAATACGCCGAAGCCGGCATCAGCGAGCTGCCGTCGAGCGAGGACACCGAGACGCGTCTCGCCGCGGTGCGGAGCGACATCGAAAACCATCGCCGCATCGCCGCTCAGGTCCGCGCCGAGGCGCAGGCCCTGGCGCGCGAGGCTGAGCTGGCCGATCGCCGCGTCCAGGCGATCCTCGCCGAACGTACCGAGTGGGCGAACCGCAAGGAAAGCGCGGCCTCCCATATCGACACCATCCAGGCCCGTATTGCCGAGCTCACGATCGAGCGCAGCGAACTCGAAAACGCGCCCGCATTGTTCGCCGAGAAGCGCAGCGCTCTGATCACCGAGATCGAATACGCCGAGAACGACCGCCGCATGGCCGCCGACGCGCTCGCCACCGCCGAGACCGCGATGGCCGAGACCGATCGCGTTGCCAAGCTGACGCTTGAAGCCTTGTCGAGCGCCCGCGAGGCCACCGCCCGCGCCGAGGAGCGCATGGAAGGCGCGCGGCGCCGGCTCGAGGACATCGAGCGAGAGATCCGCGACATGCTGGAGGTCGAGCCGCAGGCCGTCGCCGGCCTTGCCGAGATCGAGCCCGGCGCCGAGCTGCCGCCGCTGCACGACATCGAGGAAGACCTCGAAAAGATGCGCCGCGACCGCGAGCGCCTCGGCGCCGTGAATTTGCGCGCGGAGGAAGAGCTGCGCGAGGTCGAGACCCAGCACACGGGCCTCGTCACCGAACGCGACGATTTGGTCGAGGCCATCAAGCGGCTGCGCCAGGGCATCCAGAGCCTCAACAAGGAGGCGCGCGAGCGGCTTCTGACCTCGTTCGAGGTCGTCAACAACCACTTCAAGCGCCTGTTCGTCGAGCTGTTCGGCGGCGGCGAGGCCGCGCTGCATCTGATCGAGAGCGACGATCCGCTGGAGGCCGGTCTCGAAATCATCGCCAAGCCGCCGGGCAAGAAGCCGCAGACGCTGTCGCTGCTGTCGGGCGGCGAGCAGGCGCTGACCGCAATGGCGCTGATCTTCGCGGTATTCCTCACCAACCCGTCCCCGATCTGCGTGCTGGACGAAGTCGACGCGCCGCTCGACGACCACAACGTCGAACGGTACTGCAACCTCCTGCACGAGATGACCGGCTCGACCGACACGCGCTTCATCATCATCACGCACAACCCGATCACGATGGCGCGGATGAACCGCCTGTTCGGCGTCACCATGGCCGAGCGCGGCGTGTCGCAGCTGGTGTCTGTGAGCCTCGCCGAAGCCGTGGACATTCTCGACCAGAACGTGGCGTGATATCTCTGCCGTCATTCCGGGGCTCGCGAAGCGAGAACCCGGAATCTCGCGCCATCATCTCGAGATCCCGGGTTCACGACTTCGTCGCGCCCCGGGATGACGGCGAATGAAAATGGTCGCGCCCACGCTTCCCGCCGAACTCAAGGCCGCGCTCGACGCCAGGCTGCAGGGCTTTTCCCGCACCGACGCGGCACGGCGGTCACAGAAAATCTCGACCACCTATCGCGCCGGCGGCGGGTCCGGCACGATCAAGTCGGAGGCCGATGCACTTGCCTATGCGCTGGCGCGGATGCCGGCCACCTACGCGGCCGTCGCTGCGAGCCTGAGTGCGCTGGCTGAGATCGCGCCCGACTTCGCACCAGAAACGCTGCTCGATGTTGGCGCAGGTCCAGGCACCGCGAGTTGGGCCGCCGCGGAAGCGTTTCCGTCCCTGCAGGACTTCACCCTGCTCGACGCCAACGCTACGCTCAGCCGGCTCGCGCTCGAGCTCGCTCGCGACAGCACGCGCCTCGCCGATTGCCGCTATTTGCCCGGTGATGCCGCCACCAACCTCGCCGAGGTCGCACAAGCCGATCTCGTCGTCGCGAGCTACATCATCGGCGAGATCAGTGAAGCCGACCAGCGCAAGCTCGCGGAGACGATGTGGGCCAAAGCGCGCCACGCGCTTGTCGTGATCGAGCCCGGCACGCCTGCCGGCTACGACCGCATCCTCGCGCTGCGCGCGCAGTTGATCGCGCAAGGCGCCTTCGTCGCCGCGCCCTGCCCGCACGAAAAACCGTGCCCGCTCATCGCACCCGACTGGTGCCATTTCAACCAGCGCCTGCCGCGCTCCCAGGCGCACCGCCAGATCAAGGGCGCCGAGGTGCCGTTCGAGGACGAACGCTTCATCTATGTCGCATTGACCCGCACGCCGCCGGCAATCCGCGCCGCACGCGTGCTGGCGCCACCTGAGGTCGGCAAGGTCGAGGTCACGGCAAAGCTTTGCACCGGGGACGGTGTCGACCTCGCGAAAGTCCCGCGGCGCGACAAAGCGGCCTACGCAAGCGCCCGGCGCTGGCGCTGGGGCGAGGCCGTTATTGCCGAAAGTTAACCTCGTTCAGGGCTTTCTCCTTGAACTTGGATGGTTCCTGTTCCGACCAAGCCTTACCTTCCCTCTGCGCCGGGGCTCTCGCCCTGCGCCAATTTGGTCTACCCTAGCGCCCGCCTTCTTCCCTCTTCAGGAGTCCTCCATGTCGACCGGCTGGATCGTTCTCGGCGTCATCGTCGTCCTCGTGTTCCTGGCGTTCAGCGCCTACAACCGGCTGGTGGCGCTGGGCCAGCGCGTCGGCCAGGCCTTTGCCGATGTCGACGTGCAGCTCAAGCAGCGTCATGATTTGATCCCGAACCTGGTCGAGACGGTGAAGGGCTATGCCTCGCACGAGCGCGGCACGCTCGACGACGTCATCAAGGCGCGCAATTCGGCGATGTCGGCGCAGGGACCGGCGCAGGTGTCCGCGGCCGAAAACCAGCTCTCCGGCGCGCTCGGCCGGCTGATCGCGCTGTCGGAGGCCTACCCGGACCTCAAGGCCAACGCCAATTTCCAGCAGCTCGCGAGCGAGCTCTCCGACCTCGAAAACAAGATTGCCGCGAGCCGCCGCTTCTTCAACAACGCGGTCCAGGAGTACAACACCGGCATCCAGCAGATGCCCGCCGCTTTGTTCGCCGGCATGTTCGGTTTCACCAAGAAGGACTTCTTCGATCTCGGCACCAGCCGCACCGAGGTCGAGGCCGCCCCTCAGGTGAAGTTCTGATTGCAGCATGATCCTCACCTTCGTCGTTCCGGGGCGCGTCGAAGACGCGAACCCGGAACCTCGACCGCGACACTAAGCTCTGGTTTCCGGGTTCACGCCGTTGGCGTGCCCCGGAATGACCGAAGCTAACGGAAGCAGTCATGGCCGCGTATGGTCTCTACACGCACATCGCCTCGAACAAGTTTCGTTCGATGCTGCTGCTCGCCGGCCTGTTCGCGCTGGTCTATGTGCTGGTCTTTGCCGGCGCGCTGGTCGCCGAGGTCGTCACCAACGGCAACGGCACCGTCGCCTATTATCTGAACCGGGGCTTCCACGACCTCATTGTCGCCTTCCCCTTTGCGACGGCCGCGGCGATTGCCTGGATCGCCATCGCCTATTTCTTCCACCAGTCGATGATCGACGCGGTCACCGGCGGCCGCGACGTCACCAGGCAGGAGGAGCCGCGGCTCTACAATCTCCTGGAAAATCTCTGCATCTCGCGCGGCATCACCATGCCGAAGCTGAAGATCATGGATTCTCCGGCGCTGAACGCGTTCGCGACCGGCCTCAATCCGCGGCAATATGCCGTCACCGTCACCACGGGTCTGCTCAAGGCGCTGAACGACCAGGAGATCGAGGCGGTGCTCGGCCACGAGCTGACCCACATCAAGAACGGCGACGTGCAGCTGATGGTGGTCGCCGTGATCATCGCCGGCGTGGTCGGATTCTTCGGCGAATTGTTCTTCCGCCTGTTCACCAATCTGAGCTGGAGCTCCGGTGGCGGATCTTGGTCGTCGGGCTCCTCCTCGTCGTCCCGCTCATCCTCATCGTCGAGCGACAACAAGAATTCCGGCGGCGGCGCAATCATCGTCATCATCATCGCGGTCGTGCTGATCGTGGTGGCCTGGCTGGTGTCGCAGGTGGTCAAGCTCGCACTGTCGCGCTCGCGCGAATATCTCGCCGATGCCGGCTCGGTCGAGCTGACGAAAAACCCTGATGCCATGATCTCGGCGCTGCGCAAGATCGAAGGCCGTGGCGAATTACCGGGCGCGACCTCCGCGGTGATGGAGCTGTGCCTGGACAATCCGCGCGAAGGCTTTGCCGATCTGTTCGCGACTCACCCCTCGGTGCAGTCCCGCGTCGACGCGCTGGTCAAGTTTGCCGGCGGCCATGATCCGGGTCCGCTGCCGCCGCCCGCTGACGAGACCGAGCAGCCCGAGACCGGCGCGCCCGAGGCACAGGCCGATCCGCAGAGTGCCCCTCCTCCAATCCCGCATGGCCCGTGGAACGATGCAGCCAACCCGCCCGGTCCGCCGCCTGTGCCCGCGCCGAGCTCCGCAGGAACCGCTGCAGCCGATCCGCTGGGCCCTCCGGGTAATCCCATGGCTAATTCTATGGGCAATCCCATGGGTCCCTGGGGCCGCCATTGAGCGAGCAATTCGTCACGCCTTGCAGCCGGTTTCACGGCCCTTGGGAAAAACTCCAGGAATTGCAGCTGGCCTGCGCCAGAGATTTGAATTCTCCCTTGTTTCTGCCATGTTCGCGCCCAACAGCAGACTCGGGACATTGATTTGGGGCCCGGCCGATTGCGACCTCGCGATCGGGGGCGCGCGTTAGGGGACAGCAATGGCAAAGCCGGCGGTAGTTGTGGTGGGCGCGGACAAGGGCGGGGTCGGCAAGACCACGGTATCGCGCACCTTGCTCGATTATTTCTCAGCCAACAACGTGCCGACGCGCGCCTTCGATACGGAGTCGCCGCGGGGAACGCTGAAGCGCTTCCACCCCGAGATCACCGAGATCGTCGACATGACGACGACGGCCGACCAGATGAAGATCTTCGACACGCTCAACGCCGTCAGCCCTTCGGTCACCGTCATCGACGTTCGCGCCGGCCTGCTCTCGCCTGCGCTGGCCTCACTGCGCGACATCGGCTTCCTCGACGCCGCCAAGGCCGGGCAGATCACCTTTGCCGTGTTCCACATTCTCGGACCTTCGATCGCCTCGCTGGAGGAGATCGCTGAGACCGCCAGCTTCATGGGTGGTGCAAAATACTTCCTGGTGAAGAACTTCATCAACGACACCCAATTCTTCCAGTGGGACCAGGCGACCTATAATTCCTACTTCCACCGCATCAAGGACGCGACCGAGCTGACCATCCCGAAGCTCAACGAAATGGCCTATGAGCAGGTCGAGGTGTCCTCGGTCCCGTTCCTGAAATTCGTCGCCAATAAAGGCATCCACGACGAGGCCGCGAACTATTCGTTCGTGCTGCGCGGCTATGTCCGGCATTGGCTGGCGAATGTCTGGAGCGAGTTCGACCGGATCCGCCTGACCGACATCGTCGGTTCGAAACCTGTCACCCGCAACAGCGAAAAATAGTTGCGCTAGCAGAGCCGATACGGCTGGATTGGGCGGTGAGTTCGCTCAGATAATAGCGTGATGCCCGCGACGCCGCTCTACATCATCTGCTCGTCCCGCCCGCAGGTCGGCAAGACGCTGCTGGCGCGGCTGTTGAGCGAATTTTTGCTGCTCAAGAACGGTAATGTCGCGGCCTTCGACGTCAATCTGAAGGAGCCGTCGCTGCTCGACTACCTGCCGAAGGTGACCGAGACCGCCGACGTGATCGACACCTTCGGCAAGATGCAGCTGATGGACCGCGTCATCATCGACGACGGTCTTGCCAAGGTCATCGATCTCGGCTTCCACGCCTTCGACGAATTCTTCAAGATGACCGACGAGATCGGCCTGCTCAAGGAAGCGGCGCGCCGGCATGTCGCACCACAGATCCTCTTCGTCGCCGACACCGACCGCGTCTCGGCCCGTGCCCATGAGATGCTGCGCCAGCAAATCCCGCGGATGAACCTGATCACCGTCGACAATGAGTTCGTCATCCGCGGCGAGCTGCCGCCCGCGATGGAAGGCGGCAGACTGTTCCGTCTTCCCGCACTGCCCGGCTTCCTCAAAACTTATATCGACCGGCTGAGCTTCTCCTTCACCGGCTATCTGCGTCAGGAGAAGGATTCCTCGACCGAGCTGCACCAGTGGATCCGGCGCAACTACCTCGCCTTCCGCGAGCTCGAGCTCAGCCTGATCCTGCAGCGGTCCTGAGGGGCGTCATTCCGGGGCGAGAAAAGGACGAGGCTCGTCCCTCAGATTATTTTATCCGGGTAATATTGACGACGAAGGCATCGACCGTTACTGAGGCTGCACAACAGCATCCCTCAGCGAGGATTCCCGTGAGCATCGACCGGAAAGCAGCCATCGCCGCCTACAAGGAGCGGAAGACCGTTGCGGGCATTTTCGTCGTCCGCTGTGCGGCCTCCAGCGAGGTCTGGGTCGGCCAGGCCCCGAACCTCGAGACCATCCAGAACCGCATCTGGTTCACGCTGCGCCAGGGCGGCCACCCCTGCCACAGCCTCCAGGCCGCCTGGAACGCGCATGGCGAGGCCGGCCTGGCGTTCAGCGAATGCGAGCGGTTGGAGGATGAGGAGAGCGCTTACGTCAGGAACGCGCGGCTGAAGGAGCGCGCGCTGCACTGGCAGGCAGAGCTGAAGGCCGAGGCGATCTAAACCGCCTCAATGCCCCTCGAACGTCATCAGCGTGCGCACCGGCACGTCCATGGCGCGCAGCTTGGCGGCGCCGCCGAGCTCTGGCAGGTCGATGATGAAGCAGGCGGCGACGACGTTGGCGCCGATCTGGCGGAGCAGCTTCACGGCGCCTTCTGCGGTGCCGCCGGTGGCGATGAGATCGTCGACCAGGATGACGCGCTCCCCGGGCTGGATGGCGTCGACATGCATCTCCATCTCGTCGATGCCGTATTCGAGCGAATAGGCGATGCGCACGGTGGTGTGCGGCAGCTTGCCCTTCTTGCGGATCGGCACAAAACCGGCCGAAAGCTGATGCGCCACGGCGCCGCCGATGATGAAACCGCGCGCCTCCATGCCGGCGACCTTGTCGATCTTGTTGCCGGCCCAGGGATTGACCAGCTCGTCGACCGCGCGGCGGAAGGCACGCGCATCCGCGAGCAAGGTCGTGATGTCGCGGAACATGATCCCCGGCTTGGGATAGTCGGGGATGGTGCGGACGCTCGCCTTCAAATCGTGGTCAAAGGTCATTGGTGCCTCTCAATTGACCGGCGCATCCAGCCGGAACGCATTCTCAACAATACGCAAGCCCACCTCGCCGCCGAGCGACATCAGCGATTCCGGGTGGAATTGCACGCCGGCGACCGGCAGGGTCTTGTGCTCCAGCGCCATGGCGACGCCGTCCTCGGTGCTGGCAGTGACGGATAGGACATCCGGCATGCTGTCGCGCTCGACAAAGAGCGAATGATAGCGGCCGATGACGATCTCGTTCGGCAGATTGCGCATCAAGCGCCCGCCGCGCACCTGCACCCGCGAGGGCCTTCCGTGCGCCGGATGGGTGAGCTGGCCGAGCTCGCCGCCGAAATATTCGCCGATCGCCTGCACGCCGAGGCAGACGCCGAACACCGGCAGCTTGTTCGCCAGCGCCGCATCGATGGTCTTCTTGATCCCGAAATCCTCAGGCCTGCCAGGACCGGGCGACAACACCAGCAAATCCCACCTCTTCTGCTTGAGCATGTCGAGCGCATGCACATAGCGGACCACGGTGACCTCGGCGCCGACCTGACGGAAATAATCGGCGAGCATGTGTACAAAGCTGTCGTCGTGGTCGATTAGCAGCACCCGCTTGCCCGAGCCGGTCGCGTCAGGCGCGAAGCTCGACAACGGCTTCGGCGGATCGCCGCGCAGCGCCTGGAACAAGGCTGCGGCTTTCACTTGGCATTCGCGGTCTTCCGCGGCCGGATCGGAATCGAACAGACAGGTGGCGCCGACGCGCACCTCGGCAAGACCGTCCTTCATCCTGATAGTGCGGATGGTGAGGCCGGTGTTGATGCTGCCGTCGAAATTCACAGCGCCGATCGCGCCGGCATACCAACGCCGCGGCGAGCGCTCATGGTCCTCGACGAACTGCATCGCCCACAGTTTTGGCGCGCCTGTCACGGTGACAGCCCAGGCGTGGGTAAGGAAGGCATCAAGCGCGTCGAAGCCGGGACGCAGCATGCCCTCGACATGATCGACGGTGTGGAACAGCTTGGAATAAGTCTCGATCTGACGGCGTGCGAGCACCTTGATCGTGCCGGGCACGCAGACGCGCGCCTTGTCGTTGCGGTCGACGTCGGTGCACATGTTGAGCTCGAACTCGTCCTTCTCGGAATTCAGGAGCTGGCGGATCTGCTCGGCGTCACCGATCGCATCGGTACCGCGCGCGATCGTGCCTGATATCGGGCAGGTCTCGACACGGCGTCCGTCGGAGCGCACGAACATTTCCGGCGAGGCCGAGACCAGGAATTCGCCCTCACCGAGATTCATCAGCGCGCCATAGGGCGACGGGTTGATGACGCAGAGGCGCTGGAACACTTCGGCCGGCGAGCGTTCGCAGGGCTCGGCGAAGAGCTGGCCCGGCACGGCCTCGAACAGATCGCCGCGGGCGAAGGCCGCGCGCGCGGTCTCGACCGTCGCCTGATATTCGCCGGGCGCGTGATCGGCAAAGCCTTGACGATCGGTTTTCACATACGGGCTCTCGGCCGTCTCGCGCGGCAGGCCTTCGGTCGATTTGCCCTTCCAGGCGAAATCGTAGGAAAGCACGACGCCGCGCCCGGTGGCGCGGTCATAGGCGAGCAGGCGATCCGGGACATAGAGCACGATGTCGCGCTGGTCCTGCTCGCGCGGACGCTTCTGCACGAGGTCCTCGATCTGGAAGACGAGGTCATAGGCGAAGGCGCCGAACAGGCCGAGCAGCCCGTCGTCATTGGCGGAGAAGGCCGCAATGATGTCGCGCACCAGCGACATCACGCTGGCGCGACGGGTGCGCTGGTCTTCCTCGACCGGCGCATCGCCCCGGATGATGTGACCGGCAAGGCGCGTCGATGATTTCTCGGAGATCACGACGCAAGGTTCGTGCAGGACGTCCGCGAGGAAGGCGATCAGCACCTCGCCACGCGCATTGAGCGCTTCGAGCTTGAAATTGGTGCCAACGGTCTCGAGCTTGAGCGGCGGATCGGAGAAGCCGAGGTCAAAGCTCTCGTAGCGGCCCGGCACGGTCGTGCCCGAGGACAGCACCACGCCGCGGCGGCGGTCGAGCAGGCTGACGAGATCGTCAAGCCTGTTGGCGCCGCCGGTAAATTGTTCGGCCACGCGCGTGATCGCAAGACCGCCGCGGGTGACGTAATCGCTTCTGGGAGGGAGGGCAAAGACTGTCCTGTTCATGTCGTCCTCTTACGAAACTTGCCGAGGGAACGCCACACAGGACAAACGATCAGGCCGCCGCGCTGTGCTGGCGACCTCAGACGATTTTGGGAGAATAAATCGCACCGGCCACCTCTTAGGAGGTGCGCCACCAACGACGGGATGGGCGGGCTGCGGTGCTCATGGGGCGGATACTCACCATGGCGAGGGGGCGGCGTCAAGGGCCGCCGCCCTCGGTCGCCGGCTTTGGGCTATTGCTCGACCGGGTCAGGCTGCCAGTCGAATTTGCGCTTCTTCCGGTCCCATTTCAGGACTGAGAAGTTGTCGCACTCCATACACGCCCAAGCCACGATGCTGTTGTCCTGTCCCTTTCGCAAAGCACCGAATTGACGGTCCGTGCGCACGGCATTGACAAATCGGATCTTTGGCGTCCCGTCGCCCGGCTGGTCGAGGATCAAAATAAACCTGCCCCTTGGACCATCGCATTCTTCGAAGGCGCCCACCAACGCGACCTGCTTGGCGGCAGCACCATCGAAGCGCCCCTCGATGGCGAAGGACATATCGCCGGCAGCCATTGCATCCGTGCTGCCATCAAAGAGCAATTCGCTTGGAATGAGATCCTTGCGGAATTCGGTCGCCTTGCACCAGCTCTTGCGGATCCGGTTCGCGGGGATGCCGCGAACCTCGGTCGTGAAAGGATGGAATTCGGCGATGACCCACCAGGCCTCGTTCTTGGGGTCCCCGTTCAGCGTCACAAATGCCTGCTGTGCCGCTGCCTGAGCCGTCGCCACCGCAACGACGAGGCCAACGCCGATGATCGAGCGAACGATCAAGCCCAGGACATGGCGCGCGAAAGACGACGTCGACATGCTCCGTTTCCCAATCGATCGCTCCGAAATCACCCGAGATGCTGTTTGAAAAACTCCGTCGCCCGTCCCCAGGCGAGCTCGGCGGCTTCGCGGTCGTGCACGGCCTGGCGCTGCTCGTTGACGAAGGCGTGCTCGGCGTCATAGCGGAACAGCTCGAGCGACTTGCTGGCGGCCTTCATCGCCTTCTCGAAGCCACTGACCAGCTCCGGCGTGCACCAATCGTCCTTGTTGGCGAAATGGGCCTGGAGCGGGATCTTGACGTCGGCGGGCTTGGCCGCCTGCTCCGGCGGGATGCCATAGAACACGACGCCGGCCGCAAGCTCGGGCACATGCACCGCACCGATGATGGTGACGGCGCCGCCGAGGCAGAAGCCGGTCAGCCCGACCTTGGCGCCGTTGCGCGACAGATATTGCGCGGCGCCGCGCACGGTCTGCGTGGTCGCGTCCATGAAGTCGAGCGAGTTCATCTCCTTGTTGGCCGAATCCGTGTCGTGATACGGCACCACCTTGCCCTTGTAGAGATCGGGGGCCAGCGCATCGAAGCCGGCGAGTGCAAAGCGATCGCACAGGCCCTTGATCTGGTCGGACAGGCCCCACCATTCCTGGATCACGACCACGCCCGGCGCATTGCCGCGCGCGGCATTGGCGAGATAGCCCGAGGCGTCCTTGCCGTCCGGGCGCTTGAAGGTGATGGCGGTTCCCATGGTGTCCTCCGAGGCGTTTCTGGGGGAGAGGTTGGCGGCATTTTGGCGGGTAAGCGGGCGCGAGGCAATCCACACTCTCGTCATTCCGGGGCGCGCGATAGCGCCCCGGAATCCATCGGGCCTCCGAGTGGGTGGATGACGGATTCCAGGCTCGATGCTGCGCATCGCCCCGGAATGACGACAACAAAAAAGCCCCCTTGCGGGGGCTTCTTCGTTCTCGTGTCGCGCGTGCCGCTCAATGCGAGTCGGCCCAGACCTTCTTCTTGGTGAAGTACATCAGGAACGCGAAGATGATCAGGAAGATGAAGACCTGGAAGCCGAGGCGCTTGCGCGCTTCCATGTGCGGTTCGGCGGTCCACATCAGGAATGTGGTGACGTCCTTGGAGTATTGCGCGACCGTCGTCGGCGAGCCGTCGTCGAAGGTCACCTGGCCGTCGCTGAGCGGCTTCGGCATCTTGATGGCGTGGCCCGGGAAGTATCTGTTGTAGTACGAGCCTTCCGGGATGGTCACGCCCTCAGGGACCTTCTCCTCGAAGCCTTGCAGCACGGCGGCGACATAGTCCGGACCCTGCTCCTGGTACTGGCTGAAGAAATCGATCAGGAACATCGGGAAGCCACGGCCGTAGGAACGCGCCTTGGTGATCAGCGACAGGTCGGGAGGCGCCGCGCCGCCGTTCGCCGCGCGAGCCGCCTGCTCGTTCGGGAATGGCGAGGGGAAGTAGTCGGCCGCCCGGCCTGGGCGCTCGAACATCTCGCCCTGGTCGTTCGGGCCGTCCTTGATCTTGTACTCGGACGCGAACGCCGCCACCTGCGCTGCCGAATAGCCGGGGCCACCGGGATCGCCGAGATTACGGAACGCGATCAGGGACAGGCCGTGGCAGTTGGAGCACACTTCCTTGTAGACCTTCAAACCGCGCTGGAGCGCACCGCGGTCATACTTGCCGAAAGGGCCGGCGAACGACCAGCTGTTGCCCGGCGGCTTGGTGCCGCCTTCCTCGGCGCGGGCCTTGTCGGCCGACGCGGCGAACAGCGCGCCTGACAGGGCGAGCACGATCGCGGTCGAGACCATTGGCGTCGACTTGCCGCCGGTCTTGGCGAGGATCGCTTCCGAGATCGAGTTCGGCACCGGCCGCGGCTTCTCGATTTTTGACAACAGCGGCAGCACGATCAGGAAGTAGGCGAAGTAGCAGACCGTCAGAACCCGGCCGGCGATCACGTAGATGCCTTCCGGCGGCTGCGCGCCGAGATAGCCGAGCAGGATGCAGACCGCGACGAAGATCCAGAAGAACTGCTTGGCCAGCGGGCGGTACTTCGACGAACGCGTCCTGGCGCTGTCAAGCCAGGGCAGGAAGCACAGGATGATGATCGCCGAGAACATCGCGATGACGCCCGCGAGCTTGTTCGGGATCGAGCGCAGGATCGCGTAGAACGGCAGGTAATACCATTCCGGCACGATGTGCGGCGGCGTCACGCCCGGGTTCGCCGGGATGTAGTTGTCGGCATCGCCGAGATAGTTCGGCATGTAGAAGATGAACCAGGCGTAGAGCAGCAGGAAGCAGGCGACGCCGAAGCCATCCTTGATGGTCGCATGCGGCGTGAACGGCACCGTGTCCTTTTCGGTCTTCGGCTCGACGCCATCAGGATTGTTCTGGCCGGCGACATGCAGTGCCCAGACGTGGAGCACGACGACGCCCGCGATCAGGAACGGCAGCAGATAGTGCAACGAGAAGAAGCGGTTCAGCGTCGGGTTGCCGACCGAATAGCCGCCCCACAGCAGCGTCACGATGCTCTCGCCGAAATAGGGGATGGCGGAGAACAAATTGGTGATGACCGTGGCGCCCCAGAAGCTCATCTGGCCCCAGGGAAGCACGTAGCCCATGAAGCCCGTTGCCATCATCAAGAGGTAAATGATGACGCCGAGAATCCAGAGCACCTCGCGCGGCTCCTTGTAGGAACCGTAATAGAGGCCGCGCAGCATGTGGACATAGACCGCGAAGAAGAACATCGACGCGCCGCAGGCATGCATATTGCGCAGCAGCCAGCCGTAGTTGACGTCACGAACGATCAGCTCGACCGACTTGAAGGCGAGATCGGCATGCGGCGTATAGTGCATCGCCAGGATCACGCCGGTCAGGATCTGCATCCCCAGCATGAAGGAGAGGATGGCGCCGAAGGTCCACCAGTAGTTCAGGTTGCGCGGGGTGGGATAGACGACGAAGGAGGAATGGACGAGACCCAAGATCGGCAGGCGCCGCTCGATCCATTGCAGGGCCGGATTGCTCGGCTGGTAGTCGGATGGTCCGCTCATGATGCGATCCTGAGGAAATATTACGACGTGACGGTTCGAGGCTTCGGACGCAGGTCCGAAGCTCAGCCGATCTGGATTTTGGTGTCGGAAACGAAAGTGTACGGCGGCACGGCCAGGTTCGCGGGCGCGGGCCCCTGGCGGATGCGGCCGGACGAATCGTACTGCGAACCATGGCAGGGGCAGAAGAACCCGTCGTAATTGCCTTCATGGGCGATCGGGATGCAGCCGAGATGGGTGCAGATGCCGATCACGACCAGCCACTGATCATGGCCGGACTTAACCCGGGCCTCGTCGGACTGCGGATCGGGCAGGCTCGCCACGTTGACGGCGCGCGCCTCGTCGATCTGCTTCTTGGTACGATGGCTGATGTAGATCGGCTTGCCGCGCCAGAACACCTTGATGTCCTGCCCCTCGGCAACCGGGCTCAGATCGACCTCGATCGGCGCACCCGCGGCGATGGTCGAGGCGTCCGGATTCATCTGGGAAATAAAGGGCCAGAGCGCGGCCGCGCCCCCTACTGCGGCAGCTGCCCCCGTTGCAACGAATAAGAAATCACGGCGTGTCGGATGGTCCGCCGAAGACGCTGTCGTCACGATTCCAACCCTTTCTTCTTATGCTGCCGGTGGAACCGCTCCAGGAGCCCCCAAGGTCCCCGGAACAGCGCTGCCGGCGCCCGCGACCCCCCGCGGCGGCAGAACTTGGCTTGTCCTCGCCAAAACAAGGCGAAAACAGCAGTCCAGAATCGTTCTATTGGCACCCTTGCAAGGCGAGCGCAAGCCCGCTAACGGCGCGGGAGCGTGCAATGCACGAATTCCCGCGCTAGCGATGTTTTATTGAGACAATTCCGCCCCGCCCGAAGCCCTGTAACGCCCATGCAGATCGCACTTTTCCAGCCCGACATTCCCCAGAACACTGGCACGATTCTCCGCCTGTGCGCCTGCCTCGGCATCGCCGCCCATATCATCGAACCGGCCGGCTTCCCGGTCTCCGACCGGCATTTCCGCCGAGCGGGAATGGATTACCTCGACCATGTCAGCATCACCAGGCATGACTCCTGGACCAAATTCGAGGAATGGCGGATGGCACAAAGCTACCGCCTGCTGCTGTTCACCACCAAAGGCGCCACCGACTACCGCGATTTCCGTTACCACACGTCGGACATCCTGCTATTCGGGCGCGAGAGCGCCGGCGTCACCGACGCGGTGGTCGAGGCCGCGGATGCGCGGCTGGTGATCCCGATCACCGAAGGGTTGCGGTCGCTCAATGTCGCCATGACCGCGGCGATGGCCGCAGGCGAAGCGCTCCGGCAGGTCCGGAACCCGCACGAATTGATATGACGAGGAGAGGCCAGTGAGCTACGCGGTCAAGGAAATCTTCCTGACCCTGCAAGGCGAAGGCGCCCACGCCGGCCGCGCGTCGGTGTTCTGCCGTTTTGCCGGCTGCAACCTCTGGAGCGGCCGCGAGGTGGACCGCAGCCAGGCCATATGCCAGTTCTGCGACACGGATTTCGTCGGCACCGACGGCACGCTCGGCGGCCGCTACGCCACGGCCGCGGAACTCGCCGATGCCATCGCCGGGCAATGGACCGGCCCGGCCACCAACCGCTATGTGGTGCTGACCGGCGGCGAGCCGCTGCTTCAGGTCGACGACGCCCTGGTCGCGGCGCTCCATGCCAAAGGCTTCGAGATCGGCGTCGAGACCAACGGCACGGTCGAAGCCCCCGCAGGCCTCGACTGGATTTGCGTCAGCCCCAAGGGCGGCAGCGAACTCGTGCTAAAGCGCGGCCATGAGTTGAAGCTGGTCTATCCGCAGGCCCTCGCCGCGCCCGAAGCATTCGAGGGCCTTGCCTTCGAGCGCTTCTCGCTGCAGCCGATGGACGGGCCCGAGGTCGCCGAGAACACCGCGCGCGCGATCGATTATTGCCTGCGCCATCCGCAATGGCGGCTGAGCGTGCAGACGCATAAATCGCTCGGCATCAGATAGGACTGAACGGACAGATGTGGGAATTGACGAAACAGTTCCGCTTCGAGGCGGCGCATACGCTGAAGGGGACGACCTTTGGTGAAGCGAGCGAAGAGATCCACGGCCACTCCTTCCGCGCCGAGGTGACCGTGCGCGGCACGCCGGATCCTGCGACCGGCATGGTGGTCGATCTCGGCCTGCTCCAGCGCGCGATCGAAGAGGTGCGCTTGATGCTCGACCACAAGTTCCTCAACAAGATCGAGGCGCTCGGCACACCGACGCTGGAAAACCTCTCGCGCTTCGTCTGGGAGCGGCTGGCGCATATCGGCAAGCTGACCCGCGTCAGCATCCACCGCGACAGTTGCAACGAAAGCTGCACCTATTACGGTCCGCAGACGTGATATCTCGCAGGGCGGGCAAAGCGGAGCATGCCCACCAATCGAGACGAGGGTGAGAGATGGTGGGCACGGCGCAGGGGCGCCTTTGCCCACCCTACGAGAGCGGTGGAATGGAGATGGACGTTTCGATAATCGAAGACCGCAAGGCCCGCGCCCGCGCCTGGTTCGAGCGCTTGCGCGACGACATCTGCGACAGCTTCGAGCGGCTCGAGGACGACGCGCCGCACAGCCTCTATCCCGGCGCGGCCGGCCGCTTCAATCGTACGCCCTGGCAGCGCACTGACCACAGCGGGGCCAAGGGTGGCGGCGGCGTGATGTCGATGATGCATGGCCGGCTGTTCGAGAAGGTCGGCGTGCACTGCTCGACCGTGCATGGCGAGTTCGCACCCGAGTTTCGTGCGCAGATTCCGGGCGCGGCGGAAGATCCGCGGTTCTGGGCCTCCGGCATTTCGCTGATCGCGCATATGCGCAATCCGCACGTGCCGGCCGTGCACATGAACACGCGCTTCGTCGTCACCACCAAGGCGTGGTTCGGCGGCGGCGCCGATCTCACGCCGGTGCTGAATCGCAGGCGCACGCAGGAGGATGCTGATACCCTCGCCTTCCACGCCGCGATGAAGCAGGCCTGCGACCAGCCGGGCGGCGTTGCCGATTACGACAAGTACAAGAAATGGTGCGACGAGTATTTCTATCTGCCGCACCGGAAAGAGGCGCGCGGCGTCGGCGGCATCTTCTACGACTGGCACGACAGCGGCGACTGGGACGCCGACCTCGCGTTCACGCAGGATGTCGGCCGCGCCTTTCTCAAGATCTACCCTGACATCGTCAGGCGCAATTTCGCGACAAGCTGGACCGCTGAAGACCGCGAGGAGCAGTTGATCCGGCGCGGGCGCTATGTCGAGTTCAACCTGCTCTACGACCGCGGCACCATCTTCGGGCTCAAGACCGGCGGCAATGTGGAGTCGATCCTGTCGTCGCTGCCGCCGGAGGTGAAATGGCCATGACCACGACAAACAGCGTGATCAAGCCGCTGCCCCGCGCCATGCTGATCGACATGGACGACACCATCCTGTCGGCCTATGGCCGGCCCGAGATTGCCTGGAACACGATCGCGGAGGAATTCGCCGAAGAGCTCGCGCCGCTGCCGCCGCCGCAGGTCGCCACCGCCGTGCTGGCCTCTGCCCGGCAGTTCTGGTCGACCGCGGGAGCGGAGTGGCGCATGAAGCTCGGCGAGGCCCGCCGGCTGACGGTGCGCGGCGGTTTTGCCGCGCTCGCCGCGAGCGGCCATCGCGCGCTCTCGGACGATCTCGCCGATCGCCTCGCCGACCGCTTCACGACCTATCGCGAGGAAGCGATCTTCGTCTTCCCCGGTGCGCATGATGCGATCGACGCCTTCAAGGCCCACGGCGTCAAGCTCGCGCTGGTCACCAATGGTGCCGCCGACATGCAGCGCGCCAAGGTCGAGCGCTTCGAGCTGACCCATCGCTTCGATCACATCCAGATCGAGGGCGAGCATGGTTTCGGCAAGCCCGAGGAGCGCGCCTATCTGCATGCGATGGAAGCGCTCGGCGTCACCGCCGAGGACACCTGGATGATCGGCGACAATCTGGAATGGGAAGTGGTGACGCCGCAGCGCCTCGGCATCTATGCGATCTGGCTCGACGCGCATGGCGAGGGCCTGCCCGAGGGCTCGACCGTCAAGCCCGACCGCATCATCCGCTCGCTGACCGAGCTGGTGCCGGGCTAGGTTTTCGAAAACAACCCCATGCACAGTAGGCGGCTGCTGCAGAATCAGCAGCTTGCGGCAAGAGGCAACGCGACTACGGATTTTGCGAAAATTCGTTGTCCCGTCGGGCAAAACAGGCGTATGATGCCATCGTGGGCAATTTTCGACCCGGCGCGCACTTCGCGGGCCGCCGTCGTTATTGTGGTGCTTGGGGCAATCGCGGCATCGTGGCCAGGAGCCCGGTTCTCCGGGAGAGCGCCGACCACCAGCGACTGAGCCTGGTGTGCTTCTGCAAGAGTGCCAGCCCCTCGGGGGTCAACACAAAGTAGCCGATCATCGGCGCGAGGTGGATGTCGGCCAACGACAAATCCTTGCCGGTGAGGTATTGCCCCCGGCCAGCCATTGTCTCCAGAGCCGCAAGGACCTTTGGCGCTGCTTCCAGGCCCCGTTCAACCTCGCTCTCGTCAACCGGTCGCCCCAAGGCGGGCCTGAAAACCCTGTGCGAAAAGACCTGTCTCACCAGGGGCCAATAAGCGTGGCTGTCCACGATCGACATGATCTGACTGCAGCGCGCGCGTTCTCTTGGCTCGGTTGGCTGGAGCTTCGGACCTTCAAAGGCCTCATCGACGTATCGCGTGATGGCGCCCGTCTCGTAAACAGCGAAGCCGTCGTGAACCAGCGCGGGCACGCGCTTGAACGGATGGATGGCAAGATAGCTTGCCGGCACATTTTCGGAGAACGGATCGACTTCGAGCCAATTGTAGACCACGCCCTTTTCATGGAGAGCCAACCGAGCGATCCAGGAATATACGCTGTACTGGTAGCCGTAGAGTTCGACGGTCATTTGCCCTGTCATCTTACCCCTTCTTCCACGTTCCAAAGTGAACATTCCCCTGCCACTTAGTGGTCCGTCGCCGGAGAGGCGGGCTCGCGGTCGCGAGGAATGATGTACAGGAGCTGCGGCAGAATGGTTTCCGGCGAGAAGTAGAACGGCCCTTCGCCGATCCTGATGGCCCCCATGCGCGTGTAAAACCCTTCCGCGGAAGGTTCGGCGTTGATCATCAGGGCGCCGGCTTTCATCCCGAGCGTGCTCGTTACGGCTGCCTCGAACAGAGCCCGACCGATTCCGCGTTTCCAACACGGTGGATCGACATACAGGCCGTGAAGCAACGCAATTCCCTGAAGCGCCGGCAGTGCCCAGACGACGCCAACGGCATCGCCGGAATCTTCCGCGACTCGAACATGTCCCGAATTGATGAGCGGCACCGTGATCGTCAGCGCTGGCATCACACGATCGATGAACGCTTCGTCGTGCCCTGCATGCATCGTCGCGCGGACGCAGAGGCGCGTGAGCTCACGCTGCTCGTCCAGCCTGGCCGCTCGAATTCTGTAGACGTTCATTGCACCTCCGCCGCTCTCCAGCCGACCCTCTATTAGACTCTGCAATCTTTGCCGCGGTTGCCGCCGGCCTCACCCTGGCCGCCGGATCGATTCGACGCATCGACATGCGGTTCTGCACCGCGCGAATAGCTGGTACCGGAATATTGTGATACAACCCCTGGCTGTCGGGAAAGCATTTCCGACTATTTTCTGGAGGTACCCATGCGATCGTCGTTTGGCTTCGCCGTGCCGTCCGTCGTCCTTACTTTGTCAGCTGTCTTGCTGTGCAGCACATCAGGCACGGCACTGTCGCAACCCACACCAAACTCCTTGCTGCCCGCCGTTTCGGTCGAAGCGCCGAAGCCCAGACCGACCGTTGCGCCACGGCAGGGGCCAGCGACCGTGACCTCTCACCACCGCGCCAGCGGCTCATCATCCGCTCAAGATCCGGCGTTCGCGCCGGGCACACCATTGGCGAGGCTTGCCAAGCTGGAGCGATCCGCCAGCAGCTGCAACGGTGGCTGCGAAACCAGCTATCGAGTCGGCAACGCGCCCTGGGTCGGATGCAGCTTGAGTGGCGGCTCTGAGCCTTACACCAGTCATTTCTCGGCAACGTGCCGAGACACGCTGACCTACAATACCTACGCCCAGTGCGTCGAAACCAAGGCCTTCCTCGGCGCATCGCCCCGAGAGACCAGGTGGCTTTGCACCAGCCTGCTGGCCGGAGGCAAGCTGGCCGGCGAAAGGCAGGTCGCCGAAAGCCGCCGCTAGTCCACGCCGCCGTCAGGAGCGCCGTCCGGAATGCCGGGCGGTCGCTTCCTGTTTACCCCGCCGCATCCCGTCAGCTGCCGCAGCCCTCGGCGACATCTCGGATGACGCCTTGGGTGTTCGATGCTGACAGGATCTGGCAGCAGCGCGTGATATCAGCCGGCATGTCGCGCGCTCAACGCCTTCTTGATGTGATCCAGCTCTTGCGCAGTCACCGCCGGCCGGTCGCGGCAGGCCGGCTGGCCGAGGAGCTGGGTGTCTCGCTGCGGACGATCTATCGGGACATCGAGACGCTGAAGGGCCAGGGGGCCCACATCGATGGCGAGGCCGGCATCGGCTATGTGTTGCGGCCGGGGTTCATGTTGCCGCCGCTGATGTTCTCGGAAGAGGAGATCGAAGCCTTGGTGCTGGGCGGCCGGTGGGTTGCGGCACAGCCGGATGAGCCGCTCGGCAAGGCGGCCAAGAACGTGCTTGCGAAGATCGCCGCCGTGCTACCGGACGATCTGCAGCGGAGCCTGGAAACCTCGGGCCTGATGGTCGCGCGCCGCGATCCGGCGGCAGGCGACGCCGAATTGCCGGTCATCCGGGCCGCCATCCGCAACGAGCGCAAATTGCGCATCGTCTACAGCGACGAACGGGACAACCGCACCAATCGCACCATCTGGCCGATCGCGCTCGGGTTCTTCGACCGGGTCCGCATGGTGGCGGCCTGGTGCGAGAGCCGCAGCGACTACCGCCATTTTCGCACCGACCGGATCGTGTCGATCACGCTGACAGAGCGCCGCTATCCACGCCGCCGCACCGATTTGCTGCGGGAATGGCGGCAGCGGGAATGCATTGGTGAGCACTGACCATGCTGACAGAAACTGGCAGTACCTTCAGTTAAGCGTCGGCCATCGCCAGCTGAACAGGAGATGCAAATGGCCGACTTCAACCTCGTGGTGCTCTATGTCAACGATGCGCAAGCGAGCTCCACTTTCTATCAGACCCTGCTGGGGTGCCCCGTCGCGCAATCATCCCCCAAATTCGTGGTGCTTCCGCTCGGGAGCGGCGTCATGCTGGGCCTGTGGCAGCGGGATGCCGTCGTGCCGCCGTCTGTTGCGGAGGCCGGTAGCAGCGAGATCTCATGGGCGGCCGCGAACGAGGAAGCCGTGCGCGCGACCTTTGAAGCATGGACGAGCCGCGGGGTGCGGATTGCGCAGCCTCCGACCGCAATGCCGTTCGGACATACCTTCGTTGCGCTCGATCCCGACGGTCATCGCCTGCGCGTGCTGGCGACCGCCGCGTAAGGCCGATTGCGCCGAGCGACAAGGCTGACTAGGAAATTCGGATGAATTCCGAATCGTCCCCTAGTTGGCCAGTCGTGGAGCCACCGCCTTTCCTTCCCGCGCCCCGCCGCCGGTGGCCGCTTGCACTCGTCACCGGCGTTGTCCTCGCGCTCGCAGGCGCAGGGGCCTGTTATGTCTGGCTGAATCCCGGATTGCTCGTTCAAACGGCGGGGCGCGAGGCTGCGGATGCCGAACCCAATGCCAATGACAAGGCTTTCATGACGGACCTGCTTGCCGCGCAGCAGAAGACGGCTGACGATGTGGCCGCGGTCGAAAGGACGGTGGCCGATCAGCAAGAGCAGCTGAAGGCGATCATGGGTCAGCTTGCCAACCTCAGTTCGAAAATCGACGCACTGAAGGGCCCCGGCCCGCAGCCACCGGCCGCACCGTCTCCGTCGCCCGGGGCCGTTACGTCGACGCCGCCGGCTTCTGCGCCTGCCGTCGCACCTGCTCCGGCAGCACGCGTCGTCCCACGGCCGAAGAAGCCGCCGCGCGCAGCGACCCCGACGGGTCCGATCTCGGTCGGAGGAGCGCCGCTGAACGCCGCGCCCGCTGCGACCGCGCGCTGAGCAAGGCCGTCTAAAGCGCGATGCGATCAGGATTGTTTGTCATCGCGCTTTAGCTCTTTGTTTGAGCATGATCTTTTCGGAAAACCGCTGCACACTTTTCCGGATCATGCTCTAACCGATCAACTGCTTCGCCGCCGCCGAGATCATCACAAGGCCACCGGCGATCACGGCAACATCCAGGATCGCGGTGTGGATGTGCACCGGCATCCGCTCGACGAAGGCTTTGGCCAGGAACGCGCCGGGGATGGCGATGCCGCCGATCAAAAGCGCGAAGGCGAGCACTTGCGCGGTGACGGCGCCGGCGAGGCCGAACACCGAGATCTTGATGAGGCCGGTGCCGAGCGAGATCATCGCGTCGGTCGCGATCACGGCGGCGCCTTCGAGGCCGGCGGCCATCAGCAGCGAGAGCAGGATCACGCCGGAGCCTGACGTGCCGCCGACGAGGACGCCGTAACCGACCGAGCCCGCGGCCAATCCCGTGTCGCCGATCCTGACCTCGCGGCGACGGAGCGCGCGGCGCAGCGGCACGCTCAGGATCAGCATGGTGCCGATCACGATCGCGGCGCCGGCGTTGGTGAGGCGGGTGTAGCCGTAGGCGCCGAGCGCGGTGGTCAGCGCGGCGCAGGCGAGCACGATCGCCGCGCGGCGTCGGTCGACGTAGCGGAGATAAGCCACAGTGCGGCTGGAATTGGTGAAGAGCGCCGAGATCGCGATGATCGGCACCACAGGCTCGGCGCCGACCAGAGGCACCAGCACAAGGGGCATCAACGCGCCGGTGCCGTAGCCGGCGAGACCACCGATGATGGAAGCAAACAACGCCATCATTGCGACCAGCAGCAGCTGGAAAATCGAGATGTCGGCGAAGCCTGCGACGATGGTCAATGTTTCTCGCGAGTGGCGCGTGCGGCGGCTTGATCGGCGATGGCAGCGAGTGCGGCTTGCTCTAGTGGAAAATCGGCTGCAAGCCAAGCGTCCTCGGCGAGTGTCAACACATGTCCGAGCGCAGGTCCTTCCGCCATGCCGCGAGCGATGAAGTCGGCAGCCTTCAGCGGGAATTTCGGCGCGGTCCAGCGCTGCGGCAGCTCGGCGAGCTCGCGCCAGCGCGACGAATTGGCATCGCTGCCGCTGCGTGCCCAGGCCAGCAACACGCGATCGTGATAGCGCTCGGGCCCGAGCCGATAGAGCAGCCGCCGCGCACGCGCCTCGTCCATGGCGGCAAAGCGCCACCAGCGATGGCCCATCGAATCCAGCGCCTTGGCTTCGGCGTTGGAGAGCCGAAGGCGCGTCGCGACACGCTTGGCGTCTTCGGTGACCGCAACAGTCAGCGCCGCGAGACGGCGCGTGGGGCTGGCTGTCAGGCCCAGCGTGCGCTCGATCGCGATCATCGCCGTCAGCGGCCCGGCATAGGCGACGCCGCCGATCATGGCCTGCAGCAGGCCGGCATCGACCATGGCCAGCGCGGCGGCGGATGCGCCTTGCGCCACCAGCAATTTGAGCATCTCCATGCGCAGCCGCTCGGCCGAGAGCGTGGCAAGGCCGGCGCGGCCGCGGATGCAGGCGAGAGTGGCCTCGCGGTCGGGCTCGCCGGCGCCGAAGGCGGCGTGGATGCGGAAGAAGCGCAGGATGCGCAGGTAATCTTCCGCGATGCGCTGATCGGGATCGCCGATGAATCGCACGCGGCGCGCCTTGGCATCGGCGATGCCGCCGACATAGTCGTAGACGACGCCGCTAGCGTCGACCGACAGGCCGTTCATGGTGAAGTCGCGCCGCTCGGCGTCCTTCACCCAGTCGCGGCCGAAGGCAACCTTGGCCTTGCGGCCGAAGGTCTCGGTGTCCTCGCGCAGCGTCGTGACCTCATAGGGCGCGCCGTCGATGACCAGCGTGACGGTGCCGTGGTCGATGCCGGTCGGCACGCACTTGATGCCGGCGGCCTTCGCGCGCCGCACCACCTCCTCCGGCAGCGCCGTGGTGGCGATATCCATATCGCCCGGCGGCAGGCCGAGCAGCGCGTTGCGGACGGTGCCGCCGACCACGCGCGCCTGCTCGCCGCCCGCGCCCAGCAGTTGCAGGACGCGCGCGGTCCCGCCTGCAGTCAGCCAGGGCGCACCCGCAAGGATCGGCTCCGCGCTCATCGTCCGGCCCTTATCTTTCGGTGCCCGGCACGAGCCTGCCGTTCTCGATATGGGCGGGAACGTAGGTCGAGTTCGGCGCAGCGCCGGAGAAATGCGCAAGGCCGACCAGCCCGGCAATGACGAGCACGAGCGCCACCAGGATGAGGCGCGCGACGATGGTAACAGGCCAGGACGATTGCACGAACAGGCCGGACCGCGTGGCGGCCAGGAACAGCGCATAGACGGCAAAGGGGATGAGGAAGATTCCGATCTCGGTCAGAACCGGCCGGATCATGATGAATAGATCCGCTCATACAGCACACGCAGCATTCCGGCCGTGGCGCCCCAGATGTAGCGCTCCGCGAACGGCATCGCATAGTAAAACCGCTCCATGCCGCGGAATTCCTTGCTGTGGACCTGGTGATTGGCCGGATTCATCAGGAAGGATAGCGGTACTTCGAATGCGTCATCAACCTCGGAATGGTTGATGTTGAGCTGAAAACCGGGCCTGACACGGGCGACCGTGGGCAGGATGCGGAAGCCGAACGCGGTGCCGTAGAGATCGAGATAGCCGATCGGCTCGATGAAATCCCGGGATAATCCGACCTCCTCCTCGGCCTCGCGCAGTGCGGCGTCGAGCGGCGAGGAATCGATCGCGTCGATCTTGCCGCCGGGAAAGGCGATCTGGCCGGCGTGGTCGTTGAGATGCGCCGAGCGCTGCGTCAGCAGGATGGTCGGCTCGGGATGGTCGACCACCGCGATCAGCACCGCCGCAGGGCGCACCGGCTGCTCGCGCGCGACGATCTCGAGCATCTTGTCGGTGCCGGGATCGCCGGAGGCCGGGATGATGTTGGGATCAAAAAGTCCGGCCGGCACGTCGAAGCTGAGCCGCGCCTTGGAGCGGGCGAAGAAATCCGCGGCTCCCATCGCGTACTTGGAATTGCTCTTGGAGATAGGCTTGTTCAAAGCGCGGCCCTCACCTGCTCCGCGTCGGCCATGGCGAAGAACTCGCCGGCCGACTCGACGCCAAACATCGGCTGGCCATCGACCATCCGCTCCTCGCCCATGTCAACCAGATCGTAATAGAGCGCGCGCGTGACCTTGGCCCAAAGATCGGCGCGGACATGCAGGTAGGGCGTCAGGCCGCCATCGGCCGCCTGCTCGAAGCGCAGCCGGTGCGCGGCATCGCAGGTGACCCAGTCGTCGACATTGGTGCGGAAGCTCAGCACGGGATGGTTGTCCTCGTCGCGCTTCAGCATCTCCACCGCCATGAACGGCGCGTCATCGACGACGATGCCGACCTTCTCCACCGGCGTGACGAGGAAATGCTTGTCGCCCTCGCGCTTGAGGATGGTGGAGAACAGGCGGACCAGCGCGTGACGGCCGATTGGCGTGCCCATGTAGAACCAAGTACCATCGGAAGCGATTCGGATATCGAGATCGCCGCAAAACGGCGGATTCCACAGATGCACCGGAGGCAGGCCCTTTTTGGCACCTTCGGCATTGGCAGCACTTTTGGCGGCGGCAGTCAGCCCCTCAAGACCGCGATCGCCGCTCTGCCCTTGGTTCGCCATGGTTTGCCCTGACTTTGTCCGTTGGCACGATTGGTGCAGGCCTGACTTAGAAGTCTACGTTGTACGTAAGTCTACGGTTCCACCCCGGTTTCCCCCGGTGTGGAGGTCTCCACTTCGTGATGCCGTACATACCCCGAAGCCGATAAGGTGGGGATAGGTTAATTCAACGAATACATGGCGTTCCTGCAAGTCTAGCATAGGGGCCATGACGCAGATTGATGCGATAAATTCGACGACGATAAATTCGACGACGCAGCAGAGCCGCGTGGCAGGCTTGAGGAGCTAACGGATGGCAGAGAGTGTCGAGAAGCTCGAAGACGGCATCGTTCGTTCGGCCGAGCAGGTGTCTGCACAGATTCGCGCAGCGAAGGATGCGATCGGGTCGGTGATCTTCGGCCAGGATCGCGTGGTCGAGAACACGCTGGTCACCATCCTCTCCGGGGGCCACGCGCTTCTGATCGGCGTTCCCGGCCTGGCCAAGACAAAGCTGGTCGAGACGCTCGGCGTCACGCTCGGTCTCGATGCCAAGCGCATCCAGTTCACGCCCGACCTGATGCCCTCGGACATTCTCGGCGCCGAAGTGCTCGACGAGAGCACCGCGGGCAAGCGCTCGTTCCGCTTCATCTCCGGGCCTGTGTTCGCGCAGCTGTTGATGGCCGACGAGATCAACCGCGCCTCACCGCGCACGCAATCGGCGCTGCTGCAGGCGATGCAGGAGCAGCACATCACCGTCGCCGGCGCGCGCCATGATCTGCCGAAACCGTTCCACGTGCTGGCCACGCAAAACCCGCTGGAGCAGGAGGGCACCTATCCACTGCCCGAGGCGCAGCTCGACCGCTTCCTGATGGAGATCGACGTCGACTATCCCGATCGCGACGCCGAGCGCCGCATCCTGTTCGAAACCACAGGCGCCGAGGAGACGCTGGCGAAGGGATCGATGAATGCGGATGCGCTGATCACGGCGCAGCGGCTGGTGCGCCGCCTGCCGGTCGGCGATTCCGTGGTGGAGGCCATCCTCTCGCTGGTGCGCTCGGCGCGTCCGGGTCCTGACAGCGGCGAGGCCGGCAAGTTCATCGCCTGGGGCCCCGGTCCGCGCGCCAGTCAATCCTTGATGCTCGCGGTGCGTGCGCGCGCGCTGATCGACGGGCGCCTCGCGCCCTCGATCGACGACGTGCTCGACCTCGCCGAGCCGGTGCTGAAGCACCGCATGGCGCTGACGTTCCAGGCGCGCGCCGAAGGACGCACGATTCCGGACGTGATCCGGCAATTGAAGACACGGATCGGTTGATGGCTGCAGAGACCGGGCACACGGCGAAGGAGATCATCGCAATCCGACGTGCCGATGGCGAAAGCCGCACGCTTGCAGCTTCCTTGCCACGCCTGGTGCTCGAGGCCCGCCGCATCGCCGCCAACGTCATCCACGGCTTGCACGGCAGGCGCCGCGCCGGCTCCGGCGAAAATTTCTGGCAATATCGCCGCTTCGTCTCCGGCGAGCCGTCGCAGAATGTCGACTGGCGCAGATCGGCGCGTGACGACCATCTCTATGTCCGCGAGCTCGAATGGGAGGCCTCGCACACGGTGTGGATCTGGCCTGATCGCTCGCCCTCGATGGCGTTCGCCTCGAGGACCGCGCGCGAGTCCAAGCTGGAGCGCACCCTGATCGTCGCCTTCGCGCTGGCCGAGCTGCTGGTCGCGGGCGGCGAACGCGTCGGTATTCCCGGCCTGATGGCGCCGACCGCAAGCCGCAGCGTCATCGACAAGATGGCGCAGGCGATGCTGCATGACGATGCCATCAGGCTCAGCCTGCCGCCCTCCTTCGTGCCCGCGGCGCTCGCCGAAACCATCGTGCTGTCGGATTTCTGGTCGCCGATATCAGAGATCAGGACGACGCTCGCAGGACTGTCCGGCTCCGGCGCGCATGGCACCCTGGTGCAGATCGTCGATCCCGCCGAAGAGAGCTTCCCCTATTCCGGCCGCGTCGAGTTCGTCGAGCCCGAGGGCTTTGGCGTCATTACCGCCGGCCGCGCCGAGAGCTGGGCGGAGGATTACACCACGCGGCTGGCCCTGCACCGCGACCAGATCCGCGCCGAGACGGCCAAGCTCGACTGGCTGTTCACGACGCACGCGACCGACCGCTCGGCCGCCGAATTGCTGCTGTTCCTGCATGCCGGCATGCAGGTGAGCAAGTCGGGCGCCCGCGTCACCTCGATCAAGGCGGGGCCGGCCGCATGATGGGATTGCCGCTCGCCTTCACCGAACCGCTGCTCCTGATCGGCCTCGTCAGCCTCCCGGTGTTGTGGTGGCTGCTCCGCGTGATGCCGCCGCGGCCGCGCCGCATCGAATTTCCGCCGACCCGTCTCTTGTTCGACATCGCACCGCGCGAGGAGACGCCTTCGCGGACGCCATGGTGGCTGACGGCGCTGCGGCTGCTGGCCGCCGCGCTGGTGATCTTCGCCGCCGCCGGCCCGATCTGGAATCCGCAAGTGGGCCTTGCCGCCAGCAAGGCGCCGCTGATGATCATGCTCGACGACGGCTGGAGCGCCGCCTCGAACTGGGACACCAGGATCCGGGCCGCCGACGAGCTGATCGCGAATGCCGAGAACGACCGCCGCGGCATTGCGCTGGTGCCGCTGTCGGAGCCGAACCGCGACATCACGCTGATGCCGGCGGGCGCCGCGCGCGTTGCGCTGCGGCAGTTCGTGCCAAAGCCCTATTCGATCGAGCGCGTTGAAACTCTCACCGCAATCGATCGTTTCCTGAAAGCAACCGGCGATTGCGAGATCGCCTGGCTGTCCGACGGCGTCGACACCGGCCGCGGCGAAGAGTTCGTGGCCGGGCTCGGCAGGACCATGGGGGATCGCAGCTTGACGCTGTTCGAAGGCGGCACCTCTTCCCCGCTGGCGCTGGTCGCGGCGGAAAACGCGGCGGCGAAGATGACGGTGAAGGTGCTGCGCACCGACAGCGGCATTCTCGCCGGCACCGTGCGGGCGCTGGACCAGAAAGCCTCGCCGATCGGCGAGGCGCGCTTCACCTTCGGACCACAGGACAAGGAGGTCGATGCCGCGTTCGACCTGCCGGTCGAGCTGCGCAACGACATCTCCAGGCTCGAGATCTCCGGCGAGCGTTCGGCGGGCGCGGTGCAGCTGCTCGACAAGCGCTGGCGCCGCCGCGCCATCGGCATCGTCTCGGGCTCGACCAGCGAGACCTCGCAGCCGCTGCTCGCGCCGACCTTCTACCTGACACGCGCGCTGGCGCCGTTCGCCGACGTGCGGCTCGCCGACAAGGGCGCCCCACAGCAGGGCATCACCCAGTTTTTGGACCAGAAGCTGCCGATGATCATCCTCGCCGATGTCGGCACCGTCGCGCCTGACTTGCGCGAGCGCCTCAACGCCTGGATCGCCCAGGGCGGCGTGCTGGTGCGGTTTGCCGGGCCCCGCCTGGCGCAGGCCGAAGACGATCTCGTGCCGGTCAAGCTGCGCAAGGGCGGCCGCACGCTCGGCGGCAGCCTGACCTGGGAGAAGCCGCAGCATCTCGCCAGCTTCACCCCTGACGGCCCGTTTGCCGGCGTCGCCGTCCCCAAGGACGTCACCGTCAGCCGGCAGGTGCTGGCTGAGCCAGACGCCGTGCTCGCCACCAAGAGCTGGGCCTCGCTCGAGGACGGCACGCCGCTCGTCACAGGCGAGCATCGCGGCAAGGGCATCGTCAGCCTGTTCCACGTCAGCGCCGACATGCGCTGGTCGGATCTGCCGATGTCCGGCACCTTCGTCGAAATGCTCCGGCGGGTCGTCGACATGTCCGGCTACACCGCCAAGCCCGGCCCCGGCGTCGCCACTGAAGCGACCGCCGAGACGCTGGCGCCGCTGCACATGCTCGACGGCTTCGGCGCCTTCGGCCCGCCGCCCGCCACCGCCAAGCCGCTGACGGCTGATTATCGCGACCGCGCCACGCCGGACCATCCGCCCGGCTACTACGGTCCGGCAGAAGGACCGCTCGCCGTGAACACGCTCGCCGCCGCCGATCGCATCGCAGCCCTCAACACCGCGCCGCTGCACGCAAGGCGCGCCACCTACACCAATGCCGAGCCGCGCGACCTGCGCGGCTGGCTGCTGTCGACTTCGCTGGCGCTGTTCCTGATCGACGCCCTCATCGTCGCGCTGCTCGGTGGCGGCCTTGCCGCGCTGCTGCGCCGCCGCGCCGCGCCCGCCATGATCCTGCTTGGCGTCTTGCTCGCAGGTGTCGCGGTGCTGTCGCCGACGCCCTCGCGCGCCGACGGCGTCTCGGACGAGTTCGCGATGAAGTCGACGTCGCAGACCCGCCTTGCTTATGTGGTCACCGGCAATGCCGACGTCGATTCCATCGTCAAGGCCGGCATGTCCGGCCTGACGCTGTTCCTGGCCCAGCGCACCGCGCTCGAGGCCGGCGATCCCGTCGGCGTCGATCCCGCGCGCGACGAGCTCGCCTTCTTCCCGCTGATCTACTGGCCGATCGTGCCGGGCCAGCCGAAGCCGCCGCAGGACGCCATCAACAAGATCGAGGCCTATATGAAGCAGGGCGGCACCGTGATCTTCGACACCCGCGATGCGGTCGAAGCGCCGCCCGGCGATAACGGCGCCGCGCAGACGCCGGGCATGCAGGCCCTGCGCGAGATCCTGTCCTCGCTCGACGTGCCCGAGCTCGAGCCGGTGCCGCGCGAGCACGTGCTGACCAAGACGTTTTATCTGTTGCGCGACTTCCCCGGCCGCTTCAATTCAGGCCAGACCTGGGTCGAGACGCTGCCGCGCGAGGATGACGACGAGAGCGCGCAGCGGCCCGCCCGCGGCGGCGACGGCGTCTCGCCGATCATCATCACCTCCAACGACCTCGCCGGCGCCTGGGCGCTCCGGCCCGACGGCCAGCCGATGCTGCCGCTGACGCCGGGCGAGCCGCGCCAGCGCGAATTCGCCTACCGCGCCGGCGTCAACATCGTGATGTACACGCTGACCGGCAACTACAAGGCCGACCAGGTGCACGCGCCGGCCCTGATCGAACGGCTGGGGCAATAGGATCAATATGAACTACGGCATCGCGTTCACGCCGCTTGTCCCAGCGATCGTCCTCTGGATCGCGCTGGCTGCGATCGTCCTCATCGCCATCGTGCTGCTGCTGGCGCGGGCGCGCGGCGCGGCGGTGCGCGTGGCGGCGCTGGCGCTGTTCCTGCTGGCGCTCTCCAATCCCTCCTTCACGCGCGAGGACCGCGATCCCCTCACCTCGGTCGCCGCGGTCGTCGTCGACAAGAGCCCGAGCCAGAATTTCGGCAAGCGCAACCAGGAAGCCGCCAAGGCGCAGGAGGCGCTGGTCGACAGCCTGAAGAAGATCAAGGGGCTGGAGGTGCGCGTCGTCGAGGCCGGCCAGGCCGACGGCGAGACCGACGGCACCAAGCTGTTCGGCGCGCTGGCCTCCGCCCTGTCGGACGTGCCGGTCGACCGCGTCGCCGGCGCCTTCCTGATCACCGACGGCCGCGTCCACGACATCCCGGCGAGCGCCGCCGCGCTCGGCTTCCAGGCGCCGGTGCAGGCCCTGATCACCGGACAAAAGGACGAGCGTGATCGCCGCATCGCGATCACCGCGGCGCCGCGCTTCGGCATCGTCGGCCAGAACCAGACGATCTCCTATAAACTCGACGACCAGGGCGTCACCGGCGAGCGCGCCAAGGTCACGGTGCGCCGCGACGGCGAGGTCGTCAACGAGCGCACGCTTTCGAGCGGCCAGAGCGCGAGCGTCGATGTCGAGATCAAGCATGCCGGCCCCAATATCGTCGAGATCGAGGCCTCGCCGCTCGAAAGAGAATTGACCCCGGTCAACAACCGCGCCGTCGTCGCCATCGACGGTGTGCGCGACAAGCTGCGCGTGCTGCTGGTCTCGGGCGAGCCGCATTCCGGCGAGCGCACCTGGCGCAACCTCTTGAAGTCCGACGCCAGCGTCGACCTCGTGCATTTCACCATTCTGCGTCCGCCGGAGAAGCAGGACGGCACGCCGATCAACGAATTGTCGCTGATCGCGTTTCCGACCCGCGAGCTGTTCCAGCAGCACATCAACGAATTCCAGCTGATCATCTTCGACCGCTACGCCCGCCAGGGCGTGCTGCCGATCCCCTATTTCGAGAACATGGCACGCTATGTGCGCGCGGGCGGCGCCGTGCTGGTCTCGGCAGGCCCCGACTATGCCTCGACCAGCAGCATCTGGCGCACACCGCTGGACACGGTGCTGCCGGCCGAGCCGGTCGGCGTCACGGAGAAGCCGTTCTATGCGCATCTCTCCGACATCGGCAAACGCCATCCCGTGACGCGCGGGCTCGAGGGCTCGGCGTTCGAGCCGCCGCATTGGAGCCGCTTCTTCCGCACGGTCGAGACCCGCAATGCGGTCAACCCGCCGGTGATGACGGGCGCGGACGGCAAGCCGCTCTTGTTCCTTTCGCGCTTCGGCGAAGGCCGCGTTGCGCTCTTGCTGTCCGACCACATCTGGCTGTGGGCGCGCGGCTATGAGGGTGGTGGCCCGCATCTCGATCTGCTCAGGCGGATGTCGCATTGGCTGATGAAGCAGCCTGATCTCGACGAGGAAGCGCTGCGCTTGCAGGTGCAGGGCAAGGATCTCGTCGTGGTGCGCCAGACCATGGCTGATAGCGTGCAGCCGGTGAGCGTGACCTCGCCCTCCGGCGTCTCGCATGATCTGACGCTCAGCGCCGGCGATCCCGGCGAGTGGCGCGCCAGCCTGCCCGCGAACGAGCTCGGCCTGTGGCAGGCAACCGACGGCACGCTGAAGGCGCTGATCAATGTCGGCCCGACCAATCCGAAGGAATTCTCGGAAGTCACCTCCACCACCGAGACCCTGAAGCCGCTGACGCAGGCGACCGGTGGCAATTCGGTGCGGATCGCCGATGGCGGCAGCGTCGAGCTGCCGCGCATCGTCCCGGTGCGCTCAGCGAGCGTCTTTGCCGGTGACGGCTGGATGGGCGTGCGGATGCGCGATGCCAGCGTCGTCAAGGGCGTCGGCGTGCTGCCGATCTTCGCCGGCCTGATCGGGCTCCTGCTGCTGCTCGGCGCGTTCGCCGCGACCTGGGTGCGTGAGGGGCGGTGAGATAGACTGAGGGCCCGCCGTAGGCGGGCGTCTCGAAGGATGGGCCACCGGCAAGCTGCCTAGTTGCCTGAACGACACAACGCATCGGCCGCTTGCGTGTGCCGGTCTGCGTGCGATTGACATTCGATCCAGCTTCTTGCGATGTTACAATATAACATCGCGACATCAGGTCGGTGCCTCGCGATGTGGGGTGGCGTTTGCAGATGAGGTGGTTCCGGTCGAATATCAGGCACGGTGCCCGGCTCGCGATGTTCGCGATGCTGGTGCAGTTCGCGCTGACCTTCGGCCATAGCCACTGGTTCGCGCAGGCCGCGCCGCTCGCGCAGTCGCGGCTCACTGACAGCACCAAGACCATCACGCCGACCGACGGCGCTGCGGTCCAGAAGCAGTCGCCTGCAAATCCCGATCGCGAACAGCCGGGCGAGGACAATTGCGCGATCTGCGCGCTCGTCGCAATGGCCGGCACGGTCCTATCAGCGACGCCGCCTCTGCTGCATTTGCCGCAGGCGGTCGAGTTGCTCTACCGCACCACGGATGCCGAGTTCATCCATCTGGAATCGGCACGCCACGCGTTCCAGCCGCGCGCCCCTCCCGCCTCCTGATGTCAATCGATTGAGCTGCCTCGGCATCGGCCGCGCATGCGCGCCGATTGCGCTGGGCCATCGAGGATGATCCGTCGCATGTCGACGGCGCGCGCTGCCTGCAGGTGCTCTGAAGAGCCGCAGTGGTGCGCGATCGGAAATCAGGACAATGGTGTCTTCAAGAGCAATATTGGCGGGCGCGAGCCTCGCCGCACTCACGCTTTCTTATCCCGCCGGCAGAGCCATGGCGCAGACGACGGCCCCCATGACGACGCTGCCCACCGTCGAAGTCGAGGCGCCGAAGCAGACGCAGGCACAGCGCCGGCCAAAGGTTCGCGTCGCGGTCGACAGGCGACGTTCAACGTCGCAGGCGCGGCCGCAGACCGAGGCGCCGGCCGCCGTCGAGGGCCAGAGCGAACGGCTGGATGCGGCGCGCCAATCGGTGCTTCCACCGGGCGGCGCTACGACCCACACGCTCACGCGCCAGGCGATCGAGGCGCTGCCACAGGGCAGCAACGCCTCGCTCGACAAGGTGCTGCTGCAATTCCCCGGCGTCACCCAGGATTCGGCGGCGAGCGGCGACCTGCATGTCCGCAACGAGCACGCCAATCTGCAATACCGCATCAACGGCGTGATGCTTCCCGACGGCGTCGGCGCGTTCGGGCAGATCCTCGACACCGGCATCGTCGGCAGCCTCAGCCTGCTCACCGGCGCGCTGCCGGCGCAATACGGCCAGCGCACGGCCGGTGTGCTCGACATCCAGACCAAGGCTGACGCCTTCAACAATTCGGGCGTCGTCGGCGTCTATGGCGGCAGCAATGGCACGATCTCGACCAACATCGAATATGGCGGGACGGCCGGGCAGACGCAGTATTTCCTGTCGGGGCGTTTCCTGCAGAACAATCTCGGCATCGAGAACCCGACGCCCTCGGTCAACGCGATCCACGACCGCACCAACCAGGAGAAGGGATTTCTCTATCTCTCGACGATGATCGACCCAACGAGCCGCCTCACCTTCATGAGCGGCGTGTCGAACGCGACGTTCCAGATTCCGAACAATCCGGGCCAGACGCCTGCGAACACGGCATTCGGCGTTTCGAATTTCGACTCGTCACGGCTCAATGAGCACCAGAACGAGTTCAACCAGTTCAACGTCGTGTCCTACCAGACCTCGAACGGCGCGCTCGACACCCAGACCTCCTACTTCAACCGCACCAGCCTGCTGCACTTCCATCCTGATCCGGTCGGCGATCTCGTCTTCAACGGCGTGTCCTCGGACGTCTACCGCCAGAGCGTGGTCAACGGCATTCAGCAGGACACCGCCTGGCGCATCGGCTATGCGCACACGCTGCGGTTCGGCCTCTCGGTGAGCGCCGAGCGAACCCTGGTCAACAGCGGGACCACGGTGCTGCCGCTGGCCGATCCCACCGACCCGAACGCAGGCACGATCGACGCGCCGTTCTCGGTGTTCGATTCCAACGCCAAGACCGGCTGGCTGATCGGGACCTACGTCCAGGACGAGTGGAAGATCACCGACAAGCTGACGCTGAACGCCGGCCTGCGCTTCGACCAGATGTATCAATTCGTCGATGCCAACCAGCTCAGCCCGCGCGTCAGCCTGACCTGGAAGCCGTTCGACGGCACCACCTTCCATGCCGGCTATGCGCGCAACTTCACTCCGCCCTCGCAGGTGATTGCCAGCCCCGTC
Organism: Bradyrhizobium sp. CCBAU 51745; assembly: GCF_028128715.1. Lineage (NCBI taxonomy): Bacteria > Pseudomonadati > Pseudomonadota > Alphaproteobacteria > Hyphomicrobiales > Nitrobacteraceae > Bradyrhizobium > Bradyrhizobium sp. CCBAU 51745. Next base: position 602,986 of record NZ_LBJP01000093.1, on the reverse strand, counting down.
AATCTCGCGCTGGTGACGCCGCCCGGCGCGCCCGCCAACACCCAGACGCCGGAGGTCGGGCTGAACAGCCCGGTGCTGCCGGAGCGCTCGCACGTGTTCGACGTCGGCGTCATGCAGAAGATCTATGCAATCCCCGGCCTCGAGGTCGGCGCCGATGCCTATTACAAGAAGGCGCGCGATTTGCTCGACGACGGCCAGTTCGGCGCGGCCTATGTGCTGAGCGGCTTCAACTATGATCGCGGCGAGAATGTCGGCGTCGAGCTGAAATCGACCTACAGAAGCGGCAATTTCAGCGCCTATGCCAACCTCGCCTGGGCCAAGCAGATCGCGACCAATGTGGTCTCGAACCAGTATCTGTTCGGCGCGGACGAGCTCGCCTATATCGCAGGCCATTACATCTACACCGACCACGCGCAGATGCTGTCAGGCTCGGCCGGCGCCTCCTATCTCTGGGAGGGCACGCGCTACAGCGTGTCGATGATCTATGGCAGCGGACTTCGGTCCGGCTTTGCCAACACCGATCACCTGCCCGGCTATACGCAGGTGAATCTCGGCCTGTCGCACGATTTCAACATCGTTGCGCCGAACAAGCCGACGACCGTGCGGTTCGATGTGGTCAATGTGTTCGACACGATCTACCAGATCCGCGACGGCTCCGGCATCGGCGTGTTCGCCCCGCAATACGGCCCGCGGCGCGGCTTCTATGTCGGCATGTCGCAGCGGTTCTAGCTGAGCCGTTTCCTTGTGGCGCATCCTTCGAGACGCCCGCCTTCGGCGGGCCCTCAGGATGAGGACGGTGTGCGTGGCGGGATTTGCAGCGAGCGCCGATGGCACTTTGCCTCATCCTGAGGAGACCGCTGGAAGCGGTCGTCTCGAAGGACGAGGCGTGCGCGCAATCGTCGCCTCACCTGCGATAGGCGACGCAGTCGATTTCCACCTTGCAGTCCACCACCATGCTCGAGACCACGCAGGCCCGCGCGGGTGGATTGGCACCGAAATATTCGGCGAAGACCTTGTTGAAGCTCTGGAAGTCTCTGGGGTCATCGAGCCAAACGCCGCAGCGGACGACGTCCTTGGGCTCATAGCCGGCCTCAGCCAGGATCGCGAGCATGTTGCGGATCGCCTTGTGAGACTGCGGAATGATGCCGCCCTCGATCACCTCGCCGTTCTCCATCGGCGTCTGGCCGGAGACGTAGAGCCAGCCGTCGGCCTCCACCGCGCGGGCGAACGGAAGGTGCTGGCCGCCGGTGCCGGTGCCGCCGGCCGCGCCGTATCGTTTCAGCGTCATTGCATCATGTCCTGGGTGTGATGGTTCAAGTCAGGGCCCGGCCCGGCCGCGCGAAGGTGCTGCGTCCGTCCGCGACCACGGCCTCGCCGGCGACGAACACTGCACGAATGCCTGCGGGCATTTCCGTCGGCGTCTCGAACGTCGCTCTGTCCTTGATGGTCTCGTCGAACAGGGTGAGATCGGCGATCATGCCGGGCCGCAGGATGCCGCGGTCGGACAGTCCGAAGCGCTGCGCGGGCATCGCGGTCATCCGCCGCACGGCGTCTTCCAGAGTCAGCCAGCCTTGCTCGCGCGTCAGCCGGCCGGCGACGCGCGGGAAACTGCCATAGGCGCGCGGATGCGGCTTGGTGCCCGGGCGCGGAATGCCGTCGGAGCCGACCATGTGCAGGCGATGGGTGAAGGCGGCGCGCAAATCGGCCTCATCGAGCTGGAACATGATGATGCCGGTCTGGCCCTGGTCTTCCTCGATGCAGCGGACCATGAGATCGAACGGGGAGATGCCGAGCTCGCGCGCGGCATCGACCATCGATTTGCCCTCGAGCGGCTTCAGCGCGGGGTTGGCGGTGGCGGAGATGCGCACATTGTGCCAGCCGATCAGCACGATCTTGGACTGTGCGGCATGCGGATCGGGATCGCCCTCCTCGACCAGCACGCGCAGCGCTTCTCGCTGGCCGGGATCGCGCAGCCGCGCCAGCAACCCGTCGATGCCGCCTTCGAGGGCTGCCGGCGGCAGCAATTGCAGCATGTAGGAGCTGCCGGCGGGATAGGGATACATGTCGAAGGAGATGTCGATGCCCTCCGCGCGCGCCGCCTCGAGCCGGTCGAGCGCCTTCGGGATCGCGCCCCAGTTCGGCTTGCCGGCCGATTGCAGATGCGACAGCAACCCGGCCGCACCGGAGGCGCGCAGGATCGCGATGAACTCGTCGATGGAGGGCAGGAGGCCCGCTTCATAGCTGCGGACATGCGCGGTGAGCAGCTTGCCATGCGCTCTGACGGTCTCTGCCAGCGCGTTGAGCTCGCTGGTGTCGGCATAGGCGCTCGGGGGATAGACGAGGCCGAGCGACAGGCCGGCAGCTCCTTGCGTGAGTTGCTGCGCCAGCAGCGCCTGCATCGCCGCGATCTCTTCGCGGCTCGCCGCACGGCGCTCGTAACCGAGCACGGCAAGCCTGATCGCGGCGTGCCCGACCAGGGAGACGAGGTTGAGCGCGACGCCCGGCCCTTCCAGGGCCTGCTTGTAGCCGTCGAAGCTGTCGAAGACTTCGTCGGGTCGGGTTTCGCCGGCGAGCCCCGAGAAATGCAGCCGCAGCATCTCGGCGGAGCCTGCGGTCGCGGGATAGAGCGAGAAGCAGCAATTGCCGACCACGAGCGTGGTCACACCCTGCAACACCTTTTCGGGCCGGTCGGGCTCGCGCAGGCAGATCAGATCGTCATGGCAATGGGCGTCGATGAATCCCGGCGCGAGATAGCATCCGCGCGCGTCGATGATGTCGGCACCCTCCGCCGGCAGCGCGGCACCGATCGCCGCGATGCGGCTGCCGTTGATGCGCAAGTCCGCCTCGAACCACGGCGCGCCGGTGCCGTCGATCAGCCTGGCGTTGCGGATCAGCGTGTCCTTGCCGCTGGTGGTCTGGGGCATGCCCCTCTCCTCAATGAACAGCCACGGCGCCTGATGGTGCGACCTCTTCGTAGTCGGGGATCGATTCGATCCGGCCGAGCACCACGACATAAAAGAAGATGCCGATCAGCAGCACCACACCGGCGATCATGAAAGCACCGGCAAAGGATTGGGTCCAGTCGACCACGATGCCTGTCACGATCGGCGCGAGCACGCCCATCATGTTGTTGGTGAAATTCAGGATGCCGCCGACGGTGCCCGCGCCACCCTTGGGCGCGATCAGCGACACGATCGAGGAACCGACGGGTGCGGCGGCCGACAGGCCCGAGATCGCGATCGACAACCACAGCAGCGCCCAGCCCGGTTTCACGGTGAAGGCGGCGCCGATCACGGCGAGCCCCATCAGCATGCCGACGATGATCACCGACTGGCGCACCCGCGTCGGGTCGTAGCCGCGCGCGATCAGATGATCGACCAGAAAGCCGCCGATCAACAGGTCCGACAGTGTCGCGAAGATCCACGGGATGGTCGAATAGCCTGCGGCCGACATCAGGTTCATGTGCATGGTCTGGGCGAGATAGCCCGGCAGCCAGGTGAGGAAGAGATAGAAGGTGTAGCCATAGGCGGAGAAGCCGATGGTCAGGCCCCAGACCTTGCGGTTGCGCAGGAGGTAGCCGAGCATGCGGCTCTGCCCCGCTGCGGCCGGGCCTTCCGGCGTACCGCCGCCGGCGATGATGTAGTCATGCTCCGCCTTGGAGAGCTTCGGATCCTCGCTCGGATTTCGATAGATCAGGTAGTAGGCGATGAAATAGGCAAAGCTGAGCAGCGCGGTGACGCCAAAGCCCCAGCGCCAGCCGTAGAGAAAGATCACATAGGCGACCAGCGGCACGCCGATCACGTTGGAGAATTTTGCGGCGGAATCGAAGATCGCGGTCGAGCGCGCGCGTTCGTCGAGCGGGAACCAGTGGCCGGTCGCCTTCTGGCTGGCCGGAAACGCCGGCGCTTCCGCGACACCGAGCAACAGACGCGCGCCGGCGATGCCCCAGAGACCGCTGGCAAGCGCGGTGATGGTGGCGGCGACCGCCCAGAGGAAGCTCGAGACGCGGCCGACCGTGGTGACGCCGAAGCGGTCGAGCACCATGCCGCCGGGGACTTGCAGCAGCGAATAGGTCCAGAAGAATGCGCTGCCAAGCAGGCCGATGTCGGTGGCGGTGAGGCCGAGCTCCCTGGTGAGCTCCGGCGTCGCGGCCGAGAGGCCGACGCGATCGATGTAGTTGATGAGAATTCCAACGCCGAGGAGACAACCGATCAGCCAGCGTCGTCCGGGTACCTGTTGGGTTGCCTTCGTCATGTTGAATCCTCGCTTGGACACGCAGGATCGCGTCTCCAATCCCGACATGGGACCGGGAGAACCTCATCGCGCCCGCAACTGCATTGTCTCTTATAGTGGACAATATTATCTTATAGCGACACGTTAGAGATGACAGCGTCGTGATGTCAAGAGCGGACATTCCGGCCGCGACGCGCGTTCGCGCGCGTCGCGTTCTGCGCGAACATCGTGCGGCGACAACGCACAACGATGCGGGAACATCGGTCAGCGACGTTGACGGTCGGTTCGGTTCAGGAACGATCCGAGAGTTCCGTTGCGGTGGCGACGAGATCGTCGAGCAGCGCGGTCCTGCGCTCCTTCACCGAATCGGCGGGAACGACGAAGCAAAGCGTCGCGACCGCGACACCCTTCTTGTCGCGGATCGGCGCGGCAAGGCACGACGTGAAGCGATCGGACAGCGCCGTGGTCACGCATTTGCCGTCGCGCCGCGCCCGTGCGACGTCCTTGATGAAATCATCGACGTCGAGCACGCGGCCATCAGGAAGGCGGAAATCCTCCTTCGGAACGAACGCGCGAATCTCCGCCGGGCTCATGTGATCGAGCAGCAACCGGCCCGATGCCGTCCAGGGCAGCGGCACCTCGATGCCGACGTCGGTGGTGATGCGGAACAGGCCCGATCCGTCGCGGGTATCGACCACCACATATTTGCGGCCGCGCAGCGCGCAGAGTTGCGCGGTGGCGCTGTGCTGGGTCGCGAGACGATCGAGCGCCTCGCGGCAGCGGCGATGCAGCGGATTGGCCTCCGCATAGGCCCGGCCGTAGAGATGCACCGCCTTGCCGAAATAGACCTGACCGCCGTCGCCGACGCTCTCGAGCAGGTCCGCCTCGATCAGGCGGTTGGCGATGGCATAGACCGTCGATCGCGGCGCGCCCATCTGCTTGGCGAGGTCGCTGAGCTTGGAGGGCGCGCGCAAATGCAGCAGCGCTTCGAGCAGATCGATGGTCCGATCAATCCCGTTCTGGCGTTCCGCGGGCGAGGCGCCCTTCTTCGATGCGGCCAAACTTCATCAATCCTTCGTCAGCTTCGCCTGCCGTTTTGGCACAAACCGCGCCGACGGTATAGCGGGTCAGACTTTCGCGTTCAAAGCTCTGGAGTGACATCGGCGTACTGGCAGTCAGCCCTGTGCAACCCGGTCAGATCGCGCTTCGCGCGGGATCGAAATCGAGATAGGCCTGCAATGTCTCGGTGGTGGCGCGGAAGATGTGAGCTCCGAGCGGATGCGCTACCCTCGCGCCTTGCTCCAGTCCGGAGCAACCGCGCCCGAGACGCCTTCGAAGGCGCCGTCGACGAGCTCGAACACCAGGATCCGCGCGGCATCGACCGGGCCCGGCATGGTGACGCGGCCCTTGGGGACCAGCTTGAAGCCGACGCGGCTGTAATAGGGCTCGTCGCCGACCAGCAGCACGATGCGATGGCCCTTGTCCTTCGCTTCTTTCAGGGCCCGCTCCATCAACATGCGGCCGATGCCGCGGCTGCGGAACGGCGGCTCGACCGTGAGCGGCCCGAGCAGCAGTGCAGGCGTCTCGCCAACCGTCACGGGCAATTGCCTGACGGAGCCGACCAGCAGCGTGCCGATGCGGGCGGTGAAGGAGACGTCGAGCAGGTGTTCGACGTGCTCGCGGATGCGATAGGCGCTGAGCACGAAACGGCCGGGGCCGAAGGTGCGCTCGTGCAGCCGCTCGATCGCCTGCGCGTCGCCTGCGGCTTCGGGACGGATGGTGATGGAGAGATCGTTCATATCATTTGCGGGATAGCATCTGCGCCTGGCGAGGTCCATGGGCGTCGCGCCCAACTTCAGTCCCTTTTCAGCGCCGGCTGGGGCGTCATCGCGGCAGCGGTCCAAGGCTCGCCGCTGCGCTCCGGACCGATGCGGCCATGGGCGCCGCGGCGGGCTCTAACACCTGCGCAAACGACAGCGTCCACAGCGACAGCATCGTGATCGGCACGACATAGTATGGTGTGAAGATCGGGTGGGTCATGAAAAATGCGAGATTGACGACGAGGTTGCCGGCAACGACGAACGCGGCCTGTCGCACATGTCGTTCACCGGCCCACAGCAGCCAAAGCGTCGCGCCGATCGCGAGCACGATCAGCACGATTTGCATGTCGCGCAGATACTGGACGAACACGGCAAGATCGAACGCCGGCGCAACCACGTCGGCGCTGCCATAGGTGGTCGCCAGCGCGCTGCCGGCGTTGATGGCCTGCGCGGCCAGCGTCGGCGCCATGCCGACGAGCACGCCTGCACCGAAGGCAAGTCCCTGCACGAAGATCGCGAGCGAGCGCGTCCACAGGAAGGGAATGCCGAGGAACAGGAAATAGCCTGCGGCGAGCAGCGCGTTCGGCAGCCTGAGATTGACGGAGGCGCCGAGCAGGAGCCCGATCAACGCGATCAGCAGAACGCTGCGTTTGTCCCGGCTCAGCCACACCGCGGTCAGCAAACCTGCAACAGCGCACAGCGCCATGGTCGGCGCCACCGAATAGCTCGCCTTGGCGGGATTGATCATGAGACCGATCGCAAGCGCGCCGAACACGCCTGCGCCAATGAGCGATGGCAGGCTTCTCGCCATTGCAATAGCTGATAGCGCCAGCCCGCCAACAATCAGGTTCGCAACAATGTAGAGCGGCACCACCTGGTGGCCTTCCGGAAACAGCGCCAGCAGGAAACCCGTGCCCGGCGGATATTGCAACACCACCTTGCCACCAGGCATCGGGTTGTGACAGGGCCAGCGGATCGGATCCTTCCATTCGGAAAACGCGATCTCCTTCAACTTGCCTTCGAAATAACGGTCGTCGTCCCCGACTGCGTTGGTATTGAGCCCACTGATGCCGAAGCGCTGGAACAGATGGGCCTGCCTGAGATAGCAGATGTCGTCATAGACCCCACGCGCCTCGCTCCATCGCGACATTCCCCAAATGTTGCTGGCGAGGATCGCAAGACAGATGAGGCCGAAGGCGAGTTTTGCTGATTTCATCAGGTTTCCGTGGCGCCGGTTCGGGTCACTAGCATAGCCGGCCATCAGCGCCACGTCGCCATCACGGGCTTACCATCGAGCACTTCGGCGATCCTTAAGCGAGTGCCTGGAGTCACCTCCTCCGGCAGCGCGGCGGCGTCGAAGAAGCCGCATTCGATGATCTCGCGGTTGGGCTCGGGTAGCCGGTCCTGGCGGAAATGCCTGACGACATAGACCGCGACATGGTCGCGGCGGGAGACGTGGCTGTTCAAAAAGATGCCATGCAGCACGGCCTCTCCGGTCAGGTCGATGTCGCCCTCCTCCTTGAGCTCGCGGCGCATTGCCTGTTCCATGGTCTCGCCAAAATCGACCCCGCCCCCCGGCAAATACCAGCCAGAGACATAGCTATGCTTGACCAGGAACACCTTGTTGTCGGCATCGAGCACCACGGCGCGAACGCCCAGCGTCATGCCGCGGACCACCAGGAAATAGGCATGGAAGAACCGCCGCAGCAGCGGCTCGAATTTCCGTCGGATCCGGCGCAGAGGCTCTCCCATCAGTCTTTCAGGCTTTCCTCTTTCAGGCTTGGCTCTTTCAGGCTTTCCTTGCACGTTGCCGGAGACCTTGCCATTACGGCATCGGAATAGCGAGGCCATCGCGCGGATGACATCTTTCATGGCACCCTTCACGCTTGCCCATCTGTCCGACCCGCATCTGCCGCCGCTGCCGAAGCCGCGGCTGACCGAGCTCGCCGGCAAGCGCGCGCTCGGCTATGTCAACTGGACACGCAACCGCCATAAATACCAGCGCCGCGAGGTGCTTGATGCGCTCGTCGCCGATGTGCGGGCGCAGGCGCCGGACCACATTGCCGTTACGGGGGATCTCGTCAATTTGGCGATGGAGGCGGAGTTCGCGCCGGCGCGCGCCTGGCTCGACGAAGTCGGTCCGCCTGACCGCGTTACCACGATCCCCGGCAATCACGACGCCTATGTCCGCGCGACCTGTCACCGCTTCGGCGAGACCTTTGCGCCCTATCTTGCAGATGACGACGGCCGCATCGGCTTTCCCGGCGTGCGCCGGCGCGGCCCGGTTGCGCTGATCAGTCTCTCCAGCGCGGTGCCGACGCTGCCCTTGATGGCGACGGGCACGCTCGGGCGCGATCAGCTCACTGACCTCGAACAGGTGCTCGAGCAGCTTGCGACCGAGGACGTCTTCCGCGTGCTGCTGGTGCATCATCCCCTGAAGTCCGACGCGCGCCAGAAGCGGCTGACGGATTCGGCCGGGCTGCTGGCGCTGCTGAAGCGCCGGGGTGTCGAGCTGGTCTTGCACGGGCACGACCACATTCATTCGACGATGTGGTTCGAAGGCCCCAACGGCAAGATTCCCGCGATCGGCGTGCCATCGGCTTCCGCGCTCGCGCATGGGCGTTATCCTGCGGCGGCCTACAATCTTTTTGCGATCGAGAAGGACAATGAAGGCTGGCGCTGCGAGCAGATCGTGCGGAGCATCGATCATGGCTTGCAGATCCGCGAGATCAAGCGCGCGCGGGTGATGTGATCCGATGCGGTCATTCCGGGGCATGCGAAGCATGAGCCCGCTTCGTAGGCCGGATGGAGCGCAGCGTAATCCGGGGCAGTGCATCCGCAGCGACAGGCTTCCCGGATTGCGCTTCGCTCCATCCGGGCTACGAGCAGCGTCCTCACCAGCTCCGCAGCGCTGCGAGCACGGCGACACCGAACAGCGCGGCGGCCCCGAGGATGAAGCCGAACAGGAACGGCCAGAGGCGCGAGCGGCGCGGCGGCTCCGCAACTTCCTCCTTGGGCTCTGGCGGCACCACCATCGCATGTTCGCGCTCGATCATGCGGCGGGCGACGTAGTCGGTCACGGCGTCCACGATCACGGCGGTGTCGTGCGATTCGGCGAGCACGATGCGGCCGAAGCGGGTGTCCTGGACGAAGCGGTACTGCCGCTTGTCGCGTCCCATCATGATATGGGCGACGACGTCGATCCAGAGTCTCGGCGTATCACCCTGGCTGATGCCGCGGTCGAACAGATCGATCCTGTCGGGCACCTGGGCGAACAGCGGATCGAGAGCGTCGTTGAGGATCTCGAGCCGGGCCACTTCGGCGTCTCTGAGATCGACGACCACCCCGGTCCGGTCGGCAGCCTCGATCCGTGCGCGGAGCAGCGCATCGCGCAGCCGCACCGGGCGCGGCTGGCCGGGATTGATACCGCTGGTCTCGGGCTCTGACATTGTCGTCCCTGTCCTCAACTCTACCCGTTAACCTATCAGCAACCAGACCCCCCGCAAAGGGCCCATTATTCCAGATACTTACGGTGCCCACAGGCCGCTGATATGTGCCAAAAACAGACGATCCCACCCGGCTTGCGCCGGATGGGACCCTCCGTCCTTGGACGTCTTCTTGAGACTTGTCAGCTGGCCGTCAGGCCGAGACCCGCGACGGCTCTTCCACGATCGAGAAGCGGACGCCGGCCTTGTGGCGGTTCTCTTCCGAAACCGAGCGCCAGGCGTCTTCGGCTTCCTTGCGGGTCTTGAACGGGCCCTGCACCTGGGCCGAGCCCTCGACCAGCTTGTGGAAGTTCATCGAGCCGAACTCGCCGCCGATCACCCAGAAATTGCTGCCTTTGGTCATTGTCAGTCTCCTGTCGAGGTGCGTTAGCCGAACTGGTTCATGGTGTTGTGGGCGCCGCCCGCCTTCAGGGCCGCTTCGCCCGCGAAGTATTCCTTGTGGTCGTCGCCGATATCGGAGCCGGCCATGTTCTGGTGCTTGGCGCAGGCGATGCCCTGACGGATCTCCTGGCGCTGCACGTTCTTGACGTAGCCGAGCATGCCCTGCTCGCCGAAATACTCGCGTGCGAGGTTGTCGGTGGACAGCGCGGCCGTGTGGTAGGTCGGCAGCGTGATCAGGTGGTGGAAGATGCCGGCGCGCTTGGCCGAATCCGCCTGGAAGGTGCGGATGCGCTCGTCGGCTTCGGCGGCCAGCGGCGTATCGTCATATTCCGGCTTCATCAGCTCGGCGCGGCTGTACTTGCTGACATCCTTGCCGGCTTCCTTCCACGCGTCATAGACCTGCTGACGGAAGTTGATGGTCCAGTTGAACGACGGCGAGTTGTTGTAGGCGAGCTTGGCGTTCGGGATGACCTTGCGGATGCGGTCGACCATCTTCGCGATCTGCTCGATATGCGGCTTCTCGGTCTCGATCCAGAGCAGGTCCGCACCGTTCTGCAGCGAGGTGATGCTGTCGAGCACGCAGCGGTCCTCGCCCGTGCCGGGACGGAACTGGTAGAGGTTCGAGGGCAGCCGCTTCGGACGCATCAGCTTGCCGTTGCGGTTGATGATGACGTCGCCGTTCTTGGCGTTCTCCGCCGTGATTTCCTCGCAATCGAGGAAGCTGTTGTACTGGTCGCCGATGTCGCCCGGCTTGTGGCTGACCGCGATCTGCTGCGTCAGGCCGGCGCCGAGCGAGTCGGTGCGGGTGACGATGATGCCGTCTTCGACGCCGAGCTCGAGGAAAGCGTGGCGACAGGCGCGGATCTTGGCGATGAACACCTCGTGCGGCACGGTGACCTTGCCATCCTGGTGACCGCACTGCTTCTCGTCCGAGACCTGGTTCTCGATCTGCAGCGCGCAGGCGCCCGCTTCGATCATCTTCTTGGCGAGCAGATAGGTCGCCTCGGCGTTACCGAAGCCGGCGTCAATGTCGGCGATGATGGGGACGACATGGGTCTGGAAGTTGTCGATCTTCGCGATCAGCTCCTTCTCGCGCGCGGTGTCGCCTTCCTTGCGCGCCTTGTCGAGGCTGCGGAAGATGTCGTTGAGCTCGCGGGCATCCGCCTGGCGAAGGAAGGTGTAGAGCTCCTCGATCAGCGCCGGCACCGAGGTCTTCTCGTGCATCGACTGGTCGGGCAGCGGGCCGAACTCGGAGCGCAGCGCCGCGATCATCCAGCCGGACAGGTACAGATATTTGCGATCGGTCCTGCCGCCGAAGTGCTTCTTGATCGAGATCAGCTTCTGCTGGGCGATGAAGCCGTGCCAGCAGCCCAGCGACTGGGTGTACTTGGTCGGATCGTTGTCATAGGCCGCCATGTCGGCCCGCATCAGCGCCGCGGTGTAGCGGGCGATGTCGAGGCCGGTCTTGAAACGGTTCTGAAGGCGCATGCGCGCGACGGCCTCGGCCGTCACCCCGTTCCAGGTCGGCTGGGTCTTGAGGAGCGCCTGGGCCGCCTCGATCTCGCTCTGATACGAGGCCGGGCCCTGAAGGGTGCTGACGCCGCGGGGCTGGTAGTTCATGTGCCTTATCCTTCTCGACGGATGACAAAGCGGAGCGCTTCGTCATCGACATTTTTGACAATGCATTGCGAAATGCGTGTCACGAGATAAACGCGAGAAAGAGAAGTTCGTATAGAGGCCTTGTATTTGAATGGTGATGTCATGTAACATCAGAACATGTAATAGATGTTATTTTGTAAATTTTGTAAATTATAGGTCAGAACGACTGACCTTGATGCATCTGGAGGCCTCAAAATGCCCGCCGAGTCAGGGAAAAAGCTGTTCGTCGGTCCGCGCTTCCGGCGGATCCGGCAGCAATTGGGGCTGTCGCAGACCCAAATCGCCGAGGGGCTCGGCATCTCGCCGAGCTATGTCAATCTGATCGAGCGGAACCAGCGCCCGGTGACGGCGCAGATCCTGCTGCGGCTGGCCGAGACCTATGACCTCGATCTGCGCGATCTCGCCACCGCCGATGAAGACCGCTTCTTCGCCGAGCTGAACGAGATCTTCTCCGATCCGCTGTTCCGCCAAATCGACGTGCCAAAGCAGGAGCTGCGCGACCTCGCCGAGCTCTGTCCCGGCGTCACCCATGCGCTGCAACGGCTCTACGCGGCCTATACCGAGGCGCGCCAGGGCGAGACGCTGGCGGCCGCGCAAATGGCCGACCGCGACGTCGGCACCCGCTATGAGGCCAATCCGGTCGAGCGCGTGCGCGAGCTGATCGAGGCCAACCGCAATTATTTCCCCGAGCTGGAGCAGGCGGCGGAGACGCTTCGCGATGAGCTGGACGTGCCGGCCGAAGGGCTCTACGCCGCGCTTGCCGCGCGGCTGCGCGAGAAGCATTCGATCCAGACCCGGATCATGCCTGTCGATGTGATGCGCGAGACGCTGCGGCGCTTCGACCGCCACCGCCGCCAGCTGCTGATCTCGGAGCTGGTCGATCCGCCCGGCCGCGCCTTCCAGCTCGCTTTCCAGCTGGGCTTAGGCGAATGCGCGCAAGCCCTGGAGACCATCATCGGCCGCGCCGGCCCGCTCGACGATGCGCCGCGGCGGCTGTTCCGCATCACGCTCGGCAATTACTTTGCCGCCGCGGTGATGATGCCCTACCCGGCCTTCCTCGCCGCCGCCGAGGCGCTGAACTACGACATCCACGTGCTGGCGCAGCGCTTCAATTCCGGCTTCGAGCAGGTCTGCCATCGCCTGACCACGCTGCAACGGCCGAATGCACGCGGCATTCCGTTCTTCCTCTTGCGCGTCGACAATGCCGGCAACGTCTCCAAGCGCTTTTCCTCCGGCACATTCCCGTTCTCGAAATTCGGCGGCACCTGTCCGCTGTGGAACGTGCACTCGACCTTCGACACGCCGGATCGCCTGCTCAAGCAGGTGATCGAGCTCTCCGACGGCACGCGCTATTTCTCGATCGCGCAGATGGTACGCCGTCCCATCGCGCCGCACCCGCTGCCGCAGCCGCGCTTCGCCATCGGCCTCGGTTGCGAGATTCGCCACGCCGCGCGCCTGACCTATGCCGCCGGCATGGACCTGGAGAAGACGGAAGGCACGCCGATCGGCGTCAACTGCCGGCTCTGCGAGCGCGAAAACTGCGCCCAGCGCGCCGAGCCGCCGATCACCCGCACGCTGATTTTGGATGAGACCACGCGGCGGGTGAGTTCGTTCGCGTTCTCGAATGCAAGGGAGTTGTGACCTCCCACCTCGGTCCTGCCCCGCGAACGCCGCGGCCTGTCGACTCTATCGCTGCTGTCACGGAATACTGGATCGCCCGATCAAGCCGGGCGATGACAGCGGAGAGTGTGGCGCGAGCCTCGCGCCCTCACGCCAGCGTATGCACGATCACCGGCCCCGCGGCGGCGCTGGCGTGACCGGCCAGCAGCGAGCCCAGATCCTTCTCGATCCAGGCGATGGCGCGCCTGTTCGCCTCTTCGGCCTGCTCGAACTTGTCGAAGATCGAGATCGCGGTCACCGTGTCGTCGCCGGCATAGACCACGTAATAGGCCCTGAAGCCGTCGACGTCGCTGATGATCGGAACGGCACCGTCCTTGATCCGGCGCGCCAGCTCCTCGGCGCTTCCGCTCTTCGCCTTGGCCTGACGGATGGCGGCATACATGGCATCCTCCCTTCCGGCTACTGATGTGGGGCTTGGGGCCCGTTCGCATGTTACGCCGAAGCGCGCGGCCGATCTACGGCTTGGTTAACCCGGCCCTAACTTGCGCCCGCGATCTGCAACCAGGGATTAAGCACGCCTCAACATCGCTGCCCTAGTCTCGCCCCACTCACTTTTCGCAAACAACGGCAGCCTATCCTGCCGCGTGAAGTGACATCAGGGGGTTCATCATGCGCATTGCGTTGCTGCTGACCGCGACCATTGTCGGCGCGCTCTTTGCCAATCCGTCCAACGCCGGCTCGCTCGACGTCACGTCAGCCGCGCTGCCGCCGGGCTTCCAGAGCTACCGCGGCTACATGTTCGACGTGTCGGAGGCGTCCGATCGCAAGGACCTCGACAAGCTCACCGAGAATCTGAAGCAGCAGATCGACGTCGTCGAGGCCTCCGGCCTGTCGCCGCGCGTGATGCGTTTCTTCCACACCGTTCCGATCATCGCGAGCGAGCTGGCCTGCCTCGACGAAGGCGCCGCGACCGCCTGCTACGGCCGGGTCACGCCGGACATCCAGCGCACCACCCCTCGCACCCTGACGGTGTGGGACCATGACAAGCAGCGCTGGACCAATCCGAATGCCGTCGACCTCGCGGTCGATTCCGGCCTCGGCGTGATCATGATCCGGCCGGACATGATGCGTTACGAGAAGGAGGCCGTGCTGCTGCACGAAATGCTGCACGCCTATCACGCACGGCTCTTGCCGGACGGCTACGCCAACAAGGGCGTGATCAGCTATTACGCCTACGCCAAGTCCAAGGATCTCCTGCCCAAGGAGGCCTATGCGATGAAGAATCACATGGAATTCTTCGCGGTGACCGCGAGCATTTTCCTGGCGGGAAAGAGCGATTACCAGGATCCCAAGACCCGTGAGACGCTCAAGGAGAAGATGCCGGACTATTACAAATATCTGATCGGCGTGTTCGGCTTCGACCCGGACCCGGCAGCGGCCTCGAGCGGACCGGTCGCCTCGCTGAAGTGAGTTCGACCGGGCGCTGCGAGCGCCAACCTGATGCCCAAAAGCCGCGCGACATGCGCGGCTTTTTTCGTTTTGTAAGGCCGGAAGCTGCGGATGACGCACGGGCGGCAATTGCCAAGGCGGGGCCTGATCTGCATAGTCCCGCCGCATCGATTGGACTGTTTCGAAGAGGATAGAAGACATGGCGGACGCCGACCTGGATGTCGTGATCCGGCAACTGGCCAGACAGCTGCAGACGGGCCTGATGTCCCGCGCCAAGGAGCGGCGGGATCGCTTCAGCGGCCTCGCGGCCAAGGCCAAGAGCCAGGAGACCGGCGCCCGCTTCAAGATGATGGCCAAGGCGACCATGGAACAGGCCACCGCCGCCGCGCGGCGCCTGCAGATGTCCGCAGACAACGTCGCCGACAGCTACGCCCGCGCGATGCGGCTCGCCGCCAGCACGCCCGTCGAGGTGAAGTCGGAAAAGCCGGCCAAGGACAAGCCAGCAAAGGACAAGCCCGCGAAGAAGGCCAAGAAGGCGAAGGCGGCAAAAGCCAAGAAGGCGAAGTAGCCGGCGCTTTCACCGTCGCGGTGTCGAGACCTCGGTCGGCTCGGAATTGGTGAGCTCGGCGAGCTTGGCGCGCGCGGCGTCATGGGCCCGGCTGTCCTTGCCGGAAGGTAGCGCAAGAGCGGCTTCGAAATCGGCGCGGGCCTCAATGGCCTGGCCGCGGGCGAGGAATGCGAGGCCACGGTCGATGCGGGCTTGCGCATCGCGGGGGTCGAGACGGACCGCCGTGTTGTAGCTGAGAATGGCGCGATCGAGATCGCCCTTGGCGATGAGCGCAAGGCCGCGCTCGCGATAGGGCGCCGCTGGCTTTGGATCAAGCGCGATCGCCTCGTCATAATCGGTGATCGCAAGCTCCGGCTCGCCGTTCTGCCGGTACGCCCGCGCGCGGTCGCGGTAGAGCGAGGCGCGGTTAGGATTGAGCTGGATAGCCTCATTGAAATCGGCGATCGCCCGGGCGTTGTCGCCGTGGCGGAGCGCGATCCGCCCGCGCCCTTCATAGGCGAAGGCGATCAGAGAGCCGCGCAACGGCGAAAAGCCAATCACGGCCGAGCAGATGTCGGGCTCGTCCTCGTCGCCGCAATTCACGACCGTATGCACGGACAGGCCGATGGCCAAGCCCAGCACGATCAACAATGGCACGGCAACTCTGGTCATCTTTGGCGGTGACCGACAGGCCGGTCACACATCCCCTTTCGAAGGAACACTCTGGGTGAGGTGTTAACACCCCCCGAGAGGGCCCTCTGTGCGCCAGATCACAATGGCAGCATAATGCGTGGCCGGGCCAGGCGGGGTCCTGCCCGCCTGCCGTTCCCTGGGCCAGATCGCGACAGGTGCCGGCAATGCGACGTTGCATCAGAAATTTCCCGCTCGAATTGCAGCGCGATCAGAATACGCCGGCGCTACGCGCAAGCTCATCCCCACGGCCCGCGCGAGGACGAGCGGCCCCAAGGGCCGTGCGGCGGATAGTTCTCGACGGCGCCGACCGAGGGCATCGCATGCGTGCCGAGCTCGGCCGCGAGCTGCCGGAGCGCCGCGATGCGGTTCTGCGTCGAGGGATGGGTGGCGAAAAGATTGTCGACGCCGTGGCCCGAGAGCGGATTGATGATGAACATATGCGCGGTCGCCGGATTGCGCTCGGCATCATAATTCGGCACCTGATGCGCGGCGCTCTCGATCTTGAGCAGCGCCGAGGCGAGCCACATCGGTTGCCCTGCGATCCGCGCGCCGAGATTGTCGGCGGCATATTCGCGGGTGCGGCTGATCGCCATCTGCACCAGCATGGCCCCGAGCGGCGCCAGGATCATCATCAGGATCGAACCGACGATGCCGGGACCGTTGTTGTCGCGATGGCCGCCGAAGAACATGCCGAACTGCGCCAGCATCGAGATCGCGCCCGCGATGGTCGCGGTGATCGTCATCAGCAGCGTGTCGTGGTTCTTGATGTGTGCGAGCTCGTGAGCGATCACGCCGGCAAGCTCCTCGCGGCTCAGCTGGTTCATCAGGCCGACGGTGACGGCCACGGCGGCGTTCTCGGGATTGCGTCCGGTCGCGAACGCATTGGGTTGCGCCTCGTCCATCAGGAACACGCGCGGCATCGGCAAGCCCGCACGGCCCGCCAGCTCGGCGACGAGCCCGACCAGCTCCGGCGCACTATGGCGGTCGACCTCATGGGCGCCGTACATCGAGAGCACCGCACGGTCGGAGTTCCAGTAGGTGAAGAGATTGGTCGCGGCCGCGATCACAAGCGCGATCATGGCGCCTGAGGCGCCGCCGATCAGATAGCCTACGCCCATGAACAGGGCGGTCAGGCCCGCGAGAAGCATCGCTGTACGCAGATAGTTCATGGCTCGTCTCCAGCGCCGGCGATGGCCGCCCAAGGCACTGCGGGCCGGCAGACATCAGGTAGGAACGCCCCCTGCTAAGGCGCAAGGTTTCAGGGTGCGTCGCGGAGCCGCGGCACTGGCTCAACCATGCATTGTCATTCCGGGGCGCCCGAAGGGCGAGCCCGGAATCCCGAGATTCTCAGGGGCGCAATCGCGCCCCGTAGTTCGATGCTGCGCATCGCCCCGGAATGACGAAGGGATGGTTTGCGGGCGATCATTCCATTAAACTTCGTCAAGAATCCAAGCGTCTCCCCCCTTTCGGAAACCTCATGCTCCTGACCCGATTTGCGATCGCGGCCGTTACCCTCGCCGTGTTCTCCCTTCCCGCCTCGGCCCAGCTCGTGCCACCGCCCGCAAAGCCTGCGGCGCCCAGGACGACGGCACCGTCGCCACGCGCCGCCTCGTGCCACAACGGAGCGAGCTTCGATCGCTTCCTCGCCGAGGTGAAACAGCAGGCGGTCGCGGCGGGCGTGTCGCAACGAACGATATCGGAGGCGTCGCCCTACCTCGTCTACGACCAGGGCATCGTCAATCGCGACCGCGGCCAGCGCGTGTTCGGCCAGCTCTTCACCGAATTCGCCGGCCGCATGGCCGCGCCCTATCGCATGCAGAACGGCCAGCAGCACATCAGGCAGCACGCGGCAGCGTTTGCGCGCGCCGAGAAGGAGTACGGCGTGCCGCCGGCGGTGATCGCCGCGTTCTGGGGCCTGGAGAGCGACTTCGGCGCCAATATGGGCAATCTGCCGACGCTGAAATCGCTGGTGTCACTCGCCTATGACTGCCGGCGCTCGGAGATGTTCGTGAACGAGACCATCGCCGCGCTGAAGATCATCGATCGCGGCGACCTCACGCCCGACGAGATGATCGGCTCCTGGGCCGGCGAGCTCGGCCAGACGCAATTCCTGCCGACGCACTACGTCAACTACGCCGTTGACTATGACGGCGACGGACGGCGCGACCTCTTGCGCAGCGAGGCCGACGTGATCGGCTCGACCGCGAACTATATCGCCAACGGCTTGAAGTGGCGGCGCGGCGAGCCGTGGCTGGAAGAGATCAAGGTGCCGCAGAACCTGCCGTGGGATCAGACCGATCTCAGCGTGCAGCTGCCGCGCTCGAAATGGGCGCAGTTCGGCGTCACCTATCCCGACGGAAGGCCGCTGCCGAACGACAATCTTCCGGCCTCCGTGCTGCTGCCGATGGGACGCTTTGGGCCGGCCTTCATGGCCTACGCGAATTTCGCGGCCTATACCGAGTGGAATAACTCGCTGATCTATTCGACCACCGCCGGCTATCTCGCCTCGCGCATCGCGGGCGCAGCGGCGATGCGCAAGCCGGCGACGCCGGTCGCACAATTGCCGTTCAACGAGCTCAAGCAATTGCAGCAGCTGCTGGTCCAGGCCGGTTTCAATGTCGGCAAGATCGACGGCGTTCTCGGCCAGCAGAGCCGCGCAGCCGTCAAGGCGATGCAGATCAAATACGGCCTGCCCGCCGATTCCTGGCCGACCGCGGAGCTGCTGGCCCGCATGCGCGGCGGCACGGCACAGGCGCAGCCGATGGGGGTGATGCGGTAGCGACCCCATGCGCTGTCATGCCCCGGCTTGACCGGGGCATCCAGTACGCCGCGGCTTCTCGATTCAATCACAGCCGTCTCGGCGTACTGGATCGCCCGGTCAAGCCGGGCGATGAGAGCGGAGGGTGACACGGTAGAATTTTCGCACTGCACAAGCCACTTTCCCGATTGTATTATTCCATGAGGCTCCCATGTGAGTGGCTCAGGTTTTCCGCCTGAGATTCCCACCCTTAAAGCGAGCATCACATGTCCTTCTATGACGCCGTCGTTCCCGCCTATTTGCAAATGCTGAACAGCTTGATCGGCCTGCTCACCAAGGCCGAGGCACATTGCGCGGCCAAGAAGATCGACCCGAGCGTCATGCTCGGCTCGCGCCTCTTCCCGGACATGCTGCCGCTGTCAAAGCAGATCCAGCTCGCCAGCGATTTCGCCGCCAAGGGCTGCGCCCGGCTGACCCACAGCGAACTGCCCTCGATGCCCGACACGGAAAAGACGTTCGAGGAGCTGAAGCAGCGGCTCGCGAAGACGATCGACTATGTGAAATCGTTCAAGCCGGAGCAGTTCGAAGGCGCCGAGGCCAAGGACGTGACCTTCCCGGCGGGCCCGGACCGGACCATGACGCTCAAGGGCCAGCAGTTCTTCAGCGCCGTCTCGCTGCCGAACTTCTATTTCCACGCCACGACGGCTCACGGCATCATGCGCCACAATGGCGTCGAGATCGGCAAACGCGATTTCCTCGGCGCCAACTGATTGCTGGATCGACGACCGCGTAGCGGAATTCCGCTGTCGTGGCCGAAATTGCACACGAAATATGCTGCGCGGAGCCTGCCGCGCAGCTCGCCTGCACTTTCCGTATGGCTCGTCTCTTGCGCCCGATGTCGCAATGCACAAGTGTTCCAGACCCCTTAACCTCTGGAATCATCTCAATGAGCCGCTCGACCAAATTGTTTGAGACCTACAAGCTCGGCCCGATCACGCTGGCCAACCGCCTCGTGATGGCGCCGCTGACGCGCAACCGCGCCGCGCCCGGCAGCTTCGTCCCTTCCCCGCTCGCCGCCGAGTATTACGGCCAACGCGCTTCCGCAGGCCTGCTGATCACCGAAGCGAGCCAGGTGTCGCAACAGGGCCAGGGCTATCAGGACACCCCCGGCATCTACAGCAAGGACCAGGTCGCCGGCTGGCGCAAGGTCACCGACAAGGTGCATGAGCGCGGCGGCAAGATCTTCATCCAGCTCTGGCATGTCGGCCGCATCTCGCATGTCGATCTCCAGGCCGGTGGCGTAGCGCCGGTGGCGCCGAGCGCGATCCGCGCCAAGGGCAAGACCTTCGTGAACGGCACCTTCGCCGACGTCTCCCAGCCCCGCGCGCTCGAACTCTCCGAAATTCCAGGCATTATCGACGATTTCAAGCGCGCTGCGAAGAACGCGCTGGAGGCCGGTTTCGACGGCGTCGAGATTCACGGCGCCAACGGCTATCTGCTCGAACAGTTCGCCAAGGACGGCGCCAACAAGCGTACCGATGCCTATGGCGGCTCAATCGAGAACCGTGCCAGGCTGATGCTTGAGATCTCCAAGGCCGTCGCGACCGAGGCCGGCGCCGACCGCACCGGCATCCGCATCTCGCCGGTGACGCCCGCCAACGACATCTCGGATTCCAACCCGCAGGCGCTGTATGACCATATCGTCGACGGCCTCAGCGCCTTGAAGCTCGTCTATCTCCACGTCGTGGAAGGTGCCACCGGCGGTCCGCGCGACGTCGCCCCGTTCGACTATGCGAGCATCCGCAAGCGGTTTGGCGGCGCCTACATCGCCAACAACGGCTACGATTTCGAACTCGCCACCAAGGTCCTGGACGCCAACGCGGCCGATCTCATCGCCTTTGGCAAGCCCTTCATCTCCAACCCCGACCTGGTCGAGCGGCTGAAGCAGGGCGCGGCGCTGAACGATTGGGACAAGAACACCTTCTATGGCGGCGGCGCCAAGGGCTACACGGACTACCCGACGCTGGCGGCTGAGCCGGCAGAGTAGGTTCCCACGCCAACGCTGTCATGCCCCGCCTGGTGCGCAATTGCGCACGGGGACGGGGCATGACAGTACGCCGCGTCCTCACACCACGTCGAACTTGACGCCTTGAGCCAGCGGGAGCGTGCGGCCGTAATTGACGGTGTTGGTCGCCCGCCGCATATAGGTTTTCCACGCGTCGGATCCTGACTCGCGTCCGCCGCCGGTCTCCTTCTCGCCGCCGAAGGCGCCTCCGATCTCCGCGCCGGATGGGCCGATATTGACGTTGGCAATGCCGCAGTCAGAGCCACGCGCCGACAAGAATGTTTCCGCTTCGCGCAGATCATTGGTGAAGATGGACGACGACAGCCCCTGCGGAACGGCATTGTGCAACTCGAGCACGGCATCGAAATCGCGATATTTCATCACGTAGAGGATCGGCGCAAAGGTCTCGTGCTTCACCGGTCCGGTCTGCGTCGCGATCTCGACCAGCGCCGGGCGGACATAGTAAGCGTCGGCAGCCCCTTCGATGGCGATGCGCTCGCCACCTTGGACTTGACCTCCGGCAGCGCTCGCAGCCTCGAGCGCACTCTGCATCGCGCGATAGGCCGCGCCGTCGATCAGCGGACCAACCAGGTTACCGCCTTGCAGCGGAGAGCCGACGGTGACGGACGCATAGGCCTGCTTCAGTCGCGGCACAAAGCTGTCATAGATGCTCTCGTGGACGAACAGGCGGCGCAACGTCGTGCAGCGCTGTCCCGCCGTTCCCATCGCGGCAAAGGCAACGCCGCGCAGGGTGAGATCGAGGTCGGCCGTCGGCGCGACGATCGCGGCGTTGTTGCCGCCGAGTTCGAGCAGCGCCCGGGCGAACCGGCTGGCGAGCCGCGGACCGACCGCGCGTCCCATCGCCGTGGACCCGGTTGCCGAGACCAGAGGCACCTTCGCATGGTCGACGAGCACCTCGCCGATCTCGCGGCCGCCGAACAGCACTGCCGCAAGCCCCTGCGGCGCATCCCCGCCAGCTTCGTTGAAGCATTTGACCGCACGCCCAAACAGGGCGTGTGTCGCAAGCGCGGTGAGCGGTGTTTTCTCGGACGGCTTCCAGACGAGGCTGTTGCCGCACACCAGCGCCAGGGCTGCGTTCCAGGCCCACACGGCGACCGGAAAATTGAACGCAGAGATGATGCCAGTGACGCCAAGCGGATGCCAGCTTTCCATCATGCGATGCTCGCCACGCTCGGTTGCGATCGTCAGGCCGTAGAGCTGCCGCGACAGGCCGACCGCGAAATCGCAGATGTCGATCATTTCCTGAACCTCGCCAAGACCCTCGGAGACGATCTTGCCGACCTCGATCGACACCAGCCGGCCCAAAGCCTCCTTGCTGGCGCGGAGCTCCTCGCCGAACAGCCGCACGAGCTCCCCTCGCTTGGGTGGCGGCACCAGCCGCCAGCCGAGATACGCCGCGTGCGCCTGCTCGATCGCACCGGCAGCTTCGGCTGCGCCGATCTCCGCGACGCGGCCGATGATCCCGCCAGTGATCGGCGTACGAACGAGGATGCTGCCCTCCGTATGGTCGGAGCGCTTGACGCCGAGTTCGGCGAGAAGCCGGTCGACTTCGCCGGCAAGATCGGCATTGGCGGTATGCGTCTGCGGTGCTGATTTGACGGACATGGCGGCCTTCCAAAATGTTGGAGTTGATCTTAGTTCGGTTGCTCGCTGGTGCGCCCGTTCCGCAAGGCGGGAACGCAATGCGCTCCCAGGAACGCCATCGCGGTCTCCATCTCGCGCAGGACCATGCGCAGGACGGCTTCGGCGCCTTGCTCCCCCCCGGCCGCAAGTCCCCACAGCGGCAAGCGACCGAGAAGCACGGCTTCCGCGCCGAGCGCAAGATATTTGAGGACGTCGGTGCCGCGCCGGACGCCGCTGTCGGCCAGAATCGTCAGACGTCCCTTCACGGCAGCCACGATCGCCGGAATGCAGTCCGCGGGAGGCGGCAGACAGTCGAGATTGCGCCCGCCATGAACCGAGACCACGATGGCGTCGGCACCGATCTCGACCGCCTTTTCGGCATCCCCCACCGCGAGCAAGCCCTTGATGGTGAGCTTACCCGGCCAGATCTCGCGCAGCCAGCGCATGTCGTCCCAGCTCAGATGCGGTTCGATCCGGACCGACTCGGCGATGTCAGCGCGGGTGATGGCGGTGCGAAATGCATCCGGATAGTGGCCGTAGGTCGGCACACCCTGGCCCATGAGATAGCGCGCGAGAACCCCGAACAGCCAACCGGGATGCAGTGCCACGTCGATCATGCTGCGCAGCCGCGGCTTGAAGGGAATGCCGAAACCGTTGCGTTCATTATACTCCCGGTTCGGCGAGACCGGCGTATCGACGGTGACGAGCAGGTTGTCGCAGCCACACGCGCTCGCACGCTCCAGGAGCCGCGCGGTCAGGGCGCGATCGCGCCAGACATAAAGCTGGAACCAGAGCAGGGCATCCGGCGCGCCGCGCCGGATCGCCTCGACTGATGTCACCGATTGCGTCGAGATGCAGACGGGAATGCCGATGCGCGAGGCCGCGCGGGCAAGCTTGGTCTCCCCGTCATGCGAAACAAGACCGGCGAGCGCCGTCGGCGCGACAATGAGGGGCGCAGCGATCCTCCGGCCGAACAACACCGTGTCGAGATCGCACCTGTCGCGCCCCGTCAGGACCGCGGGCAGCAAGGTAATGGCGTCGAGCGAGTCACGCAGGCGCGCCAGCGCGGTTTCGTCCTCGGAGCCGCGATCGATATATTCGAACAGCCCGCGCGGGAGGAATTGTCGCGCGCGGCTGCGATAGTCGCTGGCATTGAGGAGCATCGGCATCGGCGTTTCAGGCCGCGTAGCGTTTGAACTTGGACTTGGAGATCGAGGTTGCGGCGACGTGAACGTGCTGCACGAGCTCGGCCTCGACACGCTCCGTGGTCCAGCGCGTCGTGGGCACGGAGATGTTGACCGCAGCGATAGGCCGCCCGTGCTCGTCGATGATCGGCGCCGCAACGGAAATATCGCCCATGACGCTTTGGTTGATCTGGATCGAATAGCCGCGTTTGGCGGCCAGGTGCACCTGCTCTGCGAGCTTGACAGGATCCGTAATCGTGTAAGGCGTGAGCGGCTCAAGCCGCGTACGCTTCAGGAGGTCCTGTTGCTCTGCTTCAGGAAGGGCCGCCAGGATGGCTATGCCGGAAGCCGTGAAGTAGGCCGGAAGTCGGCTTCCGATCACGAAATCGATATGGATCAGGTGCTGCCCGGGAAAGCGCGCCACGAACACGACCTCGTGGCCGTCGAGCTCATGCAGGTTGCAGGTCTCGCCAAGATTGCGGCTCATGTCGAGCAGATAGGGCGAGGCCTTGTCGACGAGTTCGTTGGCCTTGAGATAGCTATGGGAGAACTGCAGGACCTTCGAGGTGAGGCCATAGTTCCGCGTGCCCTCGATGCGCTTGAGATAGCCGAGGGTCTCAAGCGTGTAGACCAGGCGCTGGGTGGCGCTGCGGTCGAGATCGGCGGCGCGCGCGATGTCAGCAAGTGTCATGTAACGCTGCGGCCCGTCGAAGGCATGCAGGACCTGGAACGCCTTTTCGGTCGAGCCGACGAACAAGGACGAGCGCGGCTCGTCGGCCTTGTCCGTCGCCTTCACGCTGGTTTTCCCGCTCGCCTTGACGGCCTTTGCCTTGACAGGCCGGCCGCCGCTCGCGCGGCTGCTACGCGCCATGCTGCCACCCTCTCATGCGATACCCTCCGAGATCGCCAGCTGCCGGCCGAGCTCGGCGCGCAAGGAGGCGACCAGCGCCGGCGCCGGCTGCACCAGCGGCGCCAGCATGCGCGGCGCCTCGACGCCGACCATGTCCATCACCGCCTTCATCGGTCCCGGATTGGTCTCGGCGAACGCCATGTTCATCAGCGGGATCAGGCGGCGATGCAGGCTCAACGCCTCCGCCGTCTTGCCCGCCGTCGCCGTCTCGAAGATCCGGCGCCAGGCGCGCGGCAACAGGCACGCGGTGACGATGATGCCGCCCTTCGCGCCGGCTGCGAGATGCAACGGAAACAGGCTGTCCTCGCCGCTCAGCACCGCAAAGCTCTCGTCGACGCCGGCCACGACCTGGAGGAAATGGTACATGTCGAGATTGCAGGCCTTCATGCCGATGATGTTGGGATGCCTGGAGAGCTCATGCAGGATCTTGGGCTCGATCGCGATCCGGGTGCGATAGGGAATCTCGTAGATCAGGATAGGCACCGGCGAGGCATCGGCATAGCGCAGGAAATAGTCGCGAACGCCCGCCTGAGTCGGATTGGTATAATATGGCGTGAGAACCAGCAGGCCGTCCACGCCCTCGGCTGCGAATTCGCGGCCGGCCTGCAAGGCATCGTGGAAGCCGGTGTCGAGCACGCCGGCGATGACCGGGCCCTTGCCCGCCATCGCCTTCACCGACAGGCCAGCCATCTTGATCCGCTCGGATCTAGCCAGCGCGCCATATTCGCCCGTGCCGCCGAGCGGCACCACGCCGTCGATGCCCTGCTTGTTGAGCCAGGTGAACATGGAAGAGACCGCGCCGGCATCGATGGTGTCGTCGACCTTGACCGGGGTCGGAATGGCCGGGAACAGGCCGCGGAGACTGATGGCAGTGAGCATCACTTTAGAACCTCTGGTTGGACGGCGGCGCTTCTATCTCGCGGCGGCACGCCGGCGCAGCCGTTCGGCGACGAAGATGAGAAGCCCCATGAAAACGAACAGACAGGTCGAGACGGCGGCGATCACAGGCGAGACCTGAAGCGTCACCTCGTCCCAGAACTGTTTGGGCAGCGTCGCATTGAGGCCGCCGGTGGCAAACAGCGCGATGGTGAGCTCGTCGAACGAGGTCGCAAACGCAAACAGGAAGGACGACATCATGCCTGCAGCGAGGATCGGGAAGGTGACGTAGCGCAGCGTCGCAAGCGGACGCGCCCCGAGGCTCTGCGCGGCCTGATCGAGCCGCGTGTCGTAATTGCGCAGCACCGCCATCATGGTGATGACCACGTAGGGCACCGCGACGACGGTGTGGCCGAGAACGAGACCGACGGCGCTGCCGACGAGGCCGATGCGCGCGAACACGTAGAACAGGCCGACCGCGATGATCATCCGTGGCACCACGATCGGCGACAGGATGAAGGCGAGCCACGCCGCCTTGCCGCTGATGTCGCTGCGCACCAGCAGGAACGCGGCTGGCGTGCCGATCAGCATGGCGAGCAGCCCGGTGCCGATGCCGACCAGCAGCGAGCGCAGCATGGCCTGGGTCCAGACCGGCGAGCTCAATACCGTCTCGTACCAATGCAGGGTAAAGCCCTGTGGGGGCCAATTGAGGCCGCCATTGCCGAACGATAGCGGGATCATCAGGATCGTCGGCGCGCTGATGATGAGCAGCATGGTCCAGACGAAGGCCTGCAAGCCCATGCCGGCCTGATCGGGATTGCGGTCGCGGCGGCGCGACGACAGCAGCAGAATGATGCGGTCGGAGATCGCACCGAGCAGCGTGAGCAGCGCATCGCCTGCCCGCACGATCGGACCCGACAGGCGCGACGGCTTGGCATTGCGCGGCGCCGATGCGCCGGTCATGGTCGACAGGCCGAGCAGCCGGTCATAGGCGGCAAAGACGATGAGGACGACGACCAGCAGCAGCACCGAGATCGCACCGGCAAAGCCCCAGTTCATGGTCTGCTGCACCTGGTCGATGATGAGCTGCGTGATCATGGTCTCGCGGCGCCCGCCGAGCAGCGCAGGCACGATGAAGAAGCCGATCGCGGTGACGAACACCATGATCCCGGCAGCGGCAACGCCGGGCAGCGACAGCGGAAAATAGATCTTCCAGAACGCCATGCCCGGACGCGCCCCGAGCGTGGCGGCGGCGCGCGGCAAATTGCGGTCGATGTTCTCCATCACCGAGAGCATGGTCAGCACCGCGAGCGGCAGCAGCGCGTTGACCATGCCGACCAGGACGCTGCCGAAATTGTAGAGCAGGCTCGCGGGACTCGAGATGATGCCGAGCGAGAGCAGGAGCTTGTTGATGACGCCGTTGCGTCCGAGCAGCACGATCCAGGCGAAGGCGCGAACCAGAAAGCTGGTCCAGAACGACAGCAGCACCCAGAACAGCAGCGTCGCCTTGCGCTCCTTGCCGACGACCGAGATCAGATAGGCGATCGGATAGCCGGTGACGACGCAGACCAGCGTCGTCACCAGCGAGATCTTCAGGGTGATCAGGAGAACGTCGAGATAGACCGACGAAGCAAACAGCTGGCGATATTGTGCGAGCGTGAAGCCATTGTCGCCATGGACGCTGAGCAGCAGCAGCTGGCCGACGGGATAGACCAGGAAAAGCACGAGCAGCAGCACCAGCGGCGCGCCCATCGCGGCCCGCGTCCAGGCCAGCCTCTGCGATATCGCGCGCATGGTGGCCAAGCTCAGATCCCCTTCCCCTCATGGATCGCGACGGCATCCGCCGCACGCCATCCGAGTGACAGGCGTTGGCCGATCTCGTAAGGCGGAGAGCCGCTGCGGGTCGGATGCGCGGCCACGAGCTGCGGCAGGCCCGCAGCCTCCGGCGCGATGTAGAGCCGCGTCAGACTGCCGCTGATCATCACGTCGGTGAGACGTCCGGACAGCTGGCCGCCCTCGCCGACCACGAGGTTCTGCGGGCGCACCATGACCTTGATGGGTTCGCCGGCGACGAAACGCGAGCCATTGCCGACCGCGCGCGAGGCCGCAAGCTGCTCGGCGAGGACGATGTCGAGCCCTTCGCCGTCGACGCCACGCACGGTGGCGCTGAGCAGGTTGGACTCGCCGAGGAAGTCGGCGACGAACAGCGAGCGCGGCCGGAAGTAAAGATCCTGCGGCGTGCCAAGCTGCTCGATCGCACCCGCATTCATCAGGCAGATGCGATCCGACATGGTCATCGCCTCTTCCTGGTCGTGGGTGACATAGACGATCGTGGTGCCGAGCTCGCGATGGATGCGCTTGATCTCGAGCTGCATCTGGTCGCGCAGCTTCTTGTCGAGCGCCCCGAGCGGCTCGTCCATCAGGATGATCGCAGGGCGATAGACGATGCAGCGCGCCAGCGCGATACGCTGCTGCTGGCCGCCGGACAATTCGCGCGGATAGCGCTTTGCGACGTGCGGCAGGCGTACCGTCTCCAGCGCCTCGCCAGCGCGCCGGCGGGCTTCCGCATCCGACATTTTTCGCATCTTCAGCGGAAACGCGATGTTGTCCTCGATCGTCATGTGAGGAAACAGAGCGTAGTTCTGAAACACGACGCCGATGTCGCGGTCATAGGCCGGGCTATGCGTGACGTCGGCATCGTCGATCAGGATCTGTCCCTCGTCGGGCTGGGCGAGCCCGGCGATCAGGCTGAGCAGCGTGGTCTTGCCTGATCCCGACGGGCCGAGCAGGGTGAGAAATTCACCCTTCGCGACGTCGAGGCTGGTCGGCGCCAGGGCCACGAAATCGCCGTAGCGCTTGCAGAGCTCGCGAATGCACAGGCTCGACGAGATCATGGGTCGCTTCCGATCCTCAAGCCAGTATCCAGCTGTTGAAGCGCTCGATGACGGCGGCCTGGTTGTCGAGCCAGTACTTGGCGTTGATCTTCAGCCCGGCCTTGATGTTGTCAGGGTAGGTCGGGCAGTTCTTCGCGACCTCGGGCTTGACGTAATTGAAGGCCTCCGGCTGCGTGAGACCGGCCGGGAAATATTCGACCAGCGCCGCCTGCCGCTTCGGATCGGAGGCGAACTTGATGAACTCGCGGCAGGCATCGGCATTGGGCGTGCCTGACAGGATCGACCAATTGTCGCCGCCCCAGATGCCCTGATTCCAGACGATCTCGACCGGCGCGCCGGCTGCTTGCGCGGCCTGGGGACGCGACACCCAAGTCGGCAGCAGATCGATCTCGCCCGAGGTCAGCATCTGCTCGACCTGCGCGCCGCTGGTCCACCACACCGCGACCTGCGACTTGATCTTGTCGAGCGAGGCAAAAGCCTTGTCGAGATCGCAGGGGTAGACCTGCGCAGTGGGCACGCCCGCCCCCATCAGCGCCTGCTCGATCGTGTCGAACGGATGCTTGCGCACGGCGCGGCGTCCCGGAAACTCCGCCACGTTCCAGAAATCAGCCCAGGACTGCGGCGCCTTGCGGCCCTTGAAGGCGTCCGTGCGGTAGGCCAGCACGGTGGTGTAGACGTTGGTGGCGACACCGTAGGGGGAAGCAAATTCAGCCGGGATCGACTTGATGACCGGCTCGGATTCGAGACCGTGCTTCTCCAGATATTGCTTGCCGCCGCTGGTCAGGATCTCGATCGCAGGCCAGGAGATCTTGGCCATGTCCCAGGTGTAGTTCTTGGTATCGACCATGGTCTTGATCTGCGCGACCGGCTCGGCATTGGCCTGCACGCCGACGACCTCGATGCCGGTCGCTTCGGTGAACGGACGGTAGAACACCGCACCGTAGGCCTTGGTGTAGATGCCGCCATCGTCGCGCACGACGATGCGCTTGCCGGCGGCGCGCGACGGCGACCAGACGGACGGTGCGGCCAGCGCGATGGCTCCGGCGCCAAGCAGCAGACGACGGCGGGAAGTAATGAGCTTCGATGCGTTTGTCATGTCAGTCCCCTCTCTACGATGTTGCATTGGTCGGCGAAGTTGCGGTCACCTCAGTCGTCGACGACGGCGGCAGAACGCGGCCGGGATTGAACAGGCCCGATGGGTCGAACGCCTGTTTCACGGCGCGCATAAGAGCGAGCTCGACCGGCGGCTTGTAGCGGATCATCTCGCCGGTCAGCGTGCGCCCGACGCCATGCTCGGCGCTGAAGGTGCCACGCAAGGAACTGGCGACATCGTTCATGGCGCGCCGGATCCGCTGCGCAGTCTCGTCGCGGTTCGGCAGCGCGTCCCATTCGGCAAAGCTGAAGAAGGGGATGAGATGGATGTTGCCGTCGCCCATATGGCCGACGATGATGAACGGCAGACCCGGCACGATCGCGCGCACGGCCGCCATGGCCTGGTCGATGAAATCAGGCACGGTCGAGACCGGCACCGCGGTATCCGAGGTCAGGCCGACGCCCGCTTTCTTGTTGGCTTCCGACACGCTGTGACGCACCAGCCACATCGCCTTGCGCTGGGCCTCGCTGGTGGCGACCACGCCGTCGCGGACGAGCCCGGTCTCGAGCGCCTGCTCGAGTACCGTCTGCATCGTCGCCGCGAGCGCGGCTGCATCGCCGGTGTCGGAGAGTTCGACAAGGACATGCCAGGCGTCGATCTCCGCGACCGGGCAGCGCCGGCCCGGCACCTGCTCGAGCACGAGTTCAATCTGCTTCGCATTCATCAGCTCGAAAGCGGAAAGCCGCGAACTGCACGACGCCTGGAACAGGCCGAGCACCTTGAGCGCGGCCTGCGGACTGTCGACCGCGAGCCAGGCGACGGACTCCGCCGTCGGCAGCGGATGCAGCTTCAGCACCGCGCCGGTGATGATGCCGAGCGTGCCTTCAGAGCCGATAAAGAGATGCTTGAGATCGTAGCCGGTATTGTTCTTGCGCAGCGCGTAAAGGCCGTCCCAGACCGAACCATCCGGCAGGACGACTTCCAGCCCGAGCACGTTGTCGCGCGTGTTGCCGTAGCGGAGCACGCCGGTGCCGCCGGCATTGGTGCCGATATTGCCGCCGATCTGGCAGGAGCCTTCGGCGCCGAGGCTGACGGGATAAAGCCGACCAGCGGACGCGGCGACCTCCTGAACAGTCGCCAGCACGCAGCCGGCATCGACCACCATGGTGTTGTTGACGGGATCCAGCGAGCGGATCCGGCGCATGCGCGTCAGCGCGACGATGACCGGTGGCTTGCCCTGCCCTGACGGCGTCGCGCCTCCGCACAGGCTGGTGTTGCCGCCCTGCGGCAGCACCGGCGTATCATGGGCGACGCAGAGACGGACGATGGCGGCGACCTGTTCCGTGGTCGACGGCAGCACCGCGCAGAGCGCCGGCGCGTGAAACCGGCCGCGCCAATCCTCGGTGACAGCAGCGAGATCCTCCTCGCGCGTCAGCACGGCCGTGTCGCCCAGCAACTGCCTGAACGCCTCGATCAATGGCATCTACCGACCTCCGGGACGGGCCGATGCCGGCCCAAGCGGCGTCTGCGCTTGTAATCGCAATACGATTACTTCAATCGCATTATGCTGATCATGAATTCGATGTGACGGGGAGTCAAGCGGGGGTGCGCGGCCTTTGCCCGGTGTCGTCCTGGCCTTCGCCAGGACGACACCGAGGTGTGGCGGGCGCCTTCCTCAACAAGCGCGTCATTGCGAGCGCAGCGAAGCAATCCAGAGTCCCCCCGCCGAGAGTCCTGGATTGCTCCGCTGCGCTCGCAATGACGGTGTGGAAGCACCGGAGGGTGCACCAAAACAAAAAGGCCGGGATTGCTCCCGGCCTTTCGTCGTCGTTGTCAGACGTTGCTTACTGCAGCGAGGCGCGCTTGGGCGGGCTGGCCGGCCACGACTTGATCAGCGTGTCGTAGTCAACCGTCTCGCCCTTCGGCTTCTCGTTGGCGAGCTTGCGCTGCGGCGCGATGGTGCCGTCCTTCTCGGCCTTGGCGAACCAGTACTCGGCCGACTCCTTCTTGTTCAGCTTCGGACCGCATTTGCCCTGGACGCCCGACTTCTCCAGACGCTCCATCACGGAGTCCTGGGCAGCGGCCAGCGCATCCATCGCGGCTTGCGGCGTCTTCGAACCCGACGACGCATCGCCGATGTTCTGCCACCACAGCTGCGCGAGCTTCGGATAGTCAGGCACGTTGTTGCCGGTCGGGG
Organism: Bradyrhizobium sp. CCBAU 51745; assembly: GCF_028128715.1. Lineage (NCBI taxonomy): Bacteria > Pseudomonadati > Pseudomonadota > Alphaproteobacteria > Hyphomicrobiales > Nitrobacteraceae > Bradyrhizobium > Bradyrhizobium sp. CCBAU 51745. The sequence goes on along the minus strand of NZ_LBJP01000093.1, from coordinate 571,457 downwards.
TCCACTGCACGCGCGCGGGCGAGCGGTAGAACTCGATCAGGCCGCCGAGCTTCGGCGCACGCTCCGTGAACGACTTGTCCCAGATGTCGGATTCACGGATGAAGGTGAGACCGACATGGCTCTTCTTCAGCGACACCGTCTTGGAGATGATGAACTGGAGATAGAGCCAGGCTGCCTTGCGGCGATCCGCCGGGGTCGACTTCAACAGCGTCACGGAGCCGGCGTCCTGGTAGCCGAGCTTCATGCCTTCCTTCCAGTAGGCGCCATGCGGCGACGGAGCCATACGCCACTTCGGCGTACCGTCCGCGTTCATCACGGCGATGCCCGGCTTCACCATGTCGGCGGTGAAGGCGGTGTACCAGAACATCTGCTGGGCGATGTTGCCCTGAGCCGGCACGGGGCCTGCTTCAGAGAAGGTCATGCCCTGCGCCTGCGGCGGCGCGTACTTCTTCAGCCACTCGAGGTACTTGGTGATCGAGTAGACTGCCGCAGGACCGTTGGTGTCGCCACCACGTTCGACTGACGAGCCGACCGGGCGGCAGCCTTCCATGCGGATGCCCCACTCGTCGACCGGCAGGCCGTTCGGGATGCCCTTGTCACCGTTGCCGGCCATCGAGAGCCAGGCGTCGGTGAAACGCCATCCGAGCGACGGGTCCTTCTTGCCATAGTCCATATGGCCATAGACCTTGACGCCGTTGATCTCCTTGATGTCGTTGGTGAAGAACTCGGCGATGTCTTCATACGCCGACCAGTTCACGGGCACGCCGAGATCGTAGCCATACTTGGCCTTGAACTTGGCCTTGTAGTCCGGGTTGGTGAACCAGTCGTAGCGGAACCAGTAGAGGTTCGCGAACTGCTGGTCGGGAAGCTGATAGAGCTTGCCGTCCGGCGCGGTCGTGAACGACTTGCCGATGAAGTCGTTGACGTCGAGCATCGGATCCGTGACGTCCTTGCCCTCGCCGGTCATGTAGTCCGACAGAACGATGGTCTGGCCGTAGCGGAAGTGCGTGCCGATCAGGTCACTATCGTTGATCCAGCCGTCGTACACGTTCTTGCCGGACTGCATCTGGGTCTGCAGCTTCTCGACGACGTCACCTTCCTGGATGATGTCGTGCTTGAGCTTGATGCCAGTGAGCTCGGTGAACGCCTTGGCCAGCGTCTGCGACTCGTATTCGTGGGTCGTGATGGTTTCGGAGACGACGTTGATCTCCATGCCCTTGAAGGGCTCGGCCGCCTTGGCGAACCATTCCAGCTCCTTCTTCTGGTCGTCCTTCGACAGGGTCGAGGGCTGGAATTCCGCGATCCACTTCTGGATCGTGGCGTCGTCCGCGGCGCGGACCGGCGCCGAGGCAGCGAACGCGGTGGCGAGAATGGCCGCGGCGCTCGATACGGTCAGAAAGCTGATTTTGGTCAATGGACCTTTCCTTCTCCTAAACTGTCGCATGTTGTTCCTCCGTTGCAGCGACAAACTTTTATACAGGCCCGGGTTGCCTCCCGGATCTGGCCGTCCCTTCGCAAGCTTCAGACCGTGCGAAAAATGAGCACGGCCGTGACCAGCGAAATTCCACTTGCGAGCCACAGGCTCGAAATCTCGATGCTCTCTTCACCGATCGGCACCGAGGCGATCGGGTCGGTGCCGACGAGGCCGATCCACACCAGGTGAATGACGGCCGCGAGAATCAGCGAGATGAACAGGCGATCACCGCGCGTGGTCGGAATGCTGAGCACGCCGACACGCTCGGCCTCGGGATAAGCAGCCGCGAGCCACGTCATCACCGCGAGCGTGCAGGCGAGCGCGACGAAGAAGATCGCCGTCGGCAGCGTCCAAGCCATCCACGCAATGGATTCCATGATTGCCTCCCTTAGACGCGACCGAGCGCAAAACCGCGCGCGATGTAGTTGCGGACGAACCAGATCACGAGCGCGCCCGGAATGATGGTGAGAACGCCGGCGGCCGCCAGCAGGCCCCAATCCATGCCGGCTGCCGACACCGTGCGCGTCATGATCGCCGCGATCGGCTTGGCCTGCACCGAGGTCAGCGTCCGCGCCAGCAGCAGCTCGACCCAGGAGAACATGAAGCAGAAGAAGGCGGCGACACCGATGCCGCTCGCGATCAGCGGCACCAGGATGCGGACGAAGAAGCGCGGGAAGGAATAGCCGTCGAGGAAGGCCGTCTCGTCGATCTCGCGCGGCACGCCGGAGACGAAGCCCTCGAGGATCCACACCGCCAGCGGCACGTTGAAGATGCAGTGCGCGAGCGCAACCGCCCACGGCGTATCGAACAGGCCGATCGCCGAATAGAGGTTGAAGAACGGCAGCGCATAGACCGCCGCCGGCGCCATGCGGTTCGACAGCAGCCAGAAGAACAGGTGCTTGTCGCCGAGGAAGCGATAGCGCGAGAACGCATAGGCCGCAGGCAACGCCACCGAAATCGAGATGATGGTGTTGAGGACCACATATTCCAGCGAGTTGATATAGCCGGAATACCAGCTCTCATCGGTGAAGATGCGCTTGTAGTGCTGCAGCGTCGGGGTATGCGGCCACAGCGTCATCGTCGAGACGATTTCGCCGTTGGTCTTGAAGCTCATGTTGACGAGCCAGTAGATCGGCAACATCAGGAAGATCAGGAACAGCCCCATGATGAGGCGGCGGCCGGGGATCGAATGCATCAGGCCACTCCTTCCTTCGGCTTGAGCGCGGGCGCGGGCGCGGGCTGGAGCGCGCCCGCGGGCTTGGGCTCCGCCGCCGGCTCCTTCGCCGTCTGTGCCTTACGCTCGACGCCTGCATTGGTCATCACGGTGTAGAAGATCCAGCAGACGATCAGGATGATCAGATTGTAGACCAGCGAGAGCGCGGCGGCCTTGCCGAGGTCGAACTGGCCGAGCGCGATCTTGACGAGCTCGATCGACACGAAAGTGGTCGAGTTGCCGGGGCCGCCGCCGGTGACGACGAACGGCTCGGTATAGATCATGAAACTGTCCATGAAGCGCAGCAGCACCGCGATCAAGAGCACGCGGTTCATCTTCGGCAGCTGGATCGCCTTGAACACGGCCCAGCGCGAGGCGCCGTCGATCTGGGCGGCCTGGTAATAGGCCTCGGGAATCGACTTCAGGCCGGCGTAGCAGAGCAGCGCGACGAGGCTGGTCCAATGCCAGACGTCCATCACGATGACGGTGACCCAGGCATCGACTGCGTTGGCCACGTAGTTGTAGTCGAGGCCCATCGCATTGAGCGTATAGCCGAGCAGGCCGATGTCGGGACGGCCGAAGATCTGCCAGATCGTGCCGACGACGTTCCACGGAATCAGCAGCGGCAGTGCGAGGGTGACGAGGCAGGCGGCCACCGTCCAGCCCTGCCGCGGCATCGACAGCGCGACGACGATGCCGAGCGGCACCTCGATCGCGAGGATCACCAGCGAGAAGAACAGATTGCGCCCGAGCGAGGCCAGGAAGCGGCCGCCGAGATCGGTCGAGGGATCGAGCAATTCCTTGAACCAACCGACGCCGTTCCAGAAGAACTGGTTGTTGCCGAACGTGTCCTGCATCGAATAGTTCACCACCGTCATCAGCGGCAGCACCGCGGAGAAGGCGACGACCAGGAACACCGGCAGCACCAGGAACCAGGCTTTTTGGTTGATGGTCTTGTCCATCAGGCGGCTCCCTCAACCAGAAGGCTGTCGGCATAGACGTGGACGTGTGCCGGATCGAATTTCAGCCCGGCATTGCCGTCGGAGCCGGTGAAGCCGGCCGGCGCACGCGCCGCGATCCTGGCCTCGCCGAGGCGGACGCGCGCAAAACGGATGCGGCCGAGATCATCGATGCGCTCGATCTTTGCGCTGAGCAGGCCGGACGCCGGCGCAACCGCGTCGACGAATTCCGGACGCACGCCAATCTCGATCTTGGCGCCTGCGGGCAGGTTGTCGTAGCTGCGGTTGAGCGCAATGACATGGCCGTCGACCCTGGCCTGCCGTCCCTTCACCTCGGCCGGCAGGATGTTCATGCCGGGCGAGCCGATGAAATAACCGACGAAGGTGTGGGCGGGCTTGTCGAACAGCTCGGCCGGCGTGCCGCTTTGCACCACGCGACCGTCATGCATGACGACGACGGTGTCGGCGAAGGTCAGCGCCTCGGTCTGATCGTGGGTGACATAGATCATCGTGAGATCGAGCTCGCGATGCAGCGCCTTCAGCTTGGAGCGGAGCTGCCATTTCAATTCAGGATCGATCACCGTCAGCGGCTCGTCGAACAGCACGGCGGCGACATCGGAGCGGACGAGGCCGCGGCCGAGCGAAATCTTCTGCTTGGCGTCGGCGGTGAGCCGCGTCGCCTTGCGGTTCAGGTAGGGCTCGAGATCGAGCAGACGGCCGATCTCGGCGACGCGCTTGTCGATCTCGGCCTTGGGCACGCCGCGATTCTTCAGCGGAAATGCCAGGTTCTCCCCCACCGTCATGGTGTCGTAGATCACCGGGAACTGGAACACCTGGGCGATGTTGCGCTTCTGGGTCGACAGCGGTGTGATGTCCTGGCCGTCGAACAGGATTTTCCCGCGCGAGGGCGTGATGATGCCGGAGATCACGTTGAGCAGCGTGGTCTTGCCGCAGCCGCTTGGTCCGAGCAGCGCATAAGCGCCGCCCTGCCGCCAGGTCATGGTCACCGGCTTCAGCGCAAAGGTTTCCTGCGGCGCGGCATTGCCACCGTAGGAATGGGCGAGATCGACGAGGTCAATGCGGGCCATCGCGCATCTCCCCTTACGAGCTCGGAGCGGCGACCAAGCGGTCTGCCGCATCAAAGACGAAGATATCATTGGGATCGAGCACCGCATCGATGGTCTCACCCGGCTCGAACTCGTGCACGCCGTGCAGCACCGCAACCCAGTTCGATCCGTCGCGGGTCAAATGCACAAAACTCTCCGAACCGGTGATCTCGGTCACCGTCACAGTGGCATGAAAGGCGTGGCGATCAGTCTCGCCATTGGCGAGCGCAAGCTGGTGGGCGCGAAAACCGACGCGATAAGCGCCGTCGGCGAGCGACGAATAGAGGCCGGACGCCGGCGCGGCGATGCCTCCCGCATATTGCACGGAGCCGTTCTTCTTCTCGATGCCGACGAGGTTGAGCGGTGGATCGGAGAACACCTGCGCGACGCGCAACGTCTGGGGACGGCGGTAGACGCCGGGCGTCTCGCCGATCTGGAGCGCCTTGCCCTCCCACATGCACACCGTGTTGCCGCCGAGCAGCAGCGCCTCGGTCGGCTCGGTCGTGGCATAGACGAAGATCGCGCCTGAGGCCTCGAAGATGCGCGGCAGCTCGGCGCGCAGCTCTTCACGCAGCTTGTAGTCGAGATTGGCGAGCGGCTCGTCGAGCAGCACGAGGTCGGCGCCCTTCACCAGCGCGCGCGCCATCGCGGTGCGCTGCTGCTGGCCACCGGAGAGCTGGAGCGGCGTACGCTTCAGGAACGGCTCGAGCCGCAACAGCCTGGCGGCTTCCGCCACGCGCGTCTCGATCTCCTCGCGCGGCTTGCCCTGCACGCGCAAGGGCGAGGCGATGTTCTCGTAGACCGTCAGCGAGGGGTAGTTGATGAACTGCTGATACACCATTGCGACCGAACGCTGGCGCACGTCGATACCCGTGACGTCCTTGCCATTGACCAGCACCTTGCCCGTGGTCGGCTTGTCGAGGCCGGCGAGCAGGCGCATGATCGAGGTCTTGCCAGACAGTGTCGGTCCGAGCAGCACGTTGAGCGTGCCGCTCTCGAGCGTCAGCGAGACATCGCGGATATGCTCGATACCGTCGACGGTGCGGGTCACGTGCTCGAGTGTCACACTCATGAGCGTCCTCCTGCTTCCAGCAGAGGACTTTGCGATACAATTTGGGTCCTGATCCAGTCGTCCAGGGCGGCAATTTCGTCGGCAGATAGACGCAGGCCAAGCTTGGAACGGCGCCAGACGATATCCTCGGCGGTCACCGCCCATTCGTTCGTCATCAGGTAGCGAACCTCACGTTCGGTCAGAGTTGCGCCAAAGGCCTGGCCGAGATCGGCCGCCGATTTGGCGTCGCCAAGCAGCTTGATGGCGCGGGTGCCATAAGCGCGTGCGAGACGTCGCGCATGCCCGTGGCTCAGGAAAGGATAGCCGCGCTGGAGTTCGGCGATCAGACCATCGACGGCGGAAACGTCCATGTCACCGCCAGGCAGCGGCCATTTGCCGGTCCAGCCTTCGCGTGCTTTCGCACTGCGAAGATAGGGCGCGAGCCGCTCCAGCGCCTCTTCGGCAAGGCGGCGGTAGGTCGTGATCTTGCCGCCGTAGATCGACAGCAGGGGCGAACCGCCGGGCGTGTCGAGCTCGAACACATAGTCGCGGGTCGCGGCCTTGGCCTCGCTGGCGCCATCGTCATAGAGCGGACGTACGCCGGAATAGGTCCAGACCACGTCCTCAGGCGTCACGGGCTTGGCGAGATACTCGCTCGCGGCAGCGCAGAGATATTGGATCTCCTCCGCCGTCGCCTTCACCTTGGAGGGATCGCCGTCATAGTCGCGGTCGGTGGTGCCGATCAGCGTGAAGTCGTCCTGATAGGGAATGACGAAGATGATGCGGCCGTCAGCGTTCTGGAACATGTAGGCGCGGTCGTGGTCGTAGAGCTTCTTGACCACGATGTGCGAGCCCTGCACCAGCCGCACCTTGGCTTTCGCGTTGACGCCGGCACCGCGCCCGAGCACGTCCTCGACCCAGGGACCGCCGGCATTGACCAGGGCACGGGCCTGGATCTGCGAACGCGCACCGGTCAGCGTGTCGACCATGCTGACGGTCCAGACGCCGTCGGATTGCCTGATATCCGTCGCGCGGGTGCGGGTGCGGATCTCGGCGCCCTTGTCGGCGGCATCGCGCGCATTGAGCACGACCAGGCGGGCGTCATCGACGAAGCAGTCGGAATATTCGAATGCGCGGCTGTAGCGATTCGGGATCAGCGGCTTGCCGACCTCGTCGCGCCTGAGATCGAGCGAACGCGTCGCCGGCAGCAGATGGCGGCCGCCGATGTGATCATAGAGGAAGAGGCCGAGGCGCAGCAGCCAGGCCGGACGCAGTCCGGCGTGGTGCGGCAAAACGAAACGCAGCGGGCGAATGATGTGGGGCGCGATGCCCCAGAGGATCTCGCGCTCGATCAGCGCTTCGCGGACCAGCCGGAACTCGTAATATTCGAGATAGCGCAGGCCGCCATGCACCAGCTTGGTCGACCAGGACGACGTCCCGCTCGCCAGATCGTTCATTTCGCACAGGAAAACCGTGTTGCCGCGGCCCACGGCATCGCGCGCGATGCCGCAACCGTTAACACCGCCTCCAATGATGGCGAGGTCGAAAATACGCTCCAACAGACGCATCCCCCGGAAACCGCTCGTTCAGTCGAGCCGGCAGCTTTCGTTTTTGATTAGATCACACCAGAAAACGAAAGCAAGACGAAAGAGAGACGGAAAGAAGCGAAAATGGAACTTTCTGTGGGGCAGTTCGCCGTCAAATTGGGCAGCCAAAGTGGTGTCGCTGCACGCAGCCCCGCTCTTGAATGGTCATCTCACGCCTATATAGTCATAATAGTCATATTGGTTCTTGGCATGCCGGGTCGCAGCCCCCCTTCAGATTCACACCCCACCGACACGTGGACGCTCGCCAACGCGAAGGCCCGCTTGTCCGAGGTGGTCGACCGCGCCCAAACCGGTCCACAAATCATCACTCGTCATGGCAAGCCCAACGCCGTGGTGGTTTCCGCCGAAGAATGGGCGCGAAAGACTGCCCGCAAGGGCACGCTCGCCGAGTTTCTGCTGGCCTCGCCACTGCGCGGCGCTGAGCTCGAATTTGAACGCGTACATGACGAACCACGCGACGAGATACCGTGAACCTGCTCCTCGACACCGTTGTGCTGTCGGAGGTTCAACGGCCGGCGCCTTCTCCGAAAGTCATGGCGTGGCTCGATACGATTGATGAGGATCGCGCCTTCATCAGCGTTGCCACAATCGCCGAGCTTCGTCGCGGCGTTGCCCTGCTGGATGACGGACGCCGGCGTACGGCGCTAAGTGCCTGGCTAACCCATGATCTGCCGGCCCGTTTTGCAGATCGCATCTTGCCGATCGATCATGCCGTGGCTGAGCGCTGGGGCGATCTAATGGCGCAGAGTCGCCGCAATGGCATCGCGTTGTCGGTGATGGATGGATTCTTCGCGGCGACTGCACTCGCCAACACTCTCACGCTCGTCACCCGCAACGTGAAGGATTTTGCCGCGCTCGGCGTGCCGCTGCTCAACCCCTGGGACGGCGTGTAAAAACTCTTATCGTAGCCGCACCACGGGTGCGGCTTCAGGCGCCGCATCCTGCGCATCGACCTGGGGATCATCGATGTCCGCGCTCTTCGGCATCGCCTCCACCACCTCGATGCCCTTGCTGTGGCAGATCGTGGCCAGGCGCTCGGGCAGCTCCTGGTCGGTCACGAAGGTCTGGATCTGGGTCATGTGCGCAATGCGGACCGGCGCGCTGCGGCGAAGTTTTGTGGAATCGGCGACCAGCATGACGCTGCGGGCATTGGCGATGATGGCCTGCGCCACCTGCACCTCGCGATAGTCGAAGTCGAGCAGCGCGCCCTCCTCGTCGATCGCGGAGGCGCCGATGATGGCGTAGTCGACCTTGAACTGGCCGATCAGCTGCGTTGCGGTCGAGCCGACCACGGCGCCGTCCGCGCGGCGCACCGTACCGCCGGCGACCACCACCTCGATGCGGGGATGGCGGTAGAGCAGCATGGCGACATTGAGGTTGTTGGTGATGACCAGCAAATCCTCGTGCGAGGTCAGCGCGCTCGCCACCTCCTCCGTCGTGGTGCCGATGTTGATGAACAGCGAGCAGCCGTTCGGGATCAGCGATGCTGCGGCGGCGCCGATCGCCTTCTTCTCGTCGGCGGCCACGAAGCGCCGCGCCTCATAGGCGAGGTTTTCGACGCCTGAGGCGATGATGGCGCCGCCGTGGATACGGGTGAGCGATCGGCGCTCGCAGAGATCGTTGAGATCCTTGCGGATGGTCTGCGCCGAGACTTCGAACCGGCGCGCCAGCTCCTCGACCATGACGCGGCCGGAGGCGCGGGCGATGTTGAGAATCTCGGCTTGGCGATGGGTTAATCCGGTCACGGCAATGGCCTCAAATCAGAATGGTGCATGGTGCGGCTTCCCGCGCGCGCGGTCAATGCGCATGCCGATCACGGTTCACGGATGAAGCCCTTTTTTCTGACCGAACCAAGCCTTACCACGCCATGGCGCGCGCGAGCCGCGCGAGCAGCTCGGGATCGTCGAAGGCGCTGGCGGAGGCGACCGCGCCGGATCCGACAAGGTCAGCATCGCTAAGGCTGGTCCGGATGCCGATGGTCGGGATACCGGCGGCGGTGGCCGACTGCACGCCGGAGCGGGAATCCTCAAAGGCGATCGAGGCTGCCGCGCTGGCACCGACGAAGCGCAGCCCCTCCTGATAGGGCAGCGGATGCGGCTTGCCGTATGGCAGCTCGTCGCCGATCACAAGTGCCTTGAAGCGCTGCGTGATGCCGAGGCCGGAGAGCAACAGCTCGGCATTGAGACGCGGCGCGTTGGTGACGGCGACCATGGGAATGCCGGCAGCATCGGCGCGGTCGAGCAGCTCCATCAGGCCCGGCAACGGTTCGATCTGCCCCGCGACCAGGTCGCGGAACACTGCTTCCTTCTCACCGAGAATCTCGGCGCGGCGCTCCAATGTCTCGTCAGGCAAAAAGCGTTCACCGATCGAGACGTTGGCGAAGCCTTGCAGCTCCCTGGAGAAGCGCGCGTGGTCGAAGACATGGCCGTGCGGGCCCAGCACCTGATTGAACGCCCTCAAGTGCAGCGGGTCGGTGTTGGCGAGCGTGCCGTCGATGTCGAACAGCAATGCCCTGCCCAGTCCCTGGATCATATCGTGTTCCTCTCGCGCACGGCGCAACGATGCGCGAGACGTATCAACTTGGCCCTAATGACGCAATGCAGCCCGTTGCGGCGATGGCGACGTGACACTCGACAAAATCGAATGCGGCTGCGACATTGGCCGCAACATCAAGAATGGAGGATACGATGACACTCGATCGCGATCACGCCGCCAGGACCGACCTTGAGGCGGTGGCACAAAAAGTCGAGGCTTTTCGCCTCGCCCAGATCGCGGCCGATCCAAAGGCGCTCAGTGCGCTATGCGCGGACGATCTGAGCTACAGCCATTCCAACGGCTTCCTCGAGGACAAGGCAGCCTTCGTCGCCAATGCCACGGACGGCAAGACGAAATTTCTGTCGATTGCGTACAAGGATCCGACCATCAAGATCGTCGGCCCTGCCGCGATCGTCCGCTTCCACTGGATGGCCGAGCTGATGACCGACGGAAAGAAAGTGGCAAACAGCCTCCACATCCTGATGAACTGGCAGAAACAGGGCGACGAGTGGAAGCTGTTGTCGCGCTCCGCGACGAAATTGTGATCATGCTCTTTCCCTCTCCCCTTGAGGGAGAGGGTGGCTCGCCGTGTTAGCGGCGAGACGGGTGAGGGGTATCTCTCCTCACGAACGATCTTGCGAGTTGGAGAGATACCCCTCATCCGGCGCTTCGCGCCACCTTCTCCCACAAGGGGAGAAGGAAAAGGCAACGGCATCAAGGGCTGCAAAAATTTCCGACCACGCTCCGGCGCTCGGGAGCGGCTACTACGCCGCCTCCTTCACATCGCCGTTCACCAGCTTGCGCGCAGCACGTTCGGCTTCGCGGGCGTTGCGGAAGAGCTGGCCTTCGAGGCGATTGAATTGATGGGACGAGGCGAAGAAGCGGTAGCCTCCCTGACCGCGCACGACGATGCCCGCGGTCTCTGAGTTAACTTCGATAATGTAGCTATCTGGCATGGCCCGTGGATTCCTCAGTGCGGGCAAATAACGACGATTTTGCCCAAAGGTTCCTGAGGGCAAATCGGCCGTTCCACCCCGAATCGACGGGCTATTGAGTACGCCGGGACCTCATCCGTTTTGTGACCTGTTCTTGGCAAAGAAGCGACGGGTTGACTCATCAGTGCCGCGTTTCGCGATGCCGCAAGTTTTCGGGAGACGGGACGAAGCGCCGCGCGCGATTACGTCGCGATTGGCGGATCGTTTCGATGGATCACTTGTGGGTGGCCGTGATCGTCGATCGAGACATAGGTGAAGTTGCCGTCGGTCACGAGCATCGGTTGCAGCTCGCGCCGCCGCAGCGCCCAGGCTTCGAGATGGACTGTCATCGAGGTGCGGCCCACGCGCACGAGGGTGGCGTAGACGGAGACGAGATCGCCGACATAAACCGCTTTGCGAAAATTCATCGCCTCGATCGCGACCGTAACAGTGCGCGACTTCGCGACTTTCGAGGCGAACACGCCGCCGCCGACATCCATCTGGCTGAGCAGCCAACCGCCAAAGATGTCGCCATTGGCATTGGTGTCGGCGGGCATCGCCAAGGTGCGGATGCAGAGATCGCCGCTCGGTTCGGTGTCGGACGTTTCAGTCATGTGGATCTCACTTGAAATTGTCCCAGCCCGGATCGGGCGCGAAGCGTTCGCCGAATCGCTCGGCCAACGCGCGCAAGCTGGATACAATATTTTCCACGCCGCGCGTGCGCGCATAGTTCAGGGGACCGCCGCGGAACGGCGCATAACCCGTGCCGAAGATCATGGCGCCGTCGACCGCATCGCCATCGTCGACGATGCCTTCGCGCAGGGCTGCGACACAGACATTGGACATCGGCAGCACCAGGCGGTCGATCATCTGATCGGTGACGCGCGGACCGGTCTCGGGTAATGGCGCCTTCTCGGCCTTGCCGTCCTTCCAGGTGTAAAAGCCCTTGCCGGACTTGCGGCCGAGCTCGCCCTTGGCGACCTTCTCGCGCAGCCAGGCCGGCGTCGGCGGCAGCATGTCGCCGAACTTGGCGCGGAGCATGTCGCCGACATCGAGGCAGATATCGAGACCGACCTGGTCGGCGAGCTCGATCGGTCCCATCGGCATGCCAAACTGTTCCGCCGCCGCATCAATCAGGCGCTGGTCGGTCTTCTCGTCCAGCATCACCATGGCTTCGAGCATATAGGGCGTCAGCGCGCGGTTGACGAGGAAGCCGGGCGAACTCTTGACCGCGAGCGGCAGGCGATCGATCGCGCCGACAAACTCGAGCGCTTCCTTCAGCACTTGCGCGTCGTTGCCGTCATGGCTGACGACCTCGACCAGTTGCAGGCGCGATACTGGATTGAAGAAATGCAGGCCGGCCAGCCGTTCCGGCCGCCTCAGCGTGGTGCGCAAATCCTGAAGCGGAATGCTCGACGTGTTGGTCGCAAGGATCGCTCCGGGCTTCATCCTGGGCTCGAGGCCGGCATAGACCTTCTGCTTCAGCTCGAGCTTTTCCGGCACCGCCTCGATGATGAGATCGGCATTGCGGACGCCCTCGCCGTCCATGTCCGGGATCAGCCGATCGAGCGCGTCGCGCACCTCGGTCGGCTTGCGGATGATCTTGCCGTAGAGCTCGGCGGCGCGCTTCACTGCGCCCGCGATCGGCTCGGCCTTCATATCTGCCAGGGAGACGCGCAGCCCCTGCCCGGCGACCCAAGCCGCGATGTCGCCACCCATGGCGCCGGCGCCGATAACATGGACGTGCTTGATCGTGTTGCCGGAGCCTGCAGCTTTCTTCATCTGCTCGCGCAGGAAGAAGACGCGAATCAGATTCTGCGCGGTTGGCGTCACCATCAGCCTGGCGAAGGAGGCCTGCTCCGCCTGCAGCATCGCGGCCTTGCTGCCGCCATGCGTCTCCCAGAGATCGATCAGCGCGTAGGGCGCGGGATAGTGCTCGCGCGGCGCGGCCTTCGCCGTCTCGGTGCGCATGCGCTTGGCAAGCAGCCCGCGCACGGGGCCGAGATTGGCCGCACGGGTGAGCAGGCCGGGCTTCGCCCGCTTCAGGCGGCCGAACAACACGTCCTTCACGGCGCCCCTGACGTGACGCTCCTGCGTCACGCTGTCGACGAGGCCAAGCACTTTGGCACGGCGTGCATCGATGGTACGGCCGGTCAGCATCAGCGCCATGGACTGAGTCGGATTGACCAGCGTCGTGAAGCGCGCGGTGCCGCCGAGGCCGGGATGCAGGCCCAGCATCACCTCCGGGAAGCCGAAGCGCGCGCCGTCGATGGCGATGCGCGACTGGCAGGCGAGCGCGACCTCGAGCCCGCCCCCGAGGCAGAAACCGTGAATGACCGCGACCGTCGGCAGCTTGAGAGCTTCCAGATGATCGACCACCGCATGCGCGGCTCGGATTCGCGTTTCCACCACCTTGGGATCGGACGCACCGCGGAATTCGTTGACGTCGGCGCCGGCGATGAAGCCGGACGGTTTCGCCGAACGGATCACGAGGCCAGCGGGGCGCTCGGTCTCGATCGCCGCGAGGGCGGCGTCGAACTCCTCCATCACATCGGAGGACAGCGTGTTGGCACTGGAATCGGCACGATCGAACAACAGCCAGGCGACGCCGTCGGCGTCACGCGTCAGCTTGAAGTGCTTGTAGGGACCATCTGCTGCCGGCGGGGGCCCGAGCGAGAGCACGCGATCGCCGAGCGCGGTCATGATTTTTGAATCCATGGTCACACCGCCTCGATCAGCATGGCGCCGCCGAGCCCGCCACCGATGCATTCGGTGGCAATCCCGCGCCGCGTGCCGAGCCGCTTCATCGCATTGACGAGATGAAGCACGATGCGGTTGCCTGAGGTGCCGACGGGATGGCCGAGCGAAATGGCGCCGCCATCGACGTTGAGTTTTTCGCGATCAATCTCGCCGGCGGCGCCGTCGAGCTTGAGAATCTCGCGGCAGAACTTGTCGTCGTTCCAGGCGGCGAGGCAGCCGAGCACTTGCGTGGCAAAGGCCTCGTTCAGCTCCCAGGTCTCGACGTCCTGGAGGGTGAGGTTGTTGCGGGTCAGAAGCGGCGTCGCCGACATCACGGGGCCGAGCCCCATGATGCTGGGATCGAGCGCGGCCCAGTTACTGTCGACGATCGCGGCTTTCGGCGTCAGCTTGTGTTTTGCCACAGCCGCGTCAGAGGCGAGGATCACCCACGATGCGCCATCGGTGATCTGTGAGGAATTGCCGGCGGTGACCTGGCCCCAGGGACGCTCGAACACCGGCCGGAGTTTTGCCAGCGTCTCGGCCGTGGAGTCCGGCCGCACGCCGTCGTCGTGGTCGAAGAATTTGCCGTCTCGGGAGAACGCAGTTTCGACCTCGCCTTTCAGGAAGCCTTCGGCCTGTGCATGGGCGAGCCGGCGATGGCTTTCGGCGGCATAGGTATCGGACTGCGCGCGGGTGATGCCGAAGAGATGACCGACGACTTCGGCGGTCTGGCCCATGTTCAGTTCGGTGATGGGGTCGGTGAGCCCGCGCTCGAGGCCGATGATCGGCCTGAGATAGCGCGGCCGCAGCTTGAACGCTGCGGCGAGCTTCGCGGCTAGGCCTTTGGCCGTGGCGAGGCCAGCGAACCAGCGCACGCCGGAATTCGGCCAGACCAGCGGCGCGTGGCTCAGCGCCTCGGTGCCACCCGCCAAAATCATGTCGGCATGGCCCTCGCGGATATAGCGATAGGCGGTGTCGATCGACTGCATCCCGGAGCCGCAATTGATCTGCACGGTGAAGGCAACCATGTCTTCGCCCATGCCGAGCCGGAGTGCGGCGACGCGGGCCGGATTCATCTCGTCGGCGATGACGTTGACGCAGCCGAGGATGACCTGGTCGAAATCCGTTGGCGCAAACGGCTGGCGCGCCAACAGCGGCCGGCCGCATTGCATGGCAAGATCGACGGGCGTGAACGGCCCCGGCCCGGATCTCGCCTTCAGAAACGGCGTCCGGCTGCCGTCGATGATGAATACCGGTCGTGCCATCAGCTCGCCGCCCTCTGTTCACCGAGTTCCTGGAAGAACTGATGCACGTCGCCGATTTTCTTGTAAATCGGCGACAGCGCCTCCGGCGCAAAATCGTCGACCTCGATGACGCTTGTGACCGCTGCATGAGCGGAAGCGAGCTGCTCGCCTTCGGCCTGCGTGATCGCGCCCTTGGTCACCGCGTCCTTCCAGTCCCGGACATGCGCGGCGCGCACGCGCTTGGCAATGGCGTCGGTCGCCGCGACCAGCTTGAAGGCGCGCTCCAGCCGGGCGAAGCCACTGTCGTCATCGACATGGGCGAGATCCGGCGTGAGGCGCTCACGTGCGGCCGAGGGCTCGAGCACGAGGCTGGCGCATCGATGCACGACGCGATCGGAGGGACCGAGTACGCGGGCACCGAAGGGCTGGACCACGAGCTTGAGGATGACGGCGACGAAGCGGTTCGGCAAATTGGCGAGGATTTCGGCAAACCTCGCTTCGATGGTCTTGAAGCCCGTCGCCATGCACCATTCCAGCGCGGCAAAATCCTCCTTCTGCCGACCCTCGTCCTGCCAGCGTTTCAGCGCGGCCGAGAGCAGGTACAGCTCGGAGAGGATGTCGCCGAAACGCGCCGACAACATCTCCTTGCGCTTGAGCGCGCCGCCAAGCGTCAGCAGCGCCATATCCGCGCAAAGCGCGAACGCGGCGGAGTAGCGCGAGAGCTGGCGATAGAACGGTGTCGCATCGCCGGCATCCGGCGCCAGCGCGAAAGCGCCAAAAGTCCAGCTTCGTCCGAAGGCGCGGAGCAGCGTCTGGAAGCTGTGACCGACATGTTTCCAGAACGCCCTGTCGAACGCGGTAAGCCCGCGCTCGCGGTCGGCGTCCGCAAGCGCGTTCATCTCGTCGAGCAGATAGGGATGGGCGCGGATTGCACCCTGCCCGAATATGATCAGGTTGCGCGTCAGGATGTTGGCGCCCTCGACGGTGATGCCGACAGGCACGGCGCGGTGCAGATTGCCGATATAGTTTTGCGGGCCGTCGATCACGGCCTTGCCGCCGTGGATGTCCATGGCATCGTCGATCGCGATGCGCATGCGTTCGGTCGCATGCAGCTTCATGATGCCCGATATCACGGCGGGGTGGACGCCGGCATTCAGCGCCGCGCAAGTGAGCCGCCGCGCGGCGTCGAGCTGGTAAGCGGTGGCGACGATGCGCGCGAGCGGCTCTTCGACGCCCTCGAACCTGGAAATGGAGATGCCGAACTGCTCGCGGATGCGGGCATAGGCACCGGTGGTGCGCGCCGCATAGGCGGCACCGGCCGCAGAGAGAGAGGGCAGCGAAATGCCGCGGCCGGCAGCGAGTGCCGTCATCAGCATCTTCCAGCCCTGGCCCAGCCGTTCCTGGCCGCCAATGACATAGTCGAGCGGAATGAAAACGTCGCGGCCCCGGTTCGGGCCGTTCTGGAATACCTGCATCGACGGCAGATGGCGGTGGCCGATCTCGACGCCGGGCAGATGGGTCGGGATCAGCGCGACGGTGATGCCGAGCTCTTCCTGATCGCCGACGAGATGATCGGGATCATAGGCTTTGAAGGCGAGGCCGAGCAGCGTCGCGACGGGGCCGAGCGTAATGTAGCGCTTATGCCAGTTCAGCCGGAGACCTGTGACCTCCCGGCCCTCGAACACACCCTTGCAGATGATGCCGCTGTCGACCATCGAGGCGGCGTCGGAGCCCGCCTCCGGGCTGGTGAGGCCGAAGCAGGGAATGTCGCGGCCGTCGGCAAGCCGCGGCAGCCAGCGCTCCTGCTGCTCTTTCGTGCCGAAGCGCATCAGGAGCTCACCGGGGCCAAGCGAGTTCGGCACCATCACCGTGACGGCGGCAGCGATCGAGCGGGTCGAGATTTTCCGCACCACTTCCGAATGGGCATAGGGCGAGAAGCCGAGGCCGCCGAATTGCTTCGGGATGATCATGCCGAAGAACTTCTCGCGCTTGATGAAGGTCCAGGCGTCCTGCGGCAGGTCGCGCCACTCCCAGAAGATCTTCCACTCGTCGAGCATGGCGCAGAGCTCATCGACGGGGCCGTTGAGGAAGGCGCGCTCCTCGGCGGTCAATGTCGCCTGCGGGGTCTTCAGCAGCTTCGACCAGTCGGGGTTGCCGGTGAAGAGGTCAGCGTCCCACCAGACGTCGCCAGCCTCCAGCGCCTCGCGCTCGGTGTCGGACATCGCCGGCAGCACGCCGCGGGCCCAGGAGAAGATCGGTTTTGTCAGTCTGTCGCGGCGGAAGCTCATGGCGGACCTCATGGATCGGCGCGGTGACAGGGCATTTTAGCGGAAAGTGGCCGCTGGAGGGGAACATCTCGCCTGCGACATTGACGCGGTCGGGCGGCCGCTCGAACCATAACGGCCTGGGCGCGGGGACAGTTCCGGGAGGGTTCGGGGACAGCATCTCGGCCGTCATTCCCGGGCGCGCCGTCAGGCGCGAGCCCGGAATCCATCGTGCGGCAGCGTTGGTCGATGAATGGATTCCGGGTTCGACGCTACGCGTCGCCCCGGAATGACGTGTGGAGCGAGACGCGACCTAATCCGGCCGGACCATCTCGAACATGTTTTCCGGCTTGATCTCGAAATAGTCGCCGCGGCGGCCTGCGCGCACGATCGGGCGGGCCGCCGCGGTCTGGTAGACGCCGTCCTTGATCATGGCCTTGTCGATGTGGACGGCCACGACCTCGCCGAGCGTCAGCCAGGCATTCGCCTCCTTGCCGTCGGCACCCTTGAGACGGACGATATCGGACACCTTGCACTCGAAGGCGACCGGGCTCTCGCCGACGCGCGGCACGTTGACGAGCTTGCCCGGGACCGCCGTCAACCCTGCGAGCTTGAACTCATCGACCTCGGGCGCGACATGCGCGGCGGTCGCATTCATCTGCTTGGCCAGATCCATGGTGGCGAGATTCCAGACGAACTCCCCGGTCTGCTGGATGTTCTCGACCGAGTCCTTCCAGTGGGTGGAGGAGAAGCCGATGATCGGCGGCACGTAAGCGAAGGCGTTGAAGAAGCTATAGGGCGCGAGATTGACGTGGCCCTTGGCATCGCGGGACGAGATCCAGCCGATCGGCCGCGGCGCAATAATGGCGTTGAAAGGGTCGTGCCTGAGGCCGTGGCCCTTGGAAGGTTCGTAGAAATGCAGGTCTTTCTCTGTCACGCGCTGGCTCTCCACTCTCCGTCATTCCGGGGCGCGCGCAGCGCGAACCCGGAATCTCGAGATTCCCCGGTGCGCCATTGCGCACCTGAGGTTCGATGCTTCGCATCGCCCCGGAATGACGGCAAGTGGGTTTATAGGGGGAAACCCGCTCGCCCGTCAGTGGCGCGGGGACAGACCGGCGATGACGAAATCGATCATCTGGTCGATGGTCGGACCCGGCTTGGTGGCGCACTGGGCGATCATCTGGGGGTGGAAGAAGCGGATCATCGCGCTGCAGGCGCAGAGCGCGGCCAGATGCAGGTCCGGCGCCTCGAACTCCCCGGAGGCGACGCCCTGCGCGATCATCTGGCCGATCATTCCGGCGACGCATTCCATATGGGTGACGCAGACGTCCCAGTCCTCCTCCATCGCGACCGCGACCATCTCGTGCAGCTTGTTGTCGCCGACATAGCGCTCGGTGTTCATGCGATTGACGGTGGTGAGCAGCTCGCGGAAGCGCGGCAGCACCGGACCGGGCCGCGCCACGATCCGCTGCGCCTCCAGCTCGACCTCGCCCATCAGCGAGCGCGCCACCGCCTGATGGATCGCCTTCTTCGATTCGAAGAAGCGATACACGTTGGCGGGGCTCATCCTGAGCTCCTTGGCGATGTCGCCGACCGTGGTCTTCTGGTAGCCGATCTGACGGAACAGCCGCTCGGCCACCTCGAGGATGCGATCCCGGGTGTCGACTTCGATATGTTCCGAAACAAGGGCCATCAGTCAGGACTCGTTGGTCAGCAGTCTTCTCATCTATTCAGCCGCTTCGGCAAGCGGAATTGCGTGCGGGTCATCGCTGCCATGTTGCGGTGCGGCAGGCTGCTCGGGCGTTCCGGCCTCGTCCAGGCTCTTGCGGAACCAGAGGGCGTAGAGGCCCGGCAGGTACAGCAGCGTCAGGAACGTCGCGACGAACAGGCCGCCCATGATGGTAATCGCCATCGGGCCCCAGAACGCTGAGCGCGACAGCGGTATCATGGCCAGGATGGCGGCGAGCGCCGTCAGCACCACGGGACGGGCGCGGCGGACGGTCGCCTCCACGATCGCCTCGCGGCGGGTCAGGCCGTGGCTGACGTCGGTCTCGATCTGGTCGACCAGGATGACGGTGTTGCGCATGATCATGCCGGCGAGCGCGATCAGGCCGAGCAGCGCCACGAACCCAAACGGGGCATTGGCGATGTTGAGGCCGAAGGAGGCGCCGACAATGCCGAGCGGCGCGGTCAGGAACACCAGGAACAGGCGTGAGAAGTTCTGCAACTGGATCATCAGCAGCGTCAGCATCACCATGACCATCATCGGAAAGAGGATGAAGATCGAGGCATTACCCTTGGCGGATTCCTCGAACGCACCGCCCGGCTCGATGCGGTAGGCCGGCTCGAGGCCGTCCTTGATCGCCTGAAGCTTCGGCGTGATCTGGTTGGTGACATCAGGCGCCTGCACGCCGTCGACGACGTCGGAGCGCACCGTGATCGCCATGTCGCGGTTGCGCCGCCACATGATCGGCTCCTCGTGGGCGTATTCGATCTTGGCGATCTGCTGCAGCGGCACGGCAACACCGTTCTTCGAGGTGATGGTGAGATCGCCGACGCCGCCGAGGTCGAGACGTTCGGACGGGACCGCACGGGCGACCACGCCAACCTTCTCGATGCCGTCACGCACGGTCGTGACCTGAGCGCCGGAGATCAGCATGGCCAGCGCCTGCGAGACCTCCTGCGGGGTCAAGCCCATGGCGCGGGCGCGGTCCTGGTCGACGACGAGCTTGAGGTAGGGCGACTGCTCGTTCCAGTCGAGCTGGACGTCCTTGACGTTCTTGTTCTCGCGCATGACGTCGCGAACCTGGTAGGCGATCTCGCGCACCTTGTTGGCGTCAGGCCCGATCACGCGGAACTGCACGGGGAAGCCGACGGGAGGGCCGAAATTGAAGCGGTCGACGCGGACGCGCGCTTCGGTGAGCATGCCGTCGGCGACGGCGCCCTCGATCTTGGCCTTGACGCGCTCGCGCCCCTCGACGCCCTTGGCGACGATGACGATCTCGGCGAACGCCTCATTCGGCAGTTGCGGGTTGAGGCCGAGCCAGAAGCGCGGCGAGCCCTGGCCGACATAGGAGGTGTAGGTCTCGATGTCCTTGTCGTCCTTCAGCAGCGTCTCGGCCTTCTTCACGGCCTTCTCGGTGACGTTGAAGGCGGTGCCCTCAGGCAGGCGCAGCTGGAGGAACAGCTCGGGCCGCTCCGACAGGGGGAAGAACTGCTGCTGGACATGGCCGAAGCCGACGATCGCGGCCACGAACACGCCAACGGTCGCGGCCACCACGGTGATGCGGTGGTTGACGCACCATTGCACGACGGCACGCAAGCCGCGGTACATGCGGGTCTCGTAGACCGCATGCGGATCGTGGTTGGCGTGGACCTTGATGTTCGGCAGCAGCTTGACGCCGATATAGGGCGTGAAGATCACCGCCACGAACCAGGAGGCGATCAGCGCAATCGCCACGATCCAGAAGATGCTGCCGGCATATTCGCCGACCGCGGAATTGGCAAAGCCGATGGGGAGGAAGCCAGCGGCCGTGACCAGCGTTCCCGTGAGCATCGGAAACGCAGTTGATTCCCAGGCAAAGGACGCCGCGTGCATGCGGTCCCAGCCCTGCTCCATCTTCACCACCATCATCTCGACCGCGATGATGGCATCATCCACGAGAAGCCCGAGCGCGATGATCAGCGCGCCGAGCGAGATGCGGTGCAGGTCGAGCGACATCGAGTTCATGACGATGAAGACGATACCGAGCACCAAGGGCACGGACAGCGCGACCACGATGCCGGTGCGCCAGCCGAGCGCCAGGAACGAGACGAACAGCACGATCGCGAGCGCTTCCATGAAGGAGTGCACGAACTCGCCGACGGCATGCTCGACCACCTTGGGCTGATCGGCGATCAGCGAGACGTCCACGCCTTGCGGCACCGCCTTCATGAATTCGGCGGTCGCTTTCTCGACGTCCTTGCCGAGCTCGAGGATGTTGGCGCCCTTGGCGGTGACGACGCCGATGCCGATCGCCGGCTTACCTTCCTGACGGACGACGAAGCTCGGCGGATCGACATAGCCGTGGGTGACGGTGGCGATGTCGCCGAGGCGGAAGACACGGCCATTGCTTTCGACCGGGGTCTCGGCCACGGCCTTGGCGCCGTCGAGCGCGCCGGTGACGCGCAGCGGCACGCGCTGCGACGAGGTCTCGACCGTGCCGGCCGGCGTCACGTTGTTCTGCTTGGCGAGCGAATCGAACAGCGCCTGCGGCGTGATGCCGAGCGTGGCGAGCTTGGCGTGCGAAAACTCGACGTAGATGCGCTCGTCCTGGTTGCCGTACATGTCGACCTTGGTGACACCGGGCACCTTGAGGAGGCGCTGGCGGAAACCTTCCGCGACCTTCTTGAGCTGGGCGTAGTCGGCGCCGTCACCGGTCATCATGTAGAGGATGGAATCGACGTCGGAGAATTCGTCGTTGACGACGGGTCCGAGAATGCCGGCCGGCAACTGGCCCTGCACGTCGACCAGCTTCTTGCGCAGCAGATAAAAGAGATACGGCACGTCCTTTGGCGGCGTGGAATCGCGGAAGGTGACCTGGAGCGCGGTGAAGCCCGGCTTGGAATAGGTTTGCACCTTCTCGAAATAGGGCAGCTCCTGGATCTTCTTCTCGATGGGATCGGCGACCTGGGCCTGCATCTCCTGTGCGGTCGCCCCCGGCCACAGCACGGACACGTTGACCACCTTCACCGTGAAGAACGGATCTTCGGCGCGGCCGAGCTTCTGATAGGAGAAGAAGCCGGCAACGCCGAGCACGAGCATCAGGAACAGGACCAGCGTCGGATGGCTGACGGCCCAGGCCGAAAGGTTGAAGCGCTTCATCGCCCTCTCCGGAAAATCGATCCAATTGCCCAAACGACAGCCGCTCTGATCAACCGTCGTCGCGAGGCAGCGAAGCAATCCAGGGGGCTGGGCAGGTTCTGGATCGCTTCGCCGCTTCAGCCTTTGCGTAGGGGCAAAGGCAGAAGCTCACCTCACACGACGTAACTGGTAGTCACGCCTAGAAAGACAGCGCCGACACGACCCGCACCTTCTGACCGGGGTCGAGCTTCTGCACGCCGAGGGCGACGATCTTGGCACCCTCGTCGACGCCGCCGGTGATGACGACGTCGTTGCTGTCGTAGGACTTCACCACAACAGGCTTGAGCGTGACCGCGCCGTTGCCGTCGACGACGAAGAAGGACGGCTTGCCGCCTTCGTTGAACAGCGCCGACAGCGGCAGCCGCGCGACGCGCTCGGTGCCGGCATCCGACAGCGTCAGCGTCGCGGTCATGCCGAGCGCGACCTTGTCGCCAGCCTCGGGCAGCGAGAATTTTGCGAGATAGGTGCGCGTGGCCGGATCGGCGGCCGGCGCGATCTCGCGCAACTTGGCGACATATTTCTTGTCCGGCTCAGACCAAAGAGTGACGCTGGCGACGCCCGACTTGGCGCGCCCAACCAGCGTCTCAGGGATCGCGACGACCGCTTCCTTTTCGGCAAAGCGGGCGACACGGATCGAAGCCTGGCCCGCGGCGACCACCTGGCCGGGCTCGATCAGCGTTGCGGTCACGACGCCACGGGCGTCGGCAACAAGCGTCGCGTAGGAAAGGGAATTCTTGGTCAGCTCGACCGAGCGGACGGCGCGATCAAGGCGCGCACGGGCTTCGTCAGCCGCGGCGCGGCTCGAATCCATCGCGGCGTCCGTGGTCCAGCCCTTGGCTTTCAGATCCTTGGCGCGCTGCTCGGCCGCGGCGGCCTGGGCCAGCACGCCGGTTGCGGCGGTCTGTTCGGCGACGGCCTGCTCGGCCTGGAGCTTCAGATCGACCTCGTCGAGGGTGGCGAGTGCCTGGCCCACGTCCACGGTCTGGCCGACCTCAACAAGGCGTCTTGCGACCTTGCCGGCGACGCGGAAACCGAGATCGCTCTCGATGCGGGGCTTGATGGTGCCGACGAAGCTGCGCTCCGGGATCTCGGCGTCATAATGCGCGGTCGCGACCAGGACCGGCCGCGGCGGCTCGGCTTTTTGCGCCACGGAATCGTTGCATCCGGCCAGCGCCGCGGCCATCAGGGCCAGCGACACGCCCGCCAAGAGCCTGGAATAGCTGGACAAAATCGACCGAACCAACATCGGGGACACTCCTGCATCTGCAATGAGAGGAATGTCGAATAATCACTGATAAAAGTCAATAATCGTCAGTCATCAGTAATGCGTGATCGTTAAGAGATGGTAAGGATCGAGAAAAACGGTGCCGAAGGTGCTATCGTAGGGTGGGCAAGCGTAGCATGCCCACGCATTTTTCGTAGTCGGGAGAGAGGGTGGGCACGGCGCAGAGCGCCTTTGCCCACCCTACGGAACCTACGTCAGCGGTGCGGCGTCTCTAGCGCCCCTGGTCGCCGAACTCGTGCTTGCTCTCGTGGCCGCCGATGAAGACCAAAATGCCGGCGAGCAGCGGCAGCACGGCGAGCACCAACAGACCTGTCGAGGTCTGCCCCGTCGCTTCCTTGACCCAGCCGATCAGATACGGCCCGCCGAAGCCGGCGAGATTGCCGATCGAGTTGATCAGCGCGATGGCGCCGGCGGCCGCCGTGCCGGAGAGCCAGGCGGTCGGCAAGGTCCAGAACACGCCGAAGACGCAGAACACGCCGATCGCTGCGAAGGTCAGCGCCACCATGGTCAGGGTGGGGTCGGTGAGATAGCTGGAAATGGCGAGCGCGATCGCAATCAGGATCATGGGCGCGCCGACATGCATCACGCGCTCGCGCGTGGCGTCCGAATGCCGCGCCCACAGGATCATGGCAATGGTGCCGAACAGATAAGGGATTGCAGTGACGAAGCCGGTTTGGGCATTGGTGAGGCCGAACGCCTTGACGATCTGCGGCAGCCAGAACTGCATGCCATAGAGCGCACCGACGAAGCCGAAATAGATCAGGCTGAGTGCGATCACCTTCGGTGACGACAAGGCTTCGCCGAGCGACAGATGCTTCACCGCCTGCTTGGCGGCGATCTCCGAATCGAGCTTCGCCTTGAGCCAGGCCTTCTGCTCGGCCGAGAGCCAGTCCGCCTTCTCCGGCTTGTCGGTGAGATAGAACCAGGTGACGATGCCGAGCAGCACCGAGGGAATGCCCTCGAGAATGAACAGCCACTGCCAGCCCCTCAGACCCATCACGCCGTCGAGCCCGAGCAACAGGCCCGAAATCGGCGCGCCGATCACAGTCGAAACCGGCACCGCGATCGCGAAGGCTGCGAGAAAGCGGGCGCGGTATTCGGCCGGATACCAATAGGTGAGATAGAGGATGATGCCGGGGAAGAAGCCGGCTTCGGCGACGCCAAGCAGGAAGCGCAGGACGTAGAAGCTGGTCACGCCGCTCACCAGCGCCATCAGCGCCGAGATGATGCCCCAGGTCACCATGATGCGGGCGATCCAGCGGCTGGCGCCGAACTTTTCCAGCGCGAGGTTGCTCGGCACCTCGAAGATGAAATAGCCGATGAAGAAGATGCCGGCGCCCCAGGAAAAGATCAGCGGGGTGAACTTCAGCTCCGCATTCATGGTCAGCGCGGCGAAGCCGAGATTGACGCGATCGAGATAGGAGAAGAAGTAGGCCAGCACCAGGAACGGAATCAGGCGCCAGGAGATGGCGCTGATCGTTGAGGTCTCAATGGCGCTTTTCGCACCGGCGGAAGCGGTATAGGTCGTGGTCTGGCTCATGGCGTCCCCCCGTATTGTTGCTTTTGTGAGCTGATCCCGGTTTTGAGCATCGCCGGCAAAGAGTCAATGGAGCAAGCAATGCATGGGACGCAGCCGAATCATTCTGCCGCATTGCTACCGACATCGCTGACCCGCGCCCGCATCTTCTCGCGGTCTCGTAGGGTGGGCAAAGGCGCTCTTGCGCCATGCCCACCATCTCTCTCGATCTCCAAAAATGCGTGGGCACGCTCCGCTTTGCCCACCCTACGAGACTTTGCCCACCCTATGAGACCGTCACCATGGCGAGCAGGCTGCCTCACTCCGCCAATTGAAACCGCTCGAACCGGTGGAGTTCTTCCTCGATCTTCCGCTTCAGCTCCTTGCGCCCTGCCGTCTTCTTGCCCTGCCCGACCCAGATCCATTTCTGCATCAACACCTTCTTCGCCTGCCGGTCGGTCTTGAGATCGAGCGCGGCGACGATCTCGTCGCCGACCAGCACCGGCAGCGCGAAATAGCCGAGCTTGCGCTTGGCCTTCGGCACATAGGCCTCGAACAGATGGTTGTAGCCGAAAATAAGATTGGTGCGCTTGCGCTGGATGATCAGCGGATCGAACGGCGAGAGGATGTGGACGAGATCCGGCGGCACCTCGGCAGGCTCGAGCGCCGCGGGCGTCGCCCAATGCTCCTGCTTGCCGGCGCCTTCAATTGCGACAGGCACGAGTTCGCCGCGCCGAACGCGCGAAGCGACCAGGATGCCCACCGCCTTCTTGCTCGGCGCATCGAGATGGCAGATCGAATCGAGACTGACGATGCCCTGCGAGCGCAGCGCGCGGTCGAGCAGATAGGCCGTGATCTCCTTCGGCGATGCCGGCTTGGGCAATTTGTCCCAGCCGAAATGCCGCGTCATCAGATCATAGGTCTTGAGCATGCCCTGGCGCGCGCCGATGGTCGCGACGCCGGTATAGAAGGCCAGCTGAAGCGCCCGCTTCGAAGGTTTTCGGCTCTGCCAGAGATGCTCCTTCTCGGTGAGCACATCGTCCTCGATGTCGCGGATGGTCAGGGGACCGGCGCGTAGCAGCCGCATCACCTTGCGGGTGTCGGCCGGCGTTACCGACGCGTACCATTTGTGCCCTTCGCGCTTGTGCTCGCGCATGGCCGGCAGGAAAAAGCGAAAATCATCCGACGGTACGTAGGACAGTGCATGAGTCCAGTATTCGAACACGCTCTTGTCGACGCTCTGGGCATGACGCAGATCGGCGCGGCGATAGGACGGGATACGGCTGAACAGGATGTGGTGGTGGCAGCGCTCGATCACGTTGATAGTGTCGATCTGCACATAGCCGAGATGGGCGACCGCGTCTTTGACCGCCTGCGGCCCTTCCCCGAATGGTTCACGCGTGTCGAGCCGCTGGGCCCGCAGCCAGATCTGCCGGGCCTGTGTCGTCGGGATTGGGAGGGGTTTTGGGGCGCGGGGCATTGCGCGAGGCAATGTAGCGGGATTCGCGCCGGGAGAAAGAACAACGCGGCATAGAAAAGCCGCGCTGCCATCTGCTGACAGCGCGGCTGGATGGGTGCGACCGAGGCCTACTTCATCGACATGGCCTTCTGGGCCTTCATGTAATGCATGCAGGCGCCCTTCATCTTGCCCATGCTCATGTCCGTATTGGCCATGGCCATTTCCTTGTTCATGGCCATCTTGGCGGGCGTGTCGGCCGTGCCGGTCATCATGGCCGTCGATTTCATCATATTGGCGCTGGTGCACGCCATCATGGCGGCGGATGCGGGCGAAGCGGAAAGAGCGAACGCGACAAAGGCTGCGGCGCTGAGCAAGGTCTTCATCGAAAAGTCTCCTTAAGTAAAACGAAACCGGCGTCATGCCGGCATTCGCAATTACGTATTTTCTGGCGAGAACGTTTCGTGGAGAAGACAATTTTCTTGCTGCAATGCAAAGCGAGCCGACGTTAACGGCCGTTCTTCGGTGCCTTGGTCCGGTCGTTGGGCCGGTCACCGAGGCTGCCGGTGGCGATGTCGGGCTCGCAGGAGGCCCTGCCCCGCCCCTCCGCCCCGCAGCGAAAGACGCTGCCGGTCAGGCGATCGACCAGCCACATGTTCTCGTCGGTCGGAGCTTCGAGACCGACATAGCGGGAGGTCAAGCCCGTGATCAGCGTCGAAAGCAGGATCGACACCGCGATCATCGCCGCGCCGACGTAGATCGGCATGGCGCTCAGAGACACAGTCCGATCCGGCGGGCCGCTGCGATGGAATTGATAGTCACTGGGCCTCGGCACTGGATGGAACTCGGCTCCCTTCGGCTTGCGGTGACGGCTCGTCGAGGTCTGCTAGGCGCGTATCTGGCCAAATTCTTGTTCGCACGCAGGCCATGCCGCGACAGCTTTGCGACGATCGGTAAGCGCTGGTTCCGGAATAATGGGCGGCCCAAAGCGGGCCGCCTTTTGCTTACTCCCCTGCCCCCCTCAGCGGCGGCCGAACAACCCGCCCATCATACCGCCAAGTAGACCACCGGGTCCTGCCGGAGCGCCACCACCGCCGCTATAATGGCGGCGGCCGCCACCGCCCGAGTAACGGCGGTGCGCCGGCTCATCGTCTGCCTGTTCCGAGGAAGCCGCGCGGGTCGAGACAATCTCCGACAGCAGAGCCTTATGCTGGAGCTTGTTGAGATAGCCCGTAGCGGGATAACCGCGCGCAGCCTGCCACCGCCTGATCACGGAACGCGCCTCGTCGTCGAACTGGCCTGTCGCCTTGACGTCGAAACCGAGCCCGGTGAGGCGACGCTGCACGTCACGACGCTGGCTCTTGTCCAGACCAATTTGGTCTTCAGATACTTGGTTGGCCTCTTCCGTGAAGGTCGCGGGATCGATCCCAACCGACAGGTTGCGGGTGGCATTGGATGGACCATCCTGCAACGCCGCAATGCGGGCGAGTGCGATCGATTTGAACGTGCCGTTGGGATAGCTGGTGAGATAGGCGTTGAGCTCCTCGACCTTGTTGGAGTCCTTGATCGAGCGCCAGAACTCGAGCTCGACGTCGGAGCCTTGCTTGCTCGCGGCCAACACCGGCGCGCTCGACGTGTCAGTCGCGCCCGCAGCCAGCCCGCCAACCGGATTGAGGTAGACGTTGCCCGTCAGGTTGGTGTGCCCCCAAGGCAATTGCCCTTTGCCGGTCTCGTCACTGACCTGGGCGCGGACCTTGGTCATCGCCTGCTGGATCTCGATCCCAGGCTGGGCAATGTTGGCGACAAGCGCGCGCGTGAACGGACTGTTGGTCCCGGCTTCGCCGTCGAGCGCGGTTTGACCTGGGCCGGTGGCAAAGGCAATCAGCGTGCCCTCGCCCGACTTCATCTCTGCCAGACCGGCCCGGACGTTGACCGACCGGGTGGCTTTCGCCGAGCGGATCTTTGCCGCGAAAGGATTGTCACGACAGGCATCCAGGAACACGAGCTTCACCTTCGCGTCCGACATGGTTTGATCTAGCGTGAGGTCGACATTGATCGCCGCGCCCAGCTTGACGTCCATCTCGGATTTCAGGTCTGCATCGATCGGCAACAGGTAGTTGATGCCGTTCACGGCAATGCCGTGGCCGGCATAGAAGAACACCGCGACATCGGCACCCTCGCTCTTCTTGCCGAACTCCAGGAGTTTTGCAGTCATGGCGTCGCGCGTGAGGTTGGCTCCCTCGACGACATCGAAGCCGACATTGCGCAGCACCCTGGCCATCGCCTTGGAATCGATCGCGGGGTTGGGAAGCTGCGGGACGTTCTTGTAGGCGGCATTGCCGACCACGAAGGCGACGCGCTTGTCAGCGAAGGCCGTATTGCCGCTGACGATGAATGCTGCGAGTGAAATTGCTGCGATCAAGAAGCGCATGATCATTCTCCCCTGATCCAAACTTCTTCGCTGCTCTCGCATCGGCCTTAGCCGATCCGATGAGAGCAATCTGATCCAACTCACAAGGACGCACTGTGATTTGGATCACTCGGGGATTTCTGCTGCCCGAACCGAGCTGGGAGTCGCTGCGACGATCGCTTTTCGGGCTGCTAACGCAGCGGGCAATCCGGCAGGTGACGAGCAATGGCAAAAGATTGTACCCGCTGGAGCTGCGAGTCCAGCAGCTATTGAAACCTCGTCCGAGAATGCGTGATGGATCAGGATTCTGCTTCGATGCCGAATGAGACAGCGCTCCTTTCTGATGGTAGCGCGGTGCCAGTGGCGCGAGCAATGCCATGGTGCCGATTGGCTCCGGCGCTAGGATGCAGCGGACGTTTCGGCCCTTTGGAATGTGACCCGCATCACATCGGAGCTTTTGAACCTTCCCTATGCTCGGAGCATCAAATCGCCATCAGGCGTCACAGCAAGGATACGACAATGACCCATTTCAATAAGTCGTTTGGACTGAAGGCGATCACGCTCACGGCCGCGCTGTCGTTGACGGCGGGCCTGGCTTTCGCCGGCGACAGCAACGTCTCGTCCAGCCAGATCCTGGATGCGTTGAAGCCGAAGCCGATCACCCGCGGCCTCTCCGTCGGTCCGCAGGCCGATCCGACCGCGCAGGCCAAGGAAGCGACCTTCCTGAATTCCGTGCGCAACCGGCAGACCCGTTCGCTCTCGATGGGCGAACGTGACCAGATCGCCGAGCTTGCTTCGACCAAGCCGAACATCGATCTGGAGATCCAGTTCGACTACAACTCGGCCGACATCGCCAAGACCTCGGTGGCATCGGTGCAAGCCCTCGGCAAGGCGCTGTCCGACCCGTCGCTGAAAGGCTCGACCTTCGTGGTCGCCGGCCATACCGATGCGATCGGCACGGAGGAGTACAATCAGGGCCTGTCGGAGCGTCGCGCCGACACTATCAAGAAGTACCTGGTGCAGAACTACGGTCTCAACGGCAGTGACCTCGTCACCGTCGGCTATGGCAAGACCAAGCTGAAGGACGCCGCCAACGGCGCCGACCCGATCAACCGCCGCGTCCAGGTCGTGAACATGGACACCAAGACCGCGTCCAAATGATCTGAACAAGTGACCTGAGACGCTATTGCAACAATCGAAGCCGCCTGCCGCGAGACTGGCAGGCGGTTTTCTGTCGTCAGATCCAGCTCTGAAACAGCATCAGCCGGTTGAACGTCTGCATCGATGTGCCGATGAAGGCCGCCGAAATCGGCAGCATCACCGCGAAGCCGGCGGCAGCCATGCCGACATAGGCCCACAGCAGCCAGCGCGGCAGTCCCTCTCGGCGCAGCGCATAGACCAGCGCAAGCGACGCAACCGTTGCGGCCGGCAGATAGTAGTAGATGAAGCCCAGCGTGCGCGGGAGCAAAGCCCAGGCGAGCCAGCAGCCGAAATAGAACGCCGCGATCAGAAACGCATCCCAACGACGCGCGACGATGACGTCGCGCAACACAACGGCAAGCGCGAGCAGCGCCGGCCAGGCGACCAGCGGATTGCCGAGGAAGACGATCGCCGCGACGTTGTCGTCTGATGTCTTGTCGAACAGGAACCACACCGGCCGCGCCAGCAACGGCCAGGATGGCCACGAGCTCATATAGGTGTGGCCGGCGATCGCAGTGGTGGTGTTGTCGGCGAAGATCCGGCGCTGCGCCTCGATCAGATCCGGCAGCGACAGGCCGTAGAGCGGAACGAAGGCGGCGATATACGTCACTGCCGGCAACAGCGCGAAGCAGAGCGCGGCATGATGCGCCCTGAATGTGGGCCAGAGATCAGGGCGGTACCAGTCGGTTGGCTTCGCATCGGCAAACAGAGTATGCCAGCCCTGCATCAGGCGGATCACCGCAACGATTGCGATGCAGACAGCGAGCGGAAACAAGCCGCTCCATTTGCAGGCAGCTGCGAGACCGAACAACGCACCCGCGATCGCGAACAGCGCCTGCGGCCGCTCTCGCCGAAAGCCGTGCATGAAAGCAGCGATGGCGAGCAAGCCGAGGCTAAGTGCAAAGATGTCGAGCATCGCGATGCGCGCCTGCACATAAAGCATCTGGTTGAAGGCCGCGATCAGCGCCGTCGCAATCGCGGGTGCTTGCGAGCCGAACAGCGCGAGCCCGCAGAGATAGATCGCGACGACAGCGAGCGCGCCGAACAAGGTCGCCGGATAGCGC
This sequence comes from Bradyrhizobium sp. CCBAU 51745, assembly GCF_028128715.1. Lineage (NCBI taxonomy): Bacteria > Pseudomonadati > Pseudomonadota > Alphaproteobacteria > Hyphomicrobiales > Nitrobacteraceae > Bradyrhizobium > Bradyrhizobium sp. CCBAU 51745. Next base: position 540,457 of record NZ_LBJP01000093.1, on the reverse strand, counting down.
CAGCCCAGTGCGTTGTCGCCGAATGCCGCGATCGATGCCGCGATCAGCTCTTTCGCCAGCGGCGGATGCATCGGATTGAGCATCGGCTGCGGCGCAGTGAAGCCCAGCATCTGCCGTGCTGCCGGCACGTAATGCACCTCGTCGAACACGAACTTGTCCGGCGTCGTCAGCCCGATCAGCAGCGCAAAATGCGCGGCTAGGAAGATCGCGACAGCGATCACTGCGCTTCGCGACGTCGTCGGCACCGCATGTGCTTCAAGCGACTGCTGTAGGGCTATTTTGCGTGGCAAATCTGCGTCACCGCGAATAAAAAATCACTCGGCCGATGCATTGAACGCATTCTGCCGCAACTGTCACTAAGCTAACGCTCGTCTCGCGCCGCCTGTGATAATTCTGCCACAACGCGAGCCGTGCGCGATCCAGCACGATCAGGGGCATCGATCGGTTACGACATGAATCTGCGTTTTCTGCTTTTCCTAACATTGCTGTCGGCTGCATTGTGCGCTGCGCCTTCTGTGCAGGCCCAGACGCGTGTCGGCGAAGCCGTCCTCGTCCAGAACGAAGTGCTGCGTGTGGCCGCGAGCACGACGCCGATCAATGTCGGCGACAGCATGCTGCGCGACGAGACCGTGCGCACCGGTGCCGACAGTGCGGCGCGTTTTGTCATGGCCGACAGCACCAATCTTTCGCTCGGGCCGAGTGCGACGCTGAAGCTCGATCGCACCGTCTTCAACGACGAGCACAGCTATCGCGACGTCGCCATCCGAATGGCGACCGGCGCATTCCGCTTCGTGACCGGACATTCGGAGAAGACCGCCTACAAGATCACGACGCCGCTGGCGACCATCGGCGTTCGCGGCACAATCCTCGACATCCTCTCGCAGCGCAGCCGCTCGGTCGTCGTGCTTCAGGAGGGAGCGGCGAGCGTCTGCACGTTGAGCTTCCAGTGCATCCAGCTCACCCAGCCGGGCGACACCGCGATCATCACCTCGACCGGCGGCAAAGTCACGATCACCAAGACCAACTCGCCGCCCTGGACGTTCGCAGCCAACTGCGCCGCCAATGCCGGTCTGTGCGCCGTCAACCAATATGCCGATGCCTCGCCGACCACGCCCGCCGTCCATGACGACGGTATGCTGTGTGGACGCTGACGATGGCAAAGCCCGACTTCAAACGCCTCGCACTGGCCTGCACACTCGCTGCAGCCGCCGCGCTCACGCTGTTCGCGCTCGACGCCCGCCCGGCGACAGCCGCGACCTTTTGCGAATCCGAGTGCGGCAATCCGACGCCCTCCCCTTCACCGACCTATTCGCCGTCACCGACACCAGGCACATCGCCCTCCCCGAGCCCATCGCCGTCGCCAAGCCCGACCCCATCGCCGAGCCCAACGCCGACCGGCTCCGATTCCAGCGGCAATTCGGTCAATGGCCTCGCAGGCCAGCGCTTCAATCAGATGATCACCAACCGTGTGCTCGGCACGGTGCTGCTTGGCGTCAACGAGCAGATCAATTGCAGCGACTGCATCAGCGCGTTCGGGTCGGCCGGCTCGTTCTCGGCGGGCATCCACGGCCGCAAGGAGCTGACGCCCAACCTGTCGCTGCTTGCCGGTATCGCCTACACGCAATACAGCGAGGGCGGCTATCACATCACCAGCGCGCCGATCGGCGCCTTTGCGCTGCGCTATGACTTCACCGATTGGGGCTCATCGCGTCCGTTCTTCGACGTCGGCACGATCCTGACGCCGTGGGAAAAGGCGCGCTACACCCGCAGCTACACCTCCAGCCTCGGTCCGGTCAGCGTGACGAGTTCAGCCGACGCTTCCAATTATGCGGTCTATGGCCGCGCCGGCTGGATCAGTCGCCTGTCACCGCGCGATGAGGTCGCAGCTTCCATCGAACTCTGGCAGCTCTGGCAGCGCGTGTCAGGCTATGCCGACAACACGGTCGCGTTCAATCCATTCGACGCCACCATTGCAACGGGCACCGACCGCACCAGCCTCGTCAAGATCGGCGGCCAGTGGACCCATCTCTTCGCCAACGATATCGAGACCAATATCAACGGCGGCTGGGTGCAGTCCTTCGCCAGCCACAGCGGCATCGTCGCCACCGTGACCGGCAACGGCATGGTGGTGCCGACGATGGGCAACCAGGGCTGGTTCGAGTATGGCGGCCGTCTCGGCTTCCGTGTGCAGAAGGGCTGGGTCGTGGACCTCTTCGCCAACGGCACCCTGGGCCCGCAGCCTGTCGGCAACACGATCCACGGCGGCGTCGGGCTTAGGATCAATTATTAGCATCGGGTTCGTGTATAACCACGAATTCCGCTGTCATGCCCCGGCTTGGCCGGGGCATCCAGTACGCCGCGGCGGTCGTTGTGAGAGCGAGCTCTTCGACGAAGGCCTCTGGAATACTGGATCGCCCGCTTCGCGGGCGATGACATCTCTCGTGTTAGCAACGGCACTGGCCCTCACGCCGCAGACTTGCCCTCGAACGCTCGCCGCAACACCTCCACGTCCAGTTTCACCATCTTCATCATGGCCTGCCATGCGCGGGCGGCGGCCGCCTTATCGGGGCTGGTGAGGAACTCGAACATCACTTTCGGCACGATCTGCCAGGCCACGCCCCAGCGATCCCTAAGCCAGCCGCACTGTTCTTCCTTGCCGCCATGGGCGAGGAACGCATTCCAGACGCTGTCGACCTGGGCCTGGTCGTCGCACTGGATCATCAGCGAGATCGCATGCGTGTATTCCATCTTCATGCCGCCGTTGAGCGCGACCATGGGCTGCCCGGCCACCGTGAACTCGACGACCAGCACCGAGCCTTCCTTGCCGGACGGGCTATCCGAGACGTTGTGCTGAACGTGCGTGATCTCCGAGTTCGGAACGAGCGAGACGTAGAACTTGGCGGCATCGACGGCATCGCCGTTGAACCACATGCAGGGCACGAGCTTGGACATCGCGAATGCTCCTCTTCAGGTTTCGATCAGGCGTTCGCCATGGCGGGCTTCGGCGGGACGGCTGTCATGTCCAGCCAGTTCACGCCCCACATATGGCCATCCGGATCCTCAAAGCTGCGGCCATACATGAAATTGTATTCGTCAACCGGGCTGGGATCGGCCACGCCGCCCGCAGCCTTGGCCCTGCCGACGATATCGTCGACCTCCTTGCGGCTGTCGGCGGACAGGCAGAACAGCGCCTGGTTCGAGGTCTTGGCGTCGGCAATCGGCTTCGGCGTGAATTGACGGAATTTGTCGTGAGTCGTCAGCATCACGTAGATGGTCTCGGAAAAGACCATGCAGCTTGCCGTGTCATCGCTGAATTGCGGGTTCCTGGTCGCGCCGACCGCCTCGTAAAAGGCGGTCGCGCGCTTGAGATCGGTCACGGGCAGATTGACGAAAATCATCCTGGGCATGGGAGCTCCTTGGGCGGGGTTCTGCCCAAGGACGGACGACTGGGGCCGCCATCCGACAGCGCATGCCGAATTATTTTGCCGAGACGGCTGCGGGGTTTGGTCGCACCGGCCCCGCGAGCCTTGCTGTTACTTCTTCTCGTTCGGATCCCGATGCACGGGGTCGATCCACAGCACGGTCTCGGGCTTCTCGACCGGCTCGATGTCCAGATTGATCGCAACCGCCTCGCCGTCGCTGCGCACCAGCACGCATTCCAGCACCTCGTCGGGGCTGGCGTTGATCTCCTGGTGCGGCACGTAGGGCGGCACGAAGATGAAATCGCCGGGACCAGCCTCGGCGGTGAATTGCAGGCTCTCGCCCCAGCGCATCCGCGCCTTGCCCTTCACCACGTAAATGACGCTCTCGAGATGGCCGTGGTGATGCGCGCCGGTCTTGGCGTCGGGCTTGATGCTGACGGTGCCGGCCCACAATTTCTGCGCGCCGACGCGGGCGAAATTGATCGCGGCCGCGCGGTCCATGCCTGGCGTCGAGGGCACATTGGTATCGAGTTGATTGCCGGGAATGACGCGCACGCCGTCATGCTTCCATCGATCATCCTGGTGCTCGTGGTCATGGTGGGAATGGCTGTGGTCATGGCCGGTCATCGACTTTGCTTTCTGCTGGTTCCGTGCGCGAAACTACCCAAAGGCGACCTATCAAGCCATACCAAATCGGAACCCTCATAGCTGCCCAGCGTTGTCATCGCGAGCAATCTGGAAGGAGATAGTTTCATGGGTAGCACCAGCGACAAGATCAAAGGCAACGCCAACGAAGCCATCGGCAAGGCCAAGCAGGACATCGGCGAAGTCACCGGTTCCGAACGCCTGCAGGGCGAAGGCGCCGTCCAGGAAGTGAAGGGCAAGGGCCAAAAGGCCATGGGCGATGCCAAGGACGCAGCGAAGGAAGCGATCGATCGCGCCGCTGCGGCCGCACGTCGCGCGGCGGAGTAGCGCGCTAGCATTGAAAGCGAAAAGACCGGCCGAGGGGCCGGTCTTTTTGTTTGTGTTGATCTCTATCCGTCATGGCCGGGCTTGACCCGGCCATCCACGTCTTGGCCGAACGAAGGAAGTACGTGGATGCCCGGGACAGGCCCGGGCATGACGAGGCGGAATGCGCCGTCACTTCACGCCGAGCAATTCCACGTCGAACATCAGCGTCGCGTTCGGCGGGATCACGCCGCCGGCGCCGCGCGCGCCATAGCCGAGCTGCGGCGGGATGATCAGCGTGCGCTTGCCGCCGACCTTCATCGTGGCAACGCCCTCGTCCCAGCCGGCGATGACGCGGCCCTTGCCGATGGGAAACTCGAAAGGCTCGTTGCGATCGACGGACGAGTCGAATTTCTTGCCCTTCTGGCCGTTCTCGTAGAGCCAGCCGGTATAGTGCATCACGCAAATCTGGCCGGGCTTCGGCGAGGCGCCGGTGCCGACGACGCTATCGGTGATCTGCAATCCTGAAGCTGTGGTCATGGTCTTTCCTGCGGTCTGGGCCGAGGCCGTGGTGGAAACAAACGTCGGCACACCGCCGATCGACGTGATCGCGAATGCCGACATGATGGCGAGGAGCACGCGCTGGACACGCTGCATAAGACACCTTCCCTTTGAGGCCGAAGGTGTCTAGCGCAAGGCCGACGCCGTTTCCACCCCCTTTAGACCTCGATATTTTCCAGCCGCACGGGGAGCTTGCGGATGCGCTGGCCGGTGGCGTGATAGATCGCGTTGCAGATCGCGGCGTTGGTGCCGACGTTGGCGAGCTCGCCGAGCCCCTTGGCGCCGGCCGGGTTAATGTGATCATCCTGCTCGGAGAGTAGGATCACCTCGACGCCGGGGACGTCGGCATTCACGGGAATGAGATAGTCGGCAAAATTGTCGTTGACATAGCGTGCGGTGCGCGCGTCGATCTCCGTGGCCTCCAGCAGCGCCGAGGACATGCCCCAGATCAGGCCGCCCATCAGCTGACTGCGAGCCGTGCGCGGATTCATGATGCGACCCGCCGCAAACGCTCCAACCAGGCGCGGCGCGCGGATCTCGTGGGTGAAGCGATTGATCCGGACTTCCACGAACTCCGCGCCGAAGGCATAGGCGATCTTGTCCTTCATGGCCGCACCGCCGACGAGCCGCGGGTGGCCGCTGTGCATCGCCTTGAAGGAATCTTGCGGCGCGCCTTCCGGCTTCCATTCGCCATATTCCTCGACCACGCCGACGCCGAGTGCGTCGAAAGCCTTCTCCAGATCCAGCGGGCGATCGCCCTTGGCCGCCTGGGTCGACGGGGTCTGCCCCATGCCAACGGTTTCCTTGGCCTTGTCCGTGAGGCTCTCGTTCGGCATCAGCGCCTTGAACAGGCGCTGACGAACCTGATCGCACACCATCATCACAGCGGAGCAGGTGCTGGCCGTCGAATTCGATCCGCCAGCAACGGGCCCCGGCGGCAGGTCGCTGTCACCAATGAAGACCGCGACCTTCTCCAGCGGCACGCCGAGCCGCTCGGCGGCAGTCTGTGCAAGGATGGTGTAGGCACCGGTGCCGATCTCGTGGCCGGCGATCTCGACGCGGGTACGGCCGTCGCGCTGCAGGCGAACGCGAGCCGCTGCCGGAGCCATCTGCGTCGGATAGCAGGTGGCCGCGCAGCCATAGCCGATGAGCCAGTCACCGTCGGACATCGATTTCGGCGCCGCCGAGCGCTGTGCCCATCCGAAGGCTTTGGCCGCTTCGTCGAAACACGCCATCAGCGAGCGCGACGTGTAAGGCTTGCCGTCGATCGGCTCATTGGTCGTGTCATTGACGCGGCGGAGCTCGATCGGATCCATGTTGAGCTTCACAGCCAGCTCGTCCATCGCACTCTCCAGCGCAAACAAATACGGCACCTCAGGCGGCGAGCGCATGAAGCCCGGCGTGTTGCGGTCGGCGCGCACGATCGACACGAGACTGTCGACATTTGGGCAGGCATAGAGCCGCGTCGTGGTCTTGGTGCCGCCGACGCAATAGGGATCGGCGCGCGAAGAGACCTCGGCGCCTTCATGCCTCAGCGCGACCAGCTTGCCGTCCCGGCTCGCGCCGAGCTTGATCTCGTGGCGGGTTTCGGCGCGATAGGTCGCAATCGTAAAGCCCTGGTCGCGGGTCGGAACCAGCTTGATCGGCCGGTTCAGCCGCCTCGCGATGCCGGCAATGATCGCAGTTCTCGGCGTCATCGAACCGCGCGAGCCAAAGCCGCCGCCGACATACGGATTGACCACCCTCACCTTGTCGGCGTCGATGCCGAGCTGTTCGGCAACGCCGTTCTTCAGGCCGTGGACATATTGGCTGGGCTCATAGATGACGAGAGTGTCGCCCATCCAGGCGCAGCTCGTCGAAAAAAGCTCCATTGGGTTATGATGCTGCGTCGGCGTCTCGTAGGAGGCATCGACCTTCACCTCGGCCTCGTCAAACGCCTTGGCAAAGTCGCCGACCTTGGGGTCTTCCTTGAATTGCGCGTTCTGGCCTTTTGCGGCGGCTTTCGTCGTTCCCTGCGAGTCGAAGCTCGCACTCGGGGTTGCGGCTGTGTAGCTCACCTTGACGCGGTTGGCGGCTTCGCGCGCGGCCTCGTAGCTCTCGGCGGTGACCACCGCGATGATCTGGCCGTCATGGGCAATGTCGGTCGATTTCAGCGGCTGGATCGTGGTGCCAGCATAACCGCCATTGCTGAACAGCTTTGACTCGTTCAGGTTGGGCGCGTTCTCGTGCGTGACAATGTCGATCACGCCTCGCACGCGTTTAGCATCGTCGAGATCGAAGCTGTTGATGCGGCCTTTGGCGATCGCACTGGTGACCAGGAACGCATAGGCGGGATTGTCCAGCGGCATGTCGGACCCGTAGGTTGCACGCCCTGTGACCTTCGCAACCGCATCGTAACGCGGCACGGGCTTGCCCATATTCGCCTTCGGCTCGGGAGCGGCAGCGGTCATGGTCATATCTCCATCATTCCGGCCTGCCGGAGCGCACGCGCCACCACGCGCTTGCCGAGCGCAATCTTGAAGCTGTTGTGCTGGCGCCCCCTGGCCTCAGCGAATGCAGCATCGGCGGCGCGCTGCGCCAGACCGTCGTCGAATTTTTGTCCCTTCAGCTGCGCCTCCGCTTCGCGAGCGCGCCAGGGCACGGTCGCGACGCCGCCAAGCGCCACGCGCGCGTCCCGGATCGTCCCATCCTGCACGTCCAGCGCAACCGCAGCCGAGGACAGCGCAAACTCATAGGATTGCCGGTCGCGCGCCTTCAGATAAACCGAGCGTGGCCAGCGGCCGGAAATAAGAAAGGCCGAGATCAACTCGCCTGGCTGCAGCGTCGTCTCGATCTCGGGCGTGTTGCCGGGAGCCTTGTGGAGTTCCGCAAATGGCATGCTGCGGGTGCCGGACTTGCCGGTAACCTCGACCGTGGCATCCAGCGCGATCAGCGCCTGGGCGAAATCGCCAGGGTAAGTCGCGATGCACTGATCGGAGATCCCGAGCACCGCATGCATGCGGTTGATGCCGTCCATCGCGGCACAGCCGGAGCCGGGATTGCGCTTGTTGCAATTTTCATAGGAGACATCGCGAAAATAGCTGCAACGCGTCCGCTGCATTACGTTGCCGCCCAGTGTCGCCATATTGCGGAGCTGGGCGCTGGCGGCGAGCTTCAGGGAATTGGCGATCACGGGATAATTGCGCTGGATTTTGTCATGCGCGGCGACGTCGGACATCTTTGCGAGCGCACCGAGCCGCAGGTTCTCGCGACCGGGCGAAATCGCCGACCACCCCTGCGCGAGCGGATTAATGTCGACGATCGCGGCGGGCCGCATCACGTCGAGCTTCATCAGGTCGATCAGCGTCGTGCCGCCGGCGAGCGGCTGGGCCGAGGCCTGCGTCAACGGTTTGTTGGCCGCCGCAGCGGCGCTGAGTGCCTGCACGGCCATGTCGGGGTCTGTCGCCCTCTGGTAAGAAAATGGTCGCATTCGCCTAGCCTTTCATGATCTCGGGCGTGGCCTGCTTCACCGCGGCGACGATGTTGGGATAGGCGGCGCAGCGACAGATGTTGCCGCTCATATATTCGCGGATCTCGGCATCGGTGCCGGCATGTCCCTCCTTCACGCAGGCAATCGCCGACATGATCTGGCCTGGCGTGCAATAGCCGCATTGGAACGCATCGTTGTCGATGAAGGCCTGCTGCATCGGGTGCAGGCGGTCGTCGGTTGCGAGGCCTTCGATGGTCGTGATCTCCTGCCCTTCAGCGGCCAGTGCGAGCGTCAGGCACGACACCACGCGGCGATCGCCAATCAGCACCGTGCAGGCACCGCACTGGCCGTGATCGCAACCCTTCTTGCTGCCGGTGAGCTTGAGATGCTCGCGCAGTGCGTCCAGCACCGTGGTGCGCGCATCGAGACTCAGACGCTTTTCCTGACCATTCACCCGCAGCGTGACGTCGACGGGAAGCGCCGGATCCTGCGCCACTGCCGCTCGTGCCTCCTGCACGGTCGCGCGCGCGGTCAGCGGAACAAGCGCGCTGCCGGCAGCACCTGCCATGAAGGAACGCCTATCGTATCCGGATGATTGGGAACTTGGATGATCGGACATGGCCGGCCTCCGCCGCTTCGACAACAAGGCAGCGCACGCCTGCACCGCTCATCGCCCACCAACTTTGGGCCATGACCTCCGTTCCGAACGGAAAAGGGCGGCGCTGTCGATGCCGCGCCGCCCTCCGTCAACTTTTCCTGATCTTGTTGCGAGGAACCTCGCGCGACGATCAATAGCCGAGCGCGCAACCGTCCTTGCGCGGATCGGAACCGCCGGTCAGCGTGCCCTTGTCCCAATCGATCCAGACCGCCTGGGCGCCGCCGAGCGGGCCGACCACGCTGGTGGTCTTGTGGCCAAGCTTCTTCAAGCCTTCGACGACCGCCGCCGGCACGCTGTCCTCGAGCTGGTACTGGCCCTCGTAGTGCAGGCCTCGCGGCATGTCGATTGCCTCCTGCACGTCGCAGCCATAGTCGAGGACGTTGGTCAGCAGATGGGTCTGCCCGGTCGGCTGGTACTGGCCGCCCATCACTGCGAACGACATCGTGGAACGGCCGCCCTTGGTGAGCAGGCCCGGCATGATCGTGTGCAGCGGGCGCTTGCCGCCTTCGATACAGTTCGGATGACCCGGCTGGATGCGGAAGCCGCCGGCGCGATTCTGGAACAGCACACCGGTCTTGTTGGAAACAATGGCGGAGCCGAAGGAATGCGCGACCGAGTTGATGAACGAGCAGACGTTGCGATCCTTGTCCACCACCGTGATGTAGATGGTCGAGGGATTCATTGGCGGCGCGACATTGGGCAGGTCGAGCATGCCATCCATGCGGATCTTGCTGATATACTCGTCGGCAAAGCCCTTCTCGAGCATCTCGGCAACGTTGATCTTCATATGGTCGGGAGAGGCGACATGCATCTCCCGGTTCATGTAGGCGATACGCGCAGCTTCCGCCTCGAGATGGAAGCGCTCGACGCTGACGGGGGCGTATTTGGTGAGGTCGAAGCGCGACAGGATGTTGAGCATCAGAAGTGCGGTCACGCCCGGACCGTTCGGCGGGCACTGCCAGACGTCGTAACCCTTGTACATGGTGCCGATCGGCGTCGTGACTTCGGTGGTGTGCGCGGCGAAATCGTCGAGCGTATGCAGGCCGCCGATGCCGCGCAGGGTCTCGACCATGTCCTCCGCGATCTCGCCCTTGTAGAAGGCGTCGCGGCCGTCCTTGGCGATCGCGCGCAGCGTCTTGCCGAGCTCGGCCTGGCGGATGACATCACCGGCGACCGGCGGCTTGCCGCCCGGCAGCAGGTAACGCACGGTGTTGGTACCGTTCTTCAGCTTCTCGAACTGGTTCTTCCAGTCGAAGGCGATGCGGGGGGCGACGACATAGCCTTCCTCCGCAGCCTTGATCGCGGGCTGGAGCAGACGGTCGAAACCGAACTTGCCGTGGTCGCGCAGCACGGTCGCAAACGCATCGATCACGCCGGGGATCGAGACCGCATGGGCCGAGGTCAGCGGCACGGAATTGATCTTGCGCTCGAGATACCAGTCGGCGTTGGCGGCCTTTGGCGCCCGGCCGGAGCCATTATAGGCGATGATCTTGCCCTCGCCGCGCGGCTGGATCAGCGCAAAACAATCGCCGCCAATGCCGGTCGATTGCGGCTCGATCACGCCGAGCAGGGCAGAACCCGCCACCGCCGCGTCCACCGCCGTGCCGCCCTCGCGCAGCACCTCGATCGCGGCAAGAGAAGCCTGCGGATGCGAGGTCGCCACCATCGCATTGGTGGCGTGGACCGTGGACCTGCCGGGGAAGTGGAAATTTCTCATCGAAGTTTTGCTCTCTCAGAACCGTTGGGGCGCGCGCCGCGCCGTCTCGGAAAAACCGGACCTTCATGACACATTCCAGGCCGTCCGGGCAATGCTGGCATACCAGCGAAATGGCTGCCATTCGCTGAGAATAGAGCTGTTCCTTGCGGGTTTTCTGGGCGCCGGCCGCCTGCTAAACGGGCGCATGATTTACAAGGTCTGCGCCTTCTACCAATTCGCTGCCCTGCCCGATTTCCGCGAGCTGAGCGAGCCGCTGCGGGCGTTCTGTGCCGGCCTGTCCCTCAAGGGCAGCGTGCTGCTGGCTCATGAGGGCATCAACGGTACTATCGCCGGGTCGGCCGACGCGATTGACGCCTTCGCCCATGAGCTCGCACATGGAGCTATGTTTGGCGGCCGGCTGAACAATCTCGAGCTGAAATGTTCGACAGCCGAGGCGATGCCGTTTGGCCGGCTCAAGGTGCGGCTGAAGAAGGAGATCGTCACGCTTGGCGATGCGGGCGCCGATCCGACCCGGCAGGTCGGCATCTATGTCGACGCGCGCGAATGGAACGCGCTGATCACCTCGCCTGACACGCTGGTGCTCGACACCCGCAACGCTTTCGAGGTGGCGATGGGGACGTTCGAGGGTGCGGTCGACCCCGACATCAAGAGTTTTGGCCAGTTCAAGGACTTTGCCGCGCAAAAGCTCGATCCGGCCAAGCATCGCAAGATCGCAATGTTCTGCACCGGCGGCATCCGCTGCGAGAAGGCAAGTTCGCATCTGCTGGCGCGTGGCTTTGCCGAGGTCTACCACCTCAAGGGCGGCATCTTGAAATATCTGGAAGAGGTGCCGGAGGCGCAGAGCCGCTGGCGCGGCGAATGTTTTGTGTTCGACGAACGTGTCGCGCTTGGCCATGGCCTGCAAGAAATTGGTCTCCGCGAACGGGATGAGGGGCACGCCGGTGACGAATGACATCAAGACGCTTGCCGAACGCATCGACGCGCTGGAGATGCGCCTTGCCTATCAGGACGACACCATCGAGACGCTGAACCAGACCATCACCGCGCAGTGGAAGCAGATCGATGCGTTGACGCGGAAGGTCGCAGAGCTCGGCGAGCGGCTGCAGGACGCCGAGACCAACGCGCCGGGCCCTGCCAACGAGCGCCCGCCGCATTATTGAGCGCGATTACTGACCTGACGCTCTGGGCAACAGGTTCATGACCTCGCCGGACATCATCAGCCGGTCGCGGCCGGCATCCTTGGCGGCGTAGAGTGCGCGGTCGGCGGCCTCCACCAGCGAGCTCGTGCCCGCGGTCCGCTCCACCGCCGGCCGGCAAGCCGCGCCGCCGACCGAGACGGTGACGCAAGGCCCTGCAGGATTGGAGGCATGAACCAGGCCGGCATCGCGGATGGCGTTGCGGATCCGCTCACCGAGCCGGGCGCAACCGGCGGCATCGGTGTTCGGCAGCAGCATGGCGAATTCCTCGCCGCCATAACGGGCGGCGAGATCGCCGCCCCTCTGCACCTCGGCCGCAATGGTCTTTGCCACCACGCGCAGACAGGCATCACCCGCGGGATGGCCATATTCGTCGTTGTAGGCCTTGAAGTGATCGACGTCGATCATCAAGAGGCCAAGGCTGGAGCGGTCGCGGTACGCGCGCGCCCATTCCTCCTTCAGTCGCTCGTCGAAGCGGCGGCGGTTCGCAAGCCCGGTGAGGCTGTCCTCGATCGCCAGCGTCTCGAGCCTTGTCTCCAGATTCTTCTGCTCGGTGATGTCGCGCGAGATCGCGACCACGCCGTCGACAGTGCCGTTCTCCTTGCGCGTCACGCGCATGGTCGATTCCAGCCAGACCTCGGACTTCTGCCGGTGCACGTTGCGGTAGGTGACGCGCGCTTCCTCCATGTCGCCACGCTTCATGGCATCGATGATGGTCTGGACATGCGGGCGGTCCTCCGGATGGATGCCGGCGAGCGCCTCCGTGCCGATCAGCTGATTGGGCCGCCAGCCAACGACGCGGTTGGACGACGGCGAAACATAGCGTAGCCGCTCGTCGAGCCCGATGCGGGTGACCATGTCGCTGGAGCCTTCGGCGAGCAGGCGGAAATGCGCCTCCTTCTCGATCAGGGCCGCCGCCATGCGCTGGCCGCGCTGCAACTGCCGCACCAGCACCGCGCCGATGATCGCGATCAGCATCACCAGCGCGAGCACATGCAGCATGCGCGAGATCGCCGCGGCGCGCCACGGCGCCAGGAGCTCGTCCTTGTCGACGGTCGCGAGCACAACGAGCGGGTAGCTGCTGCTGCGCTTGAAGAAACTGACTCGTTGGACGCCATCCAGCGGCGACTTGAAATGATAGGCGCCGCTCGGCCGCTGTAGGCTCGGGTCGCGAAACAGCGGCCCGTCGCCGACGCTGCGTCCGACGAACCGCTCGTTGTTCGGATTGCGCGCGATGATCAGGCCGTCGCCATGCACGAGCGCGATCGAGCTGTTGCGCCCGATCTCGAACTGCTCGTAGAAGCGCGAGAGATAGCCGGCGCTGATAGTTGCAAGCACGACGCCGCCGAAGCTGCCATCCGGCTTGTTGAACCGGCGTGACAGCGTGACGACCGATTGCCCGTCGAGCAGGCTCTTTACGGGGTGACCGACATAGGCCTCGCGCTTCGGCGAGAGCTGATGGTGACGGAAGAACGTATCGTCGCTGAGCGTCGATGCGATGGCACCGGGCGAGGTCAGCCAGTTACCCCGGTCGTCGATGATGGCGAGGCTGTGGATGCGCGCGACCGCCTTCTTGCGCGCGTCAAGGACGTTGCCGAGTTTGGCGATCGTGGACGGGTCAGTGCCGTCCATCTCGAGACGGCTGACGACACCGACAACGCCCGAATCCAGCAAATCGAGGCTGTCCTCGGCATGCTGCGTCAAGGAGCGGGCGACGTTCGCCATCTCGGTCTCGGCACCCCTGAGCACCTGATCGCGCGCGGCCCATTCGCGCCAGCCACTGACGCCGAGGATCGCGACGCAAGTGAGCACGACGAAAGCCGCCGCGCGCAACGGCAGGCGGCTCCATCCGGCTCTCAGTGAGACGACGTTCATGCGACAGAATTCTCCAATGGGGGGAAATTCTGCCGCTTCTCTTAGTGATCCCTGAAGCGCTGACAGGGATTCGCATTCATCTACGGGCTTTTCCGTACTCCTACGGACCGGGACTTCGGCAGATCACTAACAAGGTCTTAGCAAACCTGTCGGAAACTCGCGGTCCCTAGCTGAAGATCGCCTTGACCTTGTCCCAGAGCGTGGGATGTTCGGCGTCCGCATCGGCCTTCGAGGGCGTCGGCTGCGTGACGCTGACCGGATCGGAGGCGGGAAAGCTGTCCTTCAACCCGGTGTCGAGCTTGGCGTGGCGATCCGCCGCGAGGGCTTCGCGCAGGTCCTCGGCATGCTTGTCATGCGGCGCGGGATTGAACGTCTGGGCCATGGAATTCCTCCTCCATTGGCGGGGTCAACGCGGCGCATTTGCGCTGGTTCCCCTGTTCCGCTTCCGCCCGCGGCGGTGTATCAGGAGCCTCAACTCTGCATCAGGACCATCAGTGCCCCAGTCTGCGACAAAGCCCTTCATCGACGTGCTCTCCGGCCAGCGGCAAGCCGTACCGCCTTTGTGGATGATGCGGCAGGCGGGCCGCTATCTGCCTGAGTATCGCGAGGTGCGCGCCAAGGCCGGCGGCTTCCTCGATCTCTGCTTCAATCCGGCGCTTGCCGCCGAAGTCACGCTGCAACCGATCCGAAGGTTTGGCTTCGATGCGGCGATCATCTTCTCGGACATCCTGGTGATCCCCCATGCGCTCGGCCGCGCGGTGCGGTTCGAGGTCGGCGAAGGTCCGCGGCTCGAACCGCTGGATGATCCGGCCAAGGTCGGAACGCTCGCCGCGCAGGCCGACTTCGGCAAGCTCGCGCCGGTGTTCGAGGCGCTCAGGATCGTGCGCGGTGCGCTCGATCCAAGAGTGGCGCTGATCGGCTTCTGCGGCGCGCCGTGGACGGTTGCGACCTACATGGTCGCGGGCCACGGCACGCCCGACCAGGCGCCGGCGCGGATGATGGCCTACCGGCATCCCGAGGCGTTTGCGAAGATCATCGACGTGCTCGTCGAGAGCTCGATCCACTATCTGCTGGCCCAACTCGACGCGGGTGCCAACGCCTTGCAGATCTTCGACACCTGGGCTGGCGTATTGCCACCGGCCGAATTCGCGCGCTGGTCAACCGAGCCGACGCGGCGCATCGTCGACGGCGTGCGCGCCAAGGTGCCTGACGCGAAGATCATCGGCTTCCCCCGCGGGGCGGGCGCGCAACTGCCTGGTTATGTCGAAGCGACCGGCGTCAATGCCGTCAGCATGGACTGGACCGCCGAGCCCGCCTTCATCCGTGAGCGGGTGCAGAGCCGCGTCGCCGTGCAGGGCAATCTCGATCCGCTGGTGCTGATCACGGGCGGCGCGGCACTCGACCGCGCGGTCGACAACGTGCTGGCAAATTTTGCGCAAGGCCGCTTCATCTTCAATCTCGGCCACGGCATCCAGCCGGAAACGCCGATCGCACATGTCGAGCAGATGATCAGGCGGGTGCGGGGGTGAAAACCGACCTGCGAAAACAACCCCATGCACAGTACAAATCATTGAAGAATTTCGCGCCGCACCTAATTTGATTTTTCCGAATATCGTTTGACCCGTCGGGCAAAACAGATGTAGGATGGCATCATCCCGCTGGTCGTAATTCGCAGGCTGTCAGCGACCGGTCGACGTTAGACGAGGCGACCGTTTGATCTGTGATGACGCACCGCAACGCGATGGACCGACGGGCAAAGCTGATGTCGCTCGGTCGGCAGAGCAAGATTTCCCCTTGGTTTTTGCAAACTTGCCTGCCGACAGGCATCATCAGACTGTGGCAACCGGAGTGGCGTTCCTGCTGGTTGCGGCGGCAGTGGCAATTGCGCCGTTCGCAAGTATTCAACTGGGTCGGATAGATGCCTTTATCCCGGTCCTGCAAACAGCCTTGGCCATTGCGGATGGCGTAACCGCATCTCTTCTGTTTGCACAATATGCTATCCAGCCGCAGCGGGCCCTTCTTGCTGTCGCGAGTGCTTACATTTGCAGCGGCTCGTTCGCATTTCTGCAAACCCTGTCATTCCCTGGCGGCTACGCTCCCAACGGTCTTATCGGTGACGGCCTGAACACGCCGGGTTGGTTGTACGTTCTCTGGCACACGACGTTTCCGGCGGCGATCCTGATCTACGCGCTTACCAAGCATACGGATGGAGCCGAGCGGCCCAGGGGATCGATCAGGGCAACAATCCTAGCCACTGTTGCGGCGGTCATGTCGATGGTTGCGGTACTGACTTGGATCGTAGCGACAAAGGCGCAATATCTTCCCAGCTTTTACACCGACGACGTCAGGCAACAGACGCAATTCGGCAACCAGATCAATCTGGTTTTGGCGCTATGGGGAGCGACAACTCTCGCTGTTCTGCTTTCTCGCCGACATACGATCCTTGATCTGTGGTTACTTGTGACATTGCTGGCTTGCATGCCGAACTTCCTGGTGGCGATGTTCGCCAGCTCGGTACGATTCAGCGTCGGCTGGTACGCTGCGCGCGGCTTTGTGCTTGTCAGCAGTTGCATGCTTCTGGTGGTCTTGATCATCGAAACGATGCTGCTTTATTCTCGTCTTGCCAGTGCCATTGCACTGCAGCGACGCGAGCTCGCATATCGGAATTTAAGCATACAGGCTGTCACGGGCGCACTTGCCCATGAGCTGAGAAGTCCCTTGGCGGCCATCACACTGAATGCCAACACGGCGCGTCTCCAGCTGCGATCGGCGCCAGTCAATGTCGCGGACATCGAAGAACTACTTGGTGACATCGAAGCCGACGGCCTGCGGGCAGGCGCAATCATTTCCAGTATTCGAGAGCTGACCACAAAGGGAGTCCATCAAGGTACGTCAACCAACCCCGCAAGTTCGGCGCAACTCGCCTTGCGGTTGCTCAAACACGATCTTCGGGCTGAGGGAATCACCGTAACTGCGGAGCTGGAACATGACCTGCCGGACGTGAGCATAGACGGGTTGGAGCTCCAGCAGGTGCTCCTAAACCTTGTCAGGAATGCCATGGATGCGATGAAGGCGCGCCCTGCGGCGGCAAGACTTCTGCAGCTCAAGGCCAGCTTCGATGGTCAATCGAACGTAGTTGTATCCGTCCACGACTCCGGACCCGGAATTCCTGACCAATACCGAGAGCGAATTTTCGATCCATTCTTTTCCACCAAATTGGAAGGAATGGGCCTGGGGCTCGGCATCTCGGCAAACTTGATTGAAAAGAACGGAGGCAAGCTGAGACTTGGAAAGTCGAGTTCAGAAGGTTCGGTCTTTGAACTAGTGCTGCCTGTCGCAGGATGAATATTGCGACGTTCGATGCAATCAAAATTGGCTTTCCACCCTAAATCCTTTTTTGCCTCTCCACCGAGAGTTCCTCACAACCACGATAATGGCGTTTTCAGCTCTAACATTATCAAAAGGCAAGAACGCCTGGGTGCTTATGATGCGATACCTCGCTGAATCCGCACTCAATGGCCTGACTTCGAGTATCAAGGCTGCACATAAATCCGGTTGCCTCGCTTATCTTACCTAGCCATTCGGCGCGGTGACGCTGGCCGAGACGCTAGGACGGGTCCGAACGTAGCGACAGTTCTTTTGCACGCCGAGGCCTGCGCTTGCGCAACGCGTCGATTGCGAGATGCGCATAGTCGGCGGCATCCCGACTGCCAATCATTTCGGTCTCTTCGAGGGTCCAAACCAGATATTGAACAGCGGCCTCGGTGTCATCGTTAAGATTGGTTATGCCTCTCATTTCGACTTTCTGCTACAAAGACAGCGGTCTTTGGAAACTCCTTCAAGTGTCTCATTTTTCAGCATCAGCCCTTGAACAGCTCATTGCCGACGCGCGGGTCCCCGGTCTGTCCATGGCGATCGTAAGGGATGGTCAGGCAACAACGCGAATTACTGCCGCTGTCCGCAACTCGCACGACAGGATTGCAGTCGATCTACAAACGGTCTTTGCGGCGGCCTCGCTGTCCAAGCCTCTATTCGCCTACTGTGTTCTCCGACTCGTCAGTGCGGGTAAGCTCACACTCGACGCCCGGTTGTCGCAATACGTCCCGGACTATGTGGCAGACGATCCCCGTGCGGCCACCATCACCATACTCCACGTCCTAAGCAACACATCTGGACTTCCCAATTGGCGTTCGGCCGAACATCCGCTCAAGACCTACTTTGTTCCGGGGGAGCGCTTCAGCTATTCCGGCGAGGGCTTCGTTTGGCTTCAACGCGTCGTCGAATCGGTCACCGGCGAAGACCTCGATACAACTATCCGTCGTTTGATCTTCGAACCGCTCGGCATGAATCGATCAAGCTATGTTTGGCAGTCAGCATTCGAAACGAACCATGCGGCCCCGCACGACGCGGAAGAAAAGCCCGGCACGACAATCAGGCGGCTCGTGCCCAACAGTGCGGCTTCGTTGCTGACGACGGCGGAGGACTACGCTCTCTTCCTGACGGCAGTGTTGTCGGGGACAGGATAAAAGCGAGAAGCCGCTAGCGATTGGCTCGAACCACAGGTGCGCATCCAAGACGCGCAGATTGCATGGGGACTCGGCTGGGGTCTTGAGACAGATACCAGCGCCTTTTTTCAGTAGGGCGACTGCGATCGCGGGAGATTTAAGGCCTTCGCGATGGGCTCGCAGCAACAAGGATGCGCGATCGTCGTGCTGACCAACGGCTTTCATGGCATGGCGATCATGCCCAATTTGGTCGGCGCAGCCCTGCCCGGTCCCCACCCGGCTTTTTCGTGGCTGGGCTATCCGTCGTTTTCTGGATAGGTGACCTGGTCCGCATTCAGGCTCATCGCAACACGTCGATGGCGAAACCGAGGTGACAAATCGGATGTCGGCGTATGGGTCCGTAGTTGACCTTGCTCAGCATTGCGGCACGGACCGGTTTTGGCCCCAAGCCGACGTGGACACCCCGCCCTCAGACCCGCTTTGGAATGAGCCTCAGGAAAACCCGGCCAAAGAAGCAAGTCTCCGCAAGTGACCCGGTTAAGACGAAACTGGTGCCATCTGTTTACGCGAACAGCTTGTCGATGTCGTCCTGGGAAATCGCCGCGGTCGGCCGCTGTGGGCCCTGCAGAAAGTCTGGGGCGCTTTGGACGGCAAGCTCGGCAGCTAGCCGTGCCAGCTCCTCTTTTCCCCACATGCGGACCAGCCTGTTGATGTGGTCCTCCATAAACTGCAGCGACTTGATCACTCGCGTGATCCGCTGCCCTGTAAGGTCCTGAAATGCGCAAGCCTCGAACACCTTGTTTGAGCTATTGGCGATCTCATCGCATACTGACGCGGCGGTCGAATCGTTGACGCTCTGCAACTTCGCGACGCTGTCGCCGATTGCCTCCATGCTTTCGAGGATCGCATTTCCAGCTGCCTCCGTGTTCTCGACGATCGCGTCGAGGGTGTCTGTCATCGTCGCGAAACTGCCCTTGGTGTCGCCTTGAAGAGCGGCAAATTCCCGCCGCATGCTGCTGATGTGGCCGAACATCTCGACCAAGAGCGTTTTCAGCATCCTCTCTTCTTCTGGCGCAATCATCAGAGATCTCCGAATTCCGGGGCAAAAACGTCGCGATCAGGGCTGCCTCTACGCGGCGAGGTTGCCCTTAGAGCGACGCGCGAGGTCAGCCCAAGCCAAAGCAACCCGAAGCCACTTCTGGCGTTCGGCCGGGCAACTCGCGGCAATGGCTTTCCTCATTGCAGCAAGGGCTTCTGCTTGTTGGTCAGACTCCCGCATCATGAGCGTGATCATTCTGAGAAATTGTTAAAGCTGATGAAATTCGACACCCCGGGAAAATACCGAACGAAGAGAAGGTTCTTGGCGCCTAGCGGAGCTACGCTCGCTTCCGTACCGAACTATCGAGGATGCGCCCGCACCCGGACCTTGAGGCCGGGATCGAGCCGTTCGTAGGACGTTTCGCCTTCGAGCTGTTGGGCCAGCAGCTGAACGATGCGCGACCCCAATCCCCCGGGCTCTTCCCCCTCCCGTAGGCCTACGCCGTTGTCTGAGACCGAGAGCTCGATGCCGGTGCCACTCGAGAACGCGACCGCGATGTGGCCGGGTCTGTCGCCGGGAAAAGCATACTTGATCGCGTTCGTCACAAGCTCGTTCGTGATCATGCCGATCGCGAGCGCGTGGTTGCTGGCGAGGTCGACGTCCTCGCAGACCACCTGGAAGGCGATCGGTCCGGAAGGAGCCAAGGACTGGAAGACCTTCTCGACGACGTCGCTCAGGAAATAGCGCATGTTCACCGAGCGAGAATCTCGTGTGGGCGAAAGGTGGTCGTAGACCTCCGCCATCACCTGCAACCGACGGGCAGTGGATTCCAGAGCGGCCTCGACTACGGGACCGCCGTGCCTTGCCTGCAACCTGATCATCCCGCCGAGGATCGCCAGGTTGTTCTTGGTCCGGTGGGCCATCTCCTGCAGAAGCAAGGCCTTGGTCTTGTCCGCCAGCATGACCCGCCGCAGTTCGGCGCGCTGGAATTCGGCCACAGCGGCCGTCCCGGCTGCGGTGATCGCAAAGAGCGCATTGGGCGCGAAATAGTCGATGCCGTTGCTGCCGGCATAGCTGAGATAGGCGCCGACTGCGACGGCGATGATCGCGGCGAATATTCCTGACCCGCGGTCGAAGATCAGGCCCGAGAGAAACACGCCGGGGAGCAGCAGGAAATACCCCGGCGAGCCGGTCTGCATCTGCAAGACCATCTGCAGTACGGCGCAGCCCAGCATCATTGTCGCCGAGACGCCGTACCGGACGGGAGTCGGAAGCCGGTGCTCAAGAACGAGCGGATAGAGCCTGTTCATGAATTGAAAAAACGCCTGTCCCCGATAGCCGTTCCTCGCCTTGGCGCACCCAGGTCCAAGCATCGGCCCGGCTCTCCCGCAAACCTTCCTCGGATGGGGAACGACCCACATGTTGCGCCGTTCGATTGCTTGATAACGCAAGCGATTTTAAGAGCCAGCAGTGAGCGTACTTCTTGTTGAGGACGACCCTCTGATCCGCGAATTCGTCGTCGAGGCGCTGCGCGAGGCAGGCTATCACGTGATCCACGCGAGCAACGGCGAGGAGGCACTGGCCTGGTGCAAGCGCCGCGTCGCGGATGTGCTGGTCACGGACGTCACGCTGCCGGGACAGATCGACGGGTGGCAGATCGCGGAGCGATACCGAGAGCAGGATCCGGAGCTGCCGGTCATCTACGCCACCGGCTTCTCGCCAACGACACCACGCCCCGTCCCGGGCAGCCGCATCGTGAAGAAGCCTTTCAATCCCGAGGAACTCGTCCGGACCATCAGGGAGATCGCAGAGTAAAAGGGCGCGGCGTCTATTTAGTCGATCTCTACGCAGGACGCGCGCTTTGGTGTCATCGATGGCGGGAGGCAGCCCACTTGGAAAGGGCCGCCGTTCATCCCTGTGACGAGATTCCAGCGTTCCGCCGCGCTGGGAAAAGGTGGAACTTCGGCCGAGCCTCCTCATTAGCAGTGACTACTTAGCCCTGTTTGAGGAGAACACCATGAAGAAGCTGATCGTATGCGGCGCACTCGCCGCTTTTGCCCTCGTGACCCAAGCGGCCACCGCCGCCGAGTTCTACATCGTTCGCGACGCGACCACCAAGAAGTGCACTGTCGTCGACACCAAGCCAACGACCACCACCACGACGGTCGTGGGCGACGGCGTCTACACGACCAAGACGGAAGCCGAGTCCGCCGTGAAGACCACAAAGGTCTGCACCGAGCAATAACCATTCGGCGTGCTGCTCTGACAAGCAATTGGAGGAGAAATGCCGGTCTTGATTTTGTGGGCCGTGCCCGCCGTACTCGTCGGCGGCGGCGTCGGCTGTTTCCTGATTCACATGCACTAAGCGAAGATGTGATTGCAGAACGGTTCGTCCGGTGCGCCGGACGGGCCGACGACATGCGGGGGCGGGGAATGCCTTACCAAGTGAAGTTCGGCGCGCTGATAGCCATCGCAGCAACGGCGAACGATGCGCTCAAACTATTTCATTTTGCTCTGGCTGGTGTCTTAGTAAGGCCCATCTGACGGTAGTGCTCGCGGCCAGCCCATTAACTTGTGTGAGTGTCAAAGCATAACGTTTGTTGTATTGATCACTGGTCCACCGGCAGCGATCGAGATCAGGTGACTGAGAGGTTTTCCAAGCCCATGGCCGACAAGGAAGCGCCAGCGAAGCCAGTCGTCCGCCACACTCCTTTGACCATCGATGAATTGCGACAGATGGTCCGCGAGGACATCGAGCAACAGCGGAAAATCGCAGATGGCTTCCGCCGCAAGATGCACTAAAGCCCGTTGCGGGGAACAAAACAGTCGGACCCAAATTTGTCTGTTCGGAAATCACGCCTCGACAACGTAAGACCGAGGCAAAAGGCCTCAGCGCGGCGCCAGCCCCGGAGCTGAGGCCTTTTTATCGCTTGTGTACATTTTTGCACCAAGTCCCGGAACGGAATCAGGTGTTTCAGAATCTTCCCTGCACTTGATATTTGTTAGGGAATGCCGTGGTTACGAAGAACACCCGAGAAGTAGCGGCGACGCTACTTAAGCTGGCCAAAACGAGCTCCGACCCAGCCGTGGCGGCTGGCTTCATCGAGAGGGCCGCCGACCTCAAGGAGCGGATAGACGACGAAGGGCTGCCCAAGGCCGACGGGGGTCCGCCTCCCAACGTTGTCCAGCGTCAGTAAAGCTGCCTCAGTTCACCTCTTTCACTCGCGAACCCGTCGTTCTGGCACTTCATCCTGGTTGACTGCCACAAGCTAACGGCGCACGCTGGAACCATCACCGTCCGATCCGAGGCTTCTATCGGTGACTGAGAGACCTGTCGCGCTCCCGCCGCACACCGGGAGGCGGTCATGACGATCAATCGCCTGCTTGAAGATAGCCGGCTTACGCCAGAGCAACGGCACGTCTACGAACGGGCCTTCAACGCAACCCTGCGCAAACTCGATCTGGTCGATCGCCGTGATCCCATTTGCGATCTTGTTGCCCGCAAGATCATTGAGATCGGTTCAAGCGGCGTGACCAATGCTATGGTGCTTGCCGAGATCGCCTGCAAGCAGCTCGATCCAAGGTAAGCCCGCGACCTGTGGGTACATGGCCTAGCGTGGCCGACTGCGCTCGATGATCTCGGCGGCGCCCCTCGCCAGGAGATCGAGACCCACCGCACGACCAAGCTCGCGCGGCCGGTTGGCCGGCCCCGTGCGCGAGGCTTCGATGATGGTGTTGCCGGAGAGATCGAGGACCGACGCTGCCAGCGACATCTGATCGCCCGCGATGGTCGAGAAGCCCGCCACCGGCGAATTGCAGTGGCCGTTGAGCACCCACAGCACTTCGCGTTCGGCATCGGCAGAGGCGTGGGCTGAGGGATCGTCGATCGATGACAGGATTTGTCGCGTCTGCCAGTCCTGCGCCGCGCATTCGACCGCGACGATGCCCTGCCCTGCGGCCGGCAGCATCTCCGCCACGGTGAATTCGTAGGCGATGCGGCTGGAAAGACCGACGCGATCAAGTCCCGACCGCGCCATGATCAGCGCATCCGCGGGTCCCACCGCGCCGCCGTCCGGCAGCTTCTGCTTCTCACGATGATCGAGCTTTCGCACACGCGTATCGGCGGCGCCGCGGAAGTGGATCACCTCGACGTCAGGAAACAGCCGCCGCGCATAGGCGGCACGACGTACGGCATTGGTGCCGATTTTGAAGCCTTTGCCGCGGGACTGGCGCAGCGCTTGCAGCGTCACGCCCGCGCGCAGCACCAGCGCATCGCCGGGCGGATCGCGCGACAGGGTGGCGCCGATGACGAGGCCGGGCGTGTCCTCATTGCCGGGCATGTCCTTCAGCGAATGCATCGCGGCCTGCAATTCGCCCGCAAGCACGGCGGCGCGGATCTGGGCGACGAAGGCGCCGCCCTTGCCGCCATGAGGCAGCAGCTTGCTGGTCTGGTCGAGATCTCCCGTGGTGTCGAACTTGACGATCTCGACGTCGAGACCTGATACGGCCGATGTCAGGCGGCGCGCAATCTCTTCCGTCTGCGCCAGCGCCATCGCGCTCTTGCGGGTGCCGATCCGTAGTCGCATAGCCAAGCCGTTCTCCATCCAGCACGTGTGTCGCGTGCGCGTCATTGCCCATACGACAGGTTCAGGCCGGATGATAGACGGCTGCCGCGTTTGCGGCAGACCTTAGCACAATCAATCCCGCAGACGCAGCGCCTCGACCAGCGACTTGAAGGCACGGGCATATTCCGCGCCCGCCCTTGCGATATCCGTGCGTCCGGCGCAGGCGACTGCCGCCTCCGTCACCGCGCCGAGCAGCAGCCGCGCCAGCGGCTCGACCGGCTGTTTGGCGATCAGGCCGGCCTCCATCGCGGCAGCAATCGCGCGCGGCATCTTGCCGCCAAAGTGTTTTGCATCGATCTCGCGCCAGCGCTCCCAGCCGAGCACGGCGGGACCGTCGCGCAAAATGATCTGGCCGGTCGCACCCTTGGCGGTCGCGGCAAAATAATGCTGGGTGCCGGCGACCATGGCGGAGAGCACGTCCTTCTCGGTCCGCGCGGCGCCGTCGATCTCGGCGACGAGGTCGCGCGAGACGAGATCGAACACCGCTTCGAATACGGCTTCCTTGGTCTTGAAGTGATGATAGACCGCGCCCTTGGCGACGTCGGCCGCCTCCGCGATCTCGTCCATGGTGGTAGCGGCAAAGCCTTGCGTCCCGAACAGCCGCCGCGCCGCTGCGAGGATGGCTTCGATCGTTGCTGCGCGCCGCTCTGCTTGTTTGGCCATGGGTCCGGTCTAGCGGAACTAGTCCCACACCACCAGTTGACTTTTCGACTACCGGTCGGTAATTACCGACTATCAGTCGGTTTTACTTCGTGAGGTATGCCATGCCGAGCCGTGACGTCGTTGAAGCCTTTGCAAGGCATCTGGAGGCTGGGGAGTTCGTCGAGGCGATCGAGCGGTACTACACGCCCGATGCAACGACCTATGAGAACAACGCGGCGCCGACGGCCGGACGGGACAAGCTCGTCGCCAAGGAGCGCGGCGTGCTCGCCGCGTTCAAGGAGGTCAAGGCGGTGCGCGTCGGGCCGAGCCTGATCGAGGGCGACAATGTTGCAAGCCGCTGGATCTTCAGCTTCACCAACGCCGAAGGAGTCACGCGCACGCTGGAGGAGATCGCCTGGCAGACCTGGCGCGGCGACAAGCTGATTGAGGAAAGGTTCTATTACGACCCGAAGCAGCTGGCGCGGTGACGGTGCGCTCCCTCCCCCGCCCGCGGGGGAGGGCCGGGGAGAGGGTGCCTCCGCAACGGGACAATCCCCCAGAGGACAGAACCCTCACCCGCGCGCGGGACGATGCTTCGCATCGCCCGGGGCGCGACCTCTCCCGCAAGCGGGAGAGGTGGAGCCCGCGGCCTCGTCCATTCCTCCAAACAGAATCCCGTTGCGGGTTGATTCAAACCGCATCCGCCCGCAGCAGCGTGTCCACGGTGATGGTGCCACGCGCCCGCGAGACGCAGGTGCAGATCTTCGCGTTGCTGTGCTTCTGGTGCTCGCTGAAGAAGACGTCGCGGTGGTCGATCTCGCCCTCGACAGCGACGACGTCGATGGCGCAGAGGCCGCACTCGCCGCGCTTGCAGTCGGAGATCACCTCAAAGCCGCTGGCGTTGAGGACGTCGAGCATCGAGCGCTCGCGCGGGATTTCGAGCTCCACATCGGAATCCTTCAGGCGCACGCGAAACGCTTCTGTCGGCAGCGTGCCGCTGGAGCCGAAGGTTTCGTAGCGCAGATCTGACAGCGGCTGGCCGGCACCGATCCAGGCATGGCGCGCGGCATCGAGCATGCGCATCGGGCCGCAGAACAGCGTCAGCGTGCCCTTGGGCAGCGAGGCGAACAGCGCGTCGAGATCGAGCCGCCTGCCTTCATCGCTGGCATGGACGACCAGGCGGTCGCCGAGCATGTCAGCGAGCTCGTCGAGATAGGCGGCATCCGCGCGGCTGCGCACGGCGTAATGCAGGGTGACGTTGGCGCCGCGGCGCGCGAGCGCTTGCGCTGCGCCGACGATCGGGGTGACGCCGATGCCCCCGGCGATCAGGCAATAGTTGTCGCGCTCCCAGTCGACGGCAACGAGCGAAGCCGGCCGGGTGATGTCGAGCCGCGCGCCGGCTGCGAGCTGCCACATGTAGCGCGAGCCGCCGCGCGAATCCTCAGCGCGGCGCACCGCGATCTTGAAGCCTTGCGAGGTCGCTTCGCCGACCAGCGAATAGGACCGCGTCTCCGGCTGGCCAGCAATTGTAACGCTGACATTGATGTGGCTGCCGACCGGATAGGCTGCGCCTTCGAACCGGTCGGGCAGAATCAGGAATTCGCGGATGCCGGGCGACAGATCGCGGGTCGCGACCAGCGTTGCGGGAATCCAGGTTTCGACGAAGCGCATGGTGCCCTCAATCGGTTGCGGTCTTGATCAGCGCGAGCGCCGGCAAGAGGTCGAGATGGGTTCGGTTGCGCAGCGCGAGCCGCAGGTTTCGCACCGCAAGCCGCGCGTGCTCGCGCATGATGGCTTCGGCGCGCGCGCCTTCGCGGTTCTCGATCGCGTCGATCACGACGCGGTGGTGCTCCTGGCCGATGATCAGGATCTGCTGCGCCTCCGGCAGCGCCGACTGTGCCATCACGAAGCCGCTGGGCGAGGCAAACGGCAGCGCCGAGGCGCGATCGATCTGCCGGATCAGGGGCGGGCTGCGCGACAATTCGGTGAGCAGCGCGTGGAAGCGCGCGTTCAGCGTGACATAGGACGAGAAGGCCTCGATCGAGATCGGCACCTGGCCGAGCAGCTCGTCGATCGCGGCCAGACACTCTTTCAGCGGCTCGAGCTCGCGCGCGGGAACGCCGCGCTCGGCGGCAAAGCGGGCGGCGAGGCCTTCCAGCGTGCCGCGCAGCTCGATGGAATCGGAGATGTCGCGCTCGGAGAACGCTTTCACCATGAAGCCGCCGGAGGGGATCGCCTCCAGGAGGCCCTCCTCCTCCAGCCGCACCAGCGCCATGCGCACCGGCGTGCGCGAGGCGCCGGTGGTTTCCACCGCCTGAAGCTCGGAGATGCGCTCGCCTGGACGCAACGATCCGGACAGGATCTGGTCGCGCAGCGCGAGCTGCGCCTTCACGGTCTGCGAGAGGGAGCGGTCGACCTCGGCCATGCCCCCTACTCCGCGGCCTGCAGATGCTGCGGTCCGTTTTCCTTCGCGATCATCCTGTCGATCAGCTTGCGCATCCACATCGCGCCGGCATCGATGTTGAGATTGTAGAAGATGCGGTCCGGGTTCTCGTCCATGGCGCGCTGCTGCGCCTCCAGGATCAGTTCGTCCTCGCGGAAGATGCCGGAGACGCCTTCGCGGATCTCGGTGGTGATGCGCTGCTCGCCGATCTGGTAGTTGCGCACGAAGGCCCAGAAATAGTGGCAGGTCTTCTCGGTCTCGGGCGTGATGGTGTTGAGCACGAAACCGTTGACTCCTTTCGAGCGGTCACCCTCAGGCGCGCCGGTGCCGGCAGGCGCGACGCCAACGTCGATGGCGATGGTGCACGGCGCCTCGAAGCGGATGATCTGCCAGCGATCGACCAGGCCGGGCTTGCCGAGTTGCTTGGCCCAGAACGGCGGCGCCTCGATGCCGCGCATCCAGCGCGTCACGGTGACCGTCTTCTCGCCATGGGTGACGTCGAACGGCGCTTCGGCAACGGCATCATTGCCGATGGAGGAGCCGTGCACGAAGGTCTCGTGGGTGAGGTCCATGAGATTGTCGAGCACGAGGCGGTAGTCGCAGGCAACGCGGATGGTCTTGCCGTCACCGGCCCAGGCGGGATCGTGATTCCAGTGCATGTCGGGCACCAGCGCGGGATCGGCGAGTGCGGGATCGCCCATCCAGAGCCAGACATAGCGGTGACGCTCGACCACGGGATAGGCGCGCACGCAGGCGGACGGATTGATGGTCTCCTGCGAGGGCATGAAGGTGCAGCGCCCTTGCGCATTGTATTTCAGGCCGTGATAGCCGCAGACCACGGTGTCGCCTTCGAGCCGGCCCTTGGACAGCGGCACCAGGCGATGCCAGCAGGCATCCTCCAGCGCGGCCACCGAGCCATCGGCCTTGCGGTACATCACGACGTGCTTGCCGCAGATCGTCCGCGGCAACAGCGCCGGCTTCACCTCCGCGTCCCAGGCGGCGGCGTACCAGGCGTTCATGGGAAAGGGTTTTGTCACGGCGGATCTCCCAGGGCTGTTGTATGCGTTGTGTATACAATAACCGAAGGGCCAAGCTGTTCAAGCTCGAAGTTTGCTTATCATAATACCTATAATGGGTTCCCTGTATACATCTAGAAGACAACTGTCATTCCCCGCGAAGGCGGGGAATCCAGTACGCCGCGGCACATTGGGGTCATACAATTTCCGCCACGGCGTACTGGATCGCCCGCCCCAGTGCGCAAGCGCGCACAAGGCGGGCGATGACACCTGTTGCTACGGCGGGCCCTCCCTGGCGGAGAGGCGACAGCGGTGCGCGTCGGCAGTTAAGCCCCGAACACCTTTGCGAGCCCGGCCTGGGCCTCGTCCTGAATCCGCTTCAGGTGCTCGGTGCTGCGGAAGCTTTCGGCGTAGATCTTGTACACATCCTCGGTGCCCGACGGCCGCGCCGCGAACCAGCCGTAGTCGGTCTCGACCTTGATGCCGCCGAACGGCTGGCCGTTGCCGGGCGCCTTGCTCAGCGTGGCGCGAACCGGATCGCCGGCGAGATCTTTCAGGCCAAGCTGCTCCGGCGTGACGGATTTCAAAATGGTCTTCTGCGGCCCGGTGGCGGCGACGTCGATGCGGGCGTAGTGGGGCACGCCGAACTCGGCGGTGAGATCGCCGAACAACTGGCTCGGATCGCGGCCGGTCCTGGCCATGATCTCGGCGGCGAGCAGGCCGAGGATGATGCCGTCCTTGTCGGTGGTCCACACCGTGCCGTCGCGGCGCAGGAACGAGGCCCCTGCACTCTCCTCGCCGCCGAAGCCGAAGCCGCCGGTGAGCAGACCATCGACGAACCATTTGAAGCCGACCGGCGTCTCCACCAGCTTGCGGCCGAGCTTCCTGGCGACGCGATCGATGATCGAGCTCGACACCACGGTCTTGCCGATCGCGGCATCCTTGCCCCAGTTCGGGCGGTGCGCGAACAAATAGGAGATCGCGGTCGCCAGATAATGGTTCGGATTCATCAGGCCGCCGGTGCGCGTCACGATGCCGTGGCGGTCGGCGTCGGTGTCGTTGGCAAAGGCGACGTCGAAGCGGTCGCGCATCGCGATCAGGCTTGCCATCGCGTAAGGCGAGGAGCAGTCCATGCGGATCTTGCCGTCCCAGTCCACCGTCATGAAGCGGAAGGTCGGGTCGATCGCCTCGTTCACCACGCTCGCTTTCAGGCCGTAGCGCGCGATGATCGGATGCCAGTAATGCACCGCGGCGCCGCCGAGCGGATCGATGCCGATATTGACGCCGGCGGATTTGACCAGCTCGAGATCGACGACACTGCCGAGATCGGCAACGTAAGGCGTGATGTAGTCATAGCCATGCACGGTCCACGATTTCAGCGCCCTGGCATAGTCGATGCGCTTGATGCCCTTGAGCCCATCCGCAAGATAGGCGTTGGCGCGCTTTTCGATGACGGAGGTCGCGTCGGTGTCGGCCGGGCCGCCATGCGGCGGATTGTATTTGTAGCCGCCGTCTTCAGGCGGATTGTGCGAAGGCGTGACGACGACGCCGTCGGCAAGGCCGTGACTGCGGCCCTTGTTGTAGGTCAGGATCGCATGCGAGATGACGGGCGTCGGCGTGTAGCCGTGATCCTTGTCGATCATCAACTCGACGCCGTTGGCCGCGAACACCTCAACGGCGCTGGCGAGCGCCGGCTCGGCCAGCGCATGGGTGTCGATGCCGATGAAGAGCGGACCGGTCAGCCCCTTCTCTTTCCTGTAGTCACAGATGGCCTGCGTGGTCGCCAGGATATGGCCTTCATTGAAGGTGTTCTTGAGCGAGGTGCCGCGATGGCCCGACGTGCCGAACGCCACCCGCTGCGCCGGGTCGGCCGCATCGGGCTTGCCGGCGAAATAGGCGGTCACGAGCCGCGGAATGTTGGCGAGCGCGTCCGGCGAAACCAGCTTGCCCGCCGCGGGATGAACATCTGCCACTGGGATATCCTCGTCCTTGTCCTTGAAGGGATTGCAGCCCACCATAGCATCGGCCGGGAGCGCGCCAAGCCGGCTCGCGGGCCGGTCAGATGCCTCACCCCGGTCAACGATCAATCGACAACGCCGATCCTCCACGGAGCGATCCATCGGAAATGGCACATGGCGATCTCGTACTTTGGTGCCGGGTATCGGTTGATGCAGGACAAGGACGCCGTTGCCCGGTGCGGCGCACGATGCTCCCCGTTTGATGAACGAAGGCGGGGACCTGCGGGATACACCGGCAGATCCCGTGAGTGGGGCGATCACCATGATTGGACGTCTGTTTTTCACGCTCATGCTGGCCAGCGCCGCGTCGTCGGCCTGCGCCGCGGAGGGCGATCCGGCGGCCGGGAAGGCCGTCTTCCAGCAAACCTGCGAGAACTGCCACGCTGTAGTGATCGGGGTGAACAAGGTCGGCCCAAGCCTCTGGAATGTCGTCGGCCGCAAGCCTGCCGCTGTCCCGGACTTCGCCTATTCTGATGCCATGAAGGCCAACAAGGAAGCTTGGACGCCAACAGCGCTGGACGCCTATCTCGCCGATCCCCGCGGCGACGTCCACGGCGTCAAGATGTTCTTCAAGGGGCTGGCGAATCCCGCAGATCGGGCCAATGTCATCGCCTATCTCCAGACGCTGAAGTGATCGATCGGGGCGGACGCTAGAGAGCGATCCGAACGAGGCCGGTTCGCCGGGTTATGCGGGTTCTGTTATGATCCGCAACGGCCACGGAGAATCATCGCCCCATGGGCTTTGCGCGCCGGCATCTGCCCGTGCTCGTCCTGCTCGCCATCGCGGGGGTTGGGGCTCGCGCCGACGCCGGCCAGTTCTACAGCGAGGACCTGCGCATCCCGATGGCGGAGGCCGGACCGCAGGGGCTGGAGGCGTTCCTGGTCCGCCCAGCGGGCAGCAAGCGCTATCCGCTGGCGCTGCTCAGCCACGGCTCGCCGCGCAGCTTCGAGGACCGCGCAACGATGTCGGCGCACAAATATTACGGCATCGCGCTGGAATATGCCCGGCGCGGTTTTGCCGCGCTGATCGTGATGCGGCGCGGCTACGGCTCCTCGCCCGGCGGACGCGTCGACGGCGTCGGCGGCTGCGCCAAGGCCGCCTATCTGCCGGCAGCGGCGGTGGCGGTTGCGGATTTGCGCGCGGCGATCGATGCGATGAGCCGCCGGGCCGACGTCACCACCACGGGCATGATCGCGGCCGGCCATTCCGCCGGGGGACTCGCCACCGTCGCGCTGACCGCGCAGGCGCCAAGCGGCCTCGTTGCCGCGATCAGCTTCGCCGGCGGCCGCGGCTCACGCGACGATGACGATGTCTGCAATCCGGACGGGCTGGTGCAGGCCTTCGCGACCTTCGGCAAGACCTCGCGCGTGCCGATGCTGTGGGTCTACGCAACCAACGACCTATACTTCGGACCTGATCTCGCGCGCCGGTTCTATGACGGATTTCGCGCCGGCGGCGGCGACGCCAAATTCGTCGCGGCGCCGCCCTACGGCGATGACGGCCATTATCTCTATTCCGTGGTGGCCCGCCCGCAATGGACGCCGTACATCGACGCCTTCCTGCGCGAGCGCGGGCTTGGCCACGACGTGCTGAGCCTGCCCGATCCGCTGCCGCCGCCTGCTCATTTCAACGACGCGGCGAAAGCCGAGTTCGCGCGCTATCTCGACAGCACCGTGCCGCACAAGGCCTTCGCGGTGTCGCCGAACGGCGGCTACGGCTGGCGTTCGGGGCGCAGCACCGTGGACGGGGCGCAACGCGATTCGCTCGCGGCCTGCATGAAATGGTCGCCGACCTGCACACTCTATGCCGTCGACGACCAGCTCGCCTCCGGCAGCGTGCAGGGGACGGCGACAGACCAGGTCTCACGCTCACGATAGGCGCGAGACCGTGTGCCGGCCATCCACCATCGCGCCCAGGCGCGAGAGATACTCGGCCGATTGGCTGCACAGCGCGGTGTGCGCCATGCCGTGCGTGATGGCGGTCTGCAGCAGATGCACCATCCGTGCGGCGTCACCGCTGCGGCTCGACCGTATCAGCGCAACATCGAGCAGAAACGGCGCGAGCGCCATCTGCTCGCACGCATCCAGCGACTGGAAAACGTTCTCCCAATGCGCGCCTGTCCGGGGTATCGCGGCATACAACATCTCGATGAGATCCATCTGATATGCGGCACCTGCGATGCCGAAGGGCGACGCCATACCGTCCTTGAGCGACACCGCACACAACATGCCCATCACGTAAGCCGTGTGATAGGAGGTCGCGAGCGCGCATCTGGTCTTGTCGTGTCCGTTCAACCGCTGGATCCGGCCCGACGCCGAGCGTCCTGCGGGAAGAAATCCAACCTTGTCCTCCAGCGAGGCGAGAACGCGAAAGCCGAACGCAGCGGCCGGACTCCAGTGCGACGACAAGAGCGGCCACGCCATCAGCGCTTCGCCTGCAAGGTCATAGTCCTCGACGACCAGCGCGCGGGCGAGCACGGACCCAGCCTCGTCGAGAAACTCGCCCCTCGGCCGCGGCAACGTCATCTGCCACGCCCCGAAATTGGTGGCATACATCGGGGCATGCGTGTGCGCATAGGCGTCATCGCGCGTGCCGTTCAATAGATCGATCGGATTTCCGAGCGCGGTCTTGCGCGCGATCTCTTCACACACGGGGCCTGGCCGCTCGCTGCGCCACAGCGCATGCAACCAGAGCACTTCGAGCTCGCGGTACGGCACCACTTCGTGCCCGGCTCGCGCCGACGCGGACCAGCTTCGCGCCAGCAGTTCGTCGAAGTCCTGATCGACATGGCCGAGTGCACTCAGCAGGATGTGCGGCGTCGCGAGCTGGAGGCAGACCGACGGATAGCGTACGACGTCCCAGCGCATCTGCTCCGAGCGCGCATAGGGCACGAGATCTCGCAGCGGCGCCGCCGTGCCGGCATCGGGCGCGTAGCGTTCGGCTACATAGAGCAGCATCGCGGTTTCGGCGAGCGGCTTTTCCGCGGCGAAATTTCCGTCCGGCACCTCCGCACCGTCGAACCCGTCCTTGCCGAGAAACTGGAGCGTCCGTTCGGCGATGCGCACGGCGAGCTGCAGGCGTCGCCGGAGATCCTGGACAACGTCCGCGGCGTTCGCGGCGCCGGCCGCAATGCGGTTGCAAGCCGGCGCGGCAGTCCGATCCTGCAGATTTGGCATAGGCGCCTCACGAGAAGGGAAATGCGGGAGCTGATGGACCAAAGCGAGATCGTGGCCGCGCCGGAAGCGCACCTCAGGGCCGGGTCAGCGGCCGGTGACCTCATTGCGGATAGCGGCCGGATTGATCCCCTGTTCCACTTCCACCACCGGCGGGATGCAGTAACGGATGAAGCGATTGCCGACGACGAAGCCGAACTCGCTTTCGCTGGCACTCGCAATGCTCGCGCCGTTCTCGGCAACGAATTTTCCGAAGGCATTGAAGTCGAACACCTTCGACCCCAGGAACTTGCGGACGATCTCTTCCCTGTTTGCTGCGTTGCTCATGTTGGCTCCTTGCTCACCGTGGATCGATCCGGACGCGGGATGCGGCCAGTACCGACGACGCGCAAGATGATCCGATCGCGGAGCGAGGCGTGTGAACGACCTTACATTTCAAGAATTGTTGAGCACAACCCACCTGCAGCACATCGGTTGTTAACTCGGAAGATGTACGACGTACCTCATGTTGCGGAGCCGGGTACGATCGAATTCCAGCGCGACGTGGCGAGGCGTCGCGGTCGCGGCGCTTTTGTCGGCGGCGACCTGCGTGCAGGCCCAGGATGCCGCCAGGGAGCGCGCCACGGATGACGTCGGCACGACCGCGGCGATCCACACTCAAGATGCCGACCTCGGCGCGGGCGAAACCGCGACGTCGCGAACCGGGATCCGAAAGATCATCGAGCATGAGACGGCGAGGACCAATCTGCCCGCCGACATTGCGGAGGCCGTCGTCTTCGTCGAGAGCGGCTACAATCCGGCCGTCGTCGGCAGCGCCGGCGAGCTCGGCCTGATGCAGCTGCGGCTCGAGACCGCGGCGGCGCTCGGGTTCAGGGGAAACGCCGCCGAGCTCGCGGAGCCTGATATCAACATCCACTACGGCGTGCTTCATCTCAGCCGCGCCTGGCGCCTCACCGGCGGCGACCTCTGCCGCACGCTGATGAAATATCGGGCCAGCCACGACGAAGAAGAGATCAGCCCGCGCTCGCAGGTCTATTGCAATCGCGCCCGCAACCGGCTGCTCGCGATGAAGTCGACGGCAGCGGTCACCCCTGATGCAGCCGCCCCACCCTCGGCGCCCGCGCCGGAATCCGCAACGGCGCCAGCACCGGCAACGACATCAGCCAGAGCTGAAAAGCCGCAGACGCGGGCCAGGCTGGCCCAGCCCAAGGACGTCTATGCCCGCTACACCAGGGGCACGGCCGCCGCAAGCCGGGCCTATTGGGCCGCGCATGAGGCCAGGGTCAGCCGCATCAAGGCCCGCATCGAGGCCAGGTGGAAGCGGACGGCCTCGCGTTAACGATCGTTCGTCGCGACCCGGACCAGCCCTTGACGACACCGTCATGGTCGATGGAATACTGCGGATGCTCCCTTTTCGGGGTAGCTGCAGCGATTAAGCCAATAGTGTTTTTGCGTAACCCCTATAGAGACCATGCACAACGGTTTGAGAGTTTTGTTTGCGATTGTCGCAACGGCGGCCGTGGCCACCTCGACCTTCATCGCCATCCGGTTTTTGGTCGGGTTCAGCGGCTGAAGCAGACGGTGCCGGCCAGGCCCCGGCCGGCGCGACGCCCCCTCGGGCACTCGCGCCTAGAGGCGCTCGCTGAGCGCGAGCTTGTAACCGACGCCGGTGACGGTGGCGATGACGGGCGTGTCGCTGCCGACGAGCTTGCGGCGCAGCCGCGCCACCAGGGCATCGACGGTGCGGATGTCGACCTCGGCCTGGCGGTTGCTGACGACCTCGATCAGATAGTCGCGGCTGAGCGGCCGTCCGTCCGCGCCGACGAGGGCCGCGAGCAGGTCGAACTCGGCACGCGTCAGCGCCACCGGCTTGCCGTCGCTGCCCAATAGCTCGCGCCGCGTCAGGTCGATGATCCAGTCGCCGAAGGCGATCGAATTGTGGTTGCGCGCCGCCTTGCGGTCGATCGAGCGCCGCCGCAACACGCTGCGCGCCCGCGCCAAGAGATCGCGCAGATTGATCGGCTTGGTGACGTAATGATCGCCGGCGATCTCGAGGCCAAGGATGCGATCGACGTCGGTGTCGCGGCGGGTCACGAAGATGATGCCGGCATTGCTGGTCGCCTGGATCTCCTTGGCGAGCTCGAAGCCATCGCCGTCCGGCAATTGGACGTCGAGGAAGACCAGGTCGGTGCGCGCGCGCAGCGCCTGGCGGCATTCGGCGCAGGTGCCGGCGCCGACCACGTCGAAATTATTCTCGCTGAAATAGCCGACCAGCATCGTTCGCGTCACGGGATCGTCTTCGACGACGATCAGCCGCTCGCGCCCGACCGGCCGCAATTCCTGAAGTGCGGAATCAGCCACGATGTTGGATGTCCTGTGTGCCTGCGACTGGGCCTGAAGATTCGAGTGGCCGCGTGATGCGCTGTCCTGTGAACGAACATTCACGTCTTGTTCGAGCCCCCCGAAATTTGCCTGCCGGAATACTAGGCGCGTTGTGTCGCCCGAACAATATAGGTCACGGTGTTGAAGTATTAATATGAATTGCCCCACACTTCTCATGCAGCGCATCGATGCTCGCCGACGTCCACAATTCAATGCGGCTTGCCTCGCCGACGCTCGCGGGTCAACCCGGACCACGCTCACCGATCGGCGGGAAGCAGGAAAATCGCCGCAAGGACGCCCAAGACTGCTGTTGAGGCTGCGGTCGCGAAAATGGCCGCGAAGGCTTGTCCGCCGCCAACTACGGCCAGCGCAGCGATCCCAAGCGCAAAGCCACCCTGCCGCGCCACGATCGTCATGGCAGAGGCCATGCCGGAACGGTCCGGCGGGGCGAGCGCAAGCAGGGCGCCCGAAAGTTGCGGGTGGGCGAGCGCCGCGCCGCTGCCGATCGCTGCCATGCCCGCGAGCATAAGTCCGAGGGTCTCGGCCGCATCTGCGCGCCAAAGGGATGCAAGCAAAAGGAGATTACCGACCGCGAGTATCGCGAGAGAAAGCGCGAAGTGCCGGCGCCAACCGATGCGCATCACGAGATGGCCGCCAATTGGCGGCACGATGAGCATCGGTGCGGTTGCAGCGATCAGCGCGAGGCCCGTACGATTGGCGTGCCAGCCGAATGCGCGCTGCATCGCTGGCGGCAGATAAACAAGGATGGCCCAGTAGCTGACGGAGACGGCGATCAGCAGCAGGCCGACGCCAGTCGTCGCGCGCGTCGCGAACACGGTCGGGTGGAGGAGCGGCACCGCGCGCCGACGCTGTTGAAGGGCAAAGCCTGCCAACAGCAGCAGCGCCGCGCCGCCGAGGCACGCGGCACCGATCATGTCGGCACGTACGCGCATCGTCGCGTCAATCAGCATCGCGAGCGCCGTCGTCAACAGGGCAACGCCGACAATATCGAGCGGGCGCTTCTCCGCGGCTTGGCTCTCGGCGACGAACTGCGGCACCGCAATGGCCAGAACCACGCAGAACGGGACGTTGATGAAGAAGATCCAGCGCCACCCGATCCAAGCCGTGATCACGCCACCGAGCGTCGGCCCAACGGCCATCCCGACACCGGAGACGACGCCCATCAAGGCGAACACACGTGCTCTGACGGCGGCATCCGGGAACGCGCTGGCGACGAGCGCCAAGGCGCCTGTGACGACGAACGCTGCGCCAATGCCCTGCAGGCCACGGGCGAGCCACAACGACGGACCGTCCCAGGCAAGGCCGCAGGCGAGGGAAGCGACAAGGAAGATCAGATTGCCGGACAGCAAAGCGCGGCGGCGACCGAAGCGATCGGCGATCGCCCCGGCCGCGAGCAGCATGCCCGTGAAAGCGAGCGAATACGCATCGATCACCCACGCCGTTCCGGCCACGCCGAAGCTGAGTGTACGCGCCATCGCAGGCAGCGCGACGACGACGGCGGTGACGTCGAGATTCGTGAAGAACGCACCGAAGCCGAGTGTCAGGGCAACGGAAAGATCACGAGCGCATAGGGAGGGTGCGGTCTTCACAAATCCTCTGTCGAACCGGGAAAGTGCCGCGCAGAAGCGCTGCGGTGCTCGCAGAGCATGATCCGGAAAAGTGCGCAGCGGTTTTCCGGAAAGATCATGCTCAAACAATAACCCAAAGCGCGATGACGATGCATCCTGATCGCATCGCGCTTTAGTTATCATCGGTTTGCGCTCCCGGCCTATGCCGAGTGTTCAACTCGGCATGAATCTGCTTCATATTGCCGGCATGATCGCCCAACCTCCATTCGATGCCCTGATTGCCTTCGAAGCCGTACACCGTCTCGGCAGCGTCACCGCCGCAGCAAGCGACCTCGGCGTAACGCAGAGCGCAGTGAGCCACCGGTTGCGCCGGCTGGAAGACTTTATGGGTTTGCCGCTGCTGACGCGGACTTCGGCCGGCATGCGGCCGACCCCCGCGGGTGAAGCGCTTGCATCCGGCCTCGCGGAACTCCTTGCCGGCCTCGGAGAGCTACGCGCACGATGCCGCGCTGCGGCCAGCAATGGCCCACTGCGCGTCGGTGTCAGCGCCGCGCTTGCGGACTATTGGCTCGTCGCACGCCTGCCGATGTTCAAGGCGCCATCGACGCCGATCGAACTGATCATCGTCGAAAGCACGGCGCAAGCGATCCACCTCGATCTCGACATCACGATCCATTGGCTGCTCGAGGGCGAGGCACGCGAGACCTCGACGCAGCGCGTGTTGTTCCGCGAGCAGGTCTTCCCCGTTTGCCACGCGCGGCTATTGCCGTCCGCGCCGCTCGACGACCCCACGTGGATCGCCGCGCTGCCGCTGATCCATAAAGGGGCCGGCGCAGAAGCGAACGCGGGAACCGAGTGGTCCTGGTCGACGTGGTTCGCGCGACTTGGCCTCCACGCGCCGCCGCCGGTCGGACTACGCTACGCCAACATGGCGACGGCGATCGGTGCCGCACTTCAAGGCAGCGGCGTCGTGCTCACGCGCTCACTCCTCGCGCGCGACGCGCTCATCGACGGCCGCCTCGTGCGCGTGCTGCCTGAGACCTGGGACATGCCGTCGTCGAAGGTGCACCTCGTGCGCTGGCCGGCGGTCTTGGCAAGCGATGCTCGGGTGAAGGCATTCGTGGCATGGCTTTTGGACGAGGCCAGCGAATGCGTCCAATAGGGAACCTGCCCGGAAGCGTTGCGTCCGGTCAGCCACCTGGGATTCAAGCTTCCAAACTGGGAGCTCGAATCATGCGCTACGAGCTCGCCGATCATGAATGGATCGCCATCAGGCCCATATTGCCGAACAAGCCGCGCATCGTTCCTCGGGCGAACGACCGTCTTGTCCTCAATGGCCTCTCGCGGCGAGGATCTCACGCGGATCGAGGGGTGAGCGCCTAAAGCGCGATGAGATTGGGTTGAATCTTCATCGCGCTTTAGCTCTTTGTTTGAGCATGATCTTTTCGGAAAACCTCTTCACACTTTTCCGGATCATGCTTTAGGACATGCCCACATCGATCCGGAACGAGAGCTGCTCCTCCGCACCGGGCGCAATATGCATCAGCCCTGGCTTGTCGGTGAACTCGCCGTCGAAGTCTTTGGGGCTGGCATAGCCGTGCCAGGGCTCGATGCAAAGGAACGGTGCCCCCGATGGTTTCGACCAGATGCCGAGCTCGCGAAAGCCGCGCCAGGACATTTTGAGCCAGGGCCCGGTGCCCTGCCCGTCCGCATAGCGGACCGCGGCGCTGTTGACGCGATTGAGGATCACTGCGTCGTTGCTGAACAGGGCCTCCGACAGCGGGAGCACAGTGCCTTGGACCGGGCTGGGATCCGCAGCCGCGAGCAGGAGCCCGCCCTCGACACGGCAGATCGGCGACGGCTCCTCATGCGTGAACGTCAGCGTATAGTTTTCCTTCGGCACGCCAGCCTGAAGCGGCCAGTTGAAAGCGGGATGGCCGCCGAGCGACACCGGCAGCGTCTCGCCTCCGGTGTTCTCGACCGCGAGGATGAGATCGAGACCGGCATCATCGAGCGCATAGGTCGCGGTCAGGCGAAACGCGAACGGATAGCGCTCACGCGTCGCCTCGCTGTCCTCTAGCACCAACGTGCACCTGTTCTCTTCACATGTCCCCCATGCAAATCGGCTGTCGCGCGCAAAACCGTGCTGGGTCATCCGGTAGGTTTTGCCCCGGTGCCGCAATTCGTCATTGGCGAGACGCCCGACGATCGGAAACAGCAACGGCGCGTGGCGCGGCCAGGCCGGTTCGGCCTGCCAAAGGAACTCGATGTCGCCGCCCTTCAGCGAGCAGAGCTCGGCGCCGTACGCCTTGACGGTCGCGGTGAGCGTTCCGCTGCGAAAGGAGTGGGTGTCGTCGTTCATTGCCAACCTCTACACCGCGGACTCGCATGCAGCAAGGCGACGCGGCCGAGGCGCAACGTCTGCTTTATGCGTCCGCCGCTACCGAAGGATCGATTCCCTCGCTTGTGTAGGGCGCTAAAATCAAACGAAGAATTTGGCTTTGTTCTGCAGATCAGCTTGATTCTCTACTTGAGAAGCCCGCGCGCCGCCGGCCTCTTAAGTGAGGCCATCCCCCCCGCCTCAGTCCTGAAGGCTCCCCCCGTGACCGGCCGTTCCGCGGGGCCCCAGCGCTCTGCGGAGACGCAATGGTCAGCTGCAAAGGTTCGAGGAGAGAAGGGCGTGATAGGCGTGGCCGCACCAAAAGCTTGCCGCCGACTCGGGACCACCGAACATACCTGCGACTCACAGTGCGAGAAGCCCCGAAGTTCTCTCAAGACGAAGCAACCGGTTTAGACCCACCCTGACGCGATACCCCAGCGCCGGCGAGTTCGTCGGAATTGGCGTTGCGCAACAGGAACAACGACCTCCAATCGCGCTGATGGCCAAATTCGATATAGCGGTAGCTCAGGGCACTTAGCAGGATCGTTATTGCAAGATAGGGCAATGAAAGTTGAAGCGTGTCTTGCAAGGGAGACGTATCGGGCGGGATCATTTCAACCATGATGATCGAATGCCACGCATAAATACTGTAGCACATGCATCCGACGACTTGAATTGGCCACGCCTCGAACAAGCGATTTGCGGACCATGCCCCGCACAACACCGCCAGCAGCACCATGGCAAACCCGGCGCAAAAGATCGTGGCGTAGAGAATGCTCACCGCCCAGGGGCCGTTATCCTTGAGGTATATGGCGGCAATCATCACCAGCAGTCCGGGCAGCAGCCCGCGCGCCTGAAATCTCCTAAGTGATACACTGTCCCTGGACTTGACGTAGAGATCACAGACCAACATTCCGAAAATGAACTGGTAACACGACCCAAATATTCCGCCCACAAACGGGCGAAACATCCCAATCCGATCCACCGCGATAAGGTGCCCAGCCACCACGAAAGCTGAGCAGATGACGACGCTCAACAGCAACAGCCTTCGGAGGCCAAAGCGCGCGGTGAGAAGAATCAGAAGCGGAAACAAAAGGCTGAACCAGATCTCAACGCCTACGGACCATAATACGGGATTGGAGGGGGGCATAAACCCGTGCGGTACAAAAATGAAAAGCGTAGATAACAGTCCGCCGAGCTCCAGGTACCACGCGTGCGATCCAGCGGGCGACTTGGCATGGAGCGCAACCGTCACGAGGACTACCGTATAGTAAAGTGGAAGCAACCGGGCTGCGCGATGCCAATAGAAATGCGGGAGGTCGGCGAGCCGACCGATGGCTCGCTTCTTTGTGCGATAGGGCAGGTACAGAACGAATCCGGAGAGCACAAAAAAGATATTTACACCCAGGAAGCCGTGCTTGGCGACAATGGCCAGGAGACCATTCGGATCAAGTTCGCCGGGAAACGCCGACGCGCTGGATGTAAACGGAACAAGCAAGTGAAAGAGGATCACCATCAAGATGGCGAGTCCGCGAAAACCGTTGACCGCGCCGATCTTCTCCGCGCGACTATCGGCTTTGATGGCGGAACCTGGAGATTGTAACGACAAGGCGGCGATCTCGGTATGGTGATTTCCTGTTTGCGATGTTCGCTACGTTGAGCGAGCTGTCAATTGACGGCCGTCACACCCACGACAGCGCGATGCCAAACCGAAGGTGCATTGACCAGCAAATAGGCAAGTCACCGCATCGCTAGGATGCAGCGGGTATCGTATCGCGAACACCTCAGGACTCGTTGGAAGCGATCCTTACGCGAGCGCAGCCCTCCCCGGACACGGCGAACGACGTGCCTTCAAATCGTCAATTACGGTATCTATCAACTACGGGATATAGACGGTAACAGGTTAACTCTGAGGCAGAATTATGGGTGGGCGCGGGTAGTTTGATGGCTGGGCTCCTCATCATGTCTGTTCTGCTGGCGATTGGCTTCGCGGCCGGCTACGGCACGCGTGAGCTGATCTCTCGTAAGCGCCACGCCGAGTACTTGAACTTGCAGCCCTACGTTTCGCCTGCGCTCAGAACCGGGCGGCCATCTTCCGATGAAAGCACCATGACGCGATACGGCACACCCCAACCCGCAATAACTGAGCAGGCGAACTATGACATGCTTGAGTCATTTAGACCCGTATCAATTGGGGAGCCGAAGCCAGTGAAATCCGGGTCTGCCGGCGCAAGCTTGCGTTTGATCGAGCCGCATTCCTCCAAGCCCGATACCGGATCCTTGCAGTCCGCGGACATTGAGCAGAGCCTCGAAGAACTGGTCGGACTCCTGCTGCGCAAAAAACAGGGCGGAAGTAACCCCCTGGAACCGAGAAGCACCAGGTTGTCAGCAGGAGAGCTCCGGGATCCCGGTGGGAATCCAGGGCACCGGGTCGATGACAGAGCACGTTTTACGACGGAACCGCCCGCCCGCAGCACAGGCAGGTAAAGACTGGCCGGGGCCGCGTAAAAATGGTATGTTTTTAGCGGTTCTGTGGCTACAATACGGCCCGTCACGTGTCCGGAGAGCAGGAGGGCAGATTTGGTTGTGCTGATGATCGCAAGCGCCGTGGCGGGTGTTCTTCTGGGGCGTTTTCTTCGCGCATATGCCCTTATTCCCGCAACGATGCTAATCCTGGCTGCAGCATGGTATTTGGGCCTCGAGCAGGGTTTCGCGACGGGCGCGATCGCATTCGTCGCTAGCGCGGTGGTCTTGCAAGTCGTCTATTGCGCGAGCCTGCTGATCTATCTGCTCATCGCGAACCTCTCGGTGCTGGACCAGGTGCAGTCGGAGGCATCGCCACAGATGCCTGAATCGCAAATCGCAGCCTAAGACACCTATCCTGAGCGGCCACCGAGAATGTTGTCGCGGGCCCGTACACTGTGACAACCTCCCGTAGAAGCGCCGCACCTGCTTAGTTCATGCAGACCATCCCGCAGGGCCGCATTCCTGCCCGTGTGTTGTGAACGCGTCGTTTACGCGGCATGATCCCCCTGCGCGCGTGGCGCTCCGCTGAAGCTGTTGGCCTGCAGCTTCCAATCTGCTCAACGACAATATCTCCTACACCCAACTGAATACGCGTGTGAATGCGTGGCGCAGGCTTTCTTCTTGATTTTGATTTCGGCTCGTTGAAACTTCAGCGGAATGGCTGTGTTGCACCAAGTCGAGGCAAATGCTTTTAGACGAGGCGAATCCGCGACAAGCTGACGCGAATGCTCAGGACGTTTGGGAATAAATGGCAATGCAATTTATTCGGAACCGATGCGAAGCCGCCGGCCGATATTCCTCGATTGCAAAGAAGAAGCGCACATTTGCGCCTTGCCACGGGTTTATGATGCTAGATCAACCCGCTGAGACAACATGACTCTCCATAGCACCTATATTCGCCGTCTTTATGTAGACAATGCAGATATGATCGGTTGGCTGGAAATTAAAAATGGAATTGCTGGCGAGAACAGCCGCGGGCGGCAACGGCGCGCAGAACGCGTTACAAAAGTTGATCGTAAGGGGTCAAGCGGCTGTCGCATTTTTGACGCCAGCGCGATCACGGGCCAAGCAGCGTCCCGATCCGGTCATTCACCGGATTGATACCCGGCCCCTCGACTTCGGCGCCGATGAGATCGTGGCTGTCGGCAAGCTCCGCAACGAAATGCTGCGATTACCCGAATTCCTGCGCCATCATCGCCGGCTTGGGGTCCGACGTTTCCTCGCGATCGATGACCGTTCGGATGACGGCACGCGAGCATTCCTGCTCGATCAGCCGGACGTTCACGTGTTCGAGATCCGGGAGTCCTTTGCAGAATCAAGTGGCGGCGCGCGTTGGACCAGCGCCGTGCTCGACCAATTCGCGCCAGGACGGTGG
This sequence comes from Bradyrhizobium sp. CCBAU 51745, assembly GCF_028128715.1. NCBI lineage: Bacteria > Pseudomonadati > Pseudomonadota > Alphaproteobacteria > Hyphomicrobiales > Nitrobacteraceae > Bradyrhizobium > Bradyrhizobium sp. CCBAU 51745. The sequence goes on along the minus strand of NZ_LBJP01000093.1, from coordinate 496,897 downwards.
GCGCTGACGCTCGACGCCGACGAACTCTTTGTCTATCCCGGTTGCGAAAATTTTGATCTTCGATGGCTGTGCCGATATCTGGAGAGCACCGGCGCCGATTGCATGACCGCGGAGATGGTCGACATGTATCCACGCTGGCTCGGAGGCCCGGAGCGCTACCAAGCCGGTGAGAGCCTCGTCGCGTTCTGCCCCTACTTCGATTCAGATACCTATGTGAAGCGCCGTCGTCGCGGCTTTCCGGCCAACTACCTGGTGGGCGGTGCGCGAGCGAGGCTGTTTTATGACGAACCGATGCCGCCGAAGATCGCCCTTTATGACGCACTCGTACAGTTGCTTGAGCCATACGGGCTGGCGCGGCTGCTGCCTGCAGTTAACATCACGCGCTGGCAGCCACCGCTGCTCACTAAAGTGCCGCTCGCGCGCTGGTTGCCCAGCCGTCGCTATATCGCCGCCGGTCACCTGATGACCCCACCAGGCAAGCCTGGCGATGTCACAGGCGCCCTGCTCCATTTCAAATTTCTCCACGACTTCATCGATAAGGTCGCAATCGCGGTCCGTGAAGGGAATTACTATCTCGGATCGGTCGAGTATCAGCGCTACGCGGAGCGACTCGATCAAAATCGGTCATTCGAGCTCATCTATCCGAAAAGCCTGATCTACCAATCATCCGACGACCTTGTCCGTTGCGGCCTGATGCGTCTCTCTCCGGCCTATCAGGCCGCGACGCGATAACCTGCCCCACCGCTTCTTGTACACAGGAGGCGCGCTGGAGCCTTCCTCCAATCGTCATCGGACTCCCTCGTTGTGCTTGATGTTTTCGTCGGAAGGACCGACCGGTATCCGCTGTTCCGGAGCATTGATCTCATCGATCAACTTGCGGCCGAGAAGCCGAAGGAGAAGCTTCCTTCCACGCACCAGTGCCGGATAAAGTGCCCTTGCCAGGCGTGGCCGGGAGAACACCAGCCGATTAAGACGATTGAAGACAGTCTTCTCCGCGGCAAGCGTTGCCAGCAGATGCATTGCATCGGCCCCATGGTAGTGCCGCCCACGCCAGCGAACCACCATGCCTTCATTGAGATCGAGGTTGCGGGCGCGGATATCGCCGACGATCGGATGTTCCGAACGCGCGTCGATCAGGTGAATGCGCTGCCCATGCTCCCGCAACTGGTACAGCAGAACATAGCGGCTGCATAACGGGCATTCGCCGTCATAGACCACCCAGATCTCGTCATCACTATGGGTCAATTCGATAGTCCGTTCGATTCCGAACGTCGCGCACAAGCTTGCCCTCCGCCAGGCCGAGACATACTGAGTCCACCACATAGTGATAGGCGACGATATCGTCCATGGTCAGCTCGTTGAATTCGCCATACAGCCATGGATTGGACAGCATGTGGTGCGGATAGGCATAAAAGCTGTTGTTGTGCTTCACCCAGGGGTAGACACGAAAAAAGCGATCCGTCTCGCGGACCAATTTTTCCACGGCCTCCATGGATACGCCTGTGTCTTGACGCGGAAGGATCTCCGGGCCGCAGGTGGCCGCGTCGTGCCAAGTCGCAAGATCGTGGTTGTTGCCGCCAACGCGAGCCCGGAAATGATTCTCAGGGATGTACATGGTTCCGGTCCCGATCATGTACGAGTAGATGCCGAAATAGGTGGAAGGCGCGAGAACCTGGCGACCATCGCGGGTCTCGACGAAAAGCCGCGGGCTTGCCAGCTTCGGCCCGTCCAGCCATCCCAGGTGATTGGTGTAGAAGAAGAACCGGCCACAGATGACGGTCACGACCATCACAACCTTCATCGCCGGGGTGAACCCATCACGCGGCAGCGTGCGTGCCGCGGCCACGATGAACAGGTTGAGCGCAATCCAGAAGAAGAAAAGAGCCCCGAGCGTGAAGTACACGCCGATGTGGAAGACGTCGAACAGCAGGCAGAAGAACGACAGCGCGCGCGTCGAGATCGCAGCCAGGGGCGACAGGAGCTGGGCACCCAGCACGAAGACGTTGAAGATCAGCTGGTTGCTCACGATCGCGTCCCAGATGGTCTGCAACGCGCCCGGCCACAGGCCGAGCGGGGCGTCGCCGCGTTCGAGGCCCATCAGGATGGAGGTTTGCGTGGGATTTGCGAACAGCCAGGTCCACGGCTTCTCGCCACCAGCCTGCAGCTTTGCGATTCCCGACCAGAAATAGCTGCCGAGATGCGCCCCGACGGCGCACGCCCAAATCAAGCCATAGGCGCGATCGCGAAGCTGCTTCACGTCATTTGCGGAAGCGAACAGAGTTCGCAGCCTCGGCACGCGATCCATCACCCAGGCGCTGGTGAGAACGATCGTGCCGAGCACGCCAAGCACGGCGAAGTTACCGACGTCGAGCATACCGAGATAATCGGTCTCCGTCACGAAGATGCCGGACACGACGCTCACCATTTCGCGCCATGCATGATAGAAGTAGAATAGCGGCACCAGAAATGAAGGGCGCCAGATCGCGGCTATTCCCGCCACAACCGCAAGCACCGCACCGTAGCGGAAGAACAGAATCTTGTCGCCCGCCCCGAACAGGATGTTGGGAGGCCCTGCGAAGGGCCCCAATGAATCGAACAGCAACTGCACGAAGATCGTCATTCCGATCGCGAAGGCGGTGATCCGCAATGGCGGCGAGAAATCACGGTAGCGAATGGAGCTGAAGGCGAGCGCGCCGGCAAATGCCGAGCAAACCAACACCAGAGCGTAAATGTCAGACCAGCGCGCGAGATGCGTGACGGCCCGCCGCGAAATCGCAGACAGAATGACGGCTACTGCAAGGAGGAAGAGAGGTCCCGCAAGCGACGCGACGCCAGACCGCGCTCCTTGCCGTGATGCAACAGTGTACAACGTCATCCCGTCTCGGACCTCCGGAGCTTCGCCATCGAGATCAAATGAACATTATAGAATGACCAGCGGCCTGCAAATATTGCAAGCGCAGCTTGCCCTTCTCCTGGTGTGAGTGCTCACAAAATCATCTCACGGGAACCTCAGCACTGTGAATCGAAATATGACAAACTGCGGGCATTGATGTGACCACAAGTGTCTGCATTGACGCTGGTGACGTCCAGCCATCGCTTGAGATCGGTTTCGAGCAGGCTCGCCCAGGCCGATCCCACATCGCCCGATCACGTCTTCCGTTCGTGTCAAGGCCAAGCTAAAAGCCGGAGACGATCGGAACCGCCATCGTGCAGCGCGCTGGATTTCCCGCGGAATTTGCTGGCAGGCGCGAGACCGCGCAAGAGGTGTTTGAGATCGCGGGGGTGAGCCGTTGGACAAGGACAGCAAGTCACGGGCCGTAACCAACATCCTCATAACGGGCGGGTCCCAAGCCTGGAAACTCTCGGCCGGTTTTGTCCTGACGATATTCTCGACGCGAAATCTTGCCCCGTCCGACTTCGGCCTGCTGGCTATGTCTGCGACGGCCGCAACGTTCGTCGGGCTCATCAAGGATGTCGGCGTTGGACAGGCCATCATTCAACGCACGGAAATCGCCAAGGGCCAAATCGATGCGCTGTTCTGGCTGTCGGTGCTCGCTTCCGCGGCATCTGCTCTCGTTCTGGCGTTGAGCGCGCATCCGGTTGCGCTGTTTTATGGCGATACGACGCTTCAGCAGCTCATGATCGCAATTGCCGGCCTAAGTTTCATAGCTGGCCTTCCGACCGTTCCGGCGGCTCTCCTTGCCAGAGAATCCCGATTTAAGGCCCTAGCAATCCTGGATGTCGCCGCGACAACCGCTTCCGTTGTCGCAGGGATCGTCGCTGTAATCATCTTGAGAAACTATTGGGCACTTTACCTGTCCACGTTCGTTCTTACGCTCTTTTCGACAATCGGGATCTGGGCCTATTCCGGCTATCGCCCCGGATATCCCAGTCTGGACAGCGAGACGCGCCACATGGCGCGATTTGGCCTGCACGTGTCAGGGTTCAACCTCGTCAACTATCTTTCGAGAAATGCGGACAACATTCTCATCGGCAAATTTCGAGGCGGCGACGAACTTGGCCTGTACGATCGGGCCTATAAGCTGTTGCTGCTGCCGATCGTCCAATTACACAACCCGATCGGCCACGTGATTGTCCCGCTGCTTTCGCGGCTTCGTTTCGATAAGGAGAGATATCTCAGTACCTACAATGATGCCCTTTCCATGGTGATGCTCATATGTCAGCCGGGCATCGTGTTTGCCATCCTACTCTCGGAGCCGCTCTTCAGAGTTCTCCTTGGCGAGCATTGGGTGGGCGCAGCCCCGATTTTTTCCTGGCTCGGCGTTGCCGGCTTGATCCAGGTCGCGACCGCGACGGCAGCTTGGCTGTTCCTCAGTCAAGGCCGTAGCCAGGAGTACTTCAGGCTTGGCGTTTGGACCGCCTTGATCAACGTGACCTCATTCCTCGTCGGTCTTCCCTGGGGTGCGCTTGGAATCGCCGCGGCGTATACGCTGGTGAACTGCACCGTCGTGCTGCCGCTTTGCGCGATATCTATCGGTCGTCATGGCCCGGTGACGACAACGAGCCTGGTCAAGACGACCGTCCCGCATTGGATCGGTTGTGGCGTTGCGGCGGCCGTCACAAGGATTTCGAACATCTCATTGCTGGATGGAAACTCTTTCGCTGGGCTGGTTACGCTGCTGGCGCTTGCCTATGCATCATATCTCCTCGCCATGATCTCCTTCACGCGGAAACGGGAACTTGCGAAACGCGCGTTGCGCAACGTTATTCGAAAGGCAAAGACCTTCAGCGAAGAATGAAGTCATGCAACTCCGCCAGATGGACATCAATCGGGGCTACCGCGTGAACGGCGTCGACCTGATGAAGGCTCGAGTCAACATCTGGATAAGTGGTGGCCGCGAGGAGCCCTACCTTGGTCGTTTCATGAAACGCCTCCTTAACTAAGTCATATGGGTTGGAGGTGGCGGACTGCTCGAACACGAACTCCTCGCCTCCCAGGCGCGCGGTGCCGACGGCCGGTGCGGTAGCAGGAGGCTGCGACGGCGCAACCGCCGAAAAATCAAAGCTAGCCTTCGGAGGATCGATGACCAGTGTGCCCCCGGATCCGTCGCTCGAGAGATTGAAGGTCGAGTTGGTGTAGTCGCCAGCAAGCGAGATATGTGCCGTGTGATTTTGAGCGTCGACCACGGTCAACACGCCACCGGCTGTATCGCCGGAAAAGGACGCCGTCGTTCCCGCTCCGTAGGCGATGTCCTTCAGGTCGATATGGTTGGAATTTGACGCGGTGCCGTCACCCGTTAGACCGATGAGCGTTCCCGTAAATTGCGACGCGTGGTCCAACACCAGATTGCCGGTCGACGCCTTGAAGGTGATCGACCCGGAAGCGGCGCCGGACAATTCGAGCGTGGCGCCGGGGTCGACCGTCGCGGCCTGTGACATATTGCCCAGATTCAATACGACATTTCCGGCGATCTTGAGGATGGTCGATGACGTATTGATTACACCATCGCCATTGAGGTCCTGATAAAACGTCGTCTCGACCGCTTTAAGAGCAGAGTCGGTCGGGGACACCTTGTTCAGAAGGTTCGATAGATAGTTGCCATTGCTGTCCGTGGTCCACACACAGAGTTCGCCGGTGGCCGGAATCTTCCAGGCGACATCATAGCCGCTGGTCGTTTGCTCAACGCCCACCGGCGTCCAAGCGCCGAACTGTCCCGACACAACCGCTACGCCACCGTACTTCAAGGTCGGCCCCGCGCCGCTGGCCATCCCGTCGAGCAAGTAATTCGAGCCGACCAGAACCAGGCTGGTTGAGCCGGACGCCTCGATTGTCGTGCCTGAAACCTGCTGGGGCGTTGGTGGAAGACCAATCACGCCATCACCGTTGAGATCCTGGTGAAAGAGGGTCTCGCTCGACTCAAGAGCCGGGTCGGTGCCGGACACCTTGTTCAGATAGCTGGATACGAAATTGCCGTTGCTGTCGGTGCTCCAGACCGCGAACTGGCCGGTCGAGGGGATCTTCCACGCGACGAGATAGCCGTTCGACGACGCTTCCGCAGCCACTGGCACCCATGCGCCAAGCTGCCCTGCGACAACCGCCGTTCCGCCATTCTTCAGGATCACCGATGAGCCGGCCGTCGAAAGGTAGAAGTTGCTTCCCGACTTGATAAGCGATGTCGTGCCGGTCGCTTCGATCACCGTACCCACCGCGGAACTGAAAGCATTGGAAAGCTGGCTCAAATTGCCGGCGATGTCGGTGGCGGTCGCGGTGAAGCTGTGTTGCCCCGCCGTGAGCGATCCGGTGGTGACGCTCCAGGCCCCACTCGTCGCCGCGACGCCCGTGCCGATCAAGATCGAGCCTTCGTACAGCCGGACAGTGCTTCCGGCTTCTGCCGTGCCGGACACGATTATCGCGCTTGAAGCTCCAGGTGCGCCCGAGGTCAGGATGGGTGCAACCGGGGCACGCGTATCGACCGTGACGTTCAGTGCACCGGAGGAAGCGCTGACGTTGCCGGCGGTGTCCGCGGTCTTGCCGGTAAAGGTGTGATTACCGTCCGCCAACGTTGCGGTGGCAAAGGACCAGGCTCCGTTGGTATCGGCGATCGCCGTTCCGATCATCGTCGCGCCGTCGAAGACCTGCACCGTGCTCCCGGCGTCCGCGGTTCCAGTCAAATTCACGTGGTTGACATTGGTGACGCCATCGCCGGCGACGTTGCTGTCGGGCGAGAACGACGCGAGCTTGGGCACGTTCGGGGCGATCGTATCGATGGTGACATTCACCCCGGCTGAGAGCGCGGTGAGATTGCCGACACCGTCCATCGCTGCGGCGGCAAAGGTGTGGCCGCCTTCGGCCAGCATTGCAGTCGCCATGCTCCAGCTTCCGTTGCCGTCGGCGATCGCCGTGCCGATCTGAGTTGTCCCGTCGAAAACCTTGACGGTCACACCTGCCTGCGCGCGACCCGTGAGGACCAGATGATTTGTATTGATGAGGCCCGACACGATCGAGCCGCTGTCGTTGACAGCCGAGATCGTCGGCACGGCGATAGATGTCATCGTCATCGGCGAATTCGTCGCGGAAACGAATGAATAGTCGGCCGACGTCAAGCTGGTCACGCCCGCGATGCGCAGCGTGTCTGCTCCATCCGCGTAGTGAACGGTCCACACATCGTTCACATGGGTCAAGTAGGCGCCGCTATCGTAGCCTTTCAGAATAAGCTTGTCATGTTCGGCAGTCGCGCTCGTGAACACGTGGAAATCGGCGACCGTATCGTTGCCGCTGGCTACATTGTAGATGAACGTATCGTTTCCGGCTCCTCCGGAGAGCCAGTCATTCCCGCCTGCGCCATCCAGGAAATCGTCACCGCTCGAGCCGACCATACGGTTTGCCGTTTGGTTGCCGACGCCCGCGAGCCCGCCCATCATCAACGTCAGGTTTTCGACGTTTGCCGACAATGTGTACGACGTCCACGCCTCCACGCTGTCAACGCCGCCGCCGGGATTTTCGACGATTTTCTGGTTCGCGCTTCCGATGACGTAGGTATCGTCGCCGTTCCATCCGACGAGCGTATCATCGATATTGACCGCCGATAGCTTGTCGTTGGCCGCGGTGCCGTACACCATGCGGCTGCTCGCCTTCCCGCTGATCCACGACGTGATCGTCCCGCCGACCGGGAGTGTTGCTGGCAATTGGAAATCGTCGCTGGTGAATGCCGAGACCGTCGTGTTGCGGAACACCAGAGTGTCCTGGCTGGTCAACTTCAGGTAGACGTCGCTTCCGACCTGGGTCATCGCCGCCCGCACGTCGGCGAATGAGGTGAAGGCAAAGCCGTTGAGCTGGACGACATCGTGTCCGGCGCCTGATCCCGGCGAAAAGTCGGTTATGATGTCCGAACCGTCGCCGGAGTTGACCACGAAGCTATCCACACCGCCGCCGCCGGTCAGGATATCATTGCCGAGCCCGCCGGTGATCACGTTTGCCGCGGCATTGCCGATGATGATGTTGGACTGAATATTGCCGGTGGCGTTGATGGCCGCCGAACCGGTGAGGGTCAGATTCTCGACGTAGCTCGAAAGCGTATACGTCACCGAGGCGTTTACCGTGTCGATGCCTCCGCCATAGGCTTCGATAACCTTCGCACCGGAATCGGTGACGACATAAGTGTCGTCGCCGGCACCGCCGGTCATGACATCGGCGCCTCCTGCACCACCGATCAGGTCATTGCCGGACGTGCCGCTCAGCGTGTCCGCAGCCGCGCTTCCCGCGATCGTGTTGGTCGGCGTGCCACTCGTGAGCAGGGTGTAGTTCGCAAGCGTGTACTCCGGCAATTGATAGGCTTTGATCGAATCGATGGTCATCGTCGCCGTCGATCCTGGAGCGGCATTGCCCGGCCAGCTCCCGCCCATCGCCAGATTGGCGATCATGTACATCGCCGTATTCATGTCGGCGGGCGTGGCCTGCCGCGCGACCTCGTTCCCGTCGACGAGGAATGTCAAGTCGTAAGGCGTCCATTTGAGCGCGAACGTGTGTTCTCCAGTGGTCAGGTTGGCTGTATTTGCCCAGCCCCCATTCGTCGCCGGCGCGTAGGGCGAGTGAATGGCCCAATGCGCCTGGTCAGGATCCTGGCCAAAGGCTTCGAGCACATCGATCTCAGTGTTGAGGTTATTGGCCGTGCTGGGCAGCATCCAGAACGCCGGCCACGCACCGCTCGTGCTGGGCAGCGTGGCCGTCATCTCGAAATAGCCGTAGGTCTGAGTAAAGCTGTTCTGGGTCGAGATCATGCCCGACGAAAATATGGCACCGCCCGTATAAGGCGTTGCGCTCGCAGGCAACGCTTGCGCCGTGATGACGAGGTGACCGTCCTGAATCGAGAACGGATTGAGCCCGAGCGACGTTGATGCCTGAGTGGCCGGCAGCCCGGAAAAGCTGGGATCGACATACACTTCCTGTTCGCCGGCCAGCCCGTACCCTGCGGCTCCGCTCCAGGCATAGCTCGTGCGCCAGGTCAGGCTCGGATCCTGACCCGCGGAGAGCGTGTTGAAGTCGTCGTTGAAGGTCTGGACCAGTCCGGTCAAGGGACTGACGATGTTTATATTGGCGGCAGTGAGATTCTGGAGGCTGGTGTTTTCAAGCGTTATCGTTTCGCCGCTAGCGATCGTCAGGACAAGGTCGGTGCCCACCTGCTTCATGGCCGCCGTGACGTCGGCGAACGTCTTGAAGCCGGTGTTGTTGAGCTGCAGGATGTCCCCGCCTGCACCCGCCTGAAAGTCGGTGACAATGTCGTTGCCGTTGCCCGCTTTCACGACAAAGGTGTCGCGACCGGCCCCACCGGTCAGCACATCGTTGCCTCGCCCGCCGTCGATCATGTTGTCGCCGGCATTGCCAGCAATGAAGTTGTTGAGATCATTGCCGGTGGCGGGAGACGGAACGCTATCTGTCAGGACGAGATTTTCGACGTTCGGCGCATTGACGAGGCTGTATCCGTTAATGTTCCAGACACGGATCGTATCGATACCCTCTCCGGCCTGCTCGACGACCTTGGTGTTGTGGTCATAGACATAGTAGGTGTCGTCCCCTGCTCCGCCGATCAGCGTGACGCCCGTGCCGCCGGCCTCCATGCCGTCATTTGTCGCGCCGGTCGTCAGCGTACCGCCCGCGGCGACGGTACCCGCCCAGTTCCATGCCGTTCCGCTCGCTGGCAGCGGATTGTCCAGCGCGACATTGCTTGGAACCAACGTGGAAAGCGCGACGTTCTGCAGCGTCAGGGTTTCAGTCGAAGACAGCGTTACGACTGTATCGGAACCCACTTGGGTGGCCGCTGCCAGGAAACTGGCGAACGTCGCAAAGCCGTAGTTTTGCAATCGCAACACATCGCCGCCCAAGCCCGCCTGAAAGTCCGTGACGGTATCGGAGCCGTATCCCTTCGAGACGACGAAAGTATCGCTGCCTGGGCCTCCGGTAAGAACATCGTTTCCGGTACCGCCAAACAGAACGTCAGTACCGGCGCTTCCATTGATAATTGTCATGATGGATTGCATGCTCCTTTTACGTGTACACAACTATGCACACGTTCAAAAGAGCCTTATCGATTCGACGCAATTTGACGCATGACGCGAGAATCAGCTGACGGCTGGAGATTTCTGCGGAGACACCGTAGTGCTACGGCCTCATGTGAAGTCCGCGCTGATCTGCAACAAGGACGCTCAAGGCAGTACCCGTCATTCACCGGGCGAGTGCGGAACACGCAGGTTCCGGTTAGGGAACCGTGTTCCGCATCCGATATAGGGCAACTTGATCTTGCGAAGTGCCCGTTACGCAGGCTCCTTGACTCGCCAGGACTTTCGCCGGAGGACCCTCAGCGCGAACCCGGCCGTTTTCAATGCACACCGCGTGGTCCGCATCGCGCACTGAATCCAGGCGATGTGTTATCAGCAACAAAGTTCGGTTCTTGAATTGTAGCTGGATCGCGCGTCGAATGCTGTCCTCGAGCGTCAGATCGAGCGCGCTCATCGCTTCGTCCAGGATGAGGAACTTCGGATTGCGCACGATCGCTCGGGCAAGACCAAGGCGCTGCCGCTGACCGCCTGAGAAGCGCAGGCCGTGCTGTCCGATCCAGGTGTCGTATTTGTCCGGCAAGGCCTCGACGACCTCTGAAATGCCCGCGACCCGCAGCGCCTGCCGAACCTCTTCCTCGGAGGCGTCGTTCTTGGCCATCCGAACGTTCTCGATCACCGTGCCTTCGACCAGGTCCACATCCTGCCCCGCAATCGCGAGCATGCCGAGCCAATCGGTTCGACGAACGTCTTCGATGGATCGCCCATCAACCCGTATGACACCCTCGTTGGCCGAATAGAGTCGCAACAATAGATTTACGATCGTGGTCTTGCCCGCCCCACTGGCTCCAATGAGCGCAGTGGTCTTGCCCGCAGGAATGTCAAACGAAGCATCCAAAAGAGCGGGCTCGGTACCGGCATCATAGCGGAACGTCACGTTGCGAAATGAGATGCCGTTCTCCAGTTTAGCCACGGCCACGTGCCCGGCGTTCGGGTACTCCTTGTCATCTGTCGACAGCATGTGTCTGATGGACCGAAGCTGCGGCTCGATCTGCGCCATATACAGCAAGTTCCCTTCGAGATCTCGCATATGCGGCTGCAATCGATAGAGCAACGCGACCGCGGTCAGGCTCGTCGCGAAGCCGATTCCCCATAGATCAGCGAACGCGATTACGAGAAACAGCACGAAAAGATACCCCACCTCCGTCAGAGGCGAGACCAGGGCGGATAGGCGCGCAAGGCGCAGCGCGACCTGTCGGGCCTGCGCCGAAGCCTGCTCGAAGCGCTTTTGGTGACTCTCCTCCTGGCCATACGCGCGGATCGTGCGCATGCCCTGGAGTGTCATCAGCATATGCTCACCCAGCTTTTGATGAACCAGCTTTACGCCGGCGCCCAACTGCTGCATTGGCAGCGAAAGATGGCGCAATCCCGCCGATATGATCATCGAGGCGACGAGGGCGACGACCGTTACCTTGATCGAGAGCGCCAACAGAAAGGACGCGAAGAGAAAAACCGAACACGAACTCACGACAATGCGGGTAAGACTGGCATATGCCCCGGAGATCACCCATGTCTCGGTTCCCAACACCTCCATGAGATAGGCTTCGTCATGGCGTTGGAAGAACGAATACGAAGTTGACAGATACTGCAGATGAACGCGGTTGCGCGCGACTTCATTGATCTTCTCTCCGACACGCGCACTGATCAATGTGTTGATAAAGGAAAGAGCACCGCGAGCAATGATGAGAAGGAGCAGCACGACAGCAGTTTCGGTCGAGCTGTGAAACCAGTTCGCCGCATATCGAAGCGCTTCGCCCAGCAGGCCGCTGGTCGACGTTGCAAGCTCTACCTGACCCATGGCGAAATAGAAGAACAGGAGCACGAGAGTAATCCCGACCGTCTCCGCCAACGATGTCGCCAGGCCAAGGACAATCAGCGCGGGCGTCACCCAGCCGGGCAGTGGAGCAAGCTTGAGCAGCTTGAACAGTTCGACCAATGCAGCGCGGCGAGCAGATCTCGGACTTCGTGTGTTGTTCGCGTGCTCTGTCATTGCAATTGACTCGGATCGCCGATGGCAAATAACGAAGCCGGTGGTCGGACCACCTTGCGACGCTGATGCCGCCATTTCCACCGGACTTCCAACACGGTATCCCGTGGCACATCGTGCACGGCGACCCTGAGCGCGAGCAAGGGATTCCGTCTGAAAAGCTGTCCAAGGATTGAGATGAAGTAGCACAAGTGACCGCCCGTCAGAGCTCTCCGAAGCAGCCAACGCGCATAGTTTCTGAAGCCCAGGTCGAGGAGCGCCGTGCGCTCTGGGTGCCGCGCCATGATCTCATCGGCGACCAGCATCCACGACCGGAACATCCGGGGCATGTTGCTTGACATGTTGTTCGGAAGATAGCGGTAGCCGATCTGGTACTCGGGCACGACCGCGAAGTGGTACGCCTCCGCGACACGGCAATAGAACAGCAGATCTTCGCAGCCTTCTGCCCCCGACGCCCTGAGGCCGCTCTCGAAACCTTTTGCAGCTATGAGGGCTTCCCGGCGAACCAGCGCCGAGCTGCCGTTGCCTATGAAATTTCCCTGACAGAGATAGTCCAGCACCTCGCCCGCATGAAAGACGGGATCGGACCTGGCACTTACGCGACTATCGGCATCGATCCAGTCATACCAGCTGTAGACCAGACCAGTCCGCTCTCCTGCCTTAAGCAAGGCTTGAAGCTGTTGCTCAATCTTGCGAGGCGTCCAGAGATCATCGGCATCAATGAACGCGACGAAGTCCGCGCGCGCGGCCTGCCAGCCCGCATTCCGGGCGGCCGCCACCCCTGCATTACGCTGTTCTATGATTGTTACGCGAGAATCCTGAACCAGATGCCGCTGGACAACTGCGACCGTGTCGTCTGTGGAGCCGTCGTCCACGACAATGATTTCCAGCTCCCGGTGCGACTGGGACCTTACGCTGCGAAGCGTCTCATCGATCGTTGCACTGGCGTTGAAGGCGGGAATAACCACACTGATCAGCAGCGCACCGCTACTCATTGATACTGCTCCAGGCAGCGCGCGAATGTGTCCAGCGTGAAATCGCCTCTGACCTCAATTCGCGGCAGGTCCAACAGATCGTCCTTCAGTGTTGCAGCCCGGTTGACCGTGTTGAACACGGTCCTGTAGCCGCATTCGGCTGCGAGAATTCCAAGCCGCTGATTGGTAGAGCCAAAAGGCGCAGCAAGCGACGTTATCGATCGCCCAAGCCATCGCTCCAACTGTGCACGAGATCGCGTCAGTTCCTCGGCGAGAGTCCAGGTCGCAAGTTCCTGGCTGCGCGGGTGGCTCGCCAAATGGCTGCCAAAGGATACGCCCTCGGCGGCCAGCCCGGCGATCCCGGCCGCATCGAGCAGCGAAGCGGGCTCTCCAAACGGCGCATCCCATTCAGCCCACCTTCCCACGAAATCGGTCGCAATGAACACCTCTGCCGAGAAATCGTTTGCCTGCAAGATCGGCCATGCATACTCGGCAAAGTCCTGGTAGCCATCGTCGAACGTGATCAGCACCGGCCTGCCCACGAACGGATGATTGCTTGCTACGAACCAGGCGAGCTGATCCGAATTGATCGTGTGGTAGCCATTGCGGCGAAGCCACAGCATCTGTTGCCCGAACGCATCCGGAGACAAGCGGTACCGCGCCAGTTCGTCTGGTCCTTCTGTCGCAATTCGGTGATACATCAGGACCGGAGCGTGCGCTCGTCTTTCGGATTGCGCGACGTCAAACCTGCGCGCCACGGCCCCGCCCCACACGATGGACCGCGCACCCTCGAGCTCAATCGGCGCGTCGATAGTCGCGAATTTCACCTGTATGTCAGGGGCGGCTTCGCCCGGGACTAACCGCTTGAACCGATCGATACGGTACAGCTCCGTCTCGATCGATGTATCCAGGGCGAGCCCGGGCACGCCCTGGATAATCCGCCTAATCGTCTCCGCCCCATACGGACTCTCCCAGTCGAGGCCCGTTCGCGATATGTTGTCCTTCAGCACAAAGGCATGGGCCGCCACCAGGTGACCGCCAGGACGCAGCGCCTGCACCAGTCGCTTCGCGACCGATTCCAGTTCGGCCTCGTCGTTAAGGTAGTAAAGGACCTCGGAGCAGACGATCAGATCGATATCCTGTGGGAGCGGATCGGCGGATAAATCCAATTGAGAGAATTCGATATTCTGATGCCCATTGCATCGGACACGGGCGCGATCGAGCGCCTTGGTCGAGATATCGGCGGCTCTGAGGCGCTTGACCCTGGGTGCCAATTGCCGTGTGAAATGTCCCTCCGCACACGCAAGCTCAAGCGCGTGATCCACTGGCTGGTCCGGCAGGAGCTCGAGCTGCCGGCTATACTTTTCCTGTTCATACGGCGAACCGTAGTTCCAGGGATCCTCTTGCTCGAAGAAACCCTCCCAAAATTTCTTGCGTGTGGTGTCTCGAGATCTTCTGGCACATCGCATAGGACTGCTCGAAGCGGAGATGCCCGAGATGGCTCGCGACCGCGCCTCACGTGAGGCCCGCGAGGCCAACTCGCGTAGCCGCCCCCGGTGAGTATCTCGGCCGTCTCGGATGAAGGATTGAAGTCGTTCTGTCCGCTTGTGGAGTGCGATTTTTGCCCGAATCAGCCTTCCGATCTGGTCTTTCACCTGCAAATGAACGAGGCCATGGGCGGCCAGCGCGATCCAAAACCGGTTGTTGACGGTGCCGAGGGCACCAATATCGAGCAGCGTCAGGATGCGAGGCCCGTCACAGAGATAGACATACAATCGATCGACAGTCCCGATCGGCCTGATGGTATCGATACGGCGAAGGTCAACGCGCGTGCCGAACGTCAACGTGAGGACCCTGGGCGCCGAAAGGTCGTCATAATCGAGCACTTTTCGCTCAAAGCGGTATTGACACTTTCGCGCTGCCGCCGGGTCGCTCCATGCGTGCCCCATTGCTGAAATGAGGTGGGTTACGCCCTTCCCGTATTGCGGCCACCGTTCCGCCAGCTTGGCGGGCACCGTTCTTGCCCCGACCATCACGGCATCGAGCAAAACAGAGGCAACGAAGTCCGCTGTTGTCTCGGTCTTTGGAATGTCGCTGAGCGTTTCCGGCGATGGATCGCTGGCATTCCTGCGGCCGCAGTCAAATCCGGCACACCAGAGGGCGAAATACGCGTACGCCGCCGCGACGCTGCCGTATGCAGTTGACGCTCCAGCTTGGTGTGCGGGTGCCGGCTCGCTGACGCGGTCGTCACTCGAAAATCCGCGCGCAATGACCCCACGCGCGTCGGCCAGCATCCGTTTGACATCTTGCGTCAGTGAACGGTCGCTTGTCCGGTAATAGCTCAATTTCTCGTCGACATGGATCCACCTGCCGCCGCAGCGGGCGATCCGTTGCCACAGGTCCCAATCTTCGCACGTGCGGAGGCTGGTCTCAAAGCCACCGACCTTTGCAACCGCGCTCTTCAAGACGAGCACGCCATGGATGAACGTGGCACACGTCCGAGCGAAACGCTCGAAGGCGTTGTCCTGGATGGCCGGATCGCGGCGAACGGAAATTTCACTGCCGTCAGGCATAACCCGGCAACAGTTGCAGTAGGCGGCCACCGCCGAGGAATCGCGATCCAGCGCAGCATTCATCAGCGCAAGGAAGGATCGATCAATCCAATCGTCACTGTCCAGGAACAGTATTCGTTCGCCGCGCGCGCTTGCAATTCCCTTGTTGCGGGCACCGGAAGCGCCTACTCCGTCAGACTGCAGAACCCGAAAGCGGGAATCCCGCGCCGCATATTCAGCAACGATCTCGGCCGTGGCATCGATCGAACCGTCATCCACGACAAGCGCCTCCCAGGAGGGGGCGCTCTGCGCGAGCAGGCTGACAAGCGTTTCAGCAATGGTTCCCGCAGCGTCGCGGGCGGCGATCACGATGGACGTACGCGGATGGGCTGTCATCTGCGAAACCTTTGGCGATGATAGAACAGCAATCCGGCGAGATATCCGGTCACTTCCTCCTTCAGGAAGCGGTCGCGAATGCTGTCTCCTTCCATTGCTTTTCGGAGTAGCCGAGCGAGGTACCAACGCGGCTTGTGATAGTAAGCCAGACGCCGGTTCGCCGAGATCCCCGTTCGCTCATACTGCACCAAAAGTGCGGCCGCATGACCGCGCATGTAATGATAGATCTGGCTGGCCAGTCCATCCATTGTCCTGCGGTGAAAATGGAATGCGACTGACGCCGGGGTGTAACGACACGTGTAGCCGCCCGCGAGCAATCGATACCAGTACTCCGAGTCGCCCGAGCAGCCGGCCTGACCGACGTCCAGGCGCTCATCAAAGAGCCCGACGGCCTGAAACACCTCGCGCCGGAACGCCATGCTCGCTCCGGCGCCGACGTCCCACGCGGGCAGGACCTGGCCGTGATGCGATCGGAAGGCTGCGCTGTCGTAATCCTGTTCGCGATAGCCCTTGCCAAATCCCCAATACGTCTCGAAGTGCCGTTGCGCCTCGGTCGCGAGCTCGGCGGGAAGCACAAGCCCAGTCACCGCACCGACCTCGGGAGAGTCAAACGCACATGTCAGTTGCTCCAGCCAGCGCGGGTGAAGCAGCACATCGTCGTCCGTATAGGCGACAATATCTCCAGTCGCCTGGAGCGCGCCGGCATTGCGCGCAATGTCCAGGCCAGGTCGGTCCTCCCGAATATAGGTTACTGCCGCGGCCAACGCGACATCCCGGGTCCGCCGATCGCGCGATGCATTGTCTACGACAATGATTTCTCGCGGAGGATGAGTCTGTTGCGGCAGCGACGACAAGCATTTGCTCAGCTCGTCCGGACGGTCTCGCGTGCAGATCACCACGCTCGCCGAGAGCATCATTTTCGTCGAGGTTCGCACGTTGGAATCGACGGCTGACAGGAAGGTGTTGTCGATATGATCGATCCTGGCGTCCGTTATCTGGCCTTCATGCATCAGCACATGGCCGATCGGCTGGTCGGCGCGCCAGAACACCGTCATGCCCTCGTTCAATGTCGTTTCCGCAACATCGGACGCCGACGTCACGGAGACGTGCGCCACGCCTCTTCCCAGTCCAATTCCTGCGAATGGGGTATCGATCATTTTCGTGCGAAATTATGCCGACGGGTTGCTATCGCTCCACCTCAGTGCAGTCTCAATAATGAAGTCGATCTCGGATTGCCGCGGGCTCCAACCGAGCTCCCGCTTGGCTTTGGCAAAGGAAGCGACGAGCGTGGGCGGGTCGCCCGCGCGGCGTGGGCCGCGGCGGACGACCGGATCGTTTCCGGAGACACGCCTCACTGCCTTTATTAGTTCGAGCACACTCGTGCCAACCCCTGTACCGAGATTGAAGACATGAGTACCGCCTCGCGCCACCAGCATGTCACCTGCGAGAAGGTGCGCCTGCGCCAGGTCGTTGACGTGGATATAGTCCCTGATTGCACTGCCATCCGGCGTCGGAAAGTCCGTTCCCAGAATGGTGAAAGGCCGATCGGGTCGGCGCACAGCTTCGATCGCCAGCGGAATGGCATGCGTTTCCGGTTCGTGGCGCTCGCCGATCTCTCCGTCCGGATCACAGCCCGCCGCGTTGAAATAGCGCAGCGAAACCGACGACATCTCGTACGCGCGGCCAAAGTCCTCCAGCATGCGCTCGATGATCATCTTGGACCAACCATAGGGATTAATCGGCGCCTGCGGATGTGTTTCGTCTATCGGCGTGTGCTGGGGAATTCCGTAACTGGCGCACGTGCTGGAAAAGAGCACGCGCGAACAACCGGCCGCTCGCATTGCCTCCAGGAGTGCAAGCGTTCCTCTCGTGTTATTGTCGTAATAGATGGCGGGATCAGCCACGGATTCGCCGACATAAGCCAGTGCCGCAAAGTGCGCGACAAGGTCCGGCTTGTAGGTGTCCAGCGCTGCGCGCACGCCGGCTGAATTGCGAATATCGCACTCGACCAACGGTCCCCAGCGCACCGCATCGCGCCAACCTCGGGAAAGATCGTCGAGCGTCACGACATTCCAACCCGCCATCGCAAACGCCTTGCAGCAATGCGAGCCGACGTAGCCGGCACCGCCGGTGACCAGAACGGTCTTTTTCATCTCGCCGCGCCCGCGCGTTGCGCATCGATCGGAGCTGGGACACTACCGATATTTGTCGGGCCGGCGAAATCGCTACGCTTCCTTATCAACCTTCGCGCCAACAACACTCAACTCCTTGTCACGAAGCATGAACTTGTTCTCAATCTCCAACCTTCCAAACTCCATTAATTCATATCTAGATGGATTGTGGCTTCATTCGTACGATCGAACGGCGGCGCGCAGACGCGTGAAGCTGCCACGCGCAGTTGCAAAGGACCGAAACGGTGCAATCCGTGGATTGATGCTGCGAAACTATTGCTTCGCTGCGGTCTCGACCGCGGGATAGAAACGCGCCCGATGCGCTTCCGATAGAACCTGTCCCGTCGATGATTTCACGAGGGCGGTCCATTCATACACACCCGGCTTGCAAGGACCAAATGTCCGGATCGTCCCCGATGGCACGACGCCATTGCTCGGAACCGGAACGTTCTGGCCTCCCATTTCGCGAGTGCCTTCTGCAAGTGTGAGCGTCATCGATGTGGCACCGGCGGGAATATTGCGCAGACGCATCTCAGGATTTGGGAACAGCGTGACACAGCCGCGTGCCCCGTTCCATGAAAAATCCAACGTCATCGGATCGGCCGATGCGGGATGACAGGCCGCCAGCAACAAAGGGAAGCCAACAATAACAGCTCTCACATATTGCTCCGGTCAGTCTCGCTTCCGATCTTCGAGCGATCGGTGCACGCACTATTCACGATTCACGCAGAAGAGATCGCCCATTTTAAGGCGCCATCGGTAAGCCCACTTGCAACCGATGCATCAAAGGAAGCAGTCACGAGTTGGCCATTCTTTTGACGGACCGTCGGGACGTCCTTTGGCGTGCATCAACGACCATTCCCGCGCTTGCCAACGGATTGAGCAAACAATGGCAATTGGCAGCTAAACCGTGTCCAGAAACGTCCTGATCGTCGTACCCGTTTTGAACGAGGCTTCCCATATCGAGACCGTTGTCCGCAATCTGGCGCGGGACGGTCTCGACGAAGATCGCATGATAGTGGTTGCAGATGGCGGCAGCACCGATGGGACGCCTGACATTGTTCGCCAGCTTGGCAAGGAGATTCGCGGCGTCCATCTGTTGCGCAATCCCCAGCGGCTGCAGAGTGCCGGGATCAATCTGGCCGTACAAGTCTATGGTGCTGCGGCGCAGGTCCTGGTGCGGTGTGACGCCCATTGCGAATATCCAGCGGATTATGTTTCGAGCCTCCTCAAGACTCTGGACGAGCGCAAGGCCGACTCGGTCGTGGTCCCCATGGACTCTCGTGGCGAGGGTTGCTTGCAGAAAGCCGTCGCCTGGGTCTCGGACACCAAGGTCGGTTCGGGCGGATCGGCACATCGCGGCGGAAAGCAAAGCGGCTTTGTCGATCACGGGCATCATGCCGCGATGACCATCGATGCGTTTCGCACGGCCGGTGGTTACGACGAAACCTTCACTCACAATGAAGATGCAGAGTTTGACTGCAGGCTGCGTGCACTCGGCGGCCGGATTTTTCTGGATTCGGACATCCGCCTTTCATATCGACCGCGGTCGAGCTTTCTGAGCCTGGCGAAGCAATACTTCAACTACGGGCGTGGTCGATCGAGAACGGTGAGACGGCATCCAGGATCGTTGCGACTGCGTCAATTCCTGGTGCCCACTCATGTTGCATTGACGCTCGGCGCCATCGTGCTGTCGCCGGCTGCGCCGCTGCTGTTGACCTTGCCGGCGGCCTATCTGGCGATACTGGCCCTGACCGCAATGTTGATTGCAGTAAAACATCGCTCAATTTGCGGGCTGCTTGCACTGCCGGCCGCCGCCGTGATGCACTTCGCGTGGGCACTTGGCTTTTTCTGGGGCATCCTGTCGATCCGCCAGACCACCTGGCAGATGACCCCTTCAGTTTCCTGAACGCTGCAGAACCTGGGCACTGGCCGGCGCGTCCACACGCCGGCCGGCCTTCGCATAGGCGGCCTCGGTCAGGCGGGCAATCGAGGTCCACGTCGGCACGGAGTCGCGCAGATCCAGCATTCCTTGACCCTTGGCGTTTCGATAGTCGGGGTCGCTGATCAAGCGCTCGAGCGACCGGGACAATGCGGCGGGATCACCTGGAGGAACGAGCGTCCCCTCCGCCCGATCGCTCAGCCATTCCGAAAACGTTCCAAGGTTCGAAGCGACGATCGGACGTCCCGCCGCTATCGCCAGCATCAGCACACCGGATGCGTCGATATCCCGGTACGGAAAAGCCAGGATGTCAGCGCGCGCGACCAGCGAGGTCACTTCGTCTTCCGGAATGAACCGGAGGTCGAATTCGACATGGTCTTCGAGCTGCAGATCCTTCACCATCGCAAACAGCGGCTCCATCGGCATTTCCGGCCAGCCCACGATCTTCACCACGCAACGTGCCCTGACCTCTCGGGGAAGCAATGCAAGCGCGCGAAGCATGACGTCGACGCCCTTGTAGGGCTTTATCTTGCCGAACAAGAGTATTTGAACGCGGCCGTCCGCGGCCGCGGACTCGTCGGCAGGTCGGGCGATATGATCCGTCAGCAATCCGTGCGCGATAACTGAAATCTTCTCGCCCGGAATACCAACGCGCAGCAGGCGATCACGTGCAACGGTCGTATGAACGATAAGATGGTCGAAGCAATGCAGAATCTTGAACGCCCCGATTCGCTGTATCCGCGAGCTCGGATTGTTATTGAACGGATTCGAGTCATGAACGGTCAGAACCGTTGGCGCGACCCTCCTGAACTTGGGAATGAACTGGCTGTCGACGATCGCCAGGGGTGCCCATTGAAAATGGATCACATCGGGCGGCGTCTTCCTGAAGCGCCTGATCAGCCGTGTCATTGATTCAGCGTGACTGAGTCCCTTCAGCCCCAGCTGCACGTTGCGCGGAAGTTTCTTGAAAAAGCGCGACTGCAATCCCGGGTAAAAATGCCGGTCAAGAAACAGGTCTTCATCAACGGAAGGCTTCTGCCCAAGCTGGCGCCCGACAATGCTGGCTGCATGCCCAATATCGGTCAATCCTTTGGCTAATTTAAGATCATATGGCCAAGTAAACAGTGACGGATCAATCAGAGCGATTTTCATGCGATTGCCTCACCAATCATGCTTTGCGGACTGTGAAATTACTTCTGGCCCATCAAGGCATGGATTGATAGCCTCTTTTGCCACCTGCAAATTTGTGAGCGACACACGTTGAAGATCAGCATCGTCATAACAGTCTACAATTACGAACGGTATGTCGGATTGGCAATCGACAGCGCGTTGAATCAGACCCGTCCGGCGGACGAGATCGTCGTCGTCGACGACGGATCAATCGACGGTTCCCGCCGGATCATCGCCGGCTATGGTGACAGGATTCGAGCCATATTTCAGGCAAATCAGGGCAACATCGCAGCATTCGAAGTTGGGTATCGCGCAGCGACAGGCGACGTACTGCTGTTCCTCGATGCGGATGACATCCTGATGCCGACGGCGGTCGAAAACGTTGCTGCGCACTGCCGCGAAGGTGTTTCGAAAGTTCAGTTCAATCTGGACATCATCGATGGCGCCGGCAGGCGACTTGGGCGTTCGTTCTGTGCGTTTCCCAAATCCTACGCGTCGGAAGATGTGCACGCAGAATTTACCCGGTCGGGAACGTACATCTGGCCAGTCATGTCGGGAAATGCGTACTTCCGAGAGTTTCTTCGACAGGTCATCCCGCTCAATCCGCCCGTGGGATACGACGGCGCCCTCAACACGATCGCCCCTCTTTACGGAGACGTGGTCACGGTGCAGGAAACCCTCGGGCAATATCGGCTCCATGGCAGAAATATCAGCCGAAATGACGCGAAGGGCCGGGCGCAGCGGTTTCCGGATTTTCCCAGGCAGATCGGGTTCCGCATTGCAGAGTTCGACATCCTGAAGGCACATTGCGACAGGAAGTCCATGCACGTGCAAGCGGCACGGCCGATCGATAACGAGATCGTCTTTGTCAACTATCGCCTCGCGTCCCGTAAACTGGGACTGCGCTATGTTGGGCAGGACGCGGACACGTCGAGTTCACTTCTGCGCCGTGGGATATGGCTTGCGCTGACCACGACCACACATTGGCGCGCCGCCGCCTCTCATATCGTCTGGTTCACAGGGTTGTTCTTGAGCCCTTCCTGGCTTGCGTACCAGCTGATCATGCTCCGCTTCAACAGGGCAGAACTCCTGAGGCCGCTCGCCAGGTTCGGAAGTGTCGTCCGGCGCAAGCCCGCCTGAGCGGGCCACGGCGCAAACGTAGTCCGGCTCGTCAAATCTCGTGCCGCTTCCTCAAGGCGTCAATCACATGCTTTCGATCGTACGAATTGTCTCCGGCATTGGCGCGGAAAGACTGCTTGCGCCGGCGAGGCGGAGGCGAATCCGCCTGTCGGACTGTCGAAGGCGGATATTTTCCGACAGGCGCAGAACATATTCCTTTGATTTCCACGCAAACCGAGCCGCCCTGTCAAACGCAGTAGGCTCGCGGACCGACTCCGCCGCCTTTGCGATCGAAGATGACAGCGTCAGCTCAAGGCACGGAAAAGGAAACAAGGCATAATTGTGGAGGCCATTTGCCCAGAAGCGGTCCATCTCCCAGTCGATCGGCCGATGAATAGTTGTCACGCTGTCGATGAACCGACGCGCGGCATGGCCGGAGATCAGATAGGCCTGCGTTCCCATTGGCGCACGCTCAAACCGCACCAATTCCCGCTGATCCAGCCAGGCCACGTGCTTGCACGGCGCCATGTGTCGCCCATACAGCCGGAGATAGCCGATCTCGGCAGCCTTGCAGATGTCCGGAAGCGATCGGAAGCTGAACCCGGCATCGAGAATAACGTCGTCTTCGATCACAAGTGTCCATGAATTGTCGGCAGCTGACGCTGCCACTTGCGCCATGATGCTCATATGACTAGCTGCGCAGCCGATCTCGGCACGTGAAAGGCCCCTGCCCCAAAAGCGGATGGCCAGCGCCTCATCATATTGCGGGAGCCCCTTGGCGGGCACACGCAAGGCATCAAAGAAGGTCCAGGGAATCTCAAGCGACTCCAGATTTGCACTCGCGCGCTGGCGGCGCGCGGAACCGGCCAAGCTAATCGCCACAATTTTGAGATTGCTGCCCATTGATTGATCAGTCCGACGCGTTGATTGGGAACTGTATTGCACGTGATTTCCAAAACGATTACCGCGAACTTGTCGCTGCTGACAAGGACGCGGCACGCGCCCAGTGGCTGCCATCCTGGTGGCCATTTAACGGTCATTTTCGTAACGCACGGCGAAATCTGCGGCTACACCTAAAGCGACCGGCATTTCGGACGCCTTGCACCGAACCGACGGTTCCTCAGCGACGAGTGACTAGGTACCTGCCGAAACTCGCGGCGGTCTCGAGTAAGAGAGGCGTGGATGTCATCAAAGCGTCGAATGAACAGCACTATTGCAGCACTGTTCGTCGCATCATTGACTGTCATTGGCTCAGCCCTTTATCTTGGCCTGAGCAACGATGGTTTGCGACAGCGCCTGCAATTCATCCTGCTGTTTGAGGAACGCAGCCAAATCGTCGGCGGCGCGGTCATCGGCCAGAATGGCAGTGGGTTCTATGCGGGCTATACGCTGTCGTGGGGAGATGAATTCAACTCTCTCGATATCGTGGGTCCGGCAAACGCTCGCGGCAAGTTCTTCCCGACTGGCGCCTATCATCCGGGTATCCGCGGCAATACCACGTCGCTCGGGACAGCTTTTGATGCCGACCCGCTGACCACAGGCTACAAGGACCGCAACCGCGGCGTCGCGGTTGGCTTCGACAATATGTCGGTCTCCGGCTCGGTCCTGCGCCTCGCCGCGCGCAATGCAACAGCGCGCGAGCAGGCATTTCTTACGCCGACCGACCGATCCATCAACGGAGGCGTGCGGCCGCACCTCTCCGCGATGATTCATACCGCCGGGGCGTTTGCATACTACCCGACCACCAACGCCGTCATCATCGAGATGCGTGCCCGGTTCAGCCCCAGGCTTACAAATCCGGCCGGCTTTCATCCCGCGTTCTGGACCTATTCGGTCGCACCCGTGCTCAATCCAACCGGCAACGAGTGGGATCTGGAATGCAACTCCCAAGGGATGCACTTCAGCAATATTGTCCATACCTCGGGGGCAATCTCGACCGACAACACCGCCGGACCATTCGACTATATGGACGGCGCGTTCCATGTCTTCAGCTTTGTCTTTCGAAACGGTGGAAACACCCAACTCTACATCGATGGCGCGCTTCGATCCCAGTTTGCCGGCGTGGACTCCAATACCAAGGATATGCCCTCATTTGTGCTGCTGACGTCACACATATTCAATAACACGTTCGCGGGCGAGGCGTATGACGCCGCAGCATGGGCCAGGTCGGCGACCGGCGCCTATCTCGATGTCGACTGGATCCGCGGCTGGCGGACGACAGGCGTCAAGCATTGGAAGCCGCTGGTTTCGGTCGCAGACCTCAATGTTGACTACGACGGCAATGGCAAGATTGTGCTCCCGGACGCGAGGGTCCTCTGGGGTGATGCAAGCGTTACCGAATTCGTCCAAGTCATACCCTATGACAGCTCCGAACCGGACATGACGGAGCAGACAACCTTTACGCAATTCCCGGAAGGAATTTCCTACGATGCGGTGTCGCGCACGATCAAGGCGGACTTCACCGCCGGCAAGGGTAATGCCGGACGGTCTCATGTCGTCGTTTATGGCTACAAACCTGACGGCTCAACGATGGAGCCAGTGCGATTCTCCATCAATCGCGGTCCGCGCGTGACGACCGGCCCCCTTTCAGCCGCCGCAAGCGACAGCTACCACCACGATGTCTATGGGGAGTGCGATGTCGGGGTCATGATGCCGAAGATCTTGTCCGTCAAAGGACTGCCGCGGGGGCTCTCCTTTGACCGATCCACCGGACTGATCAGCGGCGGCCCAACGGCAACAGGGGTCAGCAAGCTGACAATATCCTGCGCAAACAATGCGGGCCAGACAACAGAGAGGACGACGACGTTCACCGTCCACGCGCGCGATGCGGCGAGCCGCCCGGACGGAGGATGATGCTCGACCTTCAACCTTGATCCCCCGGGGCGGAACCGCCAAGAAATTTTGCGAGGGCCTCGGCCACACTCGTGCTCAATGGCCGGCTCAACTTTTCGAAGGGCTTGCTCCAGGCATCGACAAAGGTGCTGATTTTCCCATAATTGTTGTCAAGGACCGAGTGCGGCACATTCAACAACACGCAAAAAATGTGCGTGTGAAGCCGGTCCGTGATCACATAGGCCGACGATCCAACTTGTCTCATTCCGCGGGCTACACGGTTCGACGCCAGAAGGTGAAACCAGCGAATACGCACGTCGAGCCCTGACGGCTTCCTGCCCTTGAGCACGAGGAGCGCCGTCTCAAGCAGCGCCTTCACAAACAACCACTTTCCCAAGCCTCGTTGTTCGACGAGCCAGTCCTCGACAACTGCAACGTTTGGGAGCGGAGGGAAACCTTTTCGCTCCACCTTCTCGTGATCGGTTCGGAGCAGCAGCAACAATTTCCTGGTTATTGCTGCTGGCGAGCTCTGCGCCCCCAGACAGAACGCCATGTCCGGACAGAGATCGGCGGGCGCCGTAAATTCCTTTGTCGCGATATTCAAACTTTGCACATCGCGGACTAGAATCCGGAACTTTTTATGCGAGTTGATGATGTCCGCGGCGCGCTTGAGACTTGCCGCCGAGGAGAAGTGTATGGTTTGCGGCAATTGGATGATCTGGCGATCCGGAAACTCCGATAGAAGCCTGAGCCGAAACTCCTGATGGCTGGGCCACAGGTCGCCGAAATTGCCCCCACCATGGATAAGGATAGGTCCGGCAGGAACGGCTCTTTCAAACTCTTCCTTTGACCAGGTGTCATAGGTGCAGACGTAGGACGGTGCTCTGCCTAGCTTCTTCTGCAGATAGGTCTCTTCACCCAACCATATGGCGCTGTCGCCCACATTCGAGTGGTTGGGGAAATCCACCAGCGCAAAATCCTCGACGCCCTCCAGATGAGGCCCGATGACCCTGTCGATTTCATTCTGTAACTCGGTAATGAGGGAACGAGAGTCCTTCATGGGCTTTTCGGCCATCGTTCTGAGCTCTTCGGCGCCACCGGTCGCATCACAGCATCGAACCGCTTCTGATGCATCACCCAAACTTCGCATTCGACAAACCCACTTCTGCCATTGCGCGCGGCACCCGCTACGGTTGCGCGAAAGACTTGACCGCAACGCCGGACTTTTGCGCTGCCGAGCTTCCCGCGTCGGTCATTCGATCTTTCGCACTCAGCCGGCTTCTGCCTCTAACACGCGTGCTCCCTCGGCGTCCCTGCCGATGCGGAAGCTGACCGGGTTCCAGAGCACGGAATAGATCGGCTTAGCAGCCAAAAGGCAAGTCTCGGCAACGCCGCCTTAGCGACAACACCGCACATATTCATGACAAAAATCGAATCTATTGAAGTCCTAAGGCAGGCAAATGTGTTCATCGCAACGAACATAGGCATCGAGCCTACGGGAGCGCCGCTTCTTGCAGCAAGCCCGCACCCAGGTGCGTTAGCGAGTTCGGAGTGAACTGCATGATTGGTTTGTTGAAAGACTACGTAAAGGCACGCCTGCTCGATAACGACTTTATGATATCCGGCACCTCAAAGGAGGAGGAGCTCAGGGAGTTCTTCCGGGACCTTTTCCCTGTCGTGACGGACAAGAAGTTGATTCGACTGGGCGGATTGGCTGATGGCGGCTATCTGGTTCCGGACGACCTGGATGGATGCGTCGGCTGCTTTTCACCGGGCGTCTACAACGTCTCTGACTTCGAGCTCGGCCTTGCCGAACGCGGCATCCCATGTTTCCTCGCTGACTTCTCGGTGGATGCACCCGCGATCCACAATGACCTCCTCGATTTCGAAAAGAAATTCCTCGGAAACGAAAACAATGCCAAGTTCATGACTCTCGAGAACTGGATGTCGAGAAAGGGCCCTCACACCGGCGACCTCATCCTCCAGATGGACATTGAAGGCGGCGAGTACGAAGTTCTCATTGAAACGAGCTGGGAGTACTTGAAGCGCTTCAGGATCATAATCATCGAGTTCCATTCCTTGGACAGAATTCTCAATCCGATCGGACTCAAGCTGATCGGCGCTGTTTTCAAGAAGATCACCAAGCACTTCGACGTCGTACACATTCATCCAAACAATTACTTCAAACCCATCGAATACAGGGACTTCAAGGTCCCGCCGACCATGGAATTCTCATTCTTGCGCAAGGATCGCGTTTCTCGCCGGACGCCTGCGAGAAGGTTTCCTCACGACCTCGATAGGAGAAACGTCGCAAACAGGGATGATGTCGTGCTGCCGAAATGCTGGTTCGCTCCGGAGTGATCGCCCCCGTGGCCGCGCCGATGAATCGCGCCAGCCGCTGACAACGGGCGCGCGGATGCGCGACCGTTGGCTCGCAATTGCGAGGCGCGGTCCCTACTCCCCCGCCTGACGGTTTTCGCTGAGATATGCCTGATACGCCAACTTGAGCCCATCCTCGAGCGAGGTCTTGGCCCGCCAACCCAGCTTCGCCAACCGATTGACGTCGAGCAATTTGCGTGGAGTGCCGTCGGGGCGCGAGGTGTCAAAGCTGATCTCGCCGGAATAGCCGACGGTCGCCGCGACTAGGCGTGCAAATTCGGCGATCGCAATGTCCACGCCGGTGCCGATGTTGACGAGCTCGCCGCTCGAATAGGTCTTCATCAGGTGGATGCAGGCGTCCGCCAGATCGTCGACAAAGAGGAATTCGCGTCGCGGCGTGCCGGTGCCCCACACCACGACGTTCTTCGCCCCCGACGTCTTGGCCTCATGGAAGCGGCGGATCAACGCCGCGACGACGTGGCTGTATTCGGGATGATAGTTGTCGCCGCGACCGTAAAGGTTGGTCGGCATCACACTGATGAAGTTTGAATCATACTGGTTGCGATAGGCCTCGACCATCTTGATGCCGGCGACCTTTGCGATCGCGTAGGGTTCGTTGGTTGGCTCCAGCGGGCCAGTCAGCATCGACTCTTCGCGCAGCGGCTGGACTGCCAGTTTGGGGTAGATGCAGGAGGAGCCAAAGAACATCAGCTTCTCGCATCGATTGACATGCGCAGCGTGAATGACGTTGGCCGCGATCGCGAGATTTTCGTAGAGGAACTCGGCGCGCAGCGTATTGTTGGCGACGATGCCGCCGACCTTGGCGGCAGCAAGGAACACTGCCTGCGGACGCCTTGCAGCGAACCATCTATCGACGGCGGCCTGGTCACGCAGGTCAACCTCGCTCCGCGACACCGTCAGCAGCTCGACATTTTCCGTCGCAAGCCGCCTCACCAACGCGGAGCCAACCATGCCGCGATGGCCGGCGACCAAGACGGTCTTGCCGGCAAGTTCAAATGGCTTGCTTGCCATTGGCAACCTCTCGCCTGGCCTCGAACAAATCGGAAGCCACCATTTCCTTGACCAGTTGCGCGAACGGGGTCCTGGATTTCCAGCCGAGCTTCTCGCGCGCCTTGCTGGGGTCGCCGATCAGGAGATCGACCTCGGTAGGACGGAAATAGGTCGGATCGATTCGCACGACGATCCTGCCTGACTTCTTGTCGATACCGGTTTCCTCGACGCCCTTGCCCCGCCATTCGACTTTGCGGCCGACTTCGGCAAAGGCGAGCTCCACGAACTCGCGCACCGAGCGGGTCTCCCCGGTTGCCAGCACGAAATCGTCGGGCCGGTCGGCCTGCAGGACCATGTGCATGCCTTCGACATAATCCCTGGCGTGGCCCCAGTCGCGCTTGGCCTCGAGATTCCCGAGATACAACGTCTCTTCGAGGCCCGTCTCGATGCGGGCAACGGCACGCGTGATCTTGCGGGTGACGAAGGTTTCGCCGCGGATCGGGCTCTCGTGGTTGAAGAGAATGCCGTTCGAGGCGAACATGCCGTAGGCCTCGCGGTAGTTCACCGTGATCCAATAGGCGTAGAGCTTCGCCACCGCGTAAGGGGAGCGCGGGTAAAAGGGAGTCGTTTCCTTCTGCGGCACTTCCTGCACGAGGCCGTAGAGCTCGGAGGTGGACGCCTGATAGAACCGCGTCTCCTTTTCCATGCCAAGAATGCGGATCGCCTCCAATAGCCGCAGCGTTCCGATCGCGTCAGCATTTGCGGTGTACTCCGGGCTCTCGAAACTGACCGCCACATGGCTCTGTGCAGCCAGATTGTAGATCTCGGTTGGCCGGGTCTGGTGCATCAGGCGGATCAGGTTTGTCGAATCCGTCATGTCGCCGTAATGCATCAGGAACGGCACATCGCCGACATGCGGATCCTGATAGAGATGATCGACACGGGCGGTGTTGAAGGAGGACGATCGCCGCTTGATGCCGTGGACGATGTAGCCCAGGCCAACCAGATACTCAGCGAGATAGGCACCGTCCTGACCGGTGACGCCCGTAATCAGCGCGACGCGGCGCTTCGACCTTTCATTCATATTGCTCACCCGACTGCTTAGTTATCATCGACGATTTTCCCATTTTCCCGAACCTGTTGGCGATTGCGCCGAGGATTCGCAGGATCTCACGCTCGGGCCCGGCCGGCGAGCCTGTCGCTCGCCAGACTCCAAAGAGTGACCCGACATAGGCAAGCGCGCTCACGAGAACAACAGCGATCAACCGAGTATAGACGTGAGACTCATGGCCAACAGATGTGATGAAGGCCAAATTGGTCAGAAGACCGACAATGATCATCGTGCAGGTGGACAAAGCGGTCCTCAGATTCACGAGAAATTGCCGGGACACAGAAGTGTCGATCAATTCGCGGACCAGGACCATGTTGTAGACGACACCGCCGAGCGTAACCGCCACGCGAGCCACCAGCAGGCCAAGTAACCCTCCCACCCACAGGCCCGCAACAATGACAGGCAGCCTCACGATCAGGATCGCAACGTCGCGATGAAATAACCTGCGCGTCTGCCCAAGAGCCAGACCAAGGGGTTGGACGGTCGCGCTGAGCGTATGCAACGCAATTGCACCACCGAGGAGCTGGATCACGATTGTCGCGCCTGCCCAGGCCTCACCCAGCACAAGCGGAACGAATTGATCGGCGATCAACGCGAAACCGAACCCGGCCGGAAAGGCGATCGCACACAGCACTGCTTGCGCCGACAGATAAGCTCGTTGAAGGGCGGCTTTTTCGTCCCTCAGCCTCACGAACGCGGGAAACAGCGTCCCGGCAAGCGGATTCGTTGCTTCTCGTGTCGGCGTCGCGGCCAGGTCGCTGCCCAGCACATATCCACCCAGGGCGGCTTTCCCGAGAAAATATCCAATGATGATCTGGTCGAAACGCCAGTTCAGCGTGCTGACGGCCTGTCCGAGCGATAGCCACACAGAGAACGAGAATAGAGAGCGGCTACCCTTTAACCGGAATTTCGGTCGGAACGGCTGGATCAGATAAGAGGCGACGACATCGATGAAGTTGGCGACGACAGCCCCGGCGATCAGCGCCCAGTAGCTCCTGAAGCAAATGGCGATCCCGGAGGAGACGAGGATGGTAGCGAGCGCCCGGCTGCTGCTCGTCACAAATTCCTGCCAGAAGACGAGTTGACGCTGCATCATCGCTAGCATCGGATTTCGAAGGCCGGATATCACGATCGAACAGCTCAGGACCAACAGGATCGGAATCAAACGTCCATCGCCGTAGGACAAAGACAGCGGATAAGCGAGCAACGACAGCAAGAGTGCGAGCAAGCAGGCGCGAGCCAGGCTCAACGTCCATGCGGCGTGGAATTGATCTTCACTTGGATCCTTATGGTGAATGAGCGCCGATGCCAGGGACAGTTCAGTCATCGACGTCAGAACAGCAATGATGGCCGTCGCGACGGCAACCAGGCCGAAATCCTCCGGCGTGAGCATCCTTGCCAATATGAGCATGTTCAGGAAGCCGAGACTGGCAACCACCAGCCGGCTCACACCGATCCAGGCAGCTCCGATGGCGATTGAATTTTTCGACAAAGGGAGCGCCGTACGCGCACCATTAGCGACCATTTTCAATGCTCGTTCATTGACAGATGGCCTCCAGTGCGCGCTCGAAGATGTCAGGCGCAACCTCGAAATCGAATGGACTGGGCCCAAACGCTCCCTGCGGGCGCGTTCCCTGGCTATCCCCCACGATGTAAGAATAGTCCGCGCCGGCGGACGTTGCGATCGTGTAGTAGTAGGGATGCACGTGGTCTGAAGGGATCAGCTCCAGGACTTTCGTTCCAGGCGAGCAGAATACGAGATTGGTCAGCCCCGCACCATGTGGGCCAACGACAATCGAGCATTCCGAGAAAAACGCCGCTTCATCCTCAACGTCATCAAAGTCGTAGATCTCGAAGCCGAACTTTTTCAGTGCAGGCATCAGCTCTTCTTCGTTGGCAATCTTCCTTTGTCCTTTGCGCGGAACGTATACGCGCCTGTCGTGACGAAGCGGCGACTTGGCTACCTGTAAGCGGAAGAACTCCGTAAGCCATCGCGCATAGTTCCGTCGCAAGCCTGGAAACGAAGTGCCGATTACGAGATCGGCCTGGATATCCTCCTTGGCTGCCCACACGCACTTGTGCATTGGAATTCCAAGCCGGCGAACGAGTTTGGCTGCCGTTTCGGACCCTGGCTTGGGCAAATAGACCCAATCGACATCATCGAGCGACAGGCCACTTTTCTGAAATAGCGCCAAGCGTCCCAGGCAGTCGAGCAGGAAGTGCCCATAGTTTCCTCCGGCGAAATCACTCGCCAGCGAGAGACAGGTGCCGCTTAGCGGCAGCGGCGTCCCGTAGGCAATTGATCGCGGATGGCGCGAGAACGACGATCCGTACCAGGTGCTCTCGTAGAGCAGCGATCCATCCTCCGTCACGAGCCAGCCGTCGGGACCGAGGATGCGGGCCTTGTCCAGGCGGAGAATGCCTAGCTCGGGCATTCTGTTGTCAACGCTTTCACCGAAACCTGCGTCGCGGCTGCCGAATCGAACCGGCGCCTTCCGCGCCAGTACCTCTTCCTCGACGGCAGTCAGCCAAGTATGCGGATGTTCACTTCGCCACGTGCGATGATCACAAAGCCGGCTCGGGCTGCCGCGCAATGCACCACGGAGGATTTGCCTGACGGCGCGAACCTTTGAGTTCATGGACGACTACCATTGCAAGAGACGCTGACCGTGACAGGCAAGCCCGCATGACGGCTCACCTGCCACGTGCCAAAGCAAAATTCAGACCGACCTTCGGACAGCGCGCCGATCGCAATCAGCGGTACTCGGCTTGATCCAGATCAGACGGAGCTTAATGCCACCTTTGGATGCACCCCTCCGATCAGCGGCGCACATGCAGCGACAATAGACGGCAAGATCTGGCTTTTTTTGGTTGGATCACCGTGGTGTCGCAAGCAACTGGGACTTCTTTGGGGCCGACCTCGCCCGCGACTTCAGCCGTCAGTTTGCTGCCCAACAGATAGTTCCCTTCACGCGGCACGGCCGGCAGCGCAAATTCGATCACGCTGACGCCATCTTCCCCTTCCTTGCGAGAGACCTGTTGCAGCGGCTTCTTTGCCGATGCGACCATGACGCCGGTTGTTTCATCGAAGACGTAGGCATGAAGCGTTCGATCTGTCGGATAGTCGTTCGGAATCTTGATCGGAATTTCGATCTTGAGCGGATCGGTTGTGCTCAGTGACAGTACCCCAGCATCCGGCTTCTTATCCGCTACCACATTCGTAACATTAAGGAATGTCGGCTTCGGCATGTCGTTGAGCGCCGCCCTATATCCAAATTCATTCGGATCCGGCGTCACGTCGCTCGGGCCGCATTTTCGGCTTCCCCGCTCAGAGGACGTGAACTGGCAGACGCGAACGTAGTCGATCTTGAACGTCTGCGGAAAAGCCGCGTCATCGATCCCGTGCCGGCCGGCCCAGGCTGCTCCGCCGATGGCGAAATTAAGATCGATGTGCGCCGGCGGCCCCAACTGGCCGTCCTTCCTGAGCCACTGATACATGCGCGTGTAGACGAGACGGCCGTCCCAGAAGAACGAAATGCGGTCAGGCGCCCAAACGAAGCCAGCAATATGCCAGTCCTTGTTCAGATCCTCCTTGCTGACCATATCCTGGAACCTGAGCACGAACGAGCTGTCCAGATACGTGTAGGACTGCGGCGTCCACTTATCTTTACTCATGGCATTCGAGTGCAGCATGTTCGGCTTGTCTTCCACGCCATTGATGACGTACTCGAAAATGTCGATCTCCGGCGGATGCCAGAACTTTCCATCGATGTCGTAATCGGCTTCGAGCCAGAATGCCGGCCACGATCCCCGCGCATTCGGAAGAAAGACCCGCGCTTCATAGTAGCCGTAGTAGAATGTCTGATGGCTCCGGATCATCGCGGAATCGAACGTGTCCGCCCCCTCATTCTTTTTTGCAGTAAGATTCAGCGCACCTTCGGACACCACGTGGTTGTCGCGGTAGCGCTGCTTTTCATCGTTGAAACGATCCATCGTTTCGTTGTTGTAGATGTATCGGGTAGCCCATTTGGTTCGATCAAGCTTGTCGCCGTTGAACTCATCCGAAAAGACCAGCTCCCAGCCAGCGCACCAGGCCGGCGTCGCGGATCCGAGTGCAACGACTATCGAGGCGGCACAAAGGACTTGCCTGCGCACGGCTGCGATCATCAACGAGGTCCTTTCGGTTCGGCTGTTAGCCCGGCCGGGAAACGCTGTGCCGGTCCAATGCACAAAGACGATGGCAACGGTGACGCTGCCACGTCGCAAGCCGGCACAATCAAGCGCACGGCTCTGCGGCTTTTTCCCGAATAGACAGTCAACTTGCGATCGTTTTGGGGCGCTGACTGGTCGAACAATCAAGAACATTTGACTGTTCCCCGATCAGGTTCCCTCCCTGAGTGCCGTTGAGTGCTTGAATGATCGGCCGGACGGCCGGTTTCGCTTCCGAAGCCCTATCGAGCCGTTTTCGAATCTGTCCCGTCACCTTCACTTCAAGGACGCGATGGCTGATCGTTGCAACGATAAGCGACGGCGGAAGCGAGACCAGCAGGAAAACCAGTTGCGATCCGCTCCCCAATGCATCGACCATGCCCGTTCGATACATGATCAGCTTGACCCCGGCCATGACGATCGGCGGCCAGAGATAAAAACTGAAGCTGACCGTTCCCAGCCACTGCATCACCTGCCAACGCAACATTCTTCCGAACAGACCGTTTCCTCGGGACATGCCTAGCAGGAAAATAGTCCCGAAGACGCCACCAAGAACAACAAATGGAAAAGCAGAAATCCAGTCATGGAATGACAAATATGCTGGCGTGACAAAGCCAACGTAGTCTGTTGCGCTGGCAAGCTCTAGGCCTCTCCAGACCGTCAGGAACAGCACGAAGAAGATCGCCGGGTACTTTGCCAGGGATTGCAACAAGGTCGAGGATAGGTACTTCTCCGCGATGAGCACGCCACCAATCATCAGGAGCGCGCGTGGATAGTACACGAGCAAGATCAGCGAACTGACGGCTAATGCCAGGGCCAGCGGCCGACTGACGCCGCTGGTCAGGAAAACGACAGCACATACTGCATAGAACAGGAATTCGTATCCGAGCGACCACGCGGCGGGATTGATGTGGATGATGTCAATAAATGGAGGCGGCGCCAATAGATTTGCACCAACCAGCAGCAGACTTGGACCCTTTCCTGAAAGCCAGCCAAAAATCGCGATCGCGAACACGGTCGCCCAGAGCACAGGAAGAATCCTCGCATAGCGATCAAGAATAAAGGTCACGACCGAGGATGCCCGATACAGGCTTGGCAGAATCACGATTCCACTGATTCCGAAGAAGAACTCGACACCGAATTTTCCGGTCTGCAGGGCTTCTCCCAACAGGCCCCTGGCAGACAGATCGAACGTGGGTAGTCCGGAATGAACGACGTGATAGACGAATACCATGAGGCAAAACAAACCTCTGGCACCATGAACGTAAGGGTTAAATCTTGCGCTCGTGTCGTGTTCCATGTGGGAAGTCACTACAGGCTCAAGTATAGAGGGTGAACAGCCTCACGAGCGAGGCCAAGATCGACCGCGATCGTTGCCCTGCGCTCAGACGTACCCCCCAACCGAGGCGCCAAGAAGCAGTAATCGACGAGTCCTAACATGGTGAGCCTCGACACATTCCCAGCCAGAACCTCGTCTAACAAGCGCCCTGCAGCAGCGTCAAGCGACGAGAGCAACAGCGTCATTTTCGCGCATATCGCCTTCATTCTGTGCATTTGCATGCAGCGCTTCGGACTCCTCATCGGAACTGGACAGATCTTCTTTTCGCTGTTCGGATTCTTCGCGCTCGTCGCGTGGGGATGGTGGGTTGGTCTGGTGAGCATTCGCGGGCCGCAGACTCTCGCATTCGGACTCGTCGTCGTCTGGTTTCTCTTCAGCGCGGTCGCCGCAGCCGAATCTCCCGATCGCGGTGTCGAGACCAGTGCGGCATCACTTGCGATGGTTCTTGTCACGAATTCGATCTTCCTGTTCGGACCCTCGACGAGATTCTCGAACGAGGCGGTCCTTCCCGTCTTCCTGTTCTATGTTCGCCTGTGCGCCGTTCTGGCAATCGTCCAGATCGTTCTTCAATTCGGCGGAATACGCATCTTCTCGTTCAAGGATGCCATCCCGGCGCTCGATCCGGTCCTCGTCGAGTCCGCCTACAATCAAAATGCGGTGGAATTTTATGGGTCTTTGAATCGGCGCGCGAACGGTTTTTTCCCGATGGAGCCAGGAGCACTATCCCAATTGCTCGCTATAGGTGTGATTGTCGATGTGTTCATTTTGCGGCGACTTGCCTATCTTCCGCTATATGCCATCTCGTACGTGCTCACTCGGTCCGGATCGGGCCTCCTGGTGCTCGTCGTGTCCCTCGGTGCCTATCCCCTGATTGCTCCGCTCAAATCACTGCGGGTTATCGCCATCGGGGCGGCCGTTGCCTTGGTGATCGGCACAACGTATCTCGTTGCACCGGAACCTTTTGATCCCATCGTTAGTAGGCTTGATGAATTCAGTTCAACCAAGTCGAGCGGCTATGCTCGCTACGTCGCACAACTACAGACCTGGGACTATCTCTTTCAGACCGACAGAGTGCTTATCGGCTCCGGGCCCGGCGGGTTGGAACGGTCGCCCGCCTACTTTGGCGGCAGCGGAAATCCCGTTCTCAAGCTCGTCGCGGATTACGGAATTATCGGGCTACTGATTTTCCTGTTCTATCTCGTCCTCTCGATATTCAGGAAAGACAACTCGATGCTCGCATTGACAATGCTGGCCTGCTATCAGCTCGGTGGCGGCAACCTCGCGATGGCTCCATTCCTGATCATGATGGCAATGCTGTGCGTATGGTCGCAGCCGCCAGGCAGCGCCGGCCTGAGGTCGATCCGTCCCAAAGCTGCGTCTGACCGAAGTGTCCCAGCCCTGCCCTGATCATCGAATGATCCGGAGTCGGCCGAGCAACGCGCGCAACCATTTCGGCCGCTGGGCGGGCACGTAGCGCAAACTCACCAGGGCACGACGGAAGTACTGCGGACTGATCAGGATGCAGAAGATCCAAGCCAGCAGCGATATGCGCTGCGATCTTGAGAAACCTTGCGGCGACGCAGCCGCTCCAAGCGCATCGACAGCGATGCTCAATGAACTATCCGCCGCGATTGGATGAAGGTCCGGCCGCAGCTTGAACGACGCTATCCGCAAACAAAGAAATATCAAATTGCTCCTGAGCGCATCGGGTGCAACCGGCAGCTTCTCCGTGCGCGCGATCTCGGAAAAGAACTTGTACCGCCTCCGCGTGAGGTCGATCTCTCTCGCAAAGCGGGTATCGTCGAGTTGAAGGAAAGCCCCGTGATTGAGGCCGTGCACGCGATAGTCCGCCAACGGTTTGGTGATCGTCACGATCTCGCCACATGCAGGAGCGGCCGCCAAAAGATAACTGTCCGGAGCTCGATCAATGAAGTCGGACTCAAAGCCGAAGACACGCTCGACAAACCATTTCGGGTAGGCATTTCCTGACCCGGGCGGCGTCGGATAAGCGCCGGTTGTTGCCATCCATTTGCGGACGTCCTCCGAGGACGGACAGGAGAAGTACTGCGGCAGGACATTTCCGGTCGGCTTCCCCTCGGCATCGATCACGCGCATCTGAAACTGATATTTGCTCGCGGCTTTGGACCAGACGGATACGATCTCCGTCATCACATCAGGATGCAGGGCATCGTCCGAGTCGAGAAATATGATGATATCGCCGGACGACCTGCGAAAGCCGTTCACACAGGACATCATCTGCCCGGCGTTCGCCTGGCTGATGATTGTGACTTCGTCTGCAAATTCGTTGATGACGTCGAGTGAATGGTCCGTCGACCCGTCATCGACGACGATCACTTCGATGTTTGGCCATCGTATGTCCAGCGCGCTGCGGATCGCGGATCCCACGTAAGCTGCATAATTGTAGTTCGGAATGACGACCGAGAGGCGCGGCAGGGTCGCCAGTTCGACTTCCGGCAACTCAGCATGTCCTGGTATCTTCTTCAACATTCGCCGCTCAGAATACTCGCGTTGTAAGTACGTCGCATGACGCCGACAGAACATCACCGTCGACGGACGTCAGACACCCAATCCAGGAAGGTGCAGCCTCTAGCACGTGTTTTCAAGCGCAAGGAAGAGGCACGATTCCTTCCGCAATCCGGGAACCATTTTGCCTGTCATTCTGTTGCCGCAACTGCAAATCTATCCTGCCGCCGACAATCGCGGCTTCTTTCGGGAGCTGGTCCCAACTCATGGATGTGCAGAGCAGTGAAGATACATGATAACCGATCTAGGCGCTCAGACGGTTATGCGGCGATATGTGTAGCTATCGCTTCATCGCTCCTCGCAACGATGGCAAACGCTCAAATTTCCGGCTTCGGTCGCACATCTCCTCCGATGTATGGCGGCTCCGGCATTTCCACTCGGCCTTCGAGTTCGATTCGACCGATGGAAGGTACTTTCGCTCCAAATCACACGACAGCGGACGGAAAGCTTTGCATATCGGTCAATCCGTTGACGCACCCCCAAGCCAACAATCCCAAGATCATCGAGCAGATCGTGCTGGTTCAAAACATTTGCGGTCAGTCGATCAGGGTTCGGGTCTGCTACGCGGGAAGTTCCGACTGCATTGTCGTTCCGCTCGCAGGCTACCAGAAACTGCAGAGACTATTGGGGATTGCGGCCGGATCAACGAACTTTCAATTTGAGTATCGCGAGCTCTATTGAGTCGTCCATTCAGACGAAAACCCCTGGTTGCACGCTCAAGAAATGTGCGCGTTGCCGCTTGCAACGCCACCGCATTCGGGATCGCCAAGATGGAACTGAAGTTTCCGCGTTCACACGCGCTGCCTCTAACGATCTTGTTATCGCCGCATCAAAAGCGCACGACTAACCAATTGCTGCCCCGATTTGCTCGCATATCCAGCAGCGAAAGCGCTCGCGGTCGCGAGCGGGCGTACTGCGTGTCAAGCGATCCTGGTCTGTGCAGGCACAACTCTTGCAACGCCGGTCGTGCAGTTTTCCAATGCGCGCGCTCGATCGTCAGCAAGCCTTGAACCAAAGTTCGTCGCAGTTGATTCAGCACATTCACTCACGTTGACCTCGCGCACATGTCCCATCCCACCCAGGCTATTGTATTTGGAGGCGCAGGCTTCATCGGTACACATCTGATGACGCGAATGCTCGCTTCCGGCCGCTACGACCGGATCGTCTCAGTGGATATCGCGAAGCCCAGGGCGCACGTCGAAGGCGTCGAATATGTCCATCATGATGTCCGTGAGCCAATCGACCCGAAACTCGGTGGCGGGGTGCCTGCCGATATCTTCAACCTCGCCGCGATCCATGTCACCCCGGGTCATCCGGACGGCGACTATTATTATACAAACGTGCTGGGTGCGGTGCACGTCTGCCGATTTGCGAGAGACACTGGCAGCCGGAATGTCATCTTTACCAGCTCGATATCGGTCTACGGTCCGACGGAAACCCCACTAACCGAAGATGCGACGCCAGTCCCCGTCAGTGCTTATGGGCGTTCAAAACTCTCGGCCGAAGCAATCCATCGCCTATGGCAGTCGGAGGACCCGGACAGGCGGCTGACCATCGTGCGCCCCGCAGTTATCTACGGGCGCTACGAGCGAGGCAATTTCACGCGATTGTCGAGGCTTCTCGAAAGGCGGGCCTTCATCTATCCCGGCCGAACCGACACCATCAAGTCGTGCGGCTACGTGAAGGACCTGGTCTCGTCGATGCTCTTCATGGCGTCTCGCAACGACAGTTTGTCGATCTACAATTTCTGCTATGAGCACCGTTACACCATCAGCGAGATTTGCTCCGCCTTCTCTGCAGCTGCCGAATACCCAAAGCCGACGATAACGATTCCGGTATGGCTCATGAATCTCGCCGTGCTTCCATTCGAGGTGCTGCAAGCTGTCGGCATCAAGACCGGCATCAATCGTGACCGGATCAAGAAGTTGTGGTTTTCTACGAACATTCTGCCGAAGCACCTGATCGCAAGCGGGTTCAAATTCGACTACGATCTGGCAAGCTCGCTTGTGGATTGGAATCGGGAATCCTCCATGAAAGATTTTGATTGAGGTCTCGTTGGCTTGATCATTCAAGTGCCCGGAGATCGGAGATTCACCGGCGGAACTTCAAAGCCGACCCTCGCCACCATAGCGGACGAAACCAGACTCGTTCGCATTCCGGTGCCTCATTCGGTCGTGACCCTGAGACCGGATTCGCCTTGCCTGCTGCAGCTGCTCGATCCCCATCCTTGTCCGTCACACTCAGGCCGATATTGCATCGCAGAATTCGTGGCCGGTCGGGCGCTGTTCCACCGGGTCGGCACGCGGGATTCGGGCAACCTGCCCAATTCATGGGCGAACAATGATCTTCTCAGGCCGCGTAGATTGCCTCGATCTTGAAAGTCGCTTTTTGGCGGAGTTGACGGAGATGGCATTATGACGATTTTGCGGCAAGCGGCACCGACAATGGCCCGGCGGCGTTGCCGACACTTCTCTGACCAACAACGTGCCGAACTATCCGGCTAGGTGTTCTCGCCGAGGCCTCGATGCCATTGCTCAACTCTCGAGCGCCGCGATCTCGATCACCCGGCGTGTCGAATTCTACCAATGTGCAACTTCTACGCGGTACTTTGCAATTCACGAATTCAACGCGGCGGCAAGGCCAGCCTGATGCCGCATTCACAGAGATTTAGGTAGGCGGGCCGGATGCTTCAAAAGATCACATCTCGCGAGATTGAAACCACCGCGCCGGAGGCTCCATCGCTGGAGCAGACCATCTCCTCTGCGCTTGCGCTGGTGAGCCGCCAGTATCCAGTAATGATTTTCACGCTGCTCCTGTGCATCTGTCTTGCCGGCTTTTACGTGTTCACGGCACCGAAGCGATATACCGGAACGGCCATCCTGATGATCGACAGCCGCAAGATGCAGGGCCTGCAGACGCAAGCGCCCGCGAGCGGCGCAGACAACCCGATCGACTCGGCGATGGTCGACAGTCAGGTCGAACTTCTCAAGTCCGAAGCCATCGCCTCCAAAGTCATCAAGGACCTGAAACTTGCGGAGTCGGCAGACTTCATGAGCGACGGTGGCGGATTGCTCAGCAGCATCAGTAACGCGATTACCAGAATATTCTCCGAGTCGACCCCGCCCACGGAAGAGCAAATACTGCGCGCAGCACTCGCTCGCTTTGCGAGCGGCCTCAGCATCAAGCGCGTCGGCGTGAGCTATGTTATCGAGATATCCTTTCAGGCATTATCGCAGGACCTGGCAGCGCGGATCGCCAACGCGGTCGCCGACGGCTATATCGTGGACTCGTTGGAATCGAAATATCAGGCCTCGAGACGGGCGGCGGTCTGGCTGCAGGACCGATTGAAGGAATTGCGGTCGCAGGCGTCTTCCGCCGAACGCACCGTTGCGGATTTCAAGGCCAAGAACAACATCGTCGACGCCGGCGGGCGACTGCTCACCGAGCAGCAACTCGCTGAAATCAATACTTCGTTGACGACTGCGCGTAGCCAACGTGCGGAGGCACAAGCCAAGCTCGAACGCATCACCGCGATATTGAATGCGGACACCGAAGATTCCAAGGTCATTCTGAATGAACTGGCAACTGTGAGCGAGACGATGGCCAACCCGGTCATCACCAAGTTGCGCCAGACCTATCTCGAGTACGCGGCCAAGCAGGCCGATTGGTCGAACCGGTATGGATCGACACATCTGGCGGTTGTCAATTTACGCAACCAGATGCGAGAAATTCGACGCTCGATCATTGACGAACTGCGACGCACGGCCGAGGTCTACAAGAGTGACCTTGAAATTGCTAAGGCGCGCGAGGAGTCCAGCCAGAAGAGCTTGAACGATACGATCGCGATCTCGAATAATACCAGCCAGGCCCAGATCATCCTGAGAGATCTGGAAAGCAACGCTCAGAGCGCTCGCGCATTGTCGGACAACTTTCTGCAACTGTACATGGTCTCGGTTCAGCAGCAATCGTTTCCCGTTACTGAAGCGAGGGTGATCAGTCAGGCCGCGTCGACTCTTCCCAACAAGACGTCGCCAAGAACGACCCTCATTCTGCTTGCGGCGATCGTGGGTGGGTCGATTCTCGCGGCTCTCGTCGCAATTCTACTTGATTTGATGGATCGCGTCTTCCGCACCGTTTCGCAGGTCGAGCAGTTCGTGGATACCCGCTGTCTCGCTTCGATTCCGGTCATCGAGCAGGGTGCCGTCAAAGCGAATTCCGCTGAATCCGGCAAGGCCGCCTGGAGATTCGGTAAACGCGACAAGCCCAAACCGCAGCAGGCACCGCCGAGATACGGAGCATCTGGCACGACGTTGCCACTACATGGGTCCGCGCCTGGGTTCAGCCACCAGCAGTCGTATCGCGACCGTCTGCTTTCAACCGAGGAGAGCGTCGGGCGGCACGTGATCAATGCCCCGTTTTCACGCTTCGCAGAGGGATTTCGGTCAATCAAGCTAGCCAGCGATTTTGCAAATTTCGGTGCAGGGTCCAACAAGGTCCTGGGGATTACCTCCGCACTTCCGAACGAGGGAAAGTCAACCGTCAGCGAAGCGCTGGCGCAGACCCTGGCGCAAAGCGGGTGCCGTACGCTGCTGATCGATGGCGACATCCGCAACCCAAGCCTCACCGTAAGGCTTACACCGGCTGCTCAGGATGGCTTGATCCATGTCGTCATCGGCCAAGCCGACTGGAGGAACGTGGTGTGGATAGACCCGCAGACGAATCTACATTTTCTTCCTTGTGCCATCACATCCCGCTTCTCGAATTCGAGCGACCTTCTGGCCTCGCAACAGATGGAAGACCTGTTCCAGCAACTACGGCAGCACTTTGATCGCATCGTTCTCGATCTTAGCCCGCTGGCGCCGGTCGTCGACGTTCGAGCGACCAGGGGGTTGGCTGATTCCTATATCCTTGTCATCGAATGGGCGAAGTCGAAAATCGATATCGTCGAGCGCGTGCTAGACGAAACGCCGGTTGTGCGCGAGCGGATGCTCGGTGCGGTTCTTAACAAGGTGAACGTGTCGGTGATGAGCCGCTACGATACGTACGGCGCAGCCTACTATCGCAATCGATACTACAAGAGGTATGGTTACGTCGATTGACGTCAGATGATTGATCCGGACCGGTGGGCAGCGCTTGCCCGATTTTTGACAGGGCCCTTGGATACAACATGAATGATTTGGCGCTAGCGCATGTCAGGTCGGCGCTTCTCATGGCGCGCTCAGTTCTGCTCGGTACCGGTCTGTTGATGACGACGACTCCCGGTCGAGCCGAGCCGGTGCGTCCGGGCATTCTGAACTGCGGGTCTGGCATCAGCGCCGACCAGCGTCGACGTTGCGACGAAGAGGCATTCAAGCAGATCCAGTCCGGCAGCCAATCGACACAGCTTGAGGGCGGATGGCGCCTAGTGAAGAGCAAGAATCCAGACGGCGGCGACGATGCCATTTCAGTGATGCATGTCGTCGATAGTGCCAAGTCGGATACGCGCCTTGCTGGTCTGAGCCTGCAATGCGGGAAGGGCGGCATCGAAATTGTACTCATTGTACTCGAGCCACTGTCCCGCTCGGCGCGACCGAACGTAGCCCTCATGGCAGGAGATAAGCGCGCAGAGTTCCAGGCATCTGTAATCCAGGGCGGCGTGGCGCTCCTACTACCCGCCGACGCCTCGAAGCTTGCTGCCAGCGACTGGCAAACCGCAAACGAACTTGCGGTCGAAATCGGGACTACACCGAGCGCGATCCGCGGCGCGGTGCCGATGGCGGGACTGGCGACGGCTCTCCGTTACTTGTCGCAGTACTGCCATGCTCGATAGTTTAGCTGGTCACGGAAACTGTCATGCCGGCCGAATCCCGTAAATCGACTGCATGTGACGAGTTGACAGGCCGCGTTGTGATGATGCGTCATAGTGGCAACTATCCGGCCATCCATCACCGAGACGACGGTGGCGTCGCGTGCTCGGCTATGCGACGCGTATCAATGTCTCACTCGCGCAATGCTGCGCTCCATTCCCGCTTCCACGTCTCACGGTTCTCCGATTGCTTATCGCTTCCTGGCTTTTGATCACATTGCTGGCCGCGACTCCGATCTTGGCCATCACAAGTGGCTCCTTCGCACAGCATGTGATTTCACTTGCTACTGCCTTGATGATGGCAATGGCAACAAGAGGTCCGGAGGCGCAAATCGCGTCTGCGGCGCAGTTGCTGAAGCAGTTTCTCATTATATTCTTGCTTCCGGTCGTCTGGATGACGTTGCAAATCTTTCCGATGTCTTCGCTTGCGAACCCGATCTGGTCGGCGACTTCGATCGCATTGAATCAGCCATCGCTGCAGGGCAGCATTAGCGTTGATACGGGCGCAACGCTGCAAAGCCTGTTCCTCTATCTGGTCAATGTGTCGCTGCTGGTGTCGACCGTCATCATCACAAGGGATCGCCGTATGGCCGAAACGATCCTGTTCGTATTGAGCGCAGTGACGACTCTCATGTCAGTCGAGTTCCTACTCGGCCGGCTCGATTTATTCGCCGGAATCATTCCCCAGTCCGGCGCAGCTAAGAATCTGTTTCCGGCAGCTGCGGCCCTTGCGATATTGACAAATGGCGCGCTGGTCGCTCGGGCACTCGAACGCCACCTGCACCAGCAGAACATCCACAATCTGGCCTCGCCCCAACTGTGGGTCGGCGTTTTCTGCGGCCTGTTAGGAATTACCGTAGCCTTCGCCGCACTTGCGGCCCTCGAACGACACACATTGGTGGCGGTTACTGGCTGCGGATTGATGGTCCTCGTGTTCATAGCCGCTGTCCGGCGCTTGGGATTTCGCTTTTGGCCCTCGGCTCTATTGTTCTTGGTCCTTGCAGCGATCGCCAGCGCGATGGTTGTGCCGCACTCGCTATCCGGAGGCTTGGGTCTCGTTGGATTCGTCGGCCTCCCCCCGGAAGCAGTTGCGCCGGCAAGGCACCTGCTCTCTGATGCACCGACGTGGGGGAATGGTCTCGGAACCTTTAGGTTGACTTCGAGAGCCTATCAGGAGTTCGGAGCTGCGCTGGCAGACCCTCCCTCTACCGCAGTCTTGATGGCTGTCGAGGCGGGAAGATTGCCGAGCGCCCTCCTGGCAGCGTT
Source organism: Bradyrhizobium sp. CCBAU 51745 (assembly GCF_028128715.1). Classification (NCBI taxonomy): domain Bacteria; kingdom Pseudomonadati; phylum Pseudomonadota; class Alphaproteobacteria; order Hyphomicrobiales; family Nitrobacteraceae; genus Bradyrhizobium; species Bradyrhizobium sp. CCBAU 51745. Next base: position 451,979 of record NZ_LBJP01000093.1, on the reverse strand, counting down.
CGCCGCCCAGTTCTTACTCGTTAGCTTTCGCGGCGCCGTCCGGCGAGGACGTGATTCCTTTTTCGCGGCCACCGCGGCCGCCGGCGTCGTCGTTGTACTCTGCGAGAGCTTTCTTGACTCAAGCCTCTCAAACCCCACGATTCAAGCGATTGTGGCGATGATGGTTGGAGTTGGACTTGCACAATCCGTGGGACGGACCAGTGGCGCCAACCACTCGGCGGCATCCGCGCACCGTAACACTAGCTTTATATTGAACTAATGCATCGACAATGAGTTCATCGGGCTCCTTTCGCATTCTTTTGATGGCGTTGGCCGTGACGGTCGGATGCTATGCCATTGCGTCGGCCGTGACGGCGCTAGGGCGGACAACATTTCCCGCAGATGCGGCCGAGATTGGGGCGCGGTGGACTGGAGATGCGACCTCAGTGTTGGGAACGCGCTCGCCGTTTGGATCGGAGCTGGAGAGCAATCATTCCTTGATCGGCGCGCTGCAGACAATTGAGTCCGGTCAGCTAGGGCCCACGATCCTACGATCAATAGCGCATACCGACGCTCTCAGCCGAGTCCGGCGGACGCTGTCGACTTCTCCTTACAATCCTGAACTATGGCTGGCGCTGGCGCTGCTTCAGGTCCAGCGCGACCCGCACGATCCGGTCGTGGTCGAGGCCCTGAAGATGGCATATTTCGTCGCACCAAACGACGCGCGATTGATGCCGGTGCGGATCGACATGGTGGCCCACTTCGACGCACTCGCCCTTCCCGATGTCAAGGACCTCGTACGCAATGACATTCGGCTCATCCTGATACGCCGATCTGGGTCGAGATCGGCACTCGTGTCCGCTTATCGGAGGGCATCAAAACTGGGCAAAGCTTTCCTGGAGGATGCCGTTGAATCGATCGACCCGTCCTTCCTGGCGACACTGCGCGGTTGAATTCGGACAGGGCACTCCTGATGAAGTGCGGGGAGCCATCGGCACCGGGTGATGCCGTAGTTGACCGGTTCGTTCATAGGTTACAGAACTTCGATCGTTCAGGAAAAGCGCGCGTTGCCGGGCGTTTTTCTTTTCACGATCAATTCTCTTGCGCTATACGGGGCGGTTCCCGCCGCCGGCGAACTCACCTAGCGCTCGCGCGCGATCCATAAGTCCAGCGCCAACCGAGTCCACAAACGACGGTCATTGTCGTAACCGATGTTTGCGGGGATTGACGAAGGCGGTCGTGGGGCGGTCGTGGGGTGATCGAGACAATCTCGGGAACTCGTCGGCTGAAAGGAGCCAGCTGACGCTGCAACAGCGCTGCGTACCCTTTCCTTCCGCGGTTCCGACGGTTAACTTGATCCCATACTGCTGCACTTCGGTGGGACTGGATGACGATACTTGCCATATTAAGCATCTGGCTGCTGCTCAACGTTTTATTCGTGCTCATCGTGGTTCCTCCCCGCGGGTCGCGATCGCGGCTCAACAGGTCGGGAACAATCCTTGCGCCGGTCCCGATCGAAAAGAATCAAGACCAGCTCGATAGCAACGAAACATTCTCCCTTCGCCACGCTCTCGGATCACTCGCGACGGGAGTCTTTTTCGTCCTGATGCCCCGGGTGATCGCAATACGGGAGGTCATCGTGCGGCTATGGAACAGGACGCGTAGGTATAAGGCCTAAAACTTGGTGATGAGCGCGACGACCTGCTTCAAAGGCTCCAAAAGGAGCTCTCGCCTCAATCCGCATCTAGCTCAGCGCATATGAATGAGTCCGCGCCGCGCCCCGCCAAGGCCGCCCGCGCTGACCTAGTACGCCTCCTGGGAAATGACGGTAGCCGCCGTGCGCGCCATGATTTTCAGGTCGAGCCAAATGCTCCAATTCCTTACATACCAAACGTCATATTCTACCCGCTTTTCCATCAGGTCGATGGTCGGCGTTTCGCCCCGGAAGCCGTTAACCTGAGCCCAGCCCGTGAGGCCCGGCTTCATGTGGTGGCGGTATACGTAATTGCTGATGAGCTCGTCATAATAGTTGTCGTGGGCAAGCGCATGTGGGCGTGGTCCGACCAACGACATGTCGCCGCGCAGCACGTTCCAGAGCTGGGGCAACTCGTCAATGCTGGTCATGCGCAGGAAGCGCCCAATCCTCGTGACGCGCGCGTCCCTCTTGGTTGCCTGAGTAATCGAGTTACCATTCTCGCACACGTACATGCTGCGAAATTTCCAGATGTCAAACGGCTTGCCGTTGAAGCCGCGGCGCGACTGTCGAAAGATCACGCTTCCAGGCGAATCCAGCTTGATCAGAATGGAGACGGTGATCAGCACCGGCGCCAGGGCCACTAGCGAAAACAACGCCAGACCGATGTCGAGGCAGCGCTTTTGGAGACGTTCAAACACGCTGAGCGGTGGTCGCTGAATCTCGATTGCCACCGTGCCGCTGACCGGCAAAAACGGGCGCGATACCAGATCAGCGATCGAATTATCCGGCAAGAGACGGATCGGCTGTGGTACAGCGCGCAAGTGAAGTTCGAGTTGCTGCAACAACGGCAGCTCATTCCAATCAACCGCCAACAGGTACTCCTCGACATCCGCTGCACGGGATTGGAGAATGACATCGCGAATTTGGCTCTCCCAGTTGGTCCCATGGTTGTTCGCGGGAAGCACGAAATGGCGAACCACGTCGAATCCGTTCTTGCGCAGGTCCTTGAAACGGCTCGAGGTGAAATCAAGCGGCTTCAAGCTGAGCAAGGCAACCTTGCGATCGACCAATCGGCCCTTGGCAAAGTTCGTGCCGAGCACCCACTGCCACGCAAAGCGCAGGCTGAGCAACCCAAGGCCGCCAATTCCGGTGAAGACGAGAAACGTGCCGCGGGAGAGATTGTCCGACGATTTCAATAGAAACGCCGCGACCGCAAGGATCGTCAGTGACACCAGCCAGATGATCACCGCTTTGCGCAATTGCCAGACCAGACTGAGCAAACGGTGCGTTGCATACACACCCTGAAAATAGGCGATTGCAACGAACACTGCGCTGACGATCAGTCCGGCGCCGATGGGCGCTCCGTCTCCAGATGACGGCGCGGCGACGCTATAAAGTTCCGACGCCAGCGCATAGCAGAGCAAGATCAGCAAAAGGTCGGCCGCGATGACGAGGAGCTGAAAAGGCTTCTGAAGAGCCGTGCCCCGTGCGGAGGACGTGGCATAGGTGCTATCGGAGCCATAAGTGGCAACAACCATTCGATCCTCTACGTGTGGAGAGTGCCTGGCGGTCATTGTGATGCTGAAGATTTACCGCTTCCAAACGAAGGGTGTTAAGTGATCGCAGCGACATTGTGGCGCTGCATGCAAAACTTTTGCGATGCACGAATGATGTGTCGCGTCGAAATGCGCATCGACAATTCGACCCGCGCTGAAGATCTCGTCACGGTGCTGACATATCGGCGACGCGCTGCCGCATTTTGAATCAAGTTCCATATCCTCGGCGTGCTTTAATGGTCACGCGAGCGCGTCTTCGCTCATCTTTGAGGTTTGAGGCGCTCATCTGTCGCGAGAGCGCGAGGAGTCACTTGCGGGAATACAGATGAATTTCAATCTGCGGCTGCATCACGAGATTTGGAATGAGGCATGCATCTTTGCTATGCAGTTCAGCGCTGCAATTTCCGCGGACTGCTGGAACCCGTCGCAAGGGTAGGCAAGAAGTTCCGCCCTTCTTTTGGCGTGATCAAGCCGGAGAACGAGGACCTACTCCATCCACCACACATTGTTCGTATCAGATGGGGAGTTCTCAGGCGCCGGCGACTTGGGGAAATTTCTCGACCACCTGATCGATTTTGCTCCATGATATCTCTCGCCCGACCACGTCGGCCAATCCACAAGCCGCACTTGCCCGACGGGATTCGCATCTATGCGATCTCGGATATTCACGGCTGTGCGCATCTGCTGCAGCCGATGTTGCGGGTGATCGACGCCGACGTGGCTCGCAGCCGCCCGCACTATGCGATCGAGGTTTTCATGGGCGATTACATCGATCGCGGCCCGGACACGCGCGCCACCCTCGACATCCTGGTCGAGCGTAGTCGCCGGGGCAATGCGGTCTTCCTCAAGGGTAATCACGAGGCATTTCTGGTGAGCGTGTTCGAAGACCCTTCACTGTTCGCGGACTGGATTGCGGTCGGGGGGGCGCAGACATTGATGTCTTACGGGCTCGCCCCGCCGGATTTGAAGCGCGAGGAGCCGACGTCGATCCTGCGCGATTTGATTCGCGCAATGCCGACTGAGCATCTGGAATTCCTGGACAATCTGCGGCTTAGCTTTACGTGCGGGGATTTCTTCTTTGTGCATGCGGGCGTTCGACCCGGCGTGGCGCTATCCGAACAGCAAGAGAACGATCTTTTGTGGATTCGTAAGGAGTTCTTGGAGAGCAAAAAGCATTTTGGAAAATATGTCGTGCATGGTCACACGCCGGTGCGCAGCGCCGACGTACGGTATAACCGCGCCAACATCGACACCGGCGCCTATGCTACCGGCAATCTCACTCTGATGAGTATCCAGGGAAGCAGCATGCTCGCGGTGTGACATGGCGACAAGCGCTTGCCACGCGGGAAACGGCTTCCAAGGTTGGAACGGCTGGCGGTCGCATCAATCAACCTCTAGTTAAGCCGCAGCGCTCTCTCCCGGCGCATACGTGTCTGGGCGATCCAGTCACTCCAGGCGCGTTCATGCTTGACGTAAAGCTCCACCCAACGTTCGCCATGCCTGGCCTGGCGGACGCGCGCCGCCTCGCCGAGCAGGTCGGCGCCGGGACGTGTGTCCGGCCTGTCCAGCGCCTCGAACTCGCTCGTTTAGTTCGAGGACTGGATTGCCTTCGGCGGGACCCAGACGTTGATGTCCTACGGGCTCGCTCAAGCGCGACGAGCCGGCATCGATCCTGCGCGACTTGATTCGCGCGATGCCGACCGAACATCTGGAATTCTCGACAATCTGCGGTTGAGCTTCAGTTGCGAAGACTTCTTTTTCGTCCACGCCGGCGGTCGTCCGGGCGTTCCGCTGGCCGAGCAGACCGAGCGCGATTTGCTCTGGATCCGCGAGGAGTTTCTGCGAAGCGACGAGCAGTTCGGAAAATATATCGTCCATGGCCACACGCCGGTCCGGAGCGCCGAATTTCTGGCGAACCGCGTCAACATCGATACGGGCGCCTATGCCACGGGCAATCTGACCTTGATGAGCATCCAGGGAAGCAGAATGCTGGCGGTGTGACATCGGATGCGAACGAGCCGATGGACTAGTTGAGCAAGTGAGTCGTCAGCCGAGTGCGGGTCTCGGCCATCCAATGGCTCCAGGCCTGCTCGTGTTTGACGTAGAGCTCGAGCCAACGCTCGTTATGCTTGTGCTCACGAATCCCAGACCCATTGGCGAGCAGATCAGCGCCCGGGCGGCCTTGCCCACTCTCGAGAGTCTCGAATTCGATTGTCTCGGAAATCGTCAGGCCGACCAGAACACGTTGGCCGGCACCGTCCTTGATGTAGCGCCGCGGAGCATCCTTCTTTGGCTCGCTCATGTCGTCGTCCCCTGGATTGATACGAAACGCGTCTACGGCGTGACTGGGCGATCCTAGAAAGCCCGTCGCGTATGTCCGAAAGTCGAAATCGGAGCAGGTCTCGCTGATGAGCGTGAGGCGGAGGGGAACAAGTTTGCCAACTTACGGCGGACACGCCAGGCGCGTAATGCGTATCCCAACGCTAGCCCGGAGCAGAAGAACGATGCGGAGACAGAGGCAGAAACCATTGAATGCGTCCTGAGGAATCTGACACTCATCAAGAGTGAGTAGTGTGTCGACATCATGATTTCTGGCGCCGAAAGATTGATCACGTGAGATCTTTGGTGTGCAGCGTCGGACTCGATCTTCACCGCACACCTGCACTTATCCCTTCGGAGTTGCACGACGATTCCTGATATGGCGCTCGGCGCTCTGATCCGGCCGATCACGACTGCGCACGGGCTCCATGCCCCGAAGACAGATTGTCCGCGGCATTTGGTGCGACCGCGCGCCCTTGCAACCTTTCGGAACCCGTAGCATTATTGCCCGTCTCATTTTAATAGGGATTCCATGCAATGAGCCTCCGTGCCCTTGTTCCATCGATTGCCCTTTCCGTACTCGGCATCGCCATGAGTACAACCATGGCTCCGGCCGCAGAACTGGCGCTTGCCCCATCGCACCATCGCGCGGCCTACGTCCAGACCGGCTATGTGTTTTGGGACGACGTCTATCCCCCCGCGGTCTATGGCCCGCAGCTTCGTCCCGTCGAAGAGGTCCAAGCCATGAAGGCACAGGCCCAGCCGATCCCTCGTCGTGGTTGGTGGCCATTTTGGTTTCGGTAAGCACCGGAGTGATTAGCTAAGCCAAGTCACGCTCGAACAACGACCGCCGCTACATCGGGGCAACCGAGCAGCGGCGGTTTGCGTTGCAAGCTCGAGCTTTTTCGCTGATGGGACTGCCGCGGAGCGCTTTTCAACTGCGTACGTTGGGCGATGCGCTCAAGAGCCGCGCAACCGCAGCCGGGCACCGCCTGTCACGCACCTGCTGGGCCGGGCAGCCATAGCGGCGGGCGACATCGGTTACAATGTACGCATCCGGCGAAGGCCCCGGCTAGACTAGCCGCGCATCGCCGCGCGCCCCGGCTGCAAGAAAATGCGAAAACAACCCCTGCACAGTAGGGGTGATTAAATACCTCAACCCAAACCCACTTCGCTATTGGCCAGTCCGACCGTTGCCGATACCACTCAGCCCGCCCCCGCCGCGCGGACAATGGAACCGATCATGCCGTTTGAAAGCTACAAGAATAGCCGCATCCTCGTAACGGGAGGCGCCGGCTTCATAGGATCGCACATCTGCGAGCGACTGCTCGATGCCGACGCCGAGGTGGTGTCGGCGGACAATTATTTCACCGGCAGCCGGCGCAACATCGCCCATCTGATCGCAAATCCGCTATTCGAGGCGGTCAGGCACGACGTCACCTTCCCGCTCTACATCGAGGTCGACGCGATCTTCAACCTGGCCTGCCCGGCCTCGCCGATCCACTACCAGCGCGACCCCGTGCAGACCACCAAGACCTCGGTGCATGGTGCCATCAACATGCTCGGCCTCGCCAAGCGGCTGAAGGCGCGTATCTTCCAAGCCTCGACCAGCGAGGTTTACGGCGATCCGCTGATTCATCCCCAGACCGAAGATTACTGGGGCAACGTCAATCCGATTGGCATCCGCTCCTGCTACGACGAGGGCAAGCGCTGCGCCGAGACGCTGTTCTTCGACTACTGGCGCCAGCACGGCCTGCCGATCAAGGTCGCGCGCATCTTCAACACCTATGGCCCGCGCATGCAGCCCAATGACGGCCGCGTGGTCTCGTCCTTCATCGTCCAGGCGCTGAAGGGCGAGCCGATCACCGTGTTCGGCGACGGCGATCAGACCCGCTCGTTCTGCTATGTCGACGATCTCGTCGAGGCCATCATGCGGTTGATGGCGACTGCGGAAGAGGTCACCGGCCCGATCAATCTCGGCAACAATTCCGAGTTCACGATCCGCGAGCTCGCCGAGAATGTCATCAAGCTCACTGGCTCGCGCTCCAAGCTCGAATTCAAGCCGCTGCCGCAGGACGATCCGCGCCAGCGCCAGCCCGACCTCACCAAGGCGAAGGCAGTCCTGAACTGGGAGCCGAAGGTTGCGCTCGAAGACGGGCTGAAGGAGACCATTGCCTACTTCAAGCACTCGCTCGAAATCGCCTGATCCCGCTCGCGCCTTCCATCGTCTCGCCCGCTGCTCGCTGCTGCTGGCATGCCGGACGTGAGCTTGCGGTCGGGCCGCCGGCTACTGATCTGAAGTGCCTCTGCAATCGAACGAACCGTCTCGCCCGCGTCAGCCCTCGCCAGAGCGAGTGCGCTAAGATCTTCCGAATAGGGTCGCGTCATCCATGCTGGCACCGGTTCCCCAGCATGGAGTTTGAATCAGATATTGCCGCCGGTGGGAATCCCGATTCCGGAAAAAAACAACATGCGCTAGGCTGCTTTTGGCGGAAGGCTGATCGTGCTATGCGGCGTGGGCGACGCTTTGAGGCTGCCAATTCCAAGGCAGCAGTTCGTCAATGCGCTTGGCGGGGTGATCTGGTAGGCGCGCCAGCACGTCGGCAAGCCAGGCCTGCGGGTCGATGTCATTGAGCTTGGCGGTGGCGATGAGACTGTAGATGGCGGCCGCACACCAGCCGCCCTCGTCGGACCCGGCAAAGGTCCAATTTTTTCGACCCACGGCGACCGCCCGTAGCTCGCGCTCAGCAGCATTGTTCGACATGCAAAGCCGTCCGTCATCAAGGAAGCGGCTAAATGCATCCCATCGGCTGATGGCAATAATTGATCGCTTTGGTCGTGTCATTGTTCCTGGAGAGCTTGGCGCGCTGCTCGCGCAACCACGCCTCCAGCTCGACGACGAGCGGGCGGCCGCGCTTCTGGCGCACACGCAAACGCTCCTGCGGAGCAAGGCCGTTGATCTCGCGCTCGATGGCGAACAGGACATCGATGCGCTTGACCGCCCCGGCCGCGATCGGCGCCTTGCTGAGCCGCGCGAGATCAAAGAACTTGCGCCTGCCATGCGCCCAGCACGCGGCCTCGATGATCGGGCCACCTTTGCGATTGGCCTCATAGAGCCTGCCAAAGCCGGCGTAGGCGTCGGCCTGCATCAGTCCGGCATAGCCCGCCAGATGCTGCTCCGGATGCACACCGCCACGGACACGCTCTCAGTCCGGACTGCTGGTCGCGCCGTCGATTCAAATCACAGCGATCAGCCGGCCGTCTGCGGCCGCCACGTATGTTGCGGCATCCGCCAGTCAATGCCCTCAAGCAGGTAGCCAAGCTGGGCTGGGGTGATCGTCACCACGCCATCAGCCGACGACGGCCAGAGAAAGCGGCCGCGCTCCAGCCGCTTGGCATAGAGCGACATGCCCAGCCCATCATGCCAAAGGATCTTGATCAGCTTGCCGCTTTTGCCACGGAACACATAGAGGTCGCCACCGTGCGGGTCTCGCTTGAAGGCTTCCTGCACCAGCAAACCCAGCGAGTTCATGCCGCGACGCATATCAGTGTGGCCGGTCGCAATCCACACCCGCACGCCCGACGCAATGGGGATCACCGGAGGCGTCCATCTGCCAGCGCGGCCACGGCAGCCTTTAGCGTCGCCGCGTCGACCGCACCCGTGATCCGCATCCGAGCTCCGGTCGCAAACTCGATCTCGATCGCCCCGCCGCTGCTAGACAAGGCGTCGGCCCCGATTCCGCGACCACCACCGCCGGTACGAAGCCAGGCTGATCGGCGGCATCCTTCGGCTCCGGCCGAAACGAGCGTCGCCATCGCAGCAGCAGTGACCGCGAAACGCCATACCTGATGGATACGTTACAATCGCACCCGGCTTCGAGGCTTTCCGCGACAATCTGGGCCTTCTCATGCGGCCAGTTCTTCCGACCCGCACCAGCATGCACTTGTATCCGTCTGGTGAAGGCCGCCTTGCCGAATGAGGCGTGTTGAGTACTGTCCTAATGGACAGTGATGGGCGCACCATCGGCAGTAATGAAGGACTCCGTTGATAGTGCTGATACGCGAGCAAGCAGCCCCTCGTGGCCGCGCTTGGCGCGAAGCGTGAGGATGACGAGGGAAGGCACGAGGCCTTATCCGCTCCTGCGTCGGCCTTCGCCGCGTGGACGGTCGATCAGGAAGTCCTCCAGCCTATTTCCAGCCATAAGCTGTGCTTTGAGCCACAGAGGTGTCTTGCCACGGCCTGACCAACTTTGCACCAGATTATCTGGATTGTGATACTTGGCGAAAACTGGCGGGTACGAGCGGCGTTTTCGCACACCCCTCATCCTCTCGGCAGTGTCGAGTTCACAAAGGCGCAATTCTAATGCGGCTTTCTTGGTGACTATCTTTTCAGCCAGAACATCCGTGATTTCTTGATACAAAATCCACAGATCATCTGTGCACATGGATCTAAAGTCGTCACTTGTCATGAGCTCCCCAAAGCAAGACACCGTGTTTGCGCTGCAAGCGGCAATCTAATCTACTCCGGGTGACCGGCAAGAGTTGGGCGATATAATCCACATTATTATCATTACCCTGGGTTTTCGCCGCCGAATGCAGGCTGGTCCATCTGCAGCGTGGTTCAATCGTCAGCAATGGTCAGGCCGACCGTCCTTGAACAGATCATCGAGCAGCGCAATTCAAATGGATGCAGGTCTTCAATTTTAAATATGATCTTGCCAGCATTCTCGTTTTGAATACCACCATCCATACTGCTGAGGAGTTTCTGCGATGCCACTGCATTTCCGTCGCTCTGTCACGCACATGGACATATGGAGTGCAAGCACTCACGGCCTTGCTTTTGTGGTCAGCCTCGAGAGCATCGATGGTCCCAGGTTTTATGATCGCCCTGGCTATATGGCGAGTTGGAGGCCGCTTTACGAAAGCGCGGCGCCATGGAGCTCGATGCTCGATGCATCCCCATTCACGATGTTTGCGGAGGCCGAGAAGGCCTTGGTCTGCTCAGACGTATAGGACGAGATGAGCAGAACTCGATGGCAGCACCTATAGTCTCCAACCTCTCAGGTTCGCGATAGCCGTCAAGCCCCGACTCCTGGCGCTCACAGCCGGACTTGAGCGGGACCTGGCACGAGCACCGCCAGTTTAGGGCCCCCTTCCCGCGCCGGAGCATCTCCAGCGGAAATTCCCGGGCCTGCGCGGTTGATGCTGCTAACTCCGCTTCTACGAAGCGGTGACAGATGCGGGCAAACTCCGGCAAGTTCACGCCGAAGGACTCTCGAGCCGGGGAGACCACACCAACTGATGATTGGCCCAAAGCCCTTGGCATCATTCTCCGGGCTGCGCTAACCCTGCACCGTGGGCGGGGCTACCGCCACATAGTAGGAGCGTCACTCAGCGCTTTCCGGCCGACCTGCATCAGGCCATCGGCCGATGTTTCGCCTTTCGTCGCGGCCTCGAGAATTTTGGATGCCACATGTGCACGGGCACCGGTTTCGTGAGGCGAAACGCCATCACAGATTTCGTTCAGAACTGCACGTAGCAGGGCAGTGGTAGCGGCATCAAACATCGTGCCCCCCGGAGAATGAAAGATACAAGGATCGGATCGAGAGACGTATTCAAAGAAATTATTCGTCAGTTTAGCAAAACAATCCAAGGGTTCAATCGGATATATTTCAAGCCAAGGAATTTTGTGTATTTTTTTAAAGTAGCTAGACTAGACTGCCCTTTCTCATCCTCGGGATTTTTAGGGAAAGCTTAAGTTCTCGCGCCTTCGAGATGACGGCAGCTGGACTGCGTTCAAGCCTCAACGCAAGTTCTCGGGTGGGCAATTCTCGCGCTAGCGTCCTCAATAAGGCCAGATCTTGATAGCTCCACGGTCTCACGACGTGTCGTCGCATCGCTGTCTCCAACTCGGTTAAATAAAAAATCTACTTCCAAAAATTCGTTCGAGCGCCGCATACAATGAAAATAGCGCGGTTTAGGCGATGTCGAAGCAGGCGAACCGCCCGGAGCTGACAGGCTTCTGGAATTATTACGAACTGAGCGCTCTCGGTTTTAATTAACAAACCTCGCCGCTTGCCAACAGCAAGGCTCACGATCGGAGTTTGGCTCGCGGGGTTGCACGCTTTCTTGGGTCGTTCGTGGACAATTTGCGAGCCTGTATCGCGAGATTTTCGGCCACGAGCCAGGAGCCGCCTAGTGCAGACGACGCCAGCGACGCCGCTTGATAGCCTCCTCTCCGACCCGGACGGTGACTTTGTCCGATACGACCGGAGGATCGAATGGGTAGTGCTTGGCGTCGCCCAGAACGAGCTGGAGAGTGTGCCTTCCAGGCGGAAGTTCGAGATACGTTTCGGTCTGTCCGGCGCCGAAGTGCAAGTGAGATTTGTCTTGCGGGATTGGCTCCTTGGGATCGACCGGCTCGTCAACGTCCACCAAAAGATGGTGATGACCGCTGTTCGCGTAGTCGTCGCCCGCGTGCGTCACGCCCATGTTTCGCAGCCCGAACCGGGCCCAAAAGCCGCTTTTGACTTTCTGGCCATCCACGGGCGAGATAAAGTACAGCTTCGCGTCATTCGGAGCCGATTTACCTTGCCCATGCGCCATTTCTGTCAGCAAGAGCGGCGCTACAAGGACAACCATACCCACAATCCTCATCCGGTACCTCCTTGCCAGTTCTCAGGAACCTAGGGCCACGCGCAGGCCGTGCGTCGGATATCTGACACCAGTGTCATAGCTGTCTCGGTTCGAGGGACGCACGTATCTGGCATCGTTTTTCCAAGAGCCGGACCGAATAACGCGCGAGGCGCAGTCCCCTGTAATCCAGGGTGAGCCATCTGTCGGCGCGCCCTGATAATTTTTATGCCAGCAGTCATCGGTCCATTGATCGACCGTCCCTCCCATGTCGTACAGACCGAACCGATTTTGCGGATAGTTTCCCACCTTGACCGGAGCCGTGGACGAGGACGGTTCGCAATCCTTGCATCCCGCCATCCCTGGCATCATCCGATCGCCCCACCAATACTTGGACTGAGTGCCTGCGCGCGCCGCATATTCCCACTCCGCTTCACTCGGCAGCCGATATGGCTTGCCGGTCACCTTGGCCAGCCATGTCACATATTGTCGTGCATCCGTCCAACTCAGGTTGCCCGCTGGCGCCTCGTCGTCTCCCGCTGCGGTAACGGTGCACGCCTTGGCGGCGGCGCATTCATTCCATTCTCGAACCGTCACTGGATATTTGCCAATTGAGAAGGGTCGCACCGTCACCTGATGGATCGGCCGTTCGGTCGGATCATCGTTGCTGCCCATTGCAAACGCACCACCGGGAATCGGGACCATCTCGGGCTCGCGCGGAGTAGGCTCATGAGACGCCTGCGGAACGGGTGTGCTCGACTTCGCCACGATGGTTGGCGCGTTGACGCTTGACGATGCCGGCGCCTCCGGGCTCTGCTGAGACTGAGCCAGACTGGGAGTTGTCGGCGTGAGTGGAGCGACGGGGGTCGAAGACGGAACCGAAACTTGCCGCCCCTCTCCACCCTTCGGCTGCTGGACCAGGTACCACAGCACGCTGCTCGCCAAGACCAGACTTGTGACGCCCAGCAGCAAGATCAGGATCGTCTCGCGACGATTCCGTCGACCTGCAACTGCCTGTGCATCGGGGAGGACCCGGTAGATCGTCACAGGATCGGTGATGTTCTTGACGCGCCGGTCTCCCAACGCTTCATAGCCGCAGACCAGCTTGTGTTTGATCTGCTCGTAGATTGCGCCGGAGATGAAGACCTGCCCCGGTTCAGCAAGACCTTCGATGCGCGTGGCGATGTTGACGCCGTCGCCGTAAATGTCGTCCGGCTCGACGATGACGTCACCCAGGTTGACGCCAATCCGATACTCGATTCTTGAATGCTTCGGCAAAGGGACGTTGCGGCCAAGCAAGTTCTGCTGAATCACGATTGCGCAACGCACCGCTTCAACCGGACTGTCAAAAATCGCGATAAAGCCGTCTCCGGTCGTCTTAACGAGCCTCCCCTCGTGTTCGCTTATGCTCGGCTCCACCAAATCGCGCTGAATGCGTTTGACACGCTTGTGGGTCCCCTCCTCGTCCAACTGCATGAGATGGCTATAGGAGGCGATATCACCGACGATGATCGCTGCGAGACGGCGCGGCGCGCTACTGTCCCCACCTCCCTCCCGCTCTCCAGACCTGAAACTGCGTATCTCGGCCATCATTAAGCTCCAGGGCTGCGGACAGTTCTTGAGTCGCCATGCAGCTTTCGATTGGCGTGATCAAAATGATATTAAATAGACCACATTTAAATGGGAGGTCAATGTCTATCATCGGACCATTAACTGAATTCAATGCAGCGATCTCTTGGTGTATCCTCTGACCATTGCAGGCTCTCGTGCTGCGAAAAGCGTTCAATCAATTGTTTAGATGGTTCCGCGGAGTCGAGCGGGGCCTCTCGCCGATTGCCTCGTGCAACGAACTTTGGTCACCGGCCCTGCTCTTTTTCATGAACAGTAAGGACGATCGGTTTGCCTGCGGGAAAGCAGCCGCCGCTGTGAACGGGGTCACAACGGAATTGAAACGAGAGCGCTAAGGTGCGTCGCCGCACTTGCGGGAATTTCCTATAGGTGCGCGCTCCAAAGATGGAGGCGACCATGCTCGTCATATTCGACCTGCTCTATCGCGAATATTGCCGCGCCCGCCTTGCTGAAATGCAAAAACTGCTTTTGCTCGCCGGCGAAAGCGCCAAGCCTTCAAACGAAGGTCACGGCGCGGCTGATCAGACTCACGGCGAGAACGACTCCCTGCAACAACGCAGCTGGCACGCCGCCGATTGAGGCGGCTGACCGCGGCGCACCCTTGTTGCCGCAGCATACGTCGCTGACAACCTAACCATAGCGAGCACAGATATATGGCTTGGCGGACGGGAAGCCACGGAAGAAGTCGTAGCTGCCAAATCGCGCATAGCGGGAGATCCAAGTTGCATTTGGTATGCGCTTGCCCCCTTCCGACTACCCGCCTGCGCAAATACCAGGGCCAATGAGATCCGCATTTAATTTGGCCTAATTCGCAGTCCGATCCTGACGAATTCCACCTTCCGGTTCGCACTGCGTGACTAAATTTGGCCAAAATGGCACTGGTCTTTATCTCCGGGGCAGGACCAATTAAACCCCGGAGTCTTGCATGTTTAAGCAAATAATTGTTGTGTCCCTGCTTGTTTCAATTGAGCCCATCTCCTCGCAAGCTCGCCCGTTCCGCACGAGCCGGCCGCCAGAATGTAATGTGACAATGCCGTGCGATTTTTCCTATTCACTGCCAGGTGCGGCGCGATTGTCTCGATCTTCCTATGGACTGCATGTTCTTGAGCGAAGGCCGTTTGACAGATTGGCTATGTCTGCGGGCAGAGTAGACGTCCCAGTCGCTCGAATCGTTGGAGGTCGCCCTGCGGGCTGTCCTCAATCCTTCTGCGGCTGCGGTGCGGCTATGCGTGTCTTTGGCCGCATCGTGCCAGAACTGAATCTCGCAGCCAATTGGCTGCGCTTCCCGCGGACGTCGCCAGCGCCCGGTATGGTGGCAGCGCGACACGGACACGTCTTCGTCTTGGAACAGCACATCGGTGGCGATATTTGGCTGGCGTATGATGCAAACTCGGGAGGCCACGCGACGAGGATTCACGCGCGTTCGCTGCGAGGCTACACAGTGGTCAATCCGCACGCAGCATGACGTACGCCGCTCCCGGATTCGCCCACCCTGACGCGCGAAAATGCGCGATCGAGCTGGGCGAGCATGCCCATTCCAAATAGCGCGATTGCAATGCCTCTATAATCCGATGTCGGGTTGAAGGCTGCGCGCAGGTTACAAACGGTCAGCCGCCAGGATAGGCAGGGGTGTTCAATCTCATTCATGAGCCCGAAAGTCGACAATCACTCGGTTTGAATATCATTTCGTCAAAATGAGCAGATCAGACTAGCGCCGAAGCATGAAGCTGCCGCGGCGCTACGTTCGGAATACTCAATTGATGGTGGCGCACCCCGTTTCGCATCGCTCTGATCGCGCAAGAAGTACGCCGTCGGCCAAATGCTCCCAATACTCGGCCTCAGCGAGCAGCTTCCAACTTCGATCGGGATGATGAGCTGCAGTTTGTCGGCACAGCTGTGCCATCGCGCGCAAGCGGCGTACGGTGTCCATCCACTCCTCCCTTGGTATTATTTTCTCGAAGTCTAATTCCATTTTTACGTCCAAGCCATTATGATTACATTTAATAACTATTTTATATAGGCAGAGGGTACTTTATTCTGGTTTTCAGCGAGCATAGCAGTCGGCTGGAGAACGCCGCTTTAAGGGTCGCCAACGCGACCGCTCGAAGCAAATCTTCCCTCGGGATGGTCCGCCCACCGGGAAGAGAGTGACTCGGCGGGCATTCAGGGCGTGGCATATTTTGGCGTCTCGCTGGTTAGGTCTGATAGGGGGCAGCGGGCCAACACCCTCGCTAGCTTACCTGAGCAGAGATTGCGGGCTGGTTCGGCTCGAGGTGCAGAATAACCTCTGCATTGACGCGACAGTCGGCCTTGCGGATCATCGATGCGGCGAGGCCGAGGCCTGCGATCAGTCGGTCCCGGGCCGCTGTTGGCAGCGCACCACCTTCGGCGCGAGGAGACGAGTTCGGCTCGCATATGATGGCGCATCACCCCACACAGAGAGTGTTTACGAAAGCGATTCCGCCTCAATGTCTCGCCGCTCTCTCCAAGAATTCCAGCAGCGCCGGAGTCACTTCGTCGATCTCGACAAAGCGGCGACGCAGCTCATCTGCGATGTCCGTGGTGACATCACGGGACCATCCTTCCGCCGTGTTGAACGCCACGATGCGGCTGGGATGCTCGTACTGACCATCGATCAAACGTCGCACCAGTGTCGCGCGGGAGGTGTCCTCTTCGGCCGTCTCGCACCAAGCTCTCCCAAGTCGGCTCCCGAAATCCTCAAGCACAAGATAGACGTCCTGATCTGCCGCCACGAGAGGCACTATGGATGGGGAGCGGGTCATGCCAGAACCTCTAAAGGACTTCGATAACTGCATCATTTCGACTGTTTCGCTATTTACTCATGCGGTCGATTTATAATCAAGTTTAAATCGACATTATTTGTGGACATGATTTTAATTTGAGGTAGGATTGGTGGTCGCTGGCGCCGGATGGACGCGCCAAGGACCTGCGAGAAACGGCCCCGGCATCCTCCTGCCCCCCTGCTTACGCCCCCAAGGGTGCCGGGCCGTTTCCTTGCCGCTCGGTGCCTCGTGCGGAGCGGCTGTCGGCGCGATTGAGCGCGGCTAAGCACAATCGGTTCGGTAAGGATTATTTCTGGCGAGAAGGGCGATCTCGAGGTCCTTCGCCGACACAGTCGATCAGGACAGAGCTTGCGAAGGACTCCTTCGAACGTATGGAGTTCGAGGGCATCGGCGGTTCTGGGATGGCTTTGTTGCAGCAACCGTTAGCTCTGAGCGGGCGCCGGTCCTGCCAACTGTCGGCTCTCGGGCGCTCTCGTTTCCGCCTTTGCCGCGTTGTGTCGTTTGCCGAGTGGGTCAAGGCGCCGCTACTTTTACGAGGACTTGCCAGGACCACCGGTCCGGCCAACGCTGTTTGTGATTTCAGAAGCATCTTGGGAGTCGCGCTATGCCCAGAACATTAGAAGCCCTGCTGTGGTGCTCAGCTCTCGCGACTTGGCTGATGCTTCTCTTCGTCGTCATGGAGAAGCGAGTGAAATCGCTTACAAGGATCGTTAGTCGCATGGTCGCTGAAGTATTCAGGATCAAGACTAACTAGTTCGCCTTACGCTGGGCCCTCGCAGAAAAGACCAACGGCGCGTCCATTGCGCAGCATCATCCGCTTGCTGGCGAGCGGACTGTTAACGCAGTTTCAAGGCACCCGGTCAGCACTGAGGATGGAAAGGGTTTGGAAAGGAAGCCGACGGCCCTGCCGGAGCGCGCGTGGGAACAGCAGCGCTGCGAAAGCGTGAACCGCAGCTCTTTTCAGAACCAGAGCTACCAGTTTCGCTCGGAACCTCGGACGCCCTAGTTCCGTCCGATCTGATTGTGCACGCCCCAGAACGCGAACGGCAAGGGGGTTCGCTCCAATTCCCATCATCAGTAGGATCGTATCCAGCATGACAATTAAATATTGCTTTAATTCGATATGTATATAATAATTAAATCTGGATTGGGTTTTACGGCTGAAGGTTCGAAAGGCCTTAAACGCGCCAGCCGCGCCTCTTCTGGCTCGGGCATTGTGGCCCAGCCCCATCCAGCCGGAGCCATTTTTCACGGCTGGGATAGTGGGAAGCAATTGAACGACAGATCGATGAACTGTCCATACTGCACACACTTTCGATGGAGCTTCATTGGCATGAGGCGACCCATTTCACGGGCTTATCCCACGCAATCCAGGAACTGCCCTGCTGTCCCGATGGTCCTCAGATGTTTCGCTCAAGTCCTTTAGCAATAACGCTTCTGCTGCCAGCGCTGGTCGTCCCTGCTTCTTACTTGCTTGCCGACGACCAGCCAATTCCGCCGGCGGAGCCGAAATCACAACAAGAGTGCACCACCTATCAGCGGCAGCAGATCGACTACGCCCATGCAGCAGCGCAGAAGAGCCGGGAGTGCTCCGAAAAAAATCGAACAGCCAAGAGCGACGACATCGTGCTCTACCGGTCCTCGTGCGGTGGCAACATATTGAGCGCCTTCAAATCTTGTAGGGAATTGGCCGATGAGGCTTGGTGTGCTCTTGCAGGCGTCAGCGAAAAAGTAAGCGCATGTCTTGCAAAGGCCGGGGCGGCAGAACAGAAGCGGCTCACAGAGGTGCTCGCTCAGAGTGAAAAACAGAACAGGGTTGAGACCGAAAAGGTCCCAAGAGGAAACGATGCGGCGTGGGACAGCGGCTCTGGCACCTCCAATTCCCCACCACAAGAACAGGAGCATGTCGGGCCACTGGAACGGCCTTTGACAACGGCCAGCAGCAACGCCGAGAGGCAGACGGCATCATCCGCAAAGGGGATAGACGACGCCAGCGGAGCCAAGCAGGTCATGGACGACACCACGGCGGAGCTCCGCAAAGTCCTGCAACACGAACAAGAGCGCGCAAGCCGCTTGGAGGCAGCCTTGGCAGCGGCCCGGCGTGAGGTGGAAGCTCAAACGGCGCTGGCGACCAAAGCGATCGATGAAGCAAACCGGATGAAGCAGACAGCGGAGCAGAGCTCTGCGGAGCTCAAGCTGTCGTTGGAGAAAGAGCACGAGCGGGCCGAGGCCTTCGAGAACGATCTGTCGATGGCGCACGCCACAATCTACGCGTATGAGGCTCAGGCCCGCAGGGCCGCTGATCGGGCGGCTACTCCCCAGGAGGCGTCGGAGAACGGCACCGCAGAGTTGCGGAGGTCCTTGCAACACGAGCAAGAACGCGGCGAGCGGCTGGCGCATGATCTCGAGGCGGCCCGGCAGGAAGTTGAGTTGCAGGCCGCCCAGGCGAGCGCCGAAGCTACTCGGCTGAGGCAGGTTGCCGCGGACACGTCGGCGGTCTCCTTGAGATTGCTTCAGCAGGAGCGCGAAAAGACCGCACAGCTGGAACGGGAGCTTGCATCGCAGCGGAATGCTGCGTCCGGGGATACCACGAAGCGTCGGGGCGTGCAGGACAAACGGCTCGAGGCTGACGCGATCAGGCCTGTTGCGACGTCCCAGACAACCCTAGGCGCCACGCGAACGAACGCCAGGCCTGATTCGGGGAATGCTGCAGAGGTGGCAAGACTCGTAGCCCGGGCAAGTGTCTTGCTTGGTCAGGGTGATATCGCCTCGGCGCGCGCGGTGCTCGAGCGTGCCGCCGAGATCGGGGATGCGCACGCAAGCTTCGCACTTGCGGAGACCTATGACCCGATCGTCCTTCGCAAATGGGGCGCGTATGGGACGGTCGGCGATGCGGCGAAAGCGCGAGATCTCTACGCAAGAGCACGGGCCGGCGGCATCAAGGAAGCGGAAGAGCGGCTCGACGCGTCGCGGCGCTGACCCGCGATTGAGGAGGGGCGGCGCGGACAGAAATTGGAGATCCATCGGAGGGCCTGGCAAATGAACTCTTCTTTCGGTCGATGGACGCTGTTTGCTTTCGCTGCCTCGATTTCCCTGTTGCTGACCGTACGGCCGGCTTGGGTTGAGGCGCGTACCAAAAGCTTCAAGGCTCAGGGCGTTAGCGTGCATCAGGCGCCTAAACCGCAAGATACGATGAACGCCTGGACGATCGGTCTTGCTGGAGGCCTCATCGAAGGCGCCCCCATCCGACTCGCCGCCGAGATGGCCCGCGTCGTCGATGACGGAGATAATCTCCACGTCCTGCCGATCGTGACGCGGGGGCCGACCGAAAACGTCAATTCATTGCTCTACCTTCGCGGTGTTGACGCTGCGATCATCAATTCCGACGTACTCGAAGAGTACAGAAGCCAGGTGCCCGACATCCAGCGCAGGCTGGCCTACGTTCTCAACCTATTTCCATCCGAGCTACACATCTTCGTGCG
Organism: Bradyrhizobium sp. CCBAU 51745; assembly: GCF_028128715.1. NCBI lineage: Bacteria > Pseudomonadati > Pseudomonadota > Alphaproteobacteria > Hyphomicrobiales > Nitrobacteraceae > Bradyrhizobium > Bradyrhizobium sp. CCBAU 51745. The sequence goes on along the minus strand of NZ_LBJP01000093.1, from coordinate 431,881 downwards.
ACCGGAGGTTTCCAAGCTGAGCGATCTGGTCGGCAAGAAGGTGAATTTCAATACCCAGGGCACCGCCGCGGCCTATTCGGGTCCGCTGATCTTCAGTCGTCTCGGCCTCGACGTTGAGCAGACATTCATTCCACATCAGGTTGCACTGGAGCAGATGCGCAAGGGCGATATCGCCGCAGTTGTATTCATCACATCGAAGCCGGTCGACGCGTTCGTGCGCGGTCACTGGGATCCAGGGTTCAAGTTCCTTCCCGTCCTCTATGATGGCAAGCTGGAGGATTATTATGTTCCTGCCTTTCTCGACGCGAGCGATTATCCCAGCCTGATCAAGCCAGGCGAGCGCGTGCCGACGATCGCAGTGCCGACGGCGCTGGTCGCCTTCAATTGGGCTCCGAAGTCGAACCGCTTCGGGCGCGTCGCGCGCTTTGTCGATCGACTGTTCTCGCGGATTGAGAGCTTGCAGGTCGCGGGTTTCGATCCGAAGTGGAAATCGATCAATCTTGCGGCGACGGTTCCTGGGCTTTCACGTTTCCCCGCCGCACAAGCATGGCTGGATGCCCATCCACCCGCGACACAGGCATCGCAATGAAACGGGCCGTCGTATTCGACTCAGCCGTTCTCGTGTTTGTGAGCGGCGTAGCCTTAGCGCAGGGGGAGGACCATCCGACGGCACAGCTTCGCGCCTGCTCGGGGATGGCAGGCGCGCAGCGGCTGAAATGCTTTGACGAGCTCTCCCAGGCCATCAGGTCTGCTATTCCTCTGGGGCGCAACGAGGATGGCTGGGTTGTCGGCCAGACGAGATCACCCGTCGATTTCTCACCGATCGCCACCGCGACGATATCATCGCGCCAAGATGTGGGCAGTGCGATGCGGCTCTCGATCCGATGCCGCGCTGGACGCACGGAACTCGTGGTCGCAGGATCTGATGTTTCGGGTCGCGGTGAGGACTACGCCATTTCCTATCGGGTTAATGGCGGCCAGGTCATACAGCTGCCTGCGGCTGCTCCAGCATTTGGAGGCGGTGTCGCGTTCAAGACTGATGCGGCGGCCTTGATACAATCGCTTCCTAGCCAGGGCCAGCTTGACGTGCAACTTTCCCGGTCGACACAAGCATTTCTAGACGCCTCTTTCTTTTTGACCGGACTGGACAGGGTGCGCGCGAAGATCGCCGCTACATGCAAATGGCCGCAAGCGATCGCGAAGCCCAACAACTAGTGAGCGATAGAAGACTTCTTTTCAGATAGGAGATTGGAACATGAGCAAGTTTCGATACATGCTAAGAATAGCCATCGTCTGCATCGCCGCACTCCTGCTTGGCGCGTCGTTCTCTGCTGGGCAAGAGTACACCCGTCCGTGGCTGGCGCCAAAGCAGGCAGTTACGGAAGGGATGAGCACCATAAACACGCGTGCGACGTCGCCCGCGAGTGCGCGGACGCGCCATCAAGCGGCGTCTCCCCGGACGGATCGCCACGCCATGGCGAATAGCAAGCAGCACCATCTGGTCCTCCAGGTGAATACAAATGATCCCGCAGCAATGAACCTCACGCTCAACAATGCAATGAACGTCACGCAATATTACAAGGACGTCGGCGACAAGGTGAAGATCGAAGTGATCGCGTTCGGTCCCGGGCTGCACATGTTCCGCGAAGACACCTCGCCAGTGAAAGCGCGGATCGAAACGATGGCGCTCAGCACGCCGGAGGTCTCGTTCAAGGCCTGCGGCAACACCCAAGAGAACATGCGGAAGGCTGAGAACAAGGACATCCCGATTATCCCCCAGGCTGAAGTGGTCAAGTCCGGCGTCGTGCGGGTGATGGAGTTGGAAGAGCAGGGCTGGACCTATGTTAAGCCATAGACGGGAGCATTCATCGTAGCGCTGCTTCTCGGTACAGCGAGCCGGAAGAACATCGCTCGGTCTGTGACGTGCCGCCTCGCGAGCGAGGCGATACGCCCCGAACGCGCATGGCACATCGAAACCTGCTTGATCCGCGTTGGGTAGGGCGGTGACTGAAAAACAATTCTCGGTCTGTCCACAGTGCCTCTTGGCGGTACTTGAGGAAGACAAAGCCGCAGCGCACCACGAACATCGGCATCTGTACCCTTGAGCCACCCCGTTGATCTCCCCAAGGGGCGGCACTCGCCCGCGTCAATCGGTGCACCCTATTCGGCCAAGACACCACGATTTACAGCTTCTTAGCTCGGCGGTTCGTGCATCCGGCATTTAAATACCCCTCGGCCGTGATCGCTAAGACTTGTCGCGATCGATTGATTATTCTTAATATAGGGGAGAGCTGCGGGTGGTGTTAAATTTCCGGGGGCCAAATATGACTTTCTCGCCAGAGGATCGTAGTTACATTCGGCTGCTGCAACTTGGACCTTTTAACAAGCGCGTCCGCGGCGGCTGGCGGTTCGGGACCAAGCGGATCAGCGACGCGGTAGTTGATCGGCTCGTCGCAAGGGGCATCGCAAGCCGCGAAGGTGATCGGGTAGAGCTGACCAGCTCTGAAGCCGCTGAGTGAGTTGCGAGGGCACGTTAGGATCCACAGCGCAACGCTAGTGCGACCGGTCCGCGGTATCTTTTCTCCGATGCCCTGTCGCTCGGCTTCGGAACGCTCGACCGCGCGAAGCGGACTGCAATTTTCTCGTCGCCCTCCCATTTCAAATCATGTATTGTTTGATTTGATTTTCGAGTTATCGATCGGGGCGGAGAGAATACTCATGGCCCAGCGAGCAACATTTCGCGCCGATTTCCGTGACTTTATTGCGCTATATTTATCGGCTGTAGACCACAACGAAAACCATTACGACGCATCTCGACTGCACAAGCTTTTTGTGCCCACTCGAAGCACTTGCGAAGACCTCCTCGATCCCGCATCAGATCCCGCCGGGGTGTATGATCCAATAAGTGGCGGCCGCGCGTTTGGCCCAAGCGGTCAGGCGGTCGATCGCGCGGCGAAGTATGACCACGCAAGCGCCTTTCTTCATGCAGTACTCAAAGGGGTTGGACCAAAAACAGCACCGTAGACTACCGTTTCGTGGGCGGACCCATCCGACGGAGCTAAGCACGCCTGCAGGCGAGCCTGAGCGCACGACACCAAAGCGCCGCCGAACGGCCATGGAATCGTGGTTCTCGTCAATATGCCGGGCAGCACAGGGCCCGTTTATCATTCCGCAACGTCAAGTGTATCGAAATCAAAGCAAAACCGCAGCGGCGGGATATTAGCGTTGCGGATGCACGTTGCTCGACTGTATAGCCGCGACCGAAAGCCCTTCTCACATTCGGCGATGTCCGCCATCGCAGCGCACGCGGACATCTCTATCGAATGAAGAACCGTTCAACGACACGGACAGCTCAATCGGACGTCCATGCATCGTCACTCACTGATCCCGCCTCAGCGATGAACTGCCTGCGGCACCGCTCTCCGATCGAAGCTGTTTGAGCCGCGTCTCCAACGCGCGCTTTTTGGCAATCAGCCTCTCCGCAAGAATGGCATTGACCATGCTGTGGAGCTCCCACAGCTCGTCCATCGACATTCTCTCGAACTGGTCCTGATACATGATTCCCCGAATCACGACGTCGATAGGGTGGGCGCATGCGATGGAAAGTGCAACCAATCGGCGGTAGCAAGACTGTTGCTCCCTTGAGACCGCTGGGGAGCGACCGGGCTTACCTTTAGCTGCTCCGCCCTCTGACTGATAGCAGAGCCCTCTAAGCGGAATCGTCGGGCGCGTCGGTTTCGTCACCTCAGGCAACCCGCGTTCTTCTGAACCGTGAACCGCAGCGCGGCTGCGGCTTAGACCTTGTTGAGACATTGAGGTTTTCGGGGCCTCAGCTTGAGGCAAGGCGCGGGGGCGGATTTTTCCGAAAGGCCGCGCTGCATAATTGAGACCAGCCGAGCAACTTCGACGATGTGTCTTCGAAGGCAGTCAGGCAAATGCGCATCGCACGGACGAAAGACTGGCGACGCGCTGCCCGGATCCCCGGGTCGAGACGAAATCGCATAACTATCGAGCGAACATTCATTTGAGGCCGACGGAGGCCGAACGAACCAGACAGTCCGGCAAGGCACCGCCAGCTAGGCCGGCCCGCTCATGCGATCCTCGGGTTTTTTCGCGCCCTGCTTCTGCACCTGCTCCTCTACGAATATCACGATCGTACGCCGAGCAGCCGGGTCCGTTACTTTCTGAAATGCTCTGATCAAGCGGAGCATCTGTAGATCTTCGACGAAGTTTGACATTGAAAGCCCCCATTCACAATTGGGAAAGCTCAGTGTTAGGTTCGCGCGGCAGGCTGGCCTCTCGTCGTCGTGTCCACGTACCCTTATCTCAGCGCGTGGTGTTCTCCTCGAAGTCCAAGATCCTGCCTCGAATAATTTGGAGTTCTGTCAGATGACAAGCAGGAGCCTGAAAAGCATAATCACCGAAGGGAATCAGTATTCTTGTCCGACTGGCGATACCAAAGTCCCAAGTTTCGCGCGACGATTCTCAAGTTCGTTCACTCTAGAATTAGGCTCGCGGCCAGAGCTCCATCGACCTCTACGTGCAGCGTCCACGACTCAATCAATGGACCAATCCTCCAGTCGCTGCGGGTTCATGCTGCCCTCCTCCGCTGGCTTCTGACATCCGCACCATATCCAACGGCCAGGCCTGCTGCTTGCCGGTAGGTGTCGTTGCCCCGACAAGCCCACCGTCCGCTTTTTCCTTTAAATTTATAGTTTAATTTTTAATTATTATCAATTTAAATTTTCTCATATTAATATAAATAATGGGCGCCATTTCCGATGCCACGACTCTAGGCGGAGACTCAGATTGCTCAGTATTTGTTCGCTAGGCGACTTCGAGAGAAGCGCCATGACCGGAGTAGCCGTTTGCGTAGTGTGCAGCCGCTGGAGTGCTCAAGGTCGGAATTACAGTCCTGCTGTTGCCCGCTGGATCATGACTGTCCCTCAGCCGGATCCGGCGACAAGCACGATGAGAAGCAGATAGCGCGCGCGGCAAGATACGAAAGGGGCGAAACCAGCCTTCAGACCAAGCCTGAACCATTTTGCCTGAACGGCTTAGCCGCCATTTTTGATCAATTTGCCTTCCAGCCGGCATGAGACTGCTTCGCCGCTTTAGCTTCGGCGATGGCGACGCTCTCGCGTAACTTCAACAGCTCGTCATACGCCGCTCGAAGTGGATCGCAATCCTCGACCGCAGGAGATCGCCTCGAGAAGTTTGTCGTGCCGTAGGATGAATATCTGATCATCGCAAACACGCAGCCATGATGCACCCAAAGCGTAACAGGGCATTGCCGTTGCGCAACCAGAGCCGCTCGTTAAGCTTGATGTTGGTGCAAAAAGTTAAGATCGGTACGAAGATGTGGTATTCGCGCGCATCGCGCAGATCCTGCGACGGATGGATTAAAGATGCGCTGCCGGCCGACGACGGCTAAGCGACAACCATAGCAGCTGATTTCGCAGGAGCGTACATAGTTCACGTTCCAGACGAACAATGTAGCCGATGTCGCTCAGCGTCTAATTGTCCCGACGTCCCCCGGGGGTTCGAAAGACCGCAATGAGCCGATCGCCTTCCCAAAGCTCGACATCGTGCTCGCCAGACATTTGCTCGGCCCGATATCTCGCGCTCTGCTCGTCGATGCAATCAAGCTTTGCGGCACAGATCGGGTGCCGGCTACTGTCCACCAGGAAGGCTTTGTACCGCATGGCGATCCCATCCAATGACTCCGCCATCCTAATCGAATGGCTGCCTGATGCAGCACCAAATCCATTTCAGCAGCTGCGGAACCTTTGTACGTGTGGCCATTTCGCTATAGACGCCTGAACTCGTGGCTTTCGATGCCGAGCCGCGTCGGGTCCGCCATGAAACGCCCGCGGTCTTTCCACCCTCCTATCGGCGCAGGATTTCCGAGCCGCATTTCGCCCCACCGATCCGGACCCTTTTGGCTTCTCGTCCGGAACGCTGAGGGCTGATTGGCAAGCGCTGTAACTGCAGGGTTCAGGTGAAACTCGATCCGAAACCAAAGCGAAAGGAGCGCACGCTCGTTCACACTACATTAGTAGGCCTCTTTAACCTTTTTGCCTTGCATCATGCGCCTACTTGCGATTGCATAGTTTTCCCGATAGCGCCGCGGTCATTTCGGCCATTGTTTCTAGGAACTGCTGATGAGTAGTCGAAGTCAGGTTTACAACTATTCGGCCATTCTGAGAGACCGAGTACAGGGTCTAATCGCACTTGTTACAGAACTGGAAGGACTTCGTTTTCGGCTGCGTCAAGCGGAGGCAAGGACAATGCGGCGAAGAGGGAAGTTATCAACCCGGACTGCACGACGGCTGCTCGGTCGACGATAAGGGCAATCCGCAATTCACCACGCGCGATTACGCGCAATGGTGACACGCCCACAGCTCACTTGCAGCCAACGTCCTAGCCAGCCCTTCTTTCCACTTCCTGCCGCCGGGACGCAATCTGGCGTGCAGCGTCGCTGTTATCAGCGCCTCCGCAATCGGCGAAGCCCTCGTGATGCTCCGGTCGATGTTGATCAATGAGATGGGTGTCAGGCTCCGAATTGTCGAAGGCACTACCCTCTTGTGTGCTTGCTGCTCGGCCCGTACGTAGAGGCCCAATCTGGGCACATTCCGAGATCGTGCCAAATCGCTTCAGCGTTGCGTTGATCCTCTGAGCTAGCGTTCGATTGTGCTCACGGAACATCGACAAATGATCTCCATTCACGGGTATGATTTCCAGACCCGAAAGAAACAGATCCTTCCAGCCCAGGCTGTCATCCAAACCCCGCATACCGCCCCCCGATTCTGACCGAAAAAGAACCCCCCGAGTGTCAAGGAGGCGCGGGCGATAAGACCGCAGGATCCTCGTATACAATCGTTCTACGAGCCTCGTGGGCAACGGAGCCCCGTCCTCGTCCACCATGGTGGTAAAAGTGCTTCGTCCTCTCCAGATGCCTCGAAACCACTTCCGCGCTTCCTCATCGAGCATCCAGTGGACGATCTGCCATGAGCGCTGCAAGCGCGATGCGATTGATGGCGAGGACAGCTCGTTCGGAGCTTGCTTCCAAATTTGTCGGCATTTCCGCCAAGCAACTTCACGCGTAGTTGGATATGTCGCAGAGGTATCGAACAACATCACCAGATCTACCCGGCGACCTTGCTTTTGCAATTGATGAGCCATTTCGAAGGCAATGATCCCTGCGAAGGAGTGCCCCGCGAGCACACACGATGACGAAGCTAAATGGGCACTCAGGGCTGCTGCATATGGCGCAACCAATTGTTCGATTGTGGGGAAGGCGGATTTCCGGTTGTTTGCGACCGCGGCACGCCATTGCAGGGGCCAAGGACGCATATCGATCCCGAACACCTGGTTATCCAGCAATTCGGCGAGCCCGAATTCATCCGGCCCCGCGTAAACGAAATACACCGGGCGCTCCGCCTTGCCCTTCTGCATTTCAACTACCGGCGGTCGTGTCGCTAGCCCTCGGGTAGCAATGACCTTTGATAGCTCTTCCACTGTCGGACTTTTGTAGAGATCCGAAATCCCAAGGGTTACGTTCGTTACTTGTTTGATACGGTTGATCATCCGCACAGCCATTAACGAATGTCCACCCAATTCGAAGAAATCGTCCTTGATACCGATTTTCTTCAGCTCGAGTAATTCGCACCATATGCTGATAAGCGCTTCTTCCATCGGAGTGCTTGGCGGCACATACAATTCCTCGGACTGAGATGACCTCACACCGGGCAATGGCAATGCCCCGCGGTCCAGTTTACCGTTAGGGGTCGTGGGAAATGCATCCAGGAAGACGAAGTCCGCAGGAATCATATAAGTCGGCAGTTGATCTCGGCACAGGCTCCGTAGTTCGGCGCCTAGGCCAGCCGACGAGATCGCCGGCCTCACATACGCTATCAGTCTCTTGTCCCCCGCTGAGTTCTCTCGCGCCACAACCGTCGCTTCCTGCACCGCTGGATGCATGGTCACGACCGTCTCAATCTCGCCCAGTTCAATGCGATGGCCACGAATTTTTACCTGATGATCCACTCGACCAAGAAACTGAAGCATGCCATTCGGCAGTCGTCGAACCATATCACCGGTTTTGTACAACCGCGCTCCAGGCGCCTTGCTGAAAGGATCGCCAATGAATCGATCACGCGTCAATTCTGGCTGATTGTGGTAGCCCCGAGCTATCTGAATGCCACCCAGATATAACTCGCCAGGGACGCCGACGGGGACATGCCGCATATGAGCATCCAGCACGTGAGCCTGAGTGTTGGCTACTGGCAAGCCAATGGGAACAACGTCGTCAGCGTGCTGACGCGGGACTGAGTAAAACAGTGAGGTGATTGTGGCCTCGGTTGGTCCGTAAAAATAATGCAACTCTGCGCCGACCATTCCAAAAAACTCTCCGGCGAGTTCTCCAGTCAATACGTCGCCCCCGCAGAAGACATGCCGGAGGCTTCGGCAGGCCTTGAGTTCCGGTATCTTCAGAAGCAAGCGCAGCGTCGACGGCACGAGGTGCATGACAGTAATCCGGCATCGAATGATCGTTTGGACCAAATACGCTGGGTCACGATGTCCGCCCGGCTGCGCCAGGACCAGACGCGCGCCCACAAAGAGCGGCGCCAGGATTTCCAGGACCGCGGGATCGAAGCTAAATGAAATCTGCTGCAATACGCGATCGCCCTCGTTCAAGGGAAACATCGATTGCATCCAGGTCATCAGATTCCTGACCGCTCGGTGAGGAATCATGACCCCCTTCGGATTGCCTGTAGATCCCGAGGTATAATTTACGTAGGCAAGGCTCGAGCCGCTCGCAGCGCGGCTGGGGTTGCCGACGCTCCCCGCACAGACTGCAGGGTCATCCATGAAAATGACGGCGTTCGCTTTAAGATCGGGCAGAATTCGGCTCAGCTTGCGCTCCGTGAGTAGAACGGGCGCGTTGGCGTCCTTCAGCATAAATGCGATGCGTGCCGGTGGATAGGATGGATCTATTGGCACATAAGCGCCTCCAGCTTTGAGAACGCCGAACAAGCTGATGATCAACTCCGGCGACCGCTCCAAGCAGATAGCTACCAAAACCTCGGGACCAACCCCCAATTCGCGCAAATGATGGGCAAGCTGATTTGAATGATGGTTGAGCGCGCTATAAGTCAGGCGCTGCTCGCCGAATTCCACTGCCACGGCGTCCGGAGTTCGATCGACTTGCGCCTCGAAGAGTTCATGGATGCACCCATCCTTCGGGTAATCTGCCAGTGTTTCATTCCACGCGACCAGCAGATCGTGACGCTCAGCCGCTCCCAATAGCGGCAAATCACCGAGCCGTTGCTTCGGCTTCTCTGCCATCGCCTCAAGCAGTGTTTGTAAGTGGCCGAGCATTCGGCCAGCCGTCGCGCTATTCAATCGACCGCGATCGAATCCAATTTTCAGGCATAGCTCGGTCCCGTCGTAAGCCGCCAAGGTGATCGGATAATTGGATTGCTCAAAGAGATGGAATTTCCGAGTGGACCAAGACCGTCCCCGCATTTGCAGCAGGGAGTTCAGTTGATGATTCTCAAATACAACGATGCTTTCGAACAACGGCCTGCCCGCTGACACATCGCTCCAAGCCTGCACCTTCTCAAGCGGCGTATGCTCATGTTCGCGCATCGCCACAATTGCCGAGCGTACTTCCTTAAGCCAAGGAATGAGTGCGGCGTCGCGGTCCACGTACACGCGCAACGGCAATGTGTTGATGAACAAGCCGATCATGGCTTCAGCGCCCTCGATCGTGCTTCGGCGACAACTCCTGGTCACTCCGAACACGACGTCCGCCTCGCCGCTATACCGGCCTAGCAGCACCGACCAGGCACCCTGGATGATCGTATTGAGAGTCAGCTCATTCTGCTCAGCAAGCGAACGAAGTGCGGAGGTGATCTCACGCGACAACAAGATCTCCTTATTGCCGCCCTGGACGTCGACGTTCCGCTCGTTGGTCGGCAAGCGATCCACCACCAGCGGAGTGGGCGCCGTGAAGCCTTTAAGGGTGCTCCTCCAAAACGTTTCGGACTTGGAGAACTCCCGTGTTTGCAGCCACTTGATGTAGTCCCGATAAGGTCTGGGGCACTCTAGCGTTATTGCTGTGCCAGCGCGGAGAGCCTCGTAGTAGGAGAAGACTTCGCCAAGAATTGCCGGGAATGATCTGCCGTCCAACAGCGCGTGGTGAAACGTCCAGATGAGGCGGTTCTTCGCCTCGCCACAACGTACCAGGGTTAGACGAAGCAGCGGCGCTCGCGCTAGATTGAATTCTCGACGACGGTCCGTCTCCAATAGATCAGCCATTCGTCGATCCTGTTCGGAATCTGGAATTCCGCGCCAGTCCTGTTGCTGCCAGGGGATCTCGACCTGTGCTTGCACCTGCTGTTGCGGTTCATTGACGTCGATCCAGCGAAACTGGCTTCGCAAAACCGGATGACGAGCGACCACCATTCTCCAGGCGCGCCGCAGAGAGGCTTCATCAACTGCTTCGTGCAAGTCGCAGAGCAGTTGCTCGATGTAGACCCCTGTTCCGGGAGCCGACAAACTGTGGAACAGCATGCCTTGCTGTAGGGGCGACAGCGCGTACACGTCTTCAATCATGCTCATTGGCAGCTGAGGACAGGCTGGCGAACCTGTGTTGAACCTTCCGGCTGGATTGCCTTGCCGATGGTTTGCGATCTTCAATTGTCATTCCACGCGATTAAATGTAATCTAGAGAAAATTCAATATATGATTTTGTTGAATTAATAAATCCCCCAGGTATTAATGTAGGGCGCTTTAAATCTGACCGGGCACCGTACGCGGGGATTGAAGGAAAATGCCGAAGATTCAGAGCTTTGTGACGACTGAAGACGTTATCTCCGCCAGTCGAGTCCTTGCCTGGGCCAGGAACTATCTTGCACAGGAGGAAGAAAAGGTCAGGCGTCCTTATCCGCCTCAGACGGTTTGTCCCTATGTGGAGGCCTCGATTAAAGCGAACTCCCTCTACATGGTGTTTCATAACGAATTGAACGGAGAAGATGCCGCGTCGATTGCCGACGTAATCCTGGGATACGTCAATCCCTTCAAGGAGGCGCCCCCCTTTGCGCGGCATGAGCGGGCGCTAAAAGCGCTGCTCATCGTATTCCCGAATATCGAGGAGAAATTCCTAGGGGCGCTCGACGAGTGCCACCGGACCATCAAGCCGAAGATCGTCAAGTCTGGTTTGATGATTGGTCAGTTTCATCCGAGCTGCCGGGAAGAAGCGATCCACAATCCTGAGTGGAACGCAATCTCGCGATCTCCGGTTCCTCTGGTGGCAATCCGCAATATGACGTTACACGACATCATGTTTCTACATGACGATGAGGAAGCATTTCGAGCGTATGAAAGCAGGTTTGGAAGCCGATTCGCGCAGGGAGGTGTGTTTCTGTATCCGTATCACAAACACCTCATCACTTGCTATGAACGCGCAAAATCCGCTTATGCAGCTCACCAATAACCTAAATTGAATGGTTGTTTGTACCAGTCAACTCGGTCTGTTGAGTTTCAAATGAGGCTTCTGACGCACTCCCTTCATCTCTTGCTGGTGAACAATTGTGTCCCGCGGCGTGTACGCGATACCTCCACCACAAGGTGAAGCACGATCGATCGCCCATCCATTGAACCTTTCACCGGGCGGTTGGACCAACCCTCAAATCGGGGGACCAGGAGGTTTCCTATGCGCACGATCTTGATCGCAGTGGCGGTCGCTGGCTGTCTCGGTGCGACGTTTTTGCTGTCGTCCTATCCGTCAACAACCAAAGTTGATGTGGCGAACCTGGCCGTCGATCGCTGTACCAATTTCCACAGCTTGGCTGCGCTCAAAGTATCCGAACTAATGCGCAACTAGGAAAACCGGGAAGGCGGGGAGCACGGGGTCGGTTTGGCAAGCGGCTTTGGAGAGCCTTTTGCATCCAAGACAAACGGCCTCGGCTTGAGTCTGAGGTCGCCAATCCTGGGGAAGACTTACTCCCGACGCGAAGGCCTTTTTGACTTGGGTATTTCTCGGGAGCTTGGATCCGCCAATGAATAAAGCGGCGGGGCCTCGCCATGCACTGTCGAGCGCGTAAGCCTCGGGGAGTCTTGGCTACCCTCGATGAGAGATAAAGGTCTCCGACCCGGACTGATCCAGCTACGGACGCGCCGAAGTCCAAAGTTTAGGCGGGCGCCATATTTCACCCTGCAGCGCGCCGGCGGCGAAACCAAGCTTTCAGCCTGAATGGCTATGCTCCAATGTTGCGACGACGAGCCAAGTGCCTTGGCTACACGCCCGCGTGCACTCAGCCGCTCGAAACTGAAATTAAGCATGATTAATTCGATTTAATGCAGCAATAAAATTCTTTCATTTTGATCATTTAGAGGTAAAGTACTGTTGCGAGCGCAGGCACTCCGCGTGACGCGCCCTGCCCACCGGACCGTCGGCTCCGTTTGAAGTTTTTAGTCCCGGGCCGACGGTCCGAGGCAGTTCCGCGCTATTTCTGGGGAAAATTGAGCTTGGCCACCGGGATGGCGTAAGCTCTCACTTAAATCCCTAATCTGAAATGAGTCGGGGAGTTGCCGTGGGTATTTACTTGCTGTTACTGGCGGCATGCGTTGTTGGGGTTCTTCTGTTCCTGGCATTCCGCTTATAGGACCGACAGCGGCCACAACCGTTGCTTTGAATCCTCAGCCAATGGCCGAAATTGAAAAACTTCGGCTTGAGTTTTTGACTGTGCGCGGATGAGCGCGTTCAACTCCATCGCTGGAGACGAACGTGATCACTTGGCTGCTGGTAGCTTTCCTCATCACCGTTAGCGTCGCGATCTTGATCGCCCACGCGATCGACGCCATGCGCTCCTGAGGCTGCGCCCTCCCCCATTCGGCATTTTGACGGTGCGGCGATTTTACAGGCTATTCTTATAGGGAAAGCCGCGCAAGCGCCCTGGTCCTCGCGGGGAAGCCGCCTCGTCGACGGCCTCCTTGATCCATCGCTCTACACCATTGCACGATGACCGGTTCTTGGCGGACCCTTGTCGAGAGCTGTGATCATCCGAATTTTCCTCGCTCCGCCTTCAAGAACATAGACCGCAGTCCAAACGGCCTATGACGTCAAGGGACAGACGCCAATTGGGGTGGCTGAGACAGCTTCGGCTCGGACGCGCCCTGAGAATAGGGCCCCTGCCCCGATCCTCGACGAGCCAGGCTTGGAGACTAAGCTACATCTGACATCCAATTTGTTTGGAACCTGTAACATGGTTTAAAGTATTTAATTTGTGAGGAGTTTAGTATTTTCATATCAACCATGGGAGAATGTAGCATGCCCTCGGAAGAAGAAGACCGGCGGGAATTCTTGAAGACCTGCGGAAAATTTGCTGCGGTCACGCCCCCAGTCATGACCATGCTGCTGTCCACCTCGCTCACGTCAAAGGCAATTGCGCATTCTGGAGGCGGAGGGGGCCACCACCGCGATAATGAGCACCACCATCATCACCGGGACCGCGACTAGGCGGCCTTAGACTTGCAAGAGGCCGCCTTCCCACAGGCGGCCTCTTTGATGCCACAAGATCGGAGAATCGGCGCACCCCGCGGCGATGCTGTGGATCACGTTCTGGCGGTGACGCGCGAGCTGAAGTGGAGGCGATAACCGGCATGCGCGGCAGGCAGATTCGAACGATGTTGGCCCGTGAGGAGGTAGGGACAAACTGGCGCGCCGGGAGTTGCATCTGACCATCTAAATGCTGATCTCGCCAAGACGGGGCAGAGGGTCTATCCGCGCTAAGGTGGGGACGCCACCCCTGCTCTTTCATCTCCTGTCTCAAGTAACCCGCCGGCGGGCAGCTGCTAGGTGTTGGGACCGGCTGCTCGCCCTCCAGGTCTCCACGTCGCGGATGGACCGACACTTGCGGGGACATCGCAATAATCCATTGCGGCCGGGCCCAGCTCGACCCGTTAAATATAAAATTAACCATATTTAATATCGAATGCAAACCCGAAGCCATGGATCGCACAGACGCACGCTGAGTAAGTGAAGAGAAGGGCGAGGGAATTGCCGGTAGCCTGCCGTGGCGCGCGCTCGGTCACTTTCGGCACGACAAGAAAATGACGATTGAATGTCAATTTAATATATAATACGATAAGCGAGATTTTAAATGAAAGAGGGCTGATCGTGATGCGGGTCGACAACGAAGATGATGACCGGCGGGCGTTCTTGAAAACCTGCGGGAAATTTGCAGCCGTGACATCCCCTACCATGACGCTGCTTCTGTCCACTTCCGTGACTTCACGAGCCATCGCACATTCAGGCGGCCTGCCTGCAGCGACGCAGAACGATAGCGGCCGGTCGTTCTTCGAGAACGATCGGTCCTTTGCGGCAGGACCGCGGAGCTCCGCCGGCGGGTCATCAGGGGGTGGGGGAGCACCTGGCGGTCGCCCTGCCGGGTCATCTCATGCCGGGACAGCTGGTGGTGGCGGCGGATCCGGCGGTAGCGCGGGGGGCGGTGCTGGCGCAACCGCCAAAGGGCCGTTCGCGACAGCCGGCGGCTCGGGAATGCAAAGCGCACAGGGTGGGGTCGATTGCGCAGACGAAGAGGATGAGGAGAAACGAAGGACCGATTGCCCCGGCGCTAACACACGGATTTCGAGAGCAGCCGAATCCAGCCGATAGGAGTCGTCTCAGCCTATGAATGAGGTGACTGCCGTACGGCTAGGCTCCGTCGCGGCCTTCGCCCGCGGCATCGCTAATTGTGTGGCCGAGCGCATATCTGATCAGCCGAGCGACCTCTTGATGCACCGCGCCGGAGCTGAACCCTGCCAAATGTCCCTACGCTTGTCTCAAGATTGCATAGTTTTCCTGACTTTCAAGAACTGATCGAGTTCTCTTCAGCTGTGCTTGGGAGGGAGCACCCGCTCGCGCTGTGCGCCGTGTTCAACTTTGGGAAATTGCGCTGAGCGTCGGCTTAGCGGCGGCCATCTGTCGCACTTCGCGATCGAATTCCAATTCGTTTAATCATTAGATAGCCTATAGAATACGGCTGATTTCGTTGCGGAGGGCGCGATGATAGATCAACAAGATGATGACCGGCGTGAATTTCTGAAGATCTGCGGCAAGTTTGCGATTGTTACGCCGCCCGCTATCACAGCGCTGCTGTCGACGTCGCTAACCAGCCCAGCCCTTGCGCAATCCGGCGGCGGCTTGGCGCACGGCAACAACGGCTGGGGCAATGGCGGCGGGGACGGCAGTCCCAACGGCAAGCCGGATACGTATCGCTGAGGCTGCCGTTAACATTGCTTACTAGCGGGCGGTTTGCCTGATCGCCGTAGCTGCCACCATGCGCCATCACCCGCCCAGCCAGCACACAAGGCCAAATGTTTGCACCGTTCTGCTCATTGCACCCGACCACGACTCTAGATAATGAAAGATATGGTTAGGTTCTTTCGCGCCGCGGGATGGTTGGCTCTCGCTCTGGTGGCTTTCGTGACGCTCGCCCCCATTTCCGATCGGCCGACGATTGCGCCCGCTCACTTCGAGCACTTTGCCGCATTTTTCGTGCTCGGGCTCGTATTCGTGCTGGCCTACCCAAATCGCATGATGCTGGCCACCCTGATCGTGATCGGCAGCGCGATTATCCTGGAAGCCCTACAGCTGCTCACTCCTGATCGACATGGTCAGCTCACGGACGCGCTGGTTAAAGTGGCTGGAGGTCTCTGCGGCATTTCGTTCATCACTGTTGGGCGGGAGTGCATATCTCAAGTAATGACCAAGATCGCATCTCGGGGATGACGAGATCACCGATCCGGGCGGAATGCAGCCGTCAGGATTCGCGCCAAGCTTGTCCATACACAGGAAGATTCTGGACTTCCGACAACAGCGGCGCGTCGGCATCCTTGGGCGACAGCGAGGGGCTTTCGACGCCCCACTTGATCCCGATCGCCGGATCGTTCCAGGATCGGCAGCGCGCTCCTTCGCGCGCTAAACCATAACCGGAGACCGAGCATGCGGTTCAAAGGCTCCACGATCTTCGTCACTGGCGGCGCCGGCTTCATCGGCTCGGCCGTGGTGCGGCACCTCTTGCGCGATACCCAAGCGCGGGTGGTGAACATCGACAAGCTGACCTACGCTGCCAATCTCGAGTCTCTGCCCGGCGCGACAGGAAATCCGCACTACGCATTCGAGCAGCAGTGCATCTGCGACGGCGCGGGTCTTCGAAAACTGTTCGACAAGTACCAGCCCGACGCGGTGATGAACCTCGCCGCCGAGAGCCACGTCGACCGCTCGATCGACGGCCCCGGCGAGTTCATCCAGACCAACATCGTCGGCACCTTCACCATGCTCCAGGAGGCGGTGCGCCACTGGCGCAGCCTCGCCGGCGAGAAGCGGGAGCGCTTTCGCTTCCTGCACATCTCGACCGACGAGGTGTTCGGCTCGCTCGGCGCCGACGGCTTGTTCACCGAAACCAGCCCCTACGCGCCGAACTCGCCCTATTCAGCCAGCAAGGCATCGTCGGACCATCTGGTGCGCGCCTGGCGGGAAACCTATGAGCTGCCCACCTTGGTGACCAACTGCTCCAACAATTACGGGCCCTATCATTTTCCCGAAAAGCTGATCCCTCATATGATCATCAGGGGGTTGGCCCGCGATCCTCTTCCCGTTTATGGCGATGGTCAAAATATCCGCGATTGGCTCTATGTCGAGGACCATGCCAAAGCGCTGACGCTGGTGTTGGAACAAGGCCAGGTCGGCGAAACGTACAACATTGGTGGTCGCAACGAGCGCACTAACCTGCATGTCGTCCGGACAATTTGCGATCTACTCGATGATCTTGCTCCGAGTGAAAGTGGCTCGCATCGTCAGCTTATTTCCTTCGTGAGCGATCGCCCCGGGCACGATCGTCGCTACGCCATTGACGCATCGAAGCTTGAGCGAGAACTTGGTTGGCGCGCCGGCGAGTCTTTCGAAAGCGGTATTCAAAAGACTGTATGTTGGTACATCGAGAACAAGCCATGGTGGCAAAGTATTCTGAACAGAGGCTATCAAGCTCAACGGCTTGGACGTGCGTGAAGTGGCTCGCCTAGGCAGGACGGCCAATGCCTCGCGGCATCGCGTTTGCTACCATCGGCAACGAGCAGACCGGAAGAGGTTGCTGCAAGGGGAGTGTCTGCTCCTCTCAGGGCGTTGCGGCTTCGTCAGATCAGCGGCTGGAATGGCTCCGTTAAGGCGAAGCCAACCCATTCTTCAGGAAATACGGCCAGCAAAGTCCAATCGACTCGGTTAGCGGTCAGCCTTGATCAGGCTTGGATCGACGGCAAATCCTTCACCGCCGACCAGCCGCTCCTCGATGCAGCGGGGCAAGACAAACCCGAGACGGAGAGATCACTCTCCCGGAAGCGATCATGCCTGTTCTTGGAGAACGTCGAGTGATCCGGCACCGCGCCGCCCGGGCTGAGCCAGCAAAACCATCGGTAGGCCAAAACTAAGATCGCACGGACGCCGCTCCGATCTGATCCCGAAGCATAGCCGATCAGAAGCATCCGGATCATCAACTCGGGATCGATCGAGGGCCGGCCAGTTGGGATTGCTACCCAGCCTCACCCCTTATCGTCCCAAACTGCAGTCAGCCGATCGAGCTCGTCATAGGGACGCTTTTGCAGTCAGGGCTTTACCGGCTTCGCTCCCAGGGGCGTCTGCCGTCCGCATCACGATCCCAGGGGCGGGCCGTCGTTGCGGCTTTGTCGTCCTCTGCGGCTTTTGCGCGATCGGCTTTGACTTGCTCTCGATCGGTCAGAGGCGGCTTGGTGGAGGGCACGCCCGTCTGCGCCAAAGCCGGAGCCATGGTGAGAAGCGCAACGATGGTAATGAGCTTTGTCATCCCCGCCTTTAACACGGCTGCGGGGCCGTGTCCGATTTAGTTGCCCCCCTCATCGAGGAAATAGCCGGGCGTCTGGAGGATCACCGTTGCTGCGTCGAGGCGGCGCCGAAGCCGGCGAGAAATGCCGGCCGGGGCTAACTCCGATCGAGGCTGCGTACTCATTGAGCGGCTGGCCGCTGGATGTCCGATGGCCGCTCGAGTCCTAACAGCTGCGAGAAAGCGGACGTTTCGCAAGTCGCTGAAGGGCCATTTCCGGACTACCACGCGCCTCTAAATCATACTGCCTGGCATGAAACAGCGAATAGTGGGATGGCCGTCCTCATAGTAGGGCCAGACAACCGTTCTCCCGAAGCGGTTGGGTCCCTTCACGACCGCAACGTCCGGAACGTCAATCCACTCGTTCGCAAGAAAGACTTGGAAATGCCCGTTCTGGCTTCGCCAATCTGTGTCCCGCAAAGTATTTCCGTCGGAAAGAGCGCAGCAGGCCTCCCCTCCTTCGGATTTCAATTGCTCGAACCATTTGTGCATTTCCGGATCGACCTGCGCGTATTTGCCCTCTGGATCGCGAGCCGCCACGGGGGTGGACATCAGCAGCAATGCCACCATCATCGATCTTACGGTGTGGGTATTCTGCAACCGGGCTCTCATAAGAGCCCCCCTGCTCAAAATTCAATTGTTTGAACGCGATCACGCCGAGTAATAAACTCGCCTCCGGGGCAATGGGAACGGAGGGAAATGCATCAACGACATCTCCCGGAGACGGGGCGCTCTGGCCCAAATATTCCCTATTCCAACTGAACGGGTTGACAGTCAGTAGGCCTGATCGCCTGCCCCATCACAACTAGAAGAAACGATGGAGCCTCGAAACGTAGCAATGGTTTTCCGCCAGTTCAACCTGAAGTCAGTTCGGCGCGGCTACGGGCCTTCTGTGAAAGTGCAACGACGCTGACCTTTCTCAACGCAATTGAACCTTTGCGGAATGCCTCGGACCAACAGTTAAGCAGTTCACATGGTTTCAAGTAGACCAAGATTAGGATGAATGTGGAATTTGTGGTGGGAATATCTTCTAATCCGAGAGAGGGGAAATCCCATGAAGAGAATGTTTCTGATGGTGACCGCCATTTCGATCACTGGAAGCGTGGCCGTCAATCACGCCAACGGATGCGCACTACAGCGCCCAACTTTTGAAGTTACAGGTTTCCCGATCTCCGGGCATCAAGTAGCGGTGCTGGGCTCGGCCCAGGTGGAGGAGAGTGCGGCTACACCGACGCTCATGTTAGCCGGGATGCCGGCTTCTCCCAGTCAGATCGAGATTCTGACGAGGCCCCCAAAAACAAGAAAAATTGTCGAGGCTTCAGCAGATGCCAGTCTGCTCACCGTTGGCGTGGCGAGACGGAGCAGAAGCGTTGGTGAGGCACCGTGTGGCTCTGAGTGATCCCGCGGATGACGTGGCATCTTGCGCCCGCTTTCGGCGGGCTTTTTTTTGCGCTTGCACGTGAGTGACAGCCCTATTGGGATCGCATCGACCGCAGAAAAAGCACGATCTTCTTTCGATCCTCAACGGACGAAAGACCTCCGTAGGGAACCATTTTGTTCCCGGGAACGACCTCATCTGGATTGGCTATGAAGCGCGCGAGTTTTGCTTCATCCCAGATGAAATCACTGTTCCTCATCGCTGCCGAGTAATTGTACTCCGGCAGCGATCCCGCTTTCCTTCCAATAATCTGGTGCAAGTTAGGACCAAGACGATTGTCGTCCTTTTGGATCGAATGGCAAGTTCGACAAGCGTTGTTGAACACCTGTTGCTCTGCGCCTTTCGAGAGAACGTCCTGAGCCAAAGGCGAGGACGACGGTACCAGGTACAACATTGCGCTCGATATCACGAGGCCGAGCCGGCCGATACGCTTCATGCCAACCTCCCGTCGCCTGCGAAGGGCGACTGAAACCGCCTGAGTCATTCCAGCTGATACCGGAAGTCCAGCCTCGACCGGCCATCCGCCTCCAGTCGGCTCTGCGTCAATCGCGTCGGTTTTGACCTGACACCGCGCGCTTCCGCTCAAGCCTGTTGAGCGGATGTGTCAGCGCTGTCAATATCCGAACGGGTTAGATCAGAAGCTTTCGTGAGCAAGATTGCCCGTTCCCCTGGGAACAGGCTGCCAACGCATTTGTTGTTGCGTCTTAAGGTACACGAGAGGAGACGATTATGGACCGAGAACATGTAAAGGGCGTTGCCGACAAAGCAAAAGGCGCAATCAAGGAAGGTGCCGGTAAGCTCACTGGCGACAAGGACATGGAGGCCGAAGGTAAGATCGATAAGGCTAAGGGATCTGCCCACAATGCCGCTGGAGATGTGAAGGACGCCGCGCGGGACGCCGCTGACGCCCTCAAGAAATAAGAAGAAAGAAGCCACAATTAGCCGCCTCCGGGCGGCCTTTTCTTTTCGTTCGCTTGTTCCAGATTTAACCTCTCGCGGCGACATCAAGCTTAATCCGCGTCTTCGATTTGCACCGAAGTTAGATGGCGGTAGCCTTTCGATTACCGGACATTGCCCTTAGTCCGGTCCCACTGGCGAGGCCGCCGGGCCATTATATTCGACGCGGCGGCCTCCCTTTAAACGCCTCAAGATGAGCTTCATTCTCGCAGAGCGAAAAGACGCGGCGCACGCTCGGCGCGAACCCCTTCCAGACGGCGCCTTTACCAGCAGCGATCCTGATTGCCGGGGTCCGACAGCGCGCTGCTGACCCGGCGCAGCCGCCACGACAATCTGTGCGCCGATGCTGTGACGTGGTTCACAGTGCTATCGCAGATGAAGCCAAAGGTGATGACGCGCAACGAAGCGCAATTCTGAATAGGAAGCCGCCGGAGGCGGACGCGACCAGCGTGCTTTCCGTCATTGCAAGATTGCGTCGAGCAGAACGAGACAGGTCGGCAACTGAGGCGGCCGTTTTCTTAGAAGCTCCTCTGAATGACCGAATAAGCGAGAGCAGCCGAAAAAACGCTTAATCCAACGATAGCGACTTTGAAAACGAGGACGGCAGTCATGCTGTGCCTCCGTGTTTGCAAATCACCATTGGGTCGTGCAGCTGAGGCGAGAGGTCTACAATCCGATCGTACGCTGTAGATGGCGAAGCACCGACAAGGTGCTGTCGGTGTAATGGCGCTCGTTCCAACGCGTATCTGCCTCGTACGCAAGGAATGCGGCGATGATGATGGCAAATCCGATCCTGCCCATGAAAAATATCCGTCGCGATCTAAATACTTCGAACATACCGCGGAAGACGAAGAATGGGTTGCCCGTTAGGACGACGCTTTCAAAAAATTTCGCGTTTAACCGGGCTCACAGGTCGGTTCCATTTTGGAACCTCTCGATGTTGCACGGTGAGCACGCCGCTGAACTACTAGCCGCACACCATTGCTTCCGATTCCAGACTCAGGCTTCTTCATCCAGCCGGAATTGTCTCAATGGGGGCCAAAGTGCACGGCGAAGCTGGATGCATCGTTTGCTGCCAAGCCAGAACGCTGATAGCGCTTTTTCCGGTGGCTGAAGGATGCGAGCTAAAGCTCTACGAATGTGCCGGCTGTGCTAGCAGCTTGTGGCTAATCACTAGAGCATCGACACCAAGGCGCGGCAAAAAAGAAACGCAGCTTATGACAATCGACGCTGCGCTAAATGTCGCTGCCCTCGGAGTACGATTGCCGAGGAAACCTGTGAGGCGGGAATAGGGATCGTGTCGACCCTCGACATGGCAAAGCATCTGTAGGGTATACGGCAGGACGAGACGCGATATATTTCGCGATTGGAACCAATTAAATTGTTTTAATTTATGCAGCTGAGGTATTTAATATCTGTCGCCTAGCAATCATAGGGTGGTTCCCATGACCTCGGAAGACGAAGATCGGCGTGAGTTTTTGAAGACTTGCGGAAAATTCGCAGCGGCCACACCGCCTGCCATGACCATGCTGCTGTCGACCTCCCTCATGTCAAACGCAATTGCGCACTCCGGAGTCGGAGGCGTCCGGCACGAGCACCACGAACACCATCAGCACCGCGACTAGCGACAGGTAATCTTTCTGAAGGGACAGGCCCCCTTGCAGGGCGGCCTCAATCAATTGGGCCAAATTCTTTCACGGCCCTCTTCGCGATCTCGTCCGGGTCATGAGTGCCCGCGGCGTCGATCTCGATTACCTTCCGCGCGACTATCTCGCTGACCGGATCGTTGCGATTGACCAAATCTAGTGATTTCAACGTGACAGCGAACGCCTGACGGAGTCGTTCAGCGTCTGCCGAGCTGGCATTCCCCAATAGACGATTGATGGGCATAGCTTCTAGCCCCGTTAGCCACCCCTCATTTAAGGGAGGGTTGCCAAGCGGGATGCTAGCAAGCATTCCAGGTCAATTACAAATCCAATTTGGAAACTTCAGCCCGAGCAATGGCAGACGCCGGCGGAAGACACGGAAGACCGGGAACGCTTTGCGGAGTTGTCGATTTTTCCCGATGCCTTTCCCAAGAGGGCGCCCCTAATCGGCCCCAGCTTCATCCCCTGCCCGGAGCTCATCCTATTTGCCAATGAATGGCCCACTTCGCTCTGCTCGCGCCGGAAGTCGAGCGGAGTTCATGCGACCCTATTTTGGGATAACCCTGATCTGGGATCGCCTTAAGCGCCGCCGAGGTGCGAGAGTCGCTTTGAATTCTTTGCGTGGCTTCACTTCGGCAGACTAACCAACAAGACCCATCCGCAGTGATCCCGCTCCCGTTGGGACATGTTTGAGAGGCGACAATCTGAATAACGTTACGCCGCGGGGCCTAAATCGAGCCTGGTTGCAGGCCTCGGTGCATGTCATGTGCCGGAAATGTTTTTGTCGAAGTGAAAGAGGCCGCCAATTGAGGCGGCCTCCACTCGCGAGCAGCTCTGGGCTGGAGAATTCAGAAGGGCGGCTGCCCCGGTCCTGAGCCCGGGCCAAACGGGCCGCGCAGGTTGCCCGGGCCCTGCAAGGCGCCAAGGATAAACCCGCCGACCCACTCGGCGGCATCCTTGATGGCGCTGCCAATGGCACGGAAGGCGTCTCCGAGCCAGTTGCCGCCGACAACCGCCTCGAGTTCTGCATCATTCAGTTCGATGATTTCCGATTTCGCACGTTCCAGATTCAGCATGTTAGTCGCTCCTTTTCAAATGATGGATGTGATGAATTGTTCGAAGGCGCAGGTCTCAGCGATGGAAGATGCCGCCAGGCAACCAGGGGTTCGGACCCATGGGCTGGTGGGTCGTGATCTTCCCATCCACGATCCAGGGCCCGATGCAGCCACCGTCATTGATGAAGCCGCCGCACACGGAGCTCAGTTCGCGCTCGTCCAACTCTTTACGGTCTCGATTGCTACGCTCGGTCATTTGTGTCTCCCGCTGTTGTGGAGGGTCCATTCCCTCTCATCTCGTGACCACAGGAGTATCGCGGCCCGTGCGCTTAGACCGTGAGACGGGTCACAGAGGCCAGAGACCGGCTTTTCCTGCGCCAATGACGGCACGGTTCCTCACGCAGTTCCGGCGGATGCTGTCCTGTAAAGGCTCGGAAGGACGCGCTGTGAGTCAGGCTCTGAGGCCTACGCCCTGGTTCGACTCGCTTCTTGGGTGAGTGGAGAGCGGGTCTGCGACGGATCAAAGCATCTGCCGCTGCGCAAACGCTGCAAAAGCGCCAGCCGCGGCGGTCAATTCCTCGAACGTCCCGGCCTCGACGATCTTGCCGTCAACCAGCACGATGATCCGATCCGCATTCTTGACGGTGCTCAGCCTGTGAGCGATGACGATTCGGGTGACGTTCAAATTCTCCAACGCATCACTGACGATGGCTTGGGATCGGTTGTCGAGCGAGCTCGTCGCCTCGTCGAACAGCAGGACGCGCGGACGTCGCGCGATGGCGCGTGCGATCATGATGCGCTGGCGTTGTCCTCCAGAGAGGGTGCTGACCCCTTCGGCTATCTGGGTCAGCATGCCCATTGGCATGGCCTTGATGTCTTCCTCAATTCCCGCAAGTCGGGCGGCGTCCCACACCTGGTCGAGCGGAAGCCGAAGTCCACCACAAATATTTTCGTAGATGTTCCCATTCGCGAGCCGCGCGCTCTGCAAGACAACGCCGAGCTGGCGCCGCAAAGCGCTCACATCCAGCGTCTCGATTGATTTTCCGTCGTAGAACACCGCACCCGATTCCGGCCACTCGAAGCCGAGCAGCAGCCGAAACAAGGACGACTTGCCGCTTCCGGACGGCCCGACGATCGCAACATATTCGCCCGGCGTGATCTTCAATGAGACATTGTCGAGCACCAGAGGGCCGCCTGACAGATACCGGAACGAAACGCGCGCAAGCTCGATCGATCCAGACAGCTCTCCCGGCGCTTTTTGGTCGTCCGAGATCTCCGTCGGGCTGGCGATGAGGGGGCGCAACCGGAGCAGTGGCGGTATCGCGATCAGCGCTTCACTGACGCCGCCCGCCCATGAGCCGACGGCACCCATGGATTGCCCGAAGGCGGAAAAGAAGGCGAAGAATCTGCCGAGATCCGTCAGCAGGTTGCTGTTCGAATAGGATGCATAGGCAAAGATGATCAGCGTCGCGATCGTCGGAAAAGCCGTCTCGAACGCGCCAAGGCCGTTGCTGGCGAGCTGCGACGACACGAAGTACTGCTTTTGTGTCGCGAACTGCCTCGACCAGATCCCGAGCGCACGCCCGGTTGCCCCCGACACCCGCAATTTGCCGACGCCCGTCAGCAATTGGAGGACGAAACCGCTGACCTTGCCCTGCTGGTTGAAGTGCTTGTTCTCAAAATAAAACCGCAACAGGTTGGTCGAGATGATGGCGACCGCCCTGACGAATGTCAGCCCAATCGCGAGCAGCGCCAGCTTCGGACTATAGTAGATCATCAAGCCGAGGCTGAAGATGCAGAAAAGGCCGGCGATCATGCCGCGGAGCGCATGGCCCGTCAGGGCACGGCGTGCGGCGTCGATGCCCATCGCGCGGTCGACCAGCTCGCCCGTCGTGAATTTCCGGAAGACGGCAGTTGGCAGCCTGAGCATGCGATCGATCATCGCCGACTGCAATCGCCAGTCGATGAGGGCTTCCATGCGGAGCATGACAAGGCCCTGCATGACCTGGACGCCGGCGACCGCCAGGGCTGTCAGGCCCAACGCGAGGGCACAGAAGACGAGCTGGTCGAGCTCCGATCTCGGGATGATCGAGCTGATCAGTAGATTGGTGACGAAGGGCGTCACCAAAGACAGAAGCCCGATCACCACGACCACTAGCGCGATGCGCAGTCCGCTGCCACGTGCGTAGCGCAAGGCAAATTGCAAAAGCTCCCTGAACTTCAGCGAGCTTGACGGCAGCGGCGGATACAACATCGCTGCTTCCGGTGCGATCTGTGCCGCCACGGTGCGATTGACCAGCCGGCGCGCCTTCGTCAGTGGATCGATCATGACGTAGCCCCGCCGTGTCTCATAGACCAGGGCGACGGGCTCGCGCTTCTCGCCGAACCAGCCGACCAGCGGGCCTGCATCGGCTCTCCACCAGTCCGATCTGAGCAGCACCTGCCGGAGCCGCAACCGAGAATCCCGCGCGATCTGCGTCAGCCCAGTGAATTCCTGCCGGCTACCATCGACCCGACCGGCAATCGCGACCGGCATGCGCATCGCGCTTCCGACGAGCTGGCAGGCGCCCGCCAGCCGATCGGAATAGGATGCATCGACCGCGTCATGATCGAAGCGCCGCACGATAATGCCGGAGAGGCGATCGAAGGCTTCCATGGACTGCGATGCCGCAAGCGCACTCCGGCTCTTCAGCCGCTCGCTCTCGCTCTGCCTCTCGTGAACCAGGATGCGTTCGACGCAGGCAGCGAAGCTCCGGTGAAACTGATCGACCGCCGGCCAGATCGCGGCCGGCGCTGCGCCGTCGGCGACTACGCCGCAGCCTTCCGCGCCCGCCTCGATCCACAAGCCTGACGTGAGCGGCAGAGGCTGGCTTCCGGCCGCGTATGGAGCGGAAACGCCCATCAGCCTGAGGTCGCCGCGCTCCACGGTCAGCCACAGCAGACCACGCATGGGTCCGCGGCCGCCTTCGTTCGCTGCAAGTTCGGCCTTGCCTTCCGGCAGCTCGGTCATTTGCCACAGCGGTGCCGGCCCCGCGACGAAGCGCGCGAGCCGTTCGATCCAGCGCGTGACCTGGACTGGCGTCAGATCGGATCTGGACCGTGCGGACGCCCGCGTGCCTTCGGTCCCGACCGCAATGAAGCTTGCGCTGCGTCCTGTCGATACGGCGATCTCCGGGAGATCGGCGACGACGTCGCCGCTTTCGATCCGAAACAGATGGTGTCTCTTCCCGTATTCGCCCTCGTCGGCATCGACCGCGAAGATATCGAGATGACCGGCAACGACCTCGAACACGTAGCCATGGTGATCGAGCAAAATGGGCCTGCGACCATCGAGCGTCACTTCGATCGGACGTTCCGCCGGCCTGACGAGGCTCGCACCGGACACAATGTTTTCAGCCGAAGGGATCATTCCTGGGACACCAGCCTCGCATATTCGCCCTGCCGGGCCAGCAGGCTCTCATGCCTCCCGCGCTCCACGATCTTGCCCTGCCTCAACACGACGATCTCGTCGCAATCCCTGATCGTGCTGAGACGATGTGCGATGATGATGCAGGTGCAGCCGGTGCGGCGCAGATTTTCGTCGATTGCCTTTTCGGTGACCGGGTCGAGCGCAGCCGTGGCCTCGTCGAGAACGACAACGGAGGGACGGCCGACGAGGGCGCGCGCGATCTCGATGCGCTGTCGCTGCCCGCCGCTGAAATTCGTTCCACCCTCGCTCACATAGGAGTCGTAATTGCCGGCCCTGATGGCGATCTCGTCCTGGATCTGCCCGTCTTTCAGCGCTCTGGTGAGATCGGCGTCCGGCGTCGTCCGATCCCAGAGTGTGAGATTGTCGCGCACGGTGCCCTCGAACAGGAAGATATCCTGATCCACGTAAGCGATGGAGTTGGCGAGGATTTCGGGTGGAACGTCCGCAAGCGGAGCCCCGTCGATCAGGATCTCTCCGGCCCACGGCTTGTTGAGGCCGCAAATCAGGCGTCCGAGCGTCGATTTGCCGCTTCCGGACGCGCCAACAATCGCCACGCGTGATCCCGGACGGATGTCGATCGAAAGCTCGGAGATAAGGGGAGGCTCAAGCAGTGAATAACCGAACTGCACATTCTTGAGTTCGATGCGCCCCGCAAGCTTGGCGGGAAGGTGTCCTTCAGATCCGCATCGCTTCGGTTTATCGCCCAGCGGATAGTTGTAGACATCCTCGAGGCGATCGAGGGCGCCCCGGATCAATTGAAAGGAGCTCGCCTGATTGACCAGCGTTGCGACCGGCTCCGAGAAGCTTGCCATCAGCGACTGGAAGGCGACGAGGCTGCCAAGCGTCAGCGAGCCCTCGATCACCCGCAAGCCTCCGAGGATGAGTATCGCCGTCATGCTCAATCCCGAGATGAGAGTCGGGATCATGTCGAGCAGGATTGACGAGGAGGCGAGCTCGCGCTCGGCATTGAGAAGCTTGGCATGGACACCGGCCCATTGTCCGAATGCCTCGTCCTCGAGACCGCTTGCCTTGATCGTCTCGATGGTCCTGACGATGCTGACCACCGCTCCCAAAGATTTTCCACGTTCTTGCGAGAGCCCGCGGCTGAGGTCCTCCCGGCGCCGGTGCGACAGGCGCAAGGACAGGACGTTGAGCATCGACAGGGCGACGCAGATCGCGGCAAGCCACGGATCGTAGACCACCATCGCGAACGCAAAGAACACGACCGAGGTGAGGTTGAGCACGTTGGCCGCAATGCCGCCCGCAAGCAGCCGTGCAATCTGTTCGTTGGCCGCAACACGCGTTGCGATATCGCCGGCGTGGCGTTGAGTGAAGAACTCCATCGGCAATGCCATCACCCGCCAGAGAAATCGGCTGATCATGACCACCGACAGCTTGGTCTGCAACCGCAGCAGCAGCGATTGTTGGAGCAGCGTCAGGATCGTGCGGATCAGAGCGGTGACGGCCATGCCGACCAGGAGCGGACGCAGCCACCCGTCGAGATGCTGGATCAGCACGTCGTCGATGAAGATTTTTGAGAAGCTCGCGGCGACGAGGCCCGGAAGGACCATCACGAAGCTGAGCAGGACGAGCAAGCCCACTGCCGCCTTTGAGCCGCGCAGCTCGCGGACCAATAGGCGCAGTCCGCCAGGCTTGCTCCCTTGGGCGACGAACGCCGCCGTCGGCTCCATAGTGAGCACGACCCCGGTAAAACTCCTGTCCAGCTCGTCGAGGCCAATTCGCCTGCGCCCAAAGGCTGGGTCGTTGATGTAGGCGAACTTTCCATCGATCCCATCGAGAACAACGAAATGATTGAAGTTCCAGTGGATGATGCAGGGCGTCGGTGTCGTGGGCAGCGTCGCTATTTCCTGACGGAATCCCTTGGCGGACAGGCCGAAGCGCCGCGCGGCCCTGACGACGTTGCTGGCCTTGCTGCCATCTCGCGATACGCCGCATTCGACACGCAACTGCTCCAGTGGTACCCACCGGCCATAATGCGCCAGCACCATGGCGAGGCAGGCCGCGCCGCATTCCGCCGCCTCCATCTGCAGGACGGTGGGTGTTTTCTTCACTCCCGTACTAGGCTTGGCAAAACTATCCATCGATCCCGGTCAACTTCCTGATAAGAGGAACAACGAGATCCAGCGGGCGCCGGTTGCGGGTGGTGATCTCGGCCTGGGCCAGCGTGCCGCTGGTCAGGTGAACCGGAGGTCCCTGGCCGACAGCCCACCGATAGCCGCTCGTCGTCGAGTCGTCCCGTTCCAGGGACACGGTGACGGCATAGGGCGCGCCGTCGTGGGAGAACACCTTGACCAGTTGATCGTTGTGAAGCACCGCGGTCATTCCTTGTGGAGTCACGGGAAACTCCGACACGCTGGAGACCGTCCCGATCATCATGCCGAACTCCTCCCGCTTGACGGTGCTGGGCGCAATGCGCACCTGCGAGCCTGGCTTGACGCTCTTGCCTTGCTCGGCGGGGACATAGATGACGGCCTCGAGCTTCGAGCCCTCATCTTCGATCGCAACGACCGGCGTGCCGACGGCGAGGACCGAACCGGTCGATATCTTGATCTCCAGCACGCGACCCGTGATCGGGCTGATAACCTGCGAATTGCGCCCCAGCGTCCCGGCGAGTGCCTGCATCTCGCGGCGCGCATTGTTGGCCGCGAATTCGGCTTGTTGCAATTCGTGCTCGCGTTGAGTTTCAAGATCGGATTGCTGCGCGTGCAGTTTGAGGATCTCGTTCTGCGAATCCGTTCGCCGCTGCTGCGCCTCGGTCAACTCGAGACGACGATCCTCCAGCGTCTTTCGCGTGGTCAGGCCCTTGGCCATGAGCTGCTCGAGATTCTTCACATCGATGTCCAGGGACTGAACGCGCTGCCCGGTTGCCTCGATGACCTTGTTGAAGGCTGCCTCGAGCTTCTCGAGATTGGCGGCCTTGACTGCGAGCTCCGACCTCACCTTCGCCGCCATGTCGTCATGCTCACGCTGGCGCTCCTTGTAGGCCTCAACAGCGTTTGCGTATTTTTGCTCGATGTCGGTCTGCGAGATCTGAGCGATGATCTGACCGCGCTCGACATGGTCGCCGACGGAAATGCTGAGCGAAGCGAGCCGTCCCTCCGCAGCAGAGACTGCGTCGACGACGCGGCCGCTGCCGACCAGGATTCCCTGTCCTGACACGCGCGATGGAATGCGGCCGTAGATCCCCCAGACAAGGGCAGCAATCAGTGCGACCGTTACGACGACGGCAAGGATCCAGTCGGCCGGCTTGGTAATCGCGACGAGATGGTCGAGTTCGTCCGGAGATGCCGCGCGTTGCAGCGCGCTCGCACGGAAAATATGTTCGGGACCGTCAGCCACGGTTCAAATCCCTCGCAAACGATCTCGGCGCAATAACTTTCAGTTTCAAGATGGGCCTGAAAAGACCGGCGCAACTGCCGATGATACATAGGAGCCGATTTCCCTACAACGGTTCCAATTCTCCTCGCCCTCATGCAGCTTGGAGAAAGAATGCCATTGAGGGTTCCATTGTGCAGCGCTATTGTCTGCCTTTGAGGGCGATGGGATTTTGACGCAGAGAATTCGAGCGTCTTAATGAGATGGCAAGCGCACAGTGTGAAACGCGCCGGGGCAGTTGGTCTGGTTGCCAGTCGACTGGCGGGGCAATGCTTGGGGTTGCTGGTCGCAACGAAAATGTGCGTGGCGGGTGTCTTGAGTCCTGCCGACTTGAAGCGCGTCGAAGATCTCAGGCCAATGTTCGCCGGCTTGATGGCGGACCTCGTCCAAACCTCCAAACGAACCGATATTCCTGCCGTGGACGCAGATTGCGTCAAAGCCACCGTGCAAAATCTTGTCGAGATTTCCCAAGAGCTTTCCAGTTACGAATATCTGATTACGATCGAGAAGGAGTTGACGAGCGTCGGCGAAAATGACCCCACTCGGGATGTGGTGAAGTTTGCCATCGAGCAGTCGACCAATATTCTTTCCAGCCAGCGCAAAAAGATCGCGCAACTTCCCGATCAATGCACCAGGTCGGCTGTAGCGTTGGCAAAATCCCAGCAGGCCCTCCAGGTTGTTGACGCGACGACCGGGGTTCTGAATTCCATTCGCGCCCGGCTTTGACCGGCGAGTGGCAAGGCTTCTCCGAGGCCGGATGCGACGGTTCCCCAAAGTTCAGCCAGCAGCGCCTCTGTGACCCGTCTCACGGTCTAAGCGCACGGGCCGCGATACTCCTGTGGTCACGAGATGAGAGGGAATGGACCCCTCCACAACAGCGGGAGACACAAATGACCGAGCGTAGCAATCGAGACCGTAAAGAGTTGGACGAGCGCGAACTGAGCTCCGTGTGCGGCGGCTTCATCAATGACGGTGGCTGCATCGGGCCCTGGATCGTGGATGGGAAGATCACGACCCACCAGCCCATGGGTCCGAACCCCTGGTTGCCTGGCGGCATCTTCCATCGCTGAGACCTGCGCCTTCGAACAATTCATCACATCCATCATTTGAAAAGGAGCGACTAACATGCTGAATCTGGAACGTGCGAAACCGGAAATCATCGAACTGAATGATGCAGAACTCGAGGCGGTTGTCGGCGGCAACTGGCTCGGAGACGCCTTCCGTGCCATCGGCGGCGCCATCAAGGATGCCGTGGAGTGGGTCGGCGGGTTTATCCTTGGCGGCTTGCAGGGTCCAGGCAACCTGCGCGGCCCGTTTGGCCCGGGCTCAGGGCCGGGGCAGCCGCCCTTCTGAGTTCGCCTTCCCCGAGTAGCTCGCAATTTTAGAGGCCGCCTTGGATGGCGGCCTCTTTAGTTTCGATAACTTGAAGCTATTCAAAACCCTTCCTGCGGCCGGACGCAGTCACCTTGCTTGGACGGCTGGCTGCAGACTACAGGCTCCGTGCCTGCAGAAGCCAGAGATGCTGGCGGCGGCGCCCAACAGACCAGTCCAGCGAACTCGGCATTGATGTCGGCTTCGCCTCGCACCGGTGCCGGCCAGGAAGGAGCCAGGCACTTTAATCAAGGAAATATCCGTGTGTCTGAAGGATCACCGCCGCTGCATCGAGGCGACGCCGAAGCCTGCGCGACTGCACATAGTGGCTGCCCTTACTGGACCCGCCGTAGCGGGCCCCTCGGTCGAGAGAACAGTCTTGGTTTACTTCTGATCCACATTGCTGGTCCCGGAGCCGGGGGTGCCGATCGGCAAGCCGTTCGCCGCGTGTCCGACGCCAACGCCTGGTGCGCTGACAGCACCCGGAGTTTGGTCTTGGGGAAGCGTCTTGACCCCCGTCCTTGCCTCCTCAGCGGGGCTCATCTGTTGGCCGTTGACGCCATTCGAGCCGTTTGTTGCTGTAATGCCAGATCGATTAGTGCCGCTTTGCGTGGTCTGACTGGAGCCGGTCGCGGGCGCCGTCCCATTTGGCGTTGGCGGCTGGACATTCGGATTGATGGGGGAGTTGTTGGTATGCGCGCCTGTCGTGGTCGCATTCGTGCCCATCCCCGAAGGTGCCGAAGGGCCGCCGTTCGCTGCGCCTGAACTGGCGGATGACCCGGCCCCCCCACCCGCGCCGCCGCCGGCACCACCTCCGCCCCCACCGCCACCTCCTTGTGCAAGGACCGGCGTAACGACGGCGAGAGACAACGCAGCAGCAAGACAAAGAGATCTTCGGTTCATTGACCTTCTCCCGATGTAAAGCAGGTCAACCGCGCGGAAGTGGCGATAGTTCCTGTCGGGTCGGTCTCCGGCGTGATCTCGTCGAGGCAGCCCTGGATGGTTCGCAAGCGTTCCCTTCGACGCACATCATTTAACCCAGGACGCTGGTTGCGGCGGCCTTTGCTGGCACCTTGCTGAGAGATGCGTCCGTTGGAGCCCATTTTCGGCTTCGCCATCGTTTCACGGAAACGCGGGATAACCGAGCCAAGCCGCGCCCAGATCCGCCGCAAAGCGAGCGTTGAGTTAGTTTGCCTCTGTGCCGCGTTGCGAGAGCCGATGGCCCGATCGCACCCTTGATCGCGCCTTAGCCCGACTTTGGCGTTAGTACTGAGCGGGCTCAATTGGGCTTTCATCGCTTGTGAAGCCGAAGCGGGAGAGTGCATTTCCCATCCCGCCCGCTTTGAAGTGACGTCCGATACTGCGCGCTGGAGTTTCGACATGCGTAGCGGAGGCGAATGCCTCCAAGGGTGGCGTCGGAAAAACGATGCTGCTCGATGGCGTCAAATTGACGTCGCCGCCAAGCGCCGGCGGCGTCACGATCGCTGGCCCCTCGTTTCGCTACAGCGAGCCGGCCGGCGCGCCGATCAACGACATGTTAACGCTGGAAATATCAGGCGAGAATCGAAGGCAGCGCGGAACCTCCGTGATCGTCGTTGACGTTCACGCGAGATAAACCGGGCCCTCTCCGCACCCGCTAAGTGAGATCGAAATCGGCGCTCCAGGTGCTTTTCCCCGGATTCTTCCGAAAGATCCAGATTGTCAGGGTTGCCGCGTCAGGAACAACCATGCTGTCCCCCGCGTGTAGCGTGAACTGTCTTATATCACCGACGACAACCCAAATGGCGTGCGCATAGACATCGGGGACGCTAGTTGCCGTGCAAGTTAGGACAGCGGCTTTAGGTACAGCTCGCGTCACCGATTGAGTAACCGAAGAGTCCATGTGAAATGTTGCCATGGCGAATGCTCCAAAAAAAACCTGGTTGAAATATCGCGATGTTTCCGTAGATCTCAGCGAGAGTCAAGAACGTCTCAACCTAGACTTGCTCCCTGATCATACGCTGGACATCGACACCGCTCCACCCCACCGCCAAAGCTATGCGCCCATGTGCGCAAGCTCAATCGCGAGCCCGCCGCTTAAAGCGCGAGCTCATTTCGGAGGCTCTGCCGATGCAGCCACACTTCGACATCGTCCATCTCGACCCCTCCTCCGATGCTCCTGAGCCCTAACAGGACGCGTTGCAGCTGTTTTGCGAGCTCTGGGCTAAACTGCGGGCCTTTCAAGCGAGCTGCCCGCACGACCAAGTCGTTCTGACGCTGACTCAGCACTTGGAGCAACAGCTGGCGGTCGCCGGACTGGTGCTCGCGATCCAGGTTGATCTTCTCAGCCAACCACAGCCAGCAGCGGAGAGCGCCGTGCAGCCCCCTTTCGACGTATCCTGGCGGATCGTCTATCTGACAGCCGACAGCCATCGATTATGCGCAATCACCCGCCCGTCCGGCACAATGCGTCGCCACCAGGCATTTTTGATGATTGATGTCCTGTAGTTGCGCTCGATGAGCCATGCTGTGCATTCGGCTTCCAAGTCACGCGAGTGGGTTTCGATCAAGAGGGCAACATCTGCCTGGTCGAGAAGATCTGCCGCACTCCTGAGAACCTCCATCTCGGCACCATCGACATCGATTTTGATGAAGCCCCGCCCCTGCAGGGGGCGAAGCAGGTCCGCCAGAGGGATCATCCCCTCGCCCCTGCCGACAGGGCTGTTAATAATGTCGCAGGCATCCTTCGAAAATCCGTTGAGCTGCAGGTGGCGTCGCAGCGCATCCACCTCCGCCGGATCCGGCTCGGCTGCGATCGCCTTGATCGAATTGCCCTGGCGCAGGAAGTAGAGCGTCATTTCTCCGCTACCTGCTCCAATATCGAGCAGCCATTGGACATTGGCCCCCGCAGCTTGCACGAAAGCGTAGGTCTCCCTCTCCCAAAGTCCGAGCATCATCTGGGTCTGCGAATGCAGGTTGAGATCGAGCACAATATCCTTGTACAGACCGGATCTAACGCGTCGCGGGCTGCGGCCTTCGGGGACCATCAAGTTCTTGGTAAGCGAGAGCAGACGAGGCGGAACCAAATTAACCATCGCGGTAAGATTTCCCGTTCACCAATGCGATCTGTTAGAGACATGCTCCGAGCGATAATGTGGCCACCCTATCAGACTCGCGCGGTGGTTTCTTCGAGTTTGCCAATTTGTATTAACGCCGTAACAAGTTGCGGGGACAACTGCAGTGACAACCGTCGCCATTAACTTCGCCGCTGTTCGGCGACGGATCCGTAGCGCATTCGTGGCCTATTTGTTCGCGCGAACCATTCGGGTAGCCGAGCAAATCATTCTCGTGCCTTTGTTTCTGTCCAGCTGGGGCGCCCAATCGTATGGGGAATGGCTTGCCGTCGCGGCCCTGGCCGGCTTTGCGGCAATGGCGAATCTCGGAGTTGGGCAAGTAGCCGCCGCCGAAGTCATCCTGCAATCAACGCGCAACGAATTCAGCAAGGCATCGCGCGTCATCGTTACATCGCTCGTCACCATTGTGGCGAGTATCACTATCAGCCTTGTCGGCCTGGGAGTGATCGTTGCCGTTGCGGATCTGCGAGCCCTCGTCGGGATAGGGCTCGATGATATGCCTATGCCCGCGCTCCTAGTCGTGATGCTCGCAGGAGCCACCCTCGTCACGTTTCTGAGCGAGCCCCTCGCCGGCACCCTTTCGGCAGCGCACGGCGCCGCCGTGCCGAATGCAATTGCTGCAATATCCAAGACCATCGAGCTCGTCTGCATCGCGATCGCACTTCGCGTTGGAGCTGGTCCTCTCGCTGTCGCCGGAATCATGCTCGCTGGAGCTGCTCTTAATGTCGCATTTCACCTGGTCTGGGCCTATTACCGCGTGTCATGGCTTTCATTTTCGCTGGCAAATTTTGATCTTGAGTTTCTGACTCGCACCTGGCGTTCGGCGGCGGGTTTCTTCCTGATCTTCGTCTGCGTCAACATTCTGGGCATCTATCTGCCGCGGCTGTTGGTATCACACAGCCTCGGACCGGTGGCGCTGGCGACCTTTAGCGTTCTGGCCACTTATACGAAGACGGCACGGAATCTCGCCACCATGACCTCGCAAGCCACCCAGGTAGAAATCGGTCGTTTGTGGGCAAGCGGCGAAACCAAAAATGTTCGTCGTCTGGTTCGTGGAATGCTCCGCAAGGCGACGCTCCTGGCTGCAGCGTTGCTAGTTGCAGAATTGGTTCTGGCACCCACAATTGTCCCGCGGTGGACCGGAGGACATGTCCCGCTGGACTGGGAACTCATGATCGCACTTGCGCTCGTCGCGCTGCTAGGATGCTATTTCGACGGCACACTGCTCGCAGCAAGCGCCCTCAACCAAGTCGGGCTGATCGCGCTTGGCTACGCACTGGGACTTCTTATCGGCATCGTAGCCGCTGCGGTCCTGCTGCCATGGACCGGCCGACTAGTAATAGTTGGGATCTGTCTCCTTCTGCCCGAAATCGGCGGCGCACTCTCCGGCAACCAGATCCTTGGTCGGATCGCGCAGCAGTCGAAATGAGTAGTCGACGTTGGCTGCGATCTACGTGGGCTGACCCGAAAGCCGCGAGCCAATCACGGCAGCGGGATGACCGCCCACGATTGTTCCGGCAGCAACGTCGCGCATCACGACGGCGCGAGCCTGCACCACAGCGCCACGGCCGATCCTGACCCCTGGAGCGATGAAGCATTGTGCCGCAACCCAAGCCTCGGGCTCAATAACGATGGGACGGACGAAGATTGGAAAGTCAGGGGTCCGGTGATCGTGCGAACCGGTACACACATAGGTCCCTTGCGACACGACCACGTCATGGCCGATCTCGATTTCGCCAAGGCTGTAGAGATTCACGTCGTCCCCGATCCAGGAATTCGCTCCGATTGACACTTTCCAGGGATAGACGATCCGCACCGATGGCCGGATCAGTACGCCCGGGCCGATCTTGGCGCCAAAAAGCCGCAGAATAAGTCTTCGCCAAGCAAAGAAGATCTGCGGGGTCGGCCGGACCAGCAGCGCCTCGACGATCCACCACAATTGGACAAACGGGGCGGGCCGGCCGCGGAGCCCCTTGGGATTTGCATACCTGGAAAGATCCTGAACGCGAACGCGGTCTGCTTCTGGCATCTTGGAACGCTCTTGCGGCTGGTAAACCATTCGTCCAAATCGTTCAGAATGCTGTAAAATGGGCCTTTCGCTCATGCACCATACCATCTAAAGATGTGCTTTACGCTGACCCTTTGGTCATCGGCAGGTGGGGCCATACAAAATCCTGGTAGCACACGTTGAGCGCGTGGTATCCTGGTCACACAGCCTAAGGCCGAGGGTATTACTGTGCAGATGGCGCTGCCCAACTTGACTTTTTCATGAAAATTTTGGCGTACGGCCTCAATTACGCTCCCGAACTTACGGGAATCGGGAAATATTCTAGCGAGCTGTGCGAGTGGTTGGCATCCCGCGGCCACACGGTCGAGGTCGTAACGGCTCACCCCTATTATCCCGAT
Organism: Bradyrhizobium sp. CCBAU 51745; assembly: GCF_028128715.1. NCBI lineage: Bacteria > Pseudomonadati > Pseudomonadota > Alphaproteobacteria > Hyphomicrobiales > Nitrobacteraceae > Bradyrhizobium > Bradyrhizobium sp. CCBAU 51745. The sequence continues at coordinate 395,106 of NZ_LBJP01000093.1, read as the reverse complement.
TGGGTACTTGCCGAAGGTTACGACAACCGATCCTACCAGCACGAAATCAGAAATCGGGTCAAGGTCCGCCGTTGCCCGCTCTATTTGCCCCGGGTTGTGCCCACCGGCAAGCGTGGTCGGATCTTGAGTCACGCCTCCTTTGCAATTTCCAGCGTCCCCAAGCTGCTGGCCTCGGTGCGCCAACTCCGGCCGGATGTCCTGCTGGCCGTAACACCGTCCTTCCTGATCGCGCCCATGGCTCTGGCCGTTTCCAGAATGTTTGCGACTCCGAGCTGGCTCCACGTTCAGGATTTCGAGCTGGATGCCGCCTTTGAACTTGGCATGCTCGCAGGCAACAATCTTCGCCGTGCGGCGACCTCCGTCGAGTCGATCATCTTGAGCAAGTTTGATCGCATATCGACAATTTCACCTCGGATGATGGATCGGCTGCATACCAAGGGCGCTCCACCCGCAAGCACGGTAAAATTCCGCAATTGGGTCGACACGGAAGCAATCAGTCCGGCGAATCGAATGACTCGATTCCGAGAACAGCTCGGTCTGTCCGATCGCCATATCGTTGCTCTTTATGCAGGAAGTATCGCGGCCAAACAAGGCATCGAGAGCCTTGCAGACGCCGCAGCTGAGCTCCAGGCCAAGGCGCCTGAGGTCGTGTTCGTGTTTTGCGGTGCCGGGGCTATGTTGAAGCATCTGGTCAAGATCACGGCTCCCCTCTCGAATGTGAAGTTCCTTGATCTGCAACCAGACGAGAGAATGCGGGAATTGCTTGCGACTGCCGATATCCACTTGATTCCCCAACGCGCCCAGATCTCCGATCTCATGCTGCCCTCCAAGCTTGCTCCGATTTTAGCTTCCGCCAGACCAGCGGTCGCGATGGCAAACCCCGGCACCCAGCTCGCGATCGAAATCGATGGTGCCGGCATTGCGGTGCCACCATCTGACCGGGAGGCTCTATCGAAGGCGATACTGAAACTTGCCAAAGATCCCGGTTTGCGGATGCGCATGGGCGCGCATGGACGCACGCTGGCGTGCACGCGCTGGGACAAGCAAATCATTCTGAGCGAGTTCGAGGCCAGACTTGTCGAAATCGCCAACCGCGGGCGCATGCATGGCTGACATCGCGAGGCCAACGGTCAATGTTGCGGTCTGTGGTGATTTCAAGCAGCTTCAGCTCATTCCCGAATTGAACAGGGTCGCGGATTTGGGCCGCGTCTATTACGCCGCGCGGCTATCGAGCAACGCCGCGCGATTACAAATCGAGCGATCCCAGGCTCGGAATCTGTTCTTGAAGGAATACCTTCTTCAATTTCATGCCCGATACCTGAATCACGCCTTCGCGGATACGATCTATCCTCTCTACGATTCGCTATGGCTTGCGGCCGCCCATGCCGCTTGGCGGCCCTGCGACGTGCTGCATGCCGTGATTCAGGGCAAGGCCGTCGGCCTCTTGCAAAGAGCCAAGCGCGAGGGCGCCGCCATCCTTGGACATCCGATCGTTTGCCATCCTGCGTTCTTTGAACGCGAAATGCGCATTGAACTTGAGCGCTTGTCAATCGCGCCTGCCCCTTACGTCGCTGATGTCAGCAATAGCCTCGCCGAAATCGAACTCTGCGATAGGATCTACTGCCTCTCGACTCTCGTTCGCGACAGCTTCGTTGACGCCGGCTTTTCGGCCGACGCCATCGACATAATTCAACTGCCGACCGACCTCGAGACGTTCGTGCCCGCAGGCACCCCTGCCGTTGACTTGCCCTTTCGGGTGCTTTGCGTTGCCGAACTCAATCCAATCAAGGGCCACGTCTATCTGCTGGAGGCCTGGAAACGCCTGAACTTACCGCACTCGGAACTGATCTTCGTGGGCACAATGAGACGCGAGATGAAACGAGCGCTCCAGCCCTACGAGGGACTATTCCGCTATCTCGGACCACTTGGCCGCAGGGATCTCGTGCGGCTCTACCAGAGCAGCTCGCTCCTTGTCCTACCGTCGGTTCAGGATGGATTCGGCTTTGTGGTAACCGAAGCGCTCGCCTGCGGCCTGCCGGCGATCGTTACTGAGCATGTCGGCGCCCGCGACGTCATCAGAGCAGGCGTGAACGGATTTGTCGTTCCGCCCCGAACACCTGAAGCGCTTGCCGATACCATAGCCAAGATCCACGCATCTCGATCACTGCGGCAAAGCTTGCGCGAAGGCGCCATTGCAAGCCGCGACGCGTTCCCGACTATGACCGAAACGGCAGAGCGGATCACCGCAGCCTATCGTCGGACCTATGCTGCGCGCTTCGACGGCCCGAGAGCCCCCGACACAAGGCTTACGAGCCTGGTAACTCCAAGTCGGCAATAGCGCAGAGCAGATTACCGTAATCTGCAGCGGCCGTTGCCCGAAGCGCGACGAACCGCCTCTTCGCAGCGGCCTTCGCGGCCGCGAGCGACTTACGATCATCGCTCCAACTCTTGATCTGCGCGCAAGCGGCCGACACGAAATCATCGGACGGATCGATGATGGGACCGCAGTCTTCGCTCACATCCTCGCTCAGACAGCCTCTGGCAAATGTGATCACTGCCGTCCCCGCCGACATGGCTTCGAACACCACATTCGGCTGGGCTTCGTTGCGGTACCCTGTTGGAAACACAAATACATCGAGCTCCGCCAGAAACTCGTCCTTGTCGGGACCGTAAAGCGCACCGACATGGATCAGTCGCGCTCCAAGCTGGCGCTGGGCGGACTCCACTGCGGCGCGGTCTTCTTCGAACTGGATCGGGCCCGCAAGCATCCCCGTGATCGGAAGGCCGCATTGTACGCACGCTCGCAGGAGGTCGAGAAAAAGATAAAGTCCCTTTTCCGTGGTAAGGTTGCTTAGGAGCCCAATCCTGATCTCATCACGTTCCCGCAAGCGCCTGTCGGGGGCGGCGGAGAGATGTACGGCATTTGACGAGATAAGCCCCCTCCACTCCCCTCGATAGTTTTTCCGAAATCGCAGCTGCATCATCCGGCAGAGAAAGACGTGGACGGCGCCATTCCCGGCAATTGAAACCAGAGCGGACATCAGCCAGCGCCGCTGGTCGATAGCGGAGAAGCTGTGGTGATGAATGACAATCGCCTGTTGCGACAGGCGCGCCAGTCCTGTTAGGAGGATCGTGTAAACTAAACCCAAGCCGCCGTCCGCAGGAATGTAAAGGCAAGGGTTCGGACGCAGCCCGTTGCGCAGGACTCCGACTGCTGCCATGAGGACTGACGAAACCCGCCGCCAATGGTAGCCCCATGAACGTCGCAGAGAGCGGGATGACAAATCGCAACGATGGACGTGTGCGAACTCGGCAAGATCCGATGCAATCGACTCGGATATCTTTGCCAGTCCGTGCAACGGCGGGGGAAAGGCCGCGGCAATGACGATGTTACGCTTTTCGCCCATCATGCCCAATTCGCCGCTGCGGTCGTCCTACCCATGCGAGAAAACCAAACTAGAGGATTCGGCTCGAGCCATCAAAGGGGGTAGTGGCCGGGGACCCCTAGTGCAAGTCTGTCAATAGACGTCGGAGAGACAGCAGTGCTGCGAACGGCTCTCATGATCGTTTCCCTCCTCTTGGGTTGCGGAATGTTCGGTACGGTCGTCCATGCCGAAGTGTCGCCGGTGCCTCGTATGGTCTTCGCGCACTACATGGTCTGCTGTCCAGCAAGCGGTTTGGGTGCAACGGTTGACGATTTCAAGCGGGAGATCCAGACCGCCCAATCCTATGGCATCGACGGATTTGTGCTTAACATGCCGAGTTGGCTGCGCGAGCCGATCTACCGCGCCATCAGCCAACGGATTTTTGCAGCCGCCGAGGCAAGCCCTCTATCCTTCAAGCTCTTCGTATCCTTTGACGATGTCTCGGTTGAAGACACTGTTTCGATGCTTACCGAACTATCGCGCAGCCCTGCATACCTGCGGATCGACAACCGTCCCGTCGTCAGTACATTTTCGGGGGTACCGGAGTGGGGCTCCTCCCTCTCACAAAGGCTGTCGTCGTTGGGGCTGAAGCCCTTTCTCGTGCCCAATTATCAATATCTCTCCGGAGCGTCCTGGGCGAGAAACTACAGCCATCCTACTGCGGAATTTCTTGACCGGCTGTACCGAGAACACCCCGAGATGGATGGCTACTTCAACTTTGGGCCTGATCTTGGTCATGCGTCTCCGCCCAGCGACGGCCGTCTGGTCGCCCAACGCAGCCGAATTGCCGGCAAGATCTCAATGATCGGCATCTCCCCCTATTATCGTGGCCTGAGTCACAACTACCGTGTGTTCGAAAGCGGAGGCTTCGAAGGCATGGCCGCCCAATGGACCGCTGCCATTGAGAGCGGAGCAAACCTGGTTGAAATCGTGACCTGGAACGATTGGGGTGAATCGACGTATGTTGCGCCGTTCGGCGACATCCGGCAGCAAGACCTGTGGAATTATCATTGGGGCCCGCTGCTCAGTCATGAAGCTTTCCTTTCGGCTAGCCGTTACTTTATCGCATGGTTCAAATCGTCCGCCCCCCCGGTGATCCAACATCCTGCGATTTACTACTTCTATCGGCTTCATTCCAAGTTCGCCCATGGCATCGCTTCCGCTGAAACGGGCGAACAGGGACGCCCTAAGGGATGGGAGAGCCTCGTCGACGGAATCTACGTGACGGCATTCCTGCCCCGAACGTTGACGGTGGAAGTCGCCGTCGGTGAAAGGCGTCAATCCGCAACGCTTCCCCCAGGTATCCAGCACCACCGGTTTGAACTTGCAGAGGGACCAGTTGCAATCCAAATTCGGGAGGATGGCCGAGTGATTGGCCAGAAAGAACTGGAATTTCCGATCACAAAACTAGGGCAAATCGGCAATTTTAATTATTTCGGAGGTGATATCCGACTACCATGATCAACAAAGGTCCTTTACGTCGCCCTATGCGACCAAGTCCACGACGGTTCGGATGATCGAAATCGCGCTCATCATTCACGTCATCTTCTTTATAGGCGTCGTCGTCGGCCTGCACTCGCGCGGCTTTCTAAACATCTATTCCGGACTATTTATCTACCTCGCATTCCATTTCATCGTATTTGTGCAACGCCCGGTAGTGGTGTATCTTTTTGATATTCGCTCCGAATTTGAATTCATGATGTACATGCCCGACGATGGCATCTTTCTAAAGACGCTGTTCGTTGCCGACCTCGGATTGCTCAGCTTCATTCTTGCCTACTTGGCGGTGCTTGGTTTTAGATCGATAGAGCCGACGTTCAACTCCATCGAGCTCACGCGCACACAGGTGCGCTCGTTTCAGCTCGCATTCCTTTTGCTGTTTCCTCTGATCGCCTATTCGTTTCTCCTCGCTCTCACCATGCGTCAGACGTACGGCGTGGAAGTGTTTCTGGAACTGGGAAAGATCAATATGACGGTCGATCCGGCGACAGGCCAAAAGCTTTTTAATGACACCACGGCGTATATCGTCAATGCTCGCGAGTTCGCGTTCCCCTTCGCTGCCCTGCTCATTCACGTGACCCGCGCTCGCTGGTGGTCCTTTCTTCCCATCTTCTTCTGCGCATTTGTTGCTCTGCAGCTTGGCGAGAGATGGGAGATTGTGATCTCGACTTTGGTCGCAAGCATGATGACGCTGTACATCCACAAGCGGCACACATTCGCCTGGAACCACTACGTCGGTATGGCCATCGTTTTGGGGTTATTCGTGGCGATTGGCCAAAACCGCGACAGCCTGGTCAAATTCCTGACCACCGGGGAGTTTGAATTCAGCTTCGACATTGCGAAATCCTCTTTTGGCGCCCATCCAGACTTCGCCAATTTCGACTTCCTCAGCTATGTGATCGCGAAGGTTCCAGACGTCAGCCAGACTTACTCCTACTTCACGCAGTACCTTGGTATTTTCACCCAGCCGATCCCTCGCGTGTTGTGGCCCGACAAACCCGTCGGCTCACCCGTGCAATGGGTGAACCTCGACGCTTATGGACGCTTCACCTCCAGGACCACCTCCCTCGTCGGCGATGGTTGGATCAGCTTCGGCTATGCTGGCGTGGTCATCACCATGGGACTATGCGGGGCATTTTTCGGCGCCATCTTCAAACGCTTTTGTCGGCCGTCGATTTCGGTTTATTTTTACCTTGCCTATTTTTGGATGGTCAGCCTGCTGTTGCAGTGGGCGCGCGACGGCAGCCATAAAATTCTTGACTTCTTTTTGTTCTGTGTCGGTCCACTTGTCTTCGCTTACTTCATCGAGCGGATCCTGTGGGGACGACAGCCGGTTGTCGCCAACCGCGCCCGGGCCTGAGGGCGCCTGGCTGCCCATGGAAGGACCGCAGTGTGGCGAGGGAGATCAAGCCGTGGTCGAAGGCCCTCGTGCGGATCCCGTCGCCCAGGGTTCCTACTTTTGGTCGGCGGTTGGCAATGCGCAGGTATCGGCCTGCACCTGAAGCTCACCTGGCGCGTCTCGGGGGGATCGCAATTAGGCCGCACCGCTCGATGAGATGCGAGGCGCCACGGCGGTTGTTCGCACCTTTTCTGCGTGTGCCGCTGCGTGCTCTTTCGGCCGCAGCAAGGCTCCTTTATGCTGCATGCGATTTTAACCGTGAGCCTCGGGACTGCTCGCTCGCGCCGCGCCAGGACGCTATCGATTGACGATTGCTTCCGAAACGCATCTCGGATAGGCGACGAAAGGATTTGAACTGATGAATTGGGCAGGTCCCGGGCAATACCGATTGCTGCTCGCGCTGATCGTCGTCGTCACCCATGTCTCGCGCTTCAATCTCGGGCACGCCGCCGTCTATAGCTTCTTCTCTCTCAGCGGTTATTGGGTGTGCTCGATGTGGCACGCCAAGTACGCGGCCTGTCGACGACCCTATGTAACGTTCCTGATCTCGCGGTTCTGGCGGCTCGGGCCGGTGTTTGCGATCTGCTCTGTCGGGGCCTGGCTGATCGCGGTGCCCAATGACGCTCCGGTCATTGGGCCTGTGGCCTCCTTGGCCGAAGCGTTTTCGAGTATCTTCATTCTCGGCTACGCAAGCCTGCCGATCCAGCCGAATGTACCCGCCTGGTCGCTTGACATTGAGATGCAATTCTATCTCGTCGCCCCTTTGATGGCAATCTGCGTGGTCTATGGTTGGCGCGTGACCATCGTCGCCAGCCTCTGCCTCTCCGTCGCCGCGTGCCTCGCCACGCCGTCCGGCCTGGTGCTGCGCTATTTGATCTTCTTTTCTGCCGGCGCTGCCGCATTCGCGGCGCAATGGCATCCGTCACGATCCCTGGCTCTCGGCAGCGGCGCGTTGGTCAGTGCGGCGCTGCTGGTGCTCGCGATATGTCCCTATCGCGACATCCTCCTGGGTGGCGCGCATCCTGGCCCATTGTTCAGGTTCAACGAATATCTCAACATTGCAGTCACGGGGGCAATTCTGCCGTGGACGATCTACACGACCCAGCAGCAGACCCCAGCGCTGGACCGCATGTTGGGCGACCTGTCCTACATCATCTATCTCGTCCACTGGCCCGTGCTGCACCTCATTGACGTGGCGAGCGGGTCGATGGCGACACGCCTGACCCACGTCGCGGTCGCGGTGGCGGCAATCACCGTCTTGAGCTGGCTCATTTGGAAGCTCGTGGACGTGCCGTCCAACCGCTTGCGCGCGCGGTGGGTCGCCGCGCGGGTTGGCCAGTCCAAACATGCCGATGTGTCAGACGCTGTCGCGCCTTTTCCGACCGGAGCCGTGCTCCAGGCCGCCGCGCCGCGGAGGGTCGAGGGCGAGGTTTGACCGGCGGCAGTCCCGCTCGGCCAAGCGGCCGCCTCATTCCATCGGGCTGGATATCGCGCGTGGTGCCGGCTGCACCTAGCAGCGTCCACCGCCTGTACAGCGGCGGAACTCCCGAAGGTCACCTGCGGTTGATCGCGACATCGTTGAGCAGCCGCTCGATCGGCGTCGTTGGTCTTTCCCCTTGTTCTGCTGTTCGCCGGCACCTTGGGACAGCGGCGGCTTCGCCGCTACGATCGGTCTCACTATAGAGCGTGTCGCCCTTCGCCTTCGTTGGAGATCTCACAGCAGACGTCGGCAGCTTCAGCATCGGCTTTGCGATCTGCGATGGCGTGACATAGGTGATGACCTGTTTGCTTTCCGCGCACGTCGAGCAGATCGCGGTGCTGCGGCTGTAACCTGAAGTAACGCCAAGGGTGGCGGTGACCAGCTGCACCTGCTGGCGCCAGCGGAGCCCCAGCCGCTCCTGAATGCAATGATCGCAATAGGCGCGCCCGGCACAGCGGACGAGGAATTCGTTGATCCGTTCTGGCACAGTTCTGCCACTCATTAAGACACCCCCTAACGACTCAAAGGCCGGCGTTGCCCAACACAGCAAAGCTCACGCCAACTCCTCAATAACTTGATGGCAGCAACATGGTTGTGACAGGCGCAAAGCACACGTGCTGTCATCTAGATCAAATTAAGCTGATGGTTCCCAAAGGCCCCGTCTGATCAGAAAAGGATTCCGTATTCGAAAAGTCCCCAGTCACGCCATGAGAATGAACGCTTCAAAAGTCTCGCAGAAAACGACAAACCCGGACGCTTCCAACAATCCCCCTGTCTGACGAATACGTCTGTACGACTTTCTGCCAAGTTCAATGGTGAACGTCACGAGTTCGTCAAACGCGCAGCGTGCACGGGGCATGGGCGAAGTGGCCGCCGATCCGTACACCGTGATAAAATTACCATGATATCGACGCGCCAAGGTTCAACCACAACAAAGGACACAACGCCCGCGGCATGGCCGGCGGGCAGCGCGCCGCTCTGGAGCCAGCCAGTGCTGTGAACCAGATCAAGTCGAATATGGCCCGTCAGTGAAGTACAGTTGCTGCACGCCCGTGAAGCTCAGGGCCTGACCGGTGTCGGCGAAGGTAATCGTCGTAATCGCCCCGGAAGTCACGATGATCCCGTCAGTTGATGCCCGTCCATCGATAAAGGCCACGTTGCCGGTGCCGCTCGCAGTGACCGTGTCGTTGCCAGTGTGAAACACGATCTCGAAGATCGTGTTGCCGTTGTTGCTGCCGGTCATCTGCGATGAGCCGGTGCCACTGATGAGAATGTCGTGGCCCGACCCGGCAAACAGCGTATCGCTGCCGGCGCCGGCCCACAGCACGGAGTCGCCCGAGCCGCCCTGCAGGAGATTGCCCTGCCCGGCTGGCCCCGCCACGCTGCGCGAGATGAGATGATCATGGCCGCTGCCGGCTTGCAGCGTATCGCGCCCGGCGCCGCCGTACATTGTATCGTCGCCGCCACCACCCTGGAGGTAATTGTTGCCGCTGCCGGCGACCATCAGGGTGTTGCCGCTCCCCGCCGCGATCAGCACGCTGTTGCCGGGACCGCCATACAGTTCGTTGTAGTTGCTGCCGAGCGCGACCAGCCGCGCATCGCCTGAACCTGCATACATCGTGTCCGAACCCGACCCGCCATAGAGCGTGGAGTTGCCGGCGTCAGCGAACAGATAGCTGCTGCCATCGCCCGCGTAGATGACGTCGTGGCCGCTCCCGCCGTGCAGCGCGTCGGTGCCACTACCGCCATAGATCGTATCGTCGCCAGCGCCGCCGTCGACGTAGCTGTTGGACGCGCCACCAACGAAGACATCATTGCCGTAGCCGCCGCAAAACTGCGAGTTCGCACCGCTGCCGGCGATGAGCACGTCATTGCCGCCACCACCGTAGACAGTGTCGTCCCCCGCTCCTGCCGAAACCGTGTTGTTGCCACCCGCCAGGAACACCGTGTCGTTGCCGGAATCCTGCAGCGATATCTGATTGTTGCCGATTGCTGCGGACACGCCGATATCGGCCGAGCCGTGCACGACGAGATTTGAATTGGCGATCCAATTGACAACGAATTTCAACGTGCCGCCGCTGGTGATGGTTTCCTGCGCACCGGCGAGGATCGCGAACTGGGCGCCGGGGAGCACCGGGGCAAAATTCCCGCTCCCGGTTGTGATCGTCGCGCCATTCAGCAGCAAGCCCCGGGCATGGAGATAATCGATGATTTGGCCGGTCGCACCGCCCGTCATTGGCGTCAGGATGCCGACCACCTGCGCTTGCGTGAGTTGGTCGGGCGTGGTCAGGAACTTGTGCGTTTGGTTCGAGCCGTCAACATAAGTGCCGATGATCTGGCCGAAATCGTCGATCCCCCACAGTCTCGTACCGTAGATAGCAAGCGGATTGTCTACGGTTAGAAACGTGGTGCCGTCGTAAATAAATCCATGCGTGCCGTTCTGATCGGAATATTGGCCGACGACCTGGCTGCGGTCGTTGACGCCATAGGCGACGCTGTCTGAGCCGGCTGGCGCCGGAACGTCCGCGTAGTTCGTCCCGTCGTAGATGAAAGCCTGCTCGTGCGTCGTGCCGTAGTAAAAGCCGACGACGGCGGTACCGGTTGCGTTGATGCCTTCCACGAAGGTTGCGCCGGCGCGTACCTGCTGCGGATCGGCCAACAGCTGGCTGATGGCGACATAGGGTGGATTGGCAATGAAAGCGATATTGACAGCATGGAGGGCATCATCCCCGTTGCCGATGATCTGACCGCTATTATCGATTCCAACCGGATAAGTGTCTCCCAGGACCTGCGTTGTGATCACCGTGCCGTCTGTGCGTACCACAAAGGCATGCGGGAGTCCGCTTGACGGCACAAAAGCATATCCGGTGACGTCACCAGCATCATTGATGCCCCTCAGAAGGTTCACATAGAAGGGGTTCGAAATGCCGTCGACAGGGGTGAGAATGCCATTCTTCCAGCTGTAGCCGTGAGCGACGCTTCCCGAGTCCGTGAAAGTGCCGACGAGTTGACCGGAATTGTTGAGCCCGTTGACGCTGCTGATGGCGGGCAGCAAGGGATCAAGAGAGATGAATGAATAAGCTGACGACATCAGTAATGCCCCAATAGACGCAACCCACAATGGTCAATTGTTGAATAGCTCCGGACGGCCTGCAAGGGGCCAGGATCAGCCCGCCAGGGGCGGGCCTGCTCCATGCCGACGGGATCGCCACCCAGCCGCTATCGTGATCGGGGCGATATCTATCGTACGCTGACTTCACGAGTTCGTCAGCCGCACGTGCTATTGACGAAGCGCCGCCCCAACCACCTCGAGATGCGCGTCCAGCTCCTCGGCCAGCGCGCGCTCCCAGGCTGGAGGCACAAGCCCGTAGGCTTCGTTCAGGCGCGTCAGATCCAGTCGCGAATTGGCCGGGCGCGTGGCTTTGGTCGGATAGTCCTTGGTAGCGATCGGGAGGACCTCGGCCGCCTTCAGCGGCACGCCCCTCCTCCGCAGCCCTTCCACAATTGCGCTCGCAAACCCATGCCAGCTGGTCGAGCCTGAATTGGTGAGATGGATCAGTCCGTTCGCGCGGGCGAAAACATCGGACAGGTCTGCCTCGCGTCGCGCCAGGATTTCGACCAAGACCGACGCGATGGTGCGTGCCGTCGTGGGCGTTCCCCACTGATCCGAGACCACGCGCAGCGAGTCGCGCTCGCTGGCGAGCCGTATCATGGTGCGCATGAAATTTGCGCCTTTCGCGGCATAGACCCAGGCGGTTCGCACCACGAGATGCGGCCCGCCGGCGCTCCGAACGGCGCTCTCGCCTGCCAGCTTGCTGCGGCCATAGACCGACAGCGGACCGGTGGGGTCGTCCTCGCGCCAGGCGCGGTCGCCGCTGCCGTCGAACACATAGTCGGTCGAGATATGAACCATGGGGACGCCGCGCGCGGCGGCCCAGCGGGCCATGGCGGCCGGCGCATCGCCGTTGATCACGAAAGCGAGCGCTGCTTCGTCTTCGGCTTTATCGACCGCGGTATAGGCCGCCGGATTGATGATGAGATCGGGCGCGAGTGCATCAAGCCTCGCAGACAGAGTCTCGGGCCTCGACAAGTCGAACGCGTCACGGCCTGGCGTGAGCACCGTATGCTGCTCCTGGAGCAGGGGACGCAGCGCCGCACCCACCTGCCCTGATGTTCCCGTCAACAGCACCCGCATCAGATTTGCCCGTAAACTGGAAGGTTCTTGACCTCCGCGAGCAACGGGGCGTCCGCGTCCTTGGGAGAGAGCGAGGGATTATCGACACCCCATTTGATCCCGATGGCGGGATCGTTCCAGCGAATGGAGACCTCGTCTTTCGGGCTATAGAGGTCGTCGCACTTGTAGAAGAAGTCGGCCGTCTCGGAAAGCACGACGAAGCCGTGCGCGAAGCCGCGGGGCACCCATAGCTGCCGGCGGTTCTCCTCGCTCAATTCCACGGCAACATGCCGCCCAAAATTCGGGCTGCCGACGCGGACGTCGACGGCAACGTCGAGCACGCGCCCGCGCATGGCGCTGACCAGCTTGCCCTGGGTGTTGGGGTTTTGCAGATGCAACCCGCGCAGCACGCCGCGGGCCGAGCGGGACATGTTGTCCTGAACGAAAGGACGTTGTATTCCCACTTCTACGTAACGTTGAAATTGGTAGGTTTCCAAAAAGAAACCACGCTGGTCACCGAACAGCTTTGGTTCGATAATCAGGACTTCTGGAAGCTCAGTCGCAATAACATTCATATTTCGCGCCTAGATACCCGGCGTGTTAGAGTTTACCTTAGGTTTATAACAAACTTGTGCACCGCACGCCATCTGCTAACTTTCTAAAAGGTAAATTCTGTGAGGGGCTATGAAGGGGATCATTCTCGCCGGCGGCACCGGCTCGCGCCTTTATCCGGTGACGACGGTGGTGTCGAAGCAGCTGTTGCCGGTGTTCGACAAGCCGATGATCTACTACCCGCTCTCGACGCTGATGCTGGCGGGGATCCGGGACGTCCTCATCATCTCCACTCCGCAGGACAAGCCGCTGTTTCAGCGCCTGCTCGGCACCGGATCGGACATCGGCCTGCGGTTTGAATACGCGACGCAGGAGACGCCGCGGGGCCTTGCCGACGCCTTCATCGTCGGACGCGAGTTCGTCGGCTCGGATTCGGTGGCGCTGATCCTCGGCGACAACATCTTCTACGGCCACGGCCTGCCGAGCATGCTGTCGAGCGCCTCGTTCCGCAAGAAGGGCGCGACCGTGTTCGGCTATGTCGTCAACGAGCCGCAGGCCTATGGCGTGGTCGAGCTCGACGGCACCGGCCGCGCACTCTCGATCGAGGAGAAGCCGAAGCAGCCGAAATCCAACGTCGCGGTGACCGGGCTCTATTTCTACGACAACGACGTTTTGGACATCGCCGCCAACGTCAAGCCGTCGGCGCGCGGCGAGATCGAGATCACCGACGTCAACAAGGCCTATCTCGAGCGCGGCGACCTCTATGTCGAGGTGCTCGGCCGCGGCTTTGCCTGGCTCGACACCGGCACCCATGCCTCGCTGGTCGAGGCCAGCCATTTCGTGCAGATCCTGGAGCAGCGCCAGGGCCTGCGCATCGCCTGCCCCGAGGAGATCGCGCTTCGGCAAGGCTACATTTCGCTGCAGCAATTCGAGATCGCCGCCGAAAAGTCCGCCAAGAGCAGCTACGGCGAATATTTGCAATCGGTCGCGCGCAGCTTCGCGCGCTGACCCGCCATTGGAGTACGGGGCCATGCGGTTCAAGGGTTCGACGATCTTCGTGACCGGCGGCGCCGGCTTCATCGGCTCGGCGGTGGTGCGGCACCTGTTGCGCGACACGCATGCGCGGGTCGTCAACATCGACAAGCTGACCTATGCCGCCAATCTGGACTCGCTGCCGGGCGCCCAGGGCAATCCGCACTACGCCTTCGAGCAGCAATGCATCTGCGACGGCGCGGGCCTGCGACAGCTGTTCGAGAAGTACCAGCCCGACGCGGTGATGAACCTCGCCGCCGAGAGCCATGTCGACCGCTCGATCGACGGCCCCGGCGAGTTCATCCAGACCAACATCGTCGGCACCTTCACCATGCTGCAGGAGGCGCTGCGGCACTGGCGCTCGCTTCCCAGTGAGAAGCGCGAGCGCTTCCGCTTCCTGCACATCTCGACCGACGAGGTGTTCGGCTCGCTGGGCGCTGAGGGCCTGTTCACCGAGACCAGCCCCTACTCCCCGAACTCGCCCTATTCGGCCAGCAAGGCCTCGTCCGACCATCTGGTGCGCGCCTGGCGGGAGACCTATGAGCTGCCGACGCTGGTGACCAACTGCTCCAACAATTACGGGCCCTATCACTTCCCGGAGAAGCTGATCCCGCACATGATCATCAAGGGCCTCGCCGGCGAGAAGCTGCCGGTCTATGGCGACGGCAGCAACATCCGCGACTGGCTGTTCGTCGAGGACCACGCCAAGGCGCTGAGCCTCGTGCTGGAGCGCGGGCAGCCGGGGCAGACCTACAATGTCGGCGGCCGCAACGAGCGCACCAATCTGCACGTGGTGGAGACCATCTGCGACCTGCTCGACGACCTCGCCCCGGGCGAGGCCGGCCCGCACCGCCGCCTCATCTCCTTCGTCACCGACCGCCCCGGCCACGACCACCGCTACGCCATCGACGCCACCAAGCTGGAGACCGAGCTCGGCTGGCGCGCCGAAGAAAACTTCGAGACCGGCATCGAGAAGACGGTGCGCTGGTATCTCGAACAGAAGCCCTGGTGGCAGGCGATCATCGAGCGGGGGTATCAGACGAAGCGGGTGGGGTTGAGCAAGTAGGCGGCTATCGGCTCAGCCTGGGGTGGTCGACACGAAAAGCGCGAAAACAACCCCATGCACAGTAGCCGCAGCGTCAGTTTTTTCGATATTCCGAAAATCCGCTTGACCCGTCGGGCAAATCGATGCTAAACGTCTATCATCCCATAATTCCGTAACGCCTGAATCGCGCTGACGCAGCGACATATCCGGAGCGCATGGTCCATGGGAGTTTTCGAGGATATCGATCTCGCATTGAAGACCGGCAATCTGGACGAAGCGGTCGCGCACCAGGTCAGAATTCCCGTTCACAACACGCGCCTGCCCGAGACGAACATGCGGGTGGTTGAAGGCGTCTCCAGGTGATTGGTATGTAAGGACCTAGACAGGCAAAATTCCTGCGTCCACGCACGCAAGTCTAAGCTGCGAGAATCGTCTCGCGGCCTGTTGTGGAGCCCGTTCCGCTCGCAACTCTCGGTTCAAGAGAATTCGTGATGTCATTGCAGCGAGATTTCCCTAAGAAAGCGCACTATTGGAAACTCGTACTTAATTTCGTACTCGGAAGAGAAGCACTCCCGAGCAAAACGGGAGTTGTGCCGCGCTATTTCCTGTAGGGGCCCTAGTACGGCTGAATCTGCAGATTCAATTGAATCCCTCAAGCGACTAATCGACCGTAACAAGGCCGCTGTTCGCTGAGCCGCCGAGGGCAGCTCGTCGTAACTTTCATCGATATAAGGTGAAAACGTTTGAAATCCCAAGTCTCGAACGATTCGGAGCGACCCGACATTTCCAAATACGAGCAACGGATGTTCCATGAACAGCGGCTTCAAGGTTTTCTCGGTCACGCGAGTCATATCGCCATCAGAAATCTCTGTTTCGGTGACCAGGGAAGCAAATGACCTGTCGTAGACATCGGTATCGATTCTCATTGCGAGATCGTTACCCCGCTCGGAAAATCTATCTTCAAAGGAAGAAACCCATCCATAGAAGCTCTCAACAGCCTCGGTCACTGACGTGAAACCCAGCTTCTGCGCCAAGCGAACGGCCGTTTCTGGCCCGAATTGCGCTCCCTTTTGATTGCTGAGACCGTGGAACGTATACAGAGTGCTGGAAAGAAGCCCCGCCTCCTTAAGTAGCGCCACAAACAACATTCTATGTGGACGCGGCGTCGCGTTTAAGCACAAGAATGCGCTCGAAGTCTTTGGCGACAACGGTCGGCGATACTGTTCCAACGTCAAATCTTGATTGCGCAGCGTCTGAATAAGGAACGGCTCGAATCTAACCGGATCGAATAAGCACGAAACGGATCTGATGAAATAGTCATAGTCAAGGAAGACAAGTCGAGATTCGGGGAAGTCTCGAGCAAAAAGCTTCCCCAACGATCTGTTCTGATTGAGAATCAGAATGCGGCGCTCTTCCATTCGATGCGAGCTCAGCCAACGACAAATGCTGTCGAAAAGTTTCTTCGAGTAGTAGATTCCTTCATTCGAAATATCGATTATGAGAATGGATCGGCCGACGGCAACATCGTCACGTACTGACATAGGAACGTGCGAGAGAAAGAATCTTTCCGAGGTCTCATCCATTGCGGCTTCATCAAAGAAGACTCGAGTGTCGCTTACCGGCAACACGAAGACGTATGATACTTCCGCAGTCACAACGTCTTGGGGCTTTGGCACCAAGAAATTTCTTAAGCGCTCTCCGGCAAATCTGAGGAAGGGCGGAGTTTTTCCAGCCTCCGCGGAAACATAGAACAACCTGTCAGACATTGGATCTCCCCTCAGATCATCAGCGAATCGGACCCGACGCCAACTCTTGCTAATTTCGGGCTAACGCACCGATCTCAGCGCACGTAGATAGACTCCGCGGGGATCCCCAAGAGTGGGAAGAATGCAGCCGCCTTCGTCACACTCGTCCCATGAATAAATCAGGATAGATTTCGCAGGGCACTCCCTGGGATGCAGCCTCACAAAATCGACAGCCCGTTGAATATGCCTCGCAAATTCCTCCGGATTCGCATCAACGTAATATTTTTGATCGCTCGGATTCGCGACGGGATCCGAATGTTGCCAAGGCACCGGCTGTTCAAGCCTAGGCCTCGTATCCCAGCCAATCATGGCGATCGGGATTGATGCGACCCCGGTCGTAACGAGCTTTCGCCAGAAGGACTCGACTTGAGGCTCCAACTCGGAGAAGGGTTGCGCACCGATCTTGGAAAACGACGAAATATAGTTGCTTATCGCATCTGCTTTAATCGTATGCGCCAAGGTCGCAGACACATCTGGCGCGCCTCCCATGATCACAATATAAGGGTCCGGCATTTGACGCCTCGCTGCCCCCTCGCGAAAGCGCTCCAACGCATCGGCTACATTTTTCAACGAAGCATCAAAGTATTTTTCGACGTCGCGATCGTTCCAAAGCACGTACAAGAGTGGACGGTTCTGAAGGACGCGCTGATACTCGTCCTGAGCCAGGAGATCCAGAATCCCGTCAATATTGTGGTTGGAGCGATCAATCGAAAATGGGTAAGCACCAAACTCGGAAATGGGTGTGATCATGCACCAATTTACAAGTCTGCGAATAGCGCTCGCTTGATAGAGTTTCCAGGCCACTCGCAAGCTGCGAGTATCAGGCTCGTGCTCTGGGTACCAAACAAAAGCCCAATAATCTATTCCAGCATCCTTTGCAGCTTCGAGTTCGGCCGCCATGACATCCGATGTCCCCACACATTCTACCTGCGAACGTGATAGCGATCGGCAATGCGCGGGCGCACGTCCTTGAAACTTCTCCGGCCCTAAAGATCTTTGAGCATATGCTGATGCTCCCGCCCGATCATACCAAGCGTCCCATCGTATCGCTCCCTTTATGACAGGCATCACGAGCTTCTCTGCCTTGGCACGATTATCGCAAGGAATGACAGAAGCAGCTAGCAGCGCGCCAATAAAATCCCGTCGCGTCGAGCTCATCGCTGAAAACCGAGGATCAGGTTCCCTTTCTACAAAGTTCGGTAGGAATCGCATGCCGCCTCATTGGTCGGGTTCGCCGGCGCAGAGATTGAGCAGTATTGCGCATCAACGATCAATTTCGCGATTCAAGTACGCTTGGTAGGCACGTGCGAGTCCTTCGCTGAACGGGGTTTTGTAGCTCCAGCCCAGGCTCGTCAGCCGACCGACATCGAGGAGCTTGCGCGGAGTGCCGTCTGGACGGGAAGGATCAAACTTTATAGTACCCGCGTATCCAACGGTTTGCGCTACCCTTTCGGCAAGATCGGCAATGGTCATGTCTTCACCCGTTCCGATATTAACTGCTGCTTCGCCAGAGTAACGCTTTACAAGATGCACGCAGGCGTCCGCGAGGTCATCAACATATAAGAATTCTCTACGCGGCCTCCCGGTTCCCCATACGATGACTTCAGGCAAACCCTGTGTCTTCGCCTCGTGAAAACGTCGAATCAGCGCAGCCACCACGTGACTATGTTCCGGGTGAAAGTTATCGCCGGGCCCGAACAAATTTGTCGGCATTACGCTGATAAAGTCAGCGCCGTACTGCCTGCGATATGCCTCGACCAACTTGATGCCCGCGATCTTCGCAATTGCATAGGGTTCATTGGTGGGCTCAAGCGAACCAGTTAGCAGGGTATCCTCACCGATAGGCTGAGGGGCGAACTTCGGATAGATGCACGACGAGCCAAGGAATACCAACTTCTTTGCTGCATTGGCATAAGCAGCATGAATCACGTTTGTCGCGATCATCAAGTTGTCGTAGATAAAGTCACCCCTTAGCGTGTCGTTTGCTACGATTCCTCCAACCTTCGCAGCAGCCAGAAAAACTACATCCGGGCGCATTTGAGCAAACCAGTCATCAACCAAAGACTGTCTACGCAAATCCACCTCATTCTTCTGTACGGCCAGTAGCTTTACCTTCTCACTCGCAAGTCGTCGGACTAGGGCTTGGCCGACCATGCCGCGGTGTCCAGCGACAAAAACGCTCCTCCCTTCAAGGTCAAACAGCGACTCTTGCACCGGGCCCGACCTCCTTCTTTGCAGCTTCGAGGTCACTCGCAACCATCTCTTTGACAAGCTGCACAAATCCGACGTTAGGACTCCAGCCGAGGCGCTGGCGCGCCTTAGTCGCATCGCCGATTAACAAGTCCACCTCCGTCGGGCGGAAGTACGCGGGGTCAACACGGACAACCACTTTCCTGGATCGCTTGTCGCGACCAATTTCATCTACGCCGCTGCCGGACCACTCAATCTCGCGGCCGAGTTCAGCGAAAGCGACCTCGACAAACTCGCGAACGGAACGAGTTTCACCGGTCGCCAGGACGAAATCATCCGGGCGGTCTGTCTGGAGAATTTTGTGCATACCCACGACATAGTCCCGAGCATGCCCCCAATCACGTTTCGCATCGAGATTTCCGAGAAAGAGACAATCCTCCAATCCGACGCTGATTCTGGCGACACTGCGGGTGATCTTGCGGGTAACAAACGTCTCGCCGCGAATAGGGCTCTCGTGGTTGAACAAGATGCCGTTCGAGGCAAACATGCCGTAGGCTTCACGATAGTTGACGGTGATCCAATAGCCGTAGAGCTTTGCTACGGCATACGGCGAGCGCGGATAGAATGGTGTCGTTTCCTTCTGCGGGATTTCCTGCACGAGCCCATACAGTTCCGAAGTCGACGCCTGGTAGAACCGGGTTCTCTTCTCCATGCTGAGGATGCGAATGGCCTCCAGCAGACGGAGAACCCCAACAGCGTCCGCATTCGCCGTGTATTCCGGACTTTCGAAACTCACCGCAACGTGGCTCTGCGCGGCGAGGTTGTAGATCTCAGTAGGCTGTATTTGTTGAACCAAGCGAATCAGGTTCGTTGAATCCGTCATGTCACCGTAGTGCAGCCTGAACCGCGTATCGGCCTCATGCCTGTCGTGATAAAGGTGATCTATCCGCGCCGTATTGAACGATGAAGACCGCCGCTTAATGCCATGGACCGTATATCCCAATCCCAGCAGGTATTCTGCAAGGTACGCGCCATCCTGGCCCGTAGCTCCGGTAATAAGCGCAATCTTAGATCCAGGCGCGTCAAGCGACATATCCGATTCCTAACTCTTCAACTTCAATCCATTTGACGTGAGAAATTCCACATACGCCGGATACAACTCATTGTAGCGGTCAAGTAGTTTAGCCCGATCGACCCTCTCGTGCAGCGACCTTACGTCGACTTGATCCACGTCCATAATAGAGACCCAAGGCATACCGAGAAATCGACACATGTCCTCAGTTCGAGTGTCGTGACAAATTACGACGGCAGGTACGCCGCGCTGAAGCGCGATCATGCACCCATGGAATCGGGTTCCAAAAACGAAATCGTAGCTCTCAATCGTCCTGAGCCATTCATCGACGTCGAAAAAGACACGCATGTGTGCCTTGGCCCAGGCCCGCGCCTCCTCGTCAGAAACAGCTTCCTTCATGAACGCGCAGATCGCATTCAGCGATTCGTCGGTGCCATTTTTTGCTTCCTGATCGGCAAGCCTGATCTCCGGTTGTTCGCTTTGGGCAATAAAGTCGGCCTGCCAGGCGACACCCACTTTGTAGATGTCCAAAACGACGCGCCGCATTCTTTCCTTGTCAAAGGCATGACCGATGACGTCACGAGACGCATTCACAGAAATCCGCTTGAACTCATCGACCGGCCGGTTAGCAACCTGGGGCCCCGTCGAGCCGCTCATATAGTACGAGGGACAACCGGTTACGGTAACGTTGTGAACACCGCGAAGCGCCAGTACGTCCCTCGTGTAGGGGCCTCTGACACCAATGCTGACCGCGCGCTCGGCAATGACTTTCACGAACCTTTCGGTCCCCGGCATCAGATCGATTTTGGGGTCGTAGTTGTTCGACTGCGCACCGAGGCCGACGATAGCTACGGGCAGATCTGCGCGTTCGATGTAGTCAGCCATCCCACCAAAATCGAATTTCGGAAACAGGAAATTGGCAGCCGCAATGACGATCATGTCATAGCGCTCGTGCACCTCCTTCGGATCAATCCGATAGTCCCACGAGATATTCTGGTATGCGATCTGGCTCAGCAGGCCATGTGCAATCAGTTGGTTTCCCGTGTTGCCGCCCGTTTTCGCGAGCTTGGAGATCGGATCCTCTCCCGACTCCGTCGAAATGCTTGGCGTCGCTCCGAGCAGGAAAATATTCACAGGTCTCCTCCAGCGGCTTTAATTCTCAAACCGGAGGTTACCAGCTTTATTCCCGCCGCAGCATGCTGTTCATCATCAAAAAGCATCGTGCTCAGCAATCGTAGCCCCCACAACTAAGTCCCCTTAATGGCCGACTTCCACTGCGCAGCGTCGCCTTCATATTCCGGAGCCGGGCACCGGCCTTCCCCGCCACCAATTGCATGGAAATGAGCCTCGGCCGACTTGATCTTGCCGTCACGTACTGCAGCCGCGACATCGGCATACTTGCTGAGATACCAATCGGCATCGACGGAGGGACCGCCTCCACGCCTCCCCTCGAAATAACCAAAACCGATATAGTGGAGGTGCGCACTCTCGATTTCTCCACGAGAGATAGCTTTAGCGACATCCGGATTTTCTTGCAAATACCTGTCCTCATCGAATTCGGCGGACGCGAGCGCGATTTGCAAGAGCATCTTGAAAAGGCGCGCCGGCACCTTGACCTGACCACTTCCATCGAGCACCGACCTGTCGATTTTCAGTGCGGACGTGAGAGATTCAGCAGAAGGTACAAACATATTTACCCCAGATTTGTTTTGAGAGTGAGATTAGATTCTAGCCAGCGCGAGCGGCCGATTTGGTCGGCTTCTTTGTATTCTCTGGCTCGGCAGCAGTCCCAAGGAGTTGCGCTGTCACCTCCTCAAGATAGGCTCCTTGCGCCCCGGTCTCCCGCTTCGAGAAAGCGAACCTCTCCCGCGCGACGCGGTGCATGCTTTCGATCTCCTCGATGTGCTTCTGCGCCTTGAGCGAATGCGTGACGCTCGCTGCATGGCGACGGTGAACGTTGAGGGGATCGGCGACATAGGCAATCTTCGCGCCGGGCGCGGCCAGGCACTCCAGATAGATGCGCCAGTCGCCGGCCATGCGCAGATTTTTCAGATCGCGCCGGCAGGCCTCAAGCGCCCGCAGCAACGCCTCGCGCCGCCACAGCACCGAGGACACGTTCAAAATCGTGTTCTTCACACCGAGGAAACGGGCCACAAATTCTCGCCCCTCGAACACCTCGGTCTTCGACAGCGCGCCGGGCTCGATGCTGGCGTAATAGGGCTTGTAGCTCTCGTAGACGTGGTGGCCCTCGGCATCGATCGACTTGGAGTCGGTGAAGCCGAAGGCGATGTTCGGGTCGGCCTTCATCAACGCCAGGAGGCTCGACAGGAAGGTCGGCTCGGAGAGATCGTCGGCCTCGGCGATCCACAGGAACTCGCCCTTGGCCATTTCGGCGGCCCTGGTCCATTGCGCGAAGACCGAGCCGGAATTCTGCTCGTTGACCACCAGCGTCAGATCGCGCTGGCGTTCCTCTGCCACCTTCATGATGACGGAGATGCTCTCGTCCTTCGAGCAATCGTCAAGCACGATGAGTTCCTCGATCGGATGGTTCTGATCGAAGATCGTGTAGAGCCGCTCGGGCAGGCAATGGGCGTAATTGTAGTTCGGCACCGCCACCGAGATGGTGGGAAGCGAGGGAACGGCAAGCCGCAGCAGATCACGGACGTAGTCGGAGAACGTGAAGTTCACCTCGATGATATCGGCCATGCGCTCGCGCTCAGGCTCCGACGGCGGCCACTCCAGGAGATGCGCAACGGCATCGGCCATGGCGGGCACGTCGCAATAGGGGACCACCTGGCCGACCTTCTCCTTTTGCAGGAAGCCGGGGATGCCGCCGGACTCCGCAAAGGCCACCACGGGCACGCCGACACTGAGCGCTTCCAGCGCGACGGTCGGGAACGGATCTTCCCGCGAGGTCAGGGCATAGACGTCGGAGGCCGAATAGAGACCCTGCATGTCCGAGCGGAAGCCGGCAAAATGGAAGCGGCCGGTCGCCTTGGCGCGCTCGATCTCGGGTCCGAGCCATTCCTGGAGGCCGGGGTCCATGCCGCCGACCCAGCAGAAATGGACATGCGGATGGTCCTGCCGAACGAGATTCCAGACCTGAAGGAAGAGATCGATGCCCTTGCGCAGGTCGGCATAGCCGACCCCGAGCACCATCTTGTCGCCTGCAACCAGCCCGAACTCCTTGCGGATTGCGGCGGCCTCGTCGGGGGCTTCCACAATCTGCTTGTAGCTGCCCTGAGCCCGGATCAGGAAGCGCTCGTCGCTTTCATCAAGTTCGAGCGCGTCGGCGAGCTTGTCACGAACGAATTCGGACGCGAAGACCACCTTCTGCGCATGGCTGACCGCCATGCGCGCGTCGTTTTCCAGGTTCTTCTCGCGCAGAATTCGCGGCAGTTCATGGACCAGCGAAATGGCCCGAAAGCCCATTTCCGCCGCGAGCTTCACCGCTCGTCCGCTTGCCGTGGTGTTGATGATGGCGGCGGAAAAGCCCTTGTCCTTGAAGTGCTGCAGCGCAGCCGGGAGATCCGAAAGCTTGCCGAGCACCGTGAGCGGCGCCGAGGCGCGATATTCCGCCTCCATCGCACCGCCGGCGAGCAGCAGATATTCCGTTTCCATGTTGAAGGCGCTGCGGAGCGTCCTGCCGATGTTGAGCAGCAGGTGCTGGGCCCCGCTCGGGAACGCGTCATGACCGATGAGCAGGATCTTGGGCTGCGAAAGATCCCGGGTCAGACCTGTCGCGGCGCGCGCCGTGGCGTTCAGATAGGCCGAGCCGAAATGCAGGTCCGGCTCCAGATAGGCACCCTCGCACCATTCGTTCCAAGCATTGACGCAGACAAAGGGCTCGCCGAAGAAGGTGTGCCGCTGCGCTCCTTCGACGAGCGTCGACAGCCAGGCTTCATATTTCTGAGGGGTCGAGCCCTGGATGACCAGACCTGTGCCTTGGCGCCGGGCGTCATTGTCCCAACTCGGAACGACGGTCTTGATCAGCGGGAAGCTCGGTCGCGGCTCGTCAGTCGAGTATTTGACCACATCATCGTAGCTGTAGACCTGGCCAGCAAACGTATCGTCCAGGATCTTCACGTCCGACGTGACCTGCGGGGTGAACTTGGTGATCTTGTGCGGCGGGAATTCGATCGCGCCATCGAGGCCCATCACGGTCGGATCGAAATCATCAAAGCTCTGGCTCATGATGATGATCGGATCCTCGCGGAACTTCTTCTTGAAGACGGCCCGCCAGCGCGCGACGACGTTGGCCGTATCCGGGATAAGCCGGGGACGATAGATCATCAGGAGCGGCCGGCCCTGGACGCGGATATAGCGGGGGTCGTTGAAGTGCCGGCAGAAATCGCCGAGCAGCCGCTCGTCGTCATCGTCGAGATAGTCCTGCGAGATCAGGACCTCGCTCTCCATGCCGTCCCACCGACGAGTCCAATTCTCGTTCGCCCACATCAGGCAGAACGGCATGTTGATGTCGCGCGCCCCAAGGAACTGCTCGAGCGGCCGCTCCATGAGGCGCTTACCGTTGAACCAGTAGTAGTAATAGACGAAGCCATGGATGCCGGCCGCTTGAGCCAGCTTCACTTGCTTCCGCATCGTTTCGATGTCGAGCAGCGAATAGAAGCCGAGGTCGCGCGGAACTCGCGGCTGGTAATGGTCCTTGAAACGCGGCACGCCGCGGCTGATGTTGGTCCACTCGGTGAAGCCCGTTCCCCACCACTTGTCGTTCTCGGGGAAGGCGTGGAATTGCGTGAGATAGTAGGCCAGCACCTTGGCCCGGGGCTTTGTGCTCGGCGGCAGCGGGCGCAGTTCCTCAAACAATGCGCTCGGCTTGGTGAAGCGTTTGATCTCCGCGGGAATGGTCGCTTCGTTTTCCGGCGGGGACGGGAAAATGCCCTCTTCGTGCCGATGCTCCAAATAGTGCAACAGCGGATTCTGGTCGGTCTTTCCCTTGAAGTAGCGCTGAATATAGAACTTGGTGTCGAATTCCGCGGACGGATTGCGGCCTTCCTTGTAGCCGTGAAAAATGAAGTGCTCGAAAGGATCAACGTTGGCCGCCGCGACGTCCTTGTAGGTGTCGAGATAATACTGCGCGTCGAACTCGGGGATCGGGCTGAACGGGCCTAGGCGGTTCTTCAGATAGTGAGCAAGCGGGCTTTCAGTCGCCGGAATGGCGTATTTCTCTCGGTACCACGCGGGCTGAAAGTAGGGGCTGGGACGGCGACCTTCGGGCTCACCATGCCTCGCATAGTGCAGCAGCGGCTGAATATCAGCATCCTGAACGTCCGGATAGGTCGTGACGTACCACATCGGATCAAAGATGGGATTTGGCTTCCTTCCCTCCTTGAATCCGTAGAGAAAGAAGTGCTCGAACGGATTTGCACCGACCGCAACGACATCGGGATAGGTGACGGAATAAAACGTTTCGTCGAAGAGGCCCAAGCCTTCGAGGTAACGCCTGATCGCGAAGAGATCCTCGACCGACTTCTCTGCAGCCGGCGCGTCCGGCAGCGCCGGCTGTACGAGAGGCTCAGCCTGGGCTGCCAAGTCCGAATTGGCTCCGTTCGCGTTGCCAGGTCTCGAAACGCTTTTAGGTTGAACTTTGCTGGCGCCGGCGCGCTTTTCTTTTGGCTCTCTTTGCCCCGCATCGCGCGCGAGCTTCGACAGGAAATCAGCCATCTCTGCACAATCTCTGATCGAATATCGATCTTGTTCGCAATCTATATTAGAGCAGCGTTTGCTGTCACGCACGTGAAAGCTAACGTTAATGCTGCTCGGCATTCTGCTTCAGCCTGACCGGCCATGTATCGCAGCCTCCAAGATTCATCCATCGTTCGCAGGCCCGCAATATGGATCGCTGTTCACCCCCCGCGCTGCGTCGGCCGTATGACCGCTTTGCGATGGTCCGAGAGCAATCAGTCTCTGCTTCGCCATTTCATTCCCCTGGCCAGCCGCCTTCTCAAACCAGGCCCTCGCCGCCTTAAGATCCTGCGCCACGCCATTCCCCGTCATCAACGCATCGCCCACCGAAACCTGTGCCGCCGCCATACCCTGTTCGGCCGCCCGCTCGAACCACTCGAATGCCCGCTTCGGATCGGCCTCGCAGCCCTGGCCCTTCGACAGCATCACGGCGAGGTTGAACTGGCCGAGCTGATGGCCCTGCTTCGCTGCGGCTTCATACCAGGCGACGCCCTTGGCGAGGTCCTGCTCGACGCCGTTGCCGGTGCAATACATCACCCCGAGCTGGAATTGGGCGATCATGTTGCCGGATACAGCCGCCTTCTCGAACCAGTGCGCGGCGGCCTTGGCGTCGGCAAGGCCGGTTGCGGGATCGACGTAGAGACCGCCGAGCGCGAGCATGGCGTCGGCAAGGCCCGCTTCGGCCGCGCGCGCATAGCATTTCGCCGCCTCCGGCCAATCGGCCGCTCCGCCGAAACGGCCGGCGCGCAAGTGGCCGAGTTGCAGGTATGCTGCAGCGTGGCCGCTCGCGGCGGCCGGCGTCAGGAGCTCGGCGGCGCGGAGAAGCCGCGCCTCGTCCTTGCCGGACTGGATGAGGAAGCTCGCATAGGCAAGGCCGGCCTCGGCATCGCCGCCGCTCGCGGCCTTGGCCAGCCATTCCTCCGCGCGGGCATGGTCGCGGTCGACGCCGGTCCCAGCGGAATAGAGCTGGCCGAGCTGCACCTGGGCAGCCGGGATGCCGGCATTGGCGGCGAACTCGAACCATTTGATCGCGGCCGCCACGTCCTGGGCGATGCCGGTGCCCTTGAGACAGAACACCGCGACATTGTAGGCGGCCGTGGCGTGGCCGTTCTCGGCGGCCTTCAGGAACCATTTCGCAGCCTCGCGCAGGCTCGGCGGCACGCCCTGGCCGGTGGCATAGAAGCGGCCGGTGAAGAACTGGGCCTGCACGTCGCCGCGCTCGGCGGCCTCGAGATACCAGTGCGCGGCCTCGCGCAGGTCCGGCTCGGTGGCGACGCCCTTGGAATAGAACTCGCCGAGCGCCTGGATCGCCGGCAGATGGCCACGGCGCCCCGCCTTGCGCAGCGCCGTCTCGGCCTTGTCGACGGATCTCGCAACGCCCTCGCCGCGCAGATACAGCAGGCCGATGTTGTACAGCGCGGTGACGTCCTCGCGCCGGGCGGCCTCCGCGAACAGCCGTGCCGCCTCCGCCACGTCCTTCGCAACGCCGGCGCCATTGAGGTGCAGGAAGGCCAGCGCCACCTTGGCGCGGACGTGGTCTTTCTCGACCGCCTTGCGATACCAGGACGCTGCGAGCTCGGCGTCCTTGGGCACGCCGAGACCCTGGAAATGGATATCGCCGAGGCCGAACTCGCCGCCGGCAAAGCCCTGCGCCGCCGCCTTCTCGTACCACTGGCGCGCCGCCGCAAAATCCTGCGCGCAGCCGCGGCCCTGCCGCAGCAGCTCGGCGAGCAGCGCCTGGGCTTCGGCATTCCCCGCTTCGGCGGCCTTGGCGATCCAGCCGAAACCCCGCTCGGGCTGCTTCTCGACGGCGAGGCCATGCGGGAAGATCACCTTGGCGAGCGGGACTTGATCGTCGGCCTTGGCGGCTTGCTGGCGCCAGGTCTCGGGCGAATTGAGCGCGACGATGGCGGCCGCGCCTTCCAGCAGCAGTCGGCCGAGGACGAGCTGTGCCTCGGCATGGCCGGCCTCGGCGGCGCGTTCGTACCAGTCGGCCGCATCCGGCAGCGAGCGGACGACGCCCTGCCCCTGCAGATAGAGCTGGCCGATGCGATAGGCCGCTTCGGCCGAGCCGCCCTTCGCGGCGATCTGCCAGGCCTCGAACGCCTCCATGAAGGCGCCGCGCTCATGCGCCGCGATTCCGCGCTGGACCAAAGCGGCCGGCGCGAGCGACGTCCACGGCTTGAAGCGGCGCAAGAGCTTCGGCGTGCGCATGCGAGCTGCCGCCCTCATTGCGCCTCGCGCATGGCCTGGCCGAGGCCCTTGAGCATGTCGCCGATAAGATAGGCCGCGACCGAGCGGGTTCCGACATGGACGTCGCCGGTCAGCGTCATGCCCGGGATCAGGCGGAAGCTCGCCGGAACGTCGACGAAATTGGTGCTGTCGACGGAGCAGCGCGCCTTGTAATAGGCCTCGCTCGGCTGACCGTTGTCATCGACCGTGAAGGCGCCCTCGCTGACCCAGCGGATCTTGCCTTCGGCGGTGCCGTGCTCGGCATAATTGAACGCGTCGATCTTCAGGGTGCAGCGGTCGCCGGGGCGGAGGAAGCCGATGTCGCGCGAGGCGATCTTGATCTCGGCGTCGAGCCGCGTCGTCAGCGGCATCAGCGTGATGAAGGGATCGCCCGGCTTCAGCACCGAGCCGACCGAGAGCTTGGCCAACGTCAGCACCACCGAGGGCTCCTCGGCGGTCAGCCGCACCAGGTCCTGGTGCCGTACCGCCTTGTCGTAGGAGGCGCGCGCGGTGTCGAGCGCGTTCTGGGTGGTGACGAGATCCTGGCTGAGCTGCGCGTTCCACTGCTGGGTGAAGGCCCTTCGGTCGGCCTTGAGCGATTCCAGCTGGTGCTGCGCCTCGATCAGGCTGTTGTGGGTGTTGTCGATCTGCCGCAGCACCTCCAGGCGGTTATCCTGGGAGATATAGAGGTTCAGCTTCGATCCGCTGCCGGTCTCGGCGAGGCTGGAGCGCATGTCCTCGATCTTGCCGGCGATCTCGGCACGCTGGCTGAAGCGCTCGTCCTCCTTGTTCAGCTTGGCGATGGTGGCTTCGGTCTGGCTGATCTTGGAATCAAAGCTGGCGATCTGCGCGGCATATTGCGCCTTGCGCTGCTCATAGAGCGCCTTCTGCAGGGTCGCGTAGTTCCTGAACTCGGCGTCGGGACGGTCGGGGAAGACCAGCGGCGCGTTGCCGAGTTCGGCCTTGTCGCGCAGCACCTGGGCCTCGAGGCTCGCGACCTGCTGCTTGTACTGGGTGACATCCGCCGAGGTGAAGGTGGAATCCAGCGTCGCCAGCAGCTGGCCGGCCTTGACCTGCTCGCCCTCGCGCACGTCGATGGTCTTGATGATCGAGGGATCCAGCGCCTGGAGCACGTTGATGGAATCGATCGGCACGATCTTGCCGCCGACGCTGGAGACGACGCGGTCGAGCCGCGTCAGGAACATGATGGCGACGAGCGAGGCGAGGAAGGCGACCAGAACCCACAGCGTCGCGCGGGCGACGATCGGCTCCGGCGCCTCGCGGATGGCGTCGGTTTCGGACTGGAACTGACGGACGGTCGTCAGCGCGGGGGCGTTACGAGACAAGGGTCGGCCCTCCCAGATTGGCGCGCGGGCGGCGTGACGGCATGGCGTGGCTGTTCTGCTGGTGCCACAGGCCGCCGTAGATGTCGTTGCGGGCCAGCAGCTCCTCGTGGCGGCCGACATCGTCGACCACGCCGCGGTTGAGCACCAGGATCGCATCGCAATCGACCAGCGAGGACAGCCGGTGCGAGATGACGATCATGGTGCGGCCATGCGCGATGCGCGAGATGTTGGCGTTCACGATCGCCTCGCTCTCCGCATCCAGCGCGCTGGTCGCCTCGTCCAGGATCAGGATCGGCGGATCGACGATCAGCGCGCGGGCGATCGCGAGCCGCTGGCGCTGGCCGCCCGACAGGTTCGGCGAGCCCTCGTAGATGTAGGTCTCATAGCCCCGCGGCAGCTTGTCGATGAACTCCTCGGCGCCGGCGAGGCGGGCGGCGCGCACCACCTCGTCGAAGGTCGCGTCCGGCTTTGCCGCGGCGATATTGTCCCGGATCGTGCCCGTGAACAGGAAGTTCTCCTGCAGCACCACGCCGATGTTGCGACGCAGATGATCGACGTCGTATTCGCGCACGTCGATGCCGTCGATCTTGATCAGCCCGCCGTAATCCGAATGCAGCCGCTGCAATAGGCGCGTGATCGTGGTCTTGCCCGAGCCGCTCTTGCCCATCACCCCGAGCGTCGTGCCCTTGGGGATCTCGAATGAGATGTTGTTCAGCGCCGGCGACACCGCGCCCTTGTACTTGAACGTGACACCGGAGAACTCGACGTGGCCCTGCAGCGGGTTGCGCACACCGTGGCCGGAACGCCCCTCCTCAGGCGGCTGGTTGACCAGATTGCCGACCACCGTGACCGCCGTGCGCGCTTCGTCGAGCTGATTGACCAGCTGCGCCATCTGCATCAGCGGCGCCGCGACGCGCTGCGACAGCATCAGGAAGGCAAACAGCGCGCCGATATAGACGGGGTCGTTGGTCGAGATCGCGAGGTAGACGCCGACGGCATAGGGCGCGCAGACCGCAAGCCGTTCCAGCGGCTTCACGACCGCCTGGATCGCGACCCCGGCCATGCCCTCCGCCAGCCGCGCCTTGGCGACGCGAGCGACGTGGACGTCCCACATGTGCTTCTGCCGCGCATCCAGCGCCAGCGACTTCACCGTGCGGATGCCGTTGAGATTCTGCACCATGAAAGCGCCTTGCGCACCCTCCGCGGCCATTACCGCACCGGACTTCTTGCGGTAGGCCGGCAGCATCAGCAGCAGCCAGCCCAGGATCAGGCCAGTGACGCCGAGCACGAGGAACGTCAGCAGCGGGCTGAAGAAGAACATCACGGGCAGGAAGAAGATCAGCGTGGTCGAATCCAGGATCGTGCCGAACAGCTGCCCGACCAGGAACGTCCGCACCCGGAAAATTTCGCGCATGTCGCGCGCGATCAGACCGACCTGACTGCGCTCGAAATAATCGATGGGAAGGTTGAGCACCTTGTCGAACACATAGGTCGACAGCTTCACATCCAGCCGCGCCGTCAGGTTATGAACCAGATACTGCCGCAGGAAGAAGAACACCGCCTCGAAAGCGATGATCACCGCCATCGCGAGGCACAACACGTAGAACGTGTTGAACGCCTTGTAATAGATGACCTTATCCGACAACAGCCGCCAGAACATGATCGGCGCCAGGGCCAGGAGGCCGAGAACGAGCGCGGCCACCGCAACGTCCCGGACGATCCGACGCTCGCGAAAGATCAGCGCCGTGATGAAGCCGAAGCTGAAGGGCTGCGTCTCGTCCGAAATCTCGTAATCGCGCTTGACGAGGATGACCTCGCCCGTCCACACGTCCGCCATGCGGATGGGGTCGATGACGAGCAGCGCGTCCTCTCCGACATTCGGATCTCGAAGCACGACCCGAGGGTTGTTTTGGTCGCCTTCGAGGCGAAGCAGCACCATCTTGCTGCCGTCCTTGAGGCAAACGATCGCGGGCAGCGCTTTCTTGAGTTGGCTGAGCCCGTCCCAGTCCAGACGCACGACCTTGGCACGCATGCCGGAATTGCGGGCGCACTTGACGATCTCCGCAGCTGTGACCTCGCCGCCGCCAAGAACGTTGTCGTGGGTGAGCTGGGATGCGGTGAGGTGAAGCCCGTGCTGCCGCGCCACGATGACCAGCGCCGCGAGCCCGGTGGGCTCGACATTCTCAACCGTGGCTAGAGAGACATCCGCTGCGTCGGCGGATGAAGCATCAACAGTCATGCAAACCTCTGCTTGTGCAATCCGCGAAGATCAACGCCCCGGGATCCGTCCACCCCGCTCAGCACATTCATTGTGCACGTGCGAAGCAGCTATTGAACCTTAACCTTTTGCGTGTCGAAAACCAAATCCTTCCGCTCCGCGAGCGAGCAATTTCAGGATAACTCGAAACATGATAAACAGCTGAATTAAGAGGCAATTTTCTCGTCTAGAGCCCTCGGGCGAGCCCATTCATAGGCAAAACGAGACCCACGGCAAGCTATGCTGCAGCGCAAGAAATTTCCTTGGAGTTTTAACCCTTTGCTCCAGCCCTGCTCCGGAATACCCGGACGCGCCCGCTGCCACTCCGGACCGGACTTTTCGAGACCGTCTCGGTCGTGCCTGCGGAGGCGGCAACTTGACTGCTCGACGCGGACACCGATCGCGCGGCCGGAGACTGCGCTGCCCTGGTCGAAGCAATCTGCAGCCGCAGGCCCACGAGCGGCTCCCGGCCGGTTGGCCCCGAAACCACAACCCGCTGCCCCGTGACCTTCATCTGCGGTGAGCCCAGGAAGATAGCGTCAGCCGTGATCTCGTAATGCTGGGCCGCAGAACCAAACACTTCGAACGTCGCCCCGACCAGTGGCAGCGCCCGCCCCCGGGTTCCTGAATATCCTCCGAGTTCAACAAAATTGGTGGCCTTCGGCTCACCCGGTCCGCCCACGCGCACCGAATGGCGCACTCCGAAATTCTGGGGACGCTCCGCCCAGTCGATGCCGAGGCCCTCGATGCGGGTTGGCGCCATCGGTCCCCCAAGCCATTCCCCGAGCCCCACCAACGTATCGCCACGCCCGGCCAAATGACCGAGCAGACGGAGGCCGGCAAAATCCAGCGGCGCCTCGTCCAGAGCCGCAAGGCCGAGTGGATCCGTCGACAGCTGAGCCGATTGGATTCGCGCGCCAAGCGAACCGCCCGCGGACCGGGCGCCAAGCTCAACTTGAAGGCGAGCGGGCGCCCATAACCGAACGACGACGCTGCCGCCCGGCGACCAGAGCACCGGCTCCTCAACCTCGGGAGGCAAAAGGAATTCAACCGAGCCGGAGCTTTGCGGATCCACCGACAGACTGACCTTGGGCGGTTGCGCCGCGTCCTCCGCCGAATCATAGCGGATCAAAAACAAGCCCTTCTGCAGATCGAGCGTCTTCTGCAGCGATGTCGATTTCATTGAGATATGCCCCCAGAAATTCAGTCACATCATAGCGAAGGCGCAGCGTTTAAGGCAATATACCGACCAGACGTTGTCGAATTTTAGCGTTAAATTGTTTCAGCTCTGCACGGCGGCGATTCCAGTGCTAGGACTAGAGATCGGCCGCCGTCGCGAAGGACCCATGCAGAAAATTCTCTTTGTTCATAATAATTTTCCTGCGCAGTTTCTACCGCTGTGTAAAGCGCTATCCGGTCGCGACGACATTCAGATGGCGGCGATCGGGTCGCCAACTGCACGCACCCTGCCCGGTGTTTCCTTGAAGAAGTACATGATCCCCGATGGGGAACTGGCAGCGGCGCATCCGTTTGCACGACGCTTTGAGGCGGAGTGCCGCCGCGCCGAGCAGGTGCTCTATTCGGCCTCCAACCTGAAGCAGCAGGGATTCGTTCCGGACCTCGTCATTGCCCATCCCGGCTGGGGCGAAATGCTCCCCCTGCGGCCACTATTTCCGGAGGCGCGGATCATCGCCTATTGCGAATTCTACTACCGGCCGAATGGGCAGGACGTTGGTTTCGATCCCGAGTTCCCCGACATGGGCGTCGACGGTCATATCCGCATTCACCTGAAGAACGCCGCAACGCTGCTGGCGCTTGACGATGCGGACGTCGGCCTCTCGCCGACCCTCTGGCAGCGCTCCACCTACCCAGACGTCTTCCAGAGCAAGATCGAAGTGATCCACGAAGGCGTGGATACTGAGGCGATCCGCCCACGCGATGACGCAGTGCTGACGCTGCGCTCGGGCAAGGTGCTGACGAAGGCGGATGAAGTCGTCACCTTCGCAACGCGCAGCCACGAGCCGTTGCGCGGCTTCCATTGCTTCTTACGAGCCCTGCCGGCGATCATGAAGGCTCGGCCGAAGGCCCAGATCTTGATCGTTGGTGGCTCGGGCACGCCTTACGGCCTGTCGCCGCCGGACGGCCATAGCTGGCGCTCCTATTTCTTCCGCGAGATCGAAGGCAAGGTCGATCACAGCCGCATTCATTTCACCGACGACCTGAGCCGCGAGGACTTTCTCAAGGCGTTCCAAATCTCGAGCGCCCACGTCTATTTCACCTACCCCTTCGTTCTCTCCTGGTCGCTGCTGGAAGCGATGAGCGCCGGATGCCTGGTGATCGGCTCGGACACAACACCGCTGCGCGAGATCATCGACGGCAGCAACGGCATCCTCGTGCCATTCTTCGATATCGCGCAGCTGTCCGAGCGCGTCATCGAAGCCCTGGCCAATCCGCGCCGTTTCGCGGGAATGCGGCGTGCCGCACGGGAGACCGTGGTCAGTCGTTACGACCTCGATAGGGTTTGTCTGCCGCGCCTTATCGACTTTTACAGGATCGCAGCCCCTGGCCGCGCCGTACGGGCGAAAAGGGCCGCGGCGAGCCGCAAGCGCTAGAGCCGATGGACGCCGTGCTCGAACGAGCTGCAGCTCTCCTCGATCCGGAGCAACACCCCGCTGCTCTGGAGCGGGCCGCCATTGCAAGCCTTCACCGCGGTGAACTCGAGGAAGCCTTTCACCTCGCCGACCGGCGCTGTCGAATCCTTCCCACTGCCCAGGCCCGCCACTACACGCTGCGCGCCGAGATTGCCCATCGATGCGGCTTTCCGGCCGCTGCACTCAAGGACATCAGCAAGGCGCTCGAGCTCGCCCCGGACGACCTCGCCGCCAATCGGCGCTTGATGCAATGGGGCGGCGTTGAAGATCGCACCGCTGCTGCGCGCCGTCTGATCGAGCTTGACCGCGACATGGCCCTGCTCGGCGAAGCGGTGACGCATCTGCAAGGCCAGGGCGAGACTGCGCTCGGTGCGATTCATCGTGTCGGCGACGGCCTCACCGGCTGGGCGGTTTGGCAGGGCCGCGGGCAGATGAGCCTGCGGATCGAGACTGATGCGGGAGCGGTCAGCCATTCCATCAAGAGCGATCCGCAGCATGCCCTTGCCGCAAAGGCCGAGCATGCCGCAAGTTTCAGCGTTGTGTTTCCGCCGTCGACGACACGTCGCGTCGTGAGCCTGAAGCTTGGCCGGCGCGCCCTCGCACAAAGTGTGTTTCCGGCGCCGCTTGCCACCGGTCGGGCAACGCATGGGGCGATGGACAAAGGAAATCTCATCAGCCGGACGAGAAGCCCATCCGCCGACATCACCATCATCGTTCCCATCTACGATGATTTCGAAGCGACCCGCCGTTGTCTTGAATGCCTGATGCAGTCCGTCCACGACCACGATCGGACCATGGTCGTGCTGGTCGACGATGCAACGCCGGACGAGCGCATCGCTGCGTTGCTAGATTCCTTCGCAACCGCACCGAACGTGCACTTGATCCGCAACGCCCACAATCTCGGCTTCATCGGTGCCGTCAATCGTGCGCTGCGTGCCACGCCTTGCGGTGACGTGATCCTGCTCAATGCCGACACGATTGTGCCCAAGGGGTTTGCCTTGCGCCTAAGCGAGGCGGCCCACGCAGCTGCCGACATCGGCACGGTGACGCCGCTGTCGAACAATGGTGAAGCGACCAGCCTGCCACTCGCTTTCACCGCCAATCCATTGCCTTCTATCGAGGAGGTTGCGCGTCTCGATGCGATCGCTGCCCGCGTCAATGCCGGGCGCGTTGTCGACATGCCGGATGGCATCGGCTTTAGCCTGTATATCACCCGTCAATGTCTGGATGCCGTCGGGGGACTATCCGACCATTACCATCGCGGCTATCTCGAGGACGTCGATCTTTGTTTGCGCGCACGCCAGCACGGCTTTCGCAACGTTTGCGCCACTTCGGTCTATGTCGGACATGCCGGCTCGGCGTCCTTCAAGGCCGAAAAACGCGCGCTGGTCGTGCTCAACCTCGCGAGGCTGCGCCTGCGCTTCCCCGACTATCGCAGCGAGAGCGCGACCTTCAAAGCACTCGATCCGCTGAAGTCAAGCCGCGGCGCCATCGAACGCGAACTCATCGCCGGCCAGCCGAAGACGATCGTGTTGTCCGGCCCGGGCGCCGCAGCGGATGTGGCAGAACACTTCGCAGGCCATGCCGTCGAACCAGCGCTCCTCGCGCTGTCAAACAAAAACGGCACGACGCTCGCGTTGCGCGATCCCGGCGACGACTTTCCGCAATCACTCGATTTCAAGCTTCCGGCCGATCAATCGGCACTCACCGAGACCCTGGCCGCGATTGGTCCCTCGCGCATTGTATTGGCCGATCCCGCGAACATACCGGCAGCATTTGTTCGGAATCTGATCGACGGCCGTGCGGCGTTCGATCTCTTGGTGACGGATGGCGGATTGCTTTGCAGTCGCGGCGGTCTTGATGAGAAGGGCCGCCTCTGTCCGACGCTGCTGGGTGCCGAGACCTGCAATTGCAGCGGCAAGACGATCGAGAGCTGGCTCGATCTGCTGACGCGCGAGAGCCGCCTTCTCGCGCCCGATATGGCCGCCGAGGCCTTCTTGCGTCGCCATCTCCCCTCAAATCTCGTCCACCGGGTACGGCTCGTCGGCCGTTCAGACAACTGCAGCCCTACCCGGCCGAAAGCTGTCGCCTCGCGAGGGACGGCGCTCGGCCTGCTTCCCATTGGGCACGGCACCGGAGACTTCGGCTTCTTGCGCGGCATTGTGCGTAGCGTGCGGCAGGGTCGCCCGGACGCGACAATTGTCATCTTGGGCGAAACGTTGGATGACCTGGCACTGATGGCGCTCGGCGGTGTGACGGTCACCGGGCGCATCTCGGTCGACGAGTTGCGTGATGTCGCGGCACTTCATCGATTGGGCAGGCTCTTGATTGCCCGACGCGGCCCACTGTTTGGTCACCCGATAATCGAAGCGGTGTGGAGCGACGTCGCCGTCCCGCTGGCCTTCTTCGACTGGTCGTTCGGCAATATCGGCGCGCACGAGGCCGACTTACCGCTGGCTCCCGCGAGTGACGCGGCCGCCACGGCAAGAGAACTGTTGGATTGGATGGCAAGACAATGGTGAAAATGCGCCGTTCCGCCCGAGTCAGTGCCGCCGCGTCGTCCCCATCTCCCGGGGAACTGCGCCACGAATTTGCACGCGACGAGGAGACCGGATTCTGGGGCTTCGTCTATGATCCGGAGGACCTGACCCGCCGATTCGTGGTCGAACTCCTGCTCGATGGGCTGCCGGTCCGACTGGCTCGCGCGGAATGTTACGTTGCCGAGCTCGCTGCGAAGGGCATCGGCGATGCCTGCTACGGCTTCTCGTTCGCTCTGACGCCGGAACTCGTCAGCGACAGCCGGCTTGCCGAAGTTCGCCTCGCCAACGATCTCGGCCCGATCGGCGCTTCAATTCGGCTCAATGCAGCCGCGGAGGTGATGACAGACCGCCGTGGCCTTGGAGCGGCCGAATGGATGGGCGGCTTGCGGTTTCGCGGATGGGTACGTTGCCCGGCAACGGAGTCACCGATGGTGCGCGCTGTCGTCGACGGCGAGCCAATCGCTGAAGCGCGCGCCAGCGGCTTCAGCCATGTTGGCGGCACCGACAATGCCGATCTGGTCAAAGCCTTCGACCTTCATCTTCCGACGGATTACGCGGATGGGCGGGTGCGCCGCGTGCACTTCATCACGGAGGATGAATGGCAATTGACGGTCGCTCCCGTGACGTTCGTAGCCTTTCCGGATGCGGTCGAACGGTTCTTCGCAAGCTT
Source organism: Bradyrhizobium sp. CCBAU 51745 (assembly GCF_028128715.1). Classification (NCBI taxonomy): domain Bacteria; kingdom Pseudomonadati; phylum Pseudomonadota; class Alphaproteobacteria; order Hyphomicrobiales; family Nitrobacteraceae; genus Bradyrhizobium; species Bradyrhizobium sp. CCBAU 51745. The sequence goes on along the minus strand of NZ_LBJP01000093.1, from coordinate 358,033 downwards.
CAGTGACACGGAGTCTGATCGCCTGCGCGGCCAGATGCTCGACCGGCTGTTGCCGGCATCTGCTCCCTTTGCGAGCTATGAAAACTGGCGCAAGCGCTGGGATGAATCGCCTTCTCCGATTGTGACCATCGATCGTCCGACGGCCGTGGTGCTGATCGCAGGCGGCAATGAAGAGATCTCGCTGGAAAGCCTCGACCAGCAACAGCACGACAACTGGGTCGCGGCCGCTCTTCCGGCGCTGGATGGACCGGGCAGCTTTGATCCAGACGAACTGCGCGACTTCCTCGCTCACGACGGAAGCGACGCAGAGATCGTGGTATTCGCCCCTGCCGGCACCGTGTTCGACCAGCTTGCGCTGAAGGGGCTCGCACAGGGGCTCGCGACGATCCCGCAGGCTCGAACAGCCTATTGCGATTTGGAGATCTCTGGCGAGGATGCTCGTCCATGGCCGCTGGCTCTCCCCGCCTTCGACTATGAACGGATGCTCGAGCAGGGGTATTGCGCGCAACTCTTTGCCATGGACCGCGCAACGGTACTGGCCGCGCTCGCGGCAAGGCCGACGAATCTGTATCGTCTTTTCAACAGCCAATTCGACAACGGCGCGCCGCGTCACAGACAAATTATCCATGTTCCGGTCGCGCTCGGGCGCATGCCGCCGCTGGACGTGATCGTGCACAGCCATCTGCTGGCCAAGGCCAGCCTCACCCATCTTGCCGCGCGTGGCATCGCGGCAGAAACGAAGGCTCAGCGCGGCGCGCTGTTGCCGGCAGCCGGCGTGACCAGGAAATCCAGGCCGCGCACGCTCACGGTCATCATCCCGGTCCGTAACCGCAGGGACTTGCTGGCAGCCTGCCTTTCCAGTATCGCGCCGGTATTGACCAAAGCGCGAGCGCGCGTTCTGGTCGTCGACAACGACTCGAGTGACGCCGACATGGTCGACTATCTCGAGATACTGAAACGCAGCGGAACGGATGTGCTCGCTGTCCCGGGTGCCTTCAACTTCGCGCGGCTGAACAATCTCGCGGTGGCGGCGTGCGACAGCGACGACGTGCTGTTGCTGAACAACGATATCAGGGCGATGGATACCGTCTGGCTAGCTGAGATGCAGGGCCGACTGGCAGAGCCCGACGTGGGCGCCGTTGGCGCGCTGCTGCTGTGGCCAAGCGGCATGATCCAGCACGCCGGCGTAACGCTAGGTGCGAGTTTTGCCGCACAACATATCGGCAACGACCGGCTCGCCAGCGATCCTGGTTATGGCGACATGCTGAGAGTTGCGCGTGAATGCGGGTCGGTCACAGCGGCTTGTCTGTTGACCCGGCGCAGCGACTATCTCGACGCGGGCGGGCTCGATGAGATGCGCTTTCCCGTCAACTTCAATGACGTCGACTACTGCTTGACCTTACGCAGCCGAGGCAAGCGCGTCGTATGGACGCCAGCTGCACGACTTTACCATCATGAATCGGCGAGTCGCGGGCGCGATCAGATCGGCGATAAGGCCGCGCGCTTCGAACGCGAGCTGCGCAATCTCCGTAACAAATGGGGTGAACATCTCCTCGAGGACCCCTATTACAACCCCAACCTCTCGCTGGACGCAGTGCCGTTTTCGGCGCTGGCCTGGCCGCCGCGAGGCCGAGACCCTCGCGTCAACCGTGCTCCTTCGGCTGTTGAACTCCCCCCCGGGTTCTGAACGATGCCGTTGAAATTCACCGCGATTTTTTCTAGCCGCATCAGGGGTTTGCGGCCGCGCCGAGCACCTTGCGGTTCGGCGTCAGGATTCCAGGATAGGAAGGAACCGCACGTGTTTGAAACTAAGCGAGCGGCTGCAGAAGTCATTCATTTCGTAGGTTTGATGCAATGGTAAAGAAGGTCCTCAACGCTGGCAGCGGCCCGGTCAATCCCGAGCGGCTGCAACGGAGCTTCCGCAACGGGGGCTGGCAGGAAGTGCGGATGGATGTCGATCCGCGAGTCGCTCCCGACATCGTCGGCTCGCTCGAGGATCTCAGTCAGGTCGCCGACAAGAGCTTTGACGCGGTCTACTGTTCGCATAGCCTTGAACACCTTCATCCGCACGACGTCCGCTCTGCGCTGCGCGGCATCGTCCGCGTGCTCAAGCCTGACGGCTTCGCCCTGATCACCTCGCCCGATCTGGAGCCGATCGCCGCCCTGGTTGCCCAGGGGCGCGGCGAGGAAGTCGCTTACGAATCCCCGCTCGGTCCCATCACAGCCCTCGACATGATTTACGGGCACGCCGCATCGATCGAGAGGGGCAACTATTTCATGGCCCACAATACCGGCTTTACCGAAGAGCGGATGGCACGATTGCTGTTGGAAGCGCGCTTCGACGAAGTGCTGTTGATCAAGGGCAACTGCTACGACTTCTATGCCCTGGCTTTGATGCCACAGGCGGACAAAGCTCAAATCCTCGGCGAGTTGCGCAACGGCGGGCTCGACTTCACCGAGTAAGGCCTGCGGAAGATTTGCCAGGCGAAACAGGCACCGGGTTTCGCCCAGCGCCCGCGATCGCCGGCGAGCCCGTACCCAGCGACCCATTGGCAAAAAAAACAAAACGCCCCCGAAACCGGGGGCGCTTCTGACTACGCTCCTCGCTACGGAATTACGGCTTGTAGTCGGTATCGGTGAAGAGGATGTCCTGCACATTCGTGAAGGTCATCGTGGTACCGCCAGATGTAACAGTGGTGACGCCTGCGACCGTATTGATCGTGACGCTGCCGCTGCTGATACCATCCATGAAGGCCACGTTGCTGCCCGAGCCGCCATCGATCGTGCTGTTCGTGAGCGACGTAACCTCGAACTGATCGTTGCCCGAGCCGCCAGCGATCGAAGCCGTTCCCGAACCGGTGATGAAGAGGTTGTTGCCCGTGGACGCAGAGGCATCGATCGTATCGTTGCCAGAACCGGCCCAAAGTGTGTTTGCGCCGCCGCCGGTGACGGTCGCAATCGCCACCGAAGCGCCGTCCAAGTTGGCCTGGTTACCCGAGCCGCTGATGTTGACGATATCAATGCCGGAGCCGCCGAACAGCGTGTCGTTGCCATTGAGCGTAAACGTATCGGTACCCGAGCTGCCACCAGCATAGATCAAGGTGGCGCCAGAGCCGGCCACCAGCGTATCGTTGCCGCTACCACCCGCATACATAGTATCGTTGCCGCTGCCACCGGTCATCGACACATTGCCGGAGCCCGAGGCGTAGAACGTGTCGTTGCCGCCGCCACCGGTCATCGTCGTGTTGCCACCGGCAGACGAGGTCAGCAGCTCGCTGCCCGTACCGCCGGTCAGGGTGTCGTTGCCGGCGCCAGCAGTCAGGGTGCTATTGCCAGAGCCGCCAATCAGCAAATCGTTGCCCGTGCCAGCCGATTGCAGGGTATCGTTGCCACCGCCCGAGATCAGGGTGTTGCTGCCCGCCCCGAGCGAAACGATCAGGTCGTTGCCTGTGCCGCCGATCATCGAGTCATTGCCGGCACCGCCCCACAAGGTATCGCCGCCATTGCCCGCGATCAGGGTTTGGCTGCCGCTACCGGCATGGAGCTCGTTGTGGCCATTCCCGGTCGCCTCGAGCGTATCGTTACCCGAACCACCATAGAACGTGTCGTTGCCACCGCCTCCGATGAAATGGTTGCTGCCGCCGTTGCCGTCGTAGAACACATCATCGCCGGAGCCCCCGTAAATGGAGCTATTGCCCGTTCCGGCGATCAAGAAGTTGTTGCCCTCGCCGCCGTGGATCGTGTCGTTGCCGGCGCCTGCGGTAATCGTATCGTTGCCTGAGCTGCCCCACACCACATCGTTGCCGCTGTCGAGCAACGTGACCTTGGCGGGACCACCGTCGGCAATCACAATGCCGACATCCTGCGTCCCGTGGACCGCAAGGCTTCCGCCGGGCTCGACCACGATCAGCGCATCATTGGCGTCCGTCGTCAGGCCAGCCGGCGAGTCCCCTTCGATGAGGACATTCGCCGTCGGATCGACGGGTTGATAGCCGTTCAGCCCCTGAACTCGAATTGTATCGCTTGCGGTGGGGAAAAATCCCTTCGAAATCAGATAATTGTCAATTTCGGTAAGCGTCGCGGAATCAACATGAGGCCCAATGAGCGCGTTAAACTGAGTTTCGGTATAGTCATAAGTAGACATGTTACTGCCCCTTCCGACCGGGGGTTGCAACAACCCTCGGTTCATTTCCACAAAGTCGCCTCTCGTCCTCGCCGGCGCCTCCTGGTCAAAACGAAGGCGGATCACGAGCTATGCTTAATTATTGGTTAGATAGCTGGCTGGAGGTATTGGAGTCAATTGTTATAATTGTGCATTGCAATTTAAAAAATTTCTATTTGTTTTCAGCTGGTTACGTAAAGGTTCGGCCATGTCATGCTGCCCCAGTGGGCGACTCGCCCGATTTGCGGGCATGCTTTTGCGCCGGATGGTGAACACGGAGATTTACGGAACCTTCACTCCTCGGCCATGCAGCAAACGCATCCCTTGGTTGAATTCCTTACAATTACCGACAAGTAGCCACATTCAATAGGCGGGGGATCTGAGCAGGACGACGCAGGTCTTGAGCAGAATTTTGACGTCGAGCCACAGGCTCCAATTGTCGATGTACCAGAGGTCGTGATCGACTCGCGCCTTCATCTGCGAGAGCGTGGTCTCGCCGCGAAACCCATTGACCTGCGCCCACCCGGTCAGCCCAGGCTTGACGTGATGCCGATAGGCGTAATTGGCGATGAGCTGTCCGTAATAATCCGTATGCGCCGCCGCATGGGGCCGCGGTCCCACCAACGACATCTCGCCGCGCAGAATGTTGATCAACTGCGGCAGCTCGTCGATGCTGGTCCGTCGCAGCCAGCGCCCCACGGGGGTCAGGCGATTGTCATTGCGCGAGACCTGCTTCACCACCCGGCCGTCATCCATCGTGGTGAGGGTACGAAACTTGAATATCCTGAACGGCACTCCGCTAAAGCCGGTGCGGGCCTGCGTGAACAACACAGGACCTCTTGAACCGAGCTTGACCAGCAGCGCAGACGCCAGCATCAGCGGCGAAGCTGCAAGGAGCAGTACGGCGGAGACCGCGATGTCGAGGGCGCGCTTCGCAAGGCGCTCCTCGAGGCTCAGCGGAGCGCGCTGGATCTCGGTGGCCCAAACCCCTCCGACCGACAAATCATGCTGACCAAGAAAGCGCGAAACTTTGGGATCCGGAAATAGGCGCACCGGCAGCGGCACCGCACGCAGGATTTCCGCCAAACGGTCAATCTGATCGGCCCTGCCCCAATCCATCAGGAGAAAAAAGCTGTCGATCCGATGCTCCGGGCGCGCGACATCGATCAGTTCGCGGGCAAATCCGTCGAAATCGTCTGACGCCGGGATGATCCGAAACTGCGCAACCTCGTAATCGTGACAGGCGAGATCCTGCAGATGGCCGCGCGCCTCTTCGACGGCTCGATCGCTGACGACCACCACCTGCCGCGGCGCTATCACACGCAGGGCGCGAGCATGGCGCAACTGGGCGCCGAGCAAGGCGCGCCAGCCGACCAGCGCAATCCAGCCGGTCAGAAAGAACGCGATGGTCGCGCCACGGGACAGGTTCGGACCGACCTTCAGCAGAAACGCCAGCGTGACGAGCATAAGGAACACTGCAATCCACGCCATCGTAACCGCCCGGCACTGATAGGCTGGCTGCATCAGCCGCCTGACGGAATAATTGCCGCGGTAGGCCAGAAGGATCGAAAGATAGAAAGCTACGGCGCAGGCCAGACCGATGAAGGTCGTGAGGTCCCCGACCTCCTGCAGCATCGTGCGATGATAGCCGACCGCCGAAGCCAGACTCGCACCGACCAGCAGGCAAAGATCGACGAAAAATACTGCAGGACCAACCAAATAGTCGGGAATGCCAAGTCGCCGGGCCGAGACCGTGGCCCCACGCCGGGCTTCGCGGGACATCCGAAAGTCGGTAATGTCAGCCACAAGAATGACTCACCTGTAACCAGATTAAGAAAAAATTAAGGACACGTTATAGTGGCAGCTTCAGGGTTTGGCGAGTCGTTTGCTGGAATGCGGCATCGCGCACGGCGCCGGAGTCGCGCCTACAACGTCTGAATAGGCAAGAATGCAACACTCAGTCGGCAAAACTCCCGCACAATTTGCCGGGACTTGAATGAGAAAATCATTCGTTAGATTGATGAGAAACGATCGGCGGAAAGAGCGCTCTGCTCGGATAGAGAAAAGCCATATGCGCTCGGTTATTTCAGTCGTCCAACGCAAAGGTGGGGCGGGCAAAACGACCATTGCCATAAGCTTGGCGGGCGATTTGCATCGGCGCGGCATTTTTGTGGATGTCATCGATGCCGATCCACAGCGATCTGCCGCCGAATGGGCCGCGCCTGGACGGCTTCCCTTTCGGGTCTCCGAGGTGCCGCTGCGTTATGGTGAGGCCGCCCGCTGGGCCAAGCTGATCGGCTCATCGCCGGGGAGCGTCACAATCATCGACACGCCGCCGCACGAATACGCGGTTGGCGCTGCGGTCGCGGTCGCCGACATTGTCGTTCTGCCCTGTACACCATCAGGTCTCGACCTGAGTGCCACGGAGGAAACGATTTCGGCCATCGCCTTCGCGCGCAGCAAACGCCACGTCGACGTCCCCACCTTTCTCGTTCCCAATCGGGTCGATCCCCGAACGTTGGAAGGCCAGCAAATCGTCGAGGCGCTCGGCGAACTGGGAGAGACGGTCTGCGGCCCAATAGCTTCGCGATTAGCGTACGTTCGCGCTTTCTCGGCGGGCATGCTGCCCCGAGGTTACGCGATCTCGACGGAGCTTGCCGGACTGAGCGAGCCCGTGCTTGAGGCAATCCTGCAAACGGTGGACGCTTCCCATCTGCCGACAACCTGATTATGGCGCCAGGAAAAAATATACAGCCTGACTGACCGCGATAATCTCCCTGGTGTAACCGGGGATAAATCAAAATACTGTTTTCGGATACTTGGAGCGAGGCCGTTTTCCATCGTCGATCGATTGCAAGAACGCGCGCACGGAACAACGGCACACGCGAACCGCAGCGCAAGCCTCTCGCCGCTTGATCGTATTTGCTCGTTCGAGCGGCGCTAACTATTGGAGATATTTCGACCTGGGCAAACTCGTGCCTTGATTGCCTTCGACCTGCGCCGCCTGATCGCGGGCTCGCGCGGCTTGGGCCTGATCTCGAACATGCTTGATGTAGGGTCCCAAGAGCTTTCGCGCCTCGGCAATGCCGGCGCGGGCGTCGTTGACGTCGATGCCTCTTGGCAAGGGTGTCGCGGTTAGCTGCCTGTCCATCGCCTCGATCAACTTGGCGCAGTCGTCGCGATGCTCTCCCGCAACCAGTTCTGCAGCGAGCAGCCGGATGAGGTTCAGCAATGCCAGGGTGGTCACATTTGGCAAATCGCTCAATGCCGGGCCTTTCGCTTTGTCGCCTGCCCCATCCCAAGTCGCCAGCGTAGTATGATTCCTATTGTGGGCAGTTTGTGGTCTGCGTCCCCTTGCCGATCGCACGCAAATAATATACCGATATAATCAAATTAAATTATAAATGTTATTAAAGCAAGGCTGGATTATATAGCTGCGCATATCGCGGGCGGCCAGAATTGCTCGCAGATGATTTCCGATTTGAAATCGAGGTCCAGACTTTCCCGCAGCAAAATGGGCGGGTGCTGGCGAGGCCGTTGGCGGAGACCGACCAACGTTCGGCCCCGATCCAGGCAGCCGCAAAGCAACCGAGAGTCACTTCACCCCTTAGGGACGGTGGCGCCACAGATAATGCGTCAGCGCAGCGCCCACGGGAACGATGCCGCCTCTTGAATCAGGCGGCCCAATTGGGGGCCGGCTTGACGCTCAGTATGCGCGGCGGAGGACAGGGCCTACAGGCGCACAAACGTGATCCCAGTACCAACCATACGGTGTCTCGACGCGGACCCTCGGACAGCGGCGCGATGGCACGTAGCGATAGGGGTAAGGCTGTGCCCAGAAGGTCGCCGGTGTTGCCGGGCCGTCACCCGTCAGCAGAGCTATACTCGCAGGCATCTGCATAGCAGCGCTTGCGCCGCTGGCCACACCAAACGATGCAGCCAAGCTCAGAAGACCCACCCGCGCGAACGTCTGCAACATTCGTAAAGCTCCCTTGCCCCAGCCGAATTCGCCGCTAGCCCGTTTGATTGTCAAAGCGGACGAACCCAGCAGCCACCGAGCTCCGTGACCCATCCACCCGGCTCACATAGCCAAAGCAGATTATCAACCCGTCGGGTCATTAGGCAACCGGGGCACTAGACGAAATCGCCCCCTGAGGCGAAATGGCCCGGAACTGTGGCATGTTCGACCTAGTTCTCGCCCCTCACGCCCCCCGATTTGGCAAGCGAGCGACGATAGACGTCCCGCAACAGCTGATAATTGACCAGTTGGGCAAGGGGCACCACCTCCTCACCGAGCTTGGCAAAGATCAGAATGTCACGAAGAGTTCTCCAGCGGCTTTGGTCATAGTCAGCGATCCGCCCACCTGTCGGCAGAATCAGGTCCCGCTGTTGCTGCAGCTCAAATCTGACGCGGTCTGGGTTCAGCCTTTCCGGGTCGAATCCGACAAGAATAGGCACGCTCCGTGCATAGTCCGTATAGACGAAATGCCAGCCTCGGATCATACCCTCGAGCACGTCCTTGATCAGCGATGGCTGGTCATGAATAAGATCATTGCTGACGAAATAGACCAGCCCCGGAACGTGAATCCCGTAATCCTGCGGCTTGATGACATTTAGCCGGACGTCGCCGCCCGTAAGGGACGGACTTGGCTGATCATCGATCGGAGCGATGATGGCTTCCACCTCGTGGGCTCGAAGCGCGTCGAAGGTGTCGCGATCGACTACCTTGGCAATCTGGCTCCGCGGCAGGCCGAGCTGCGCCATCATGGCATCAAAGATGACCTCGCCCTCGGTGGCTCGGCGGTAGCCGACGCGCTTGCCGACCAGATCGGCCGGCCGGCGCAATCCGGAACTCTCCAGCGTAAAGATTGCGATCGACGTATCAAGGAAGCTTGCTGCGAATGCGGTAACCGGAACGCCGCGCCAAGCGGCCAAGAGGAACTTATGGCCGCTTGTCACGCCGATCGCGTGTTGACGCGCAACTGCCGCGACAAAATCGGGATCGTTCGGATCGGCCCGCACCGTGACGTTCGGAGGGAAGTATTCTCGCTTGTGGGCGGTCATTTCTCCGGCGAACCGCGCCCCGAATGGGCCATCCAGCAGCAGATTAAGGTGCGTGGCCCCTTCCATGCGTTTCGTCACCGGTAACGGCTCCCGTGTGAGCGCCAGGATCACCACGCCAACCACAGCCGCCACGGCCAGAATAAGCAGCGTGAATCGCTGGTGTCCGCGGCTCACAGTTCCTCGCGATCGTGCCCGACCCATCCGGCGATTCCTGCAGTGCGCACTTTGCTTGCTGAGCAAAGCAATGACAAAAATCACCCGTTTCTCTGATCGTTGCGCCGTCGTTTGGTTCGGGTGCTGATTCCTGGTTTCATTGTAGTCCCGCCCTTCCGCGCAAAAGCCATTCTCGTCAGCTTGTAACGCAACGACGACGTGATCACCGCTGACAAGGCGAACTGCCTTCGATCCGCCGAAGCAGCGCCGCGGTCAGACGGCGGAATCCATTGATCATCGCTAGGAAGTGTTCGAAGCAAGAGAGGGAATTCCCTTGCAGGAAACTACTTCTGCAAAACGACGTATTTGAAGTTCTTTATTCCGCTGATCGTTCCAAGAATGGTGTCGACTCGCTTGTACGGGGCCACATCAAACGCGTTGCACTTGTCCGAGTTCAAATAGCAGACTTTGACGTTTATCGATCGCGGGCAGCTATTCTTTACGCTGACGACGTGATCGACCAAGGCCGGATTGATGACGTGGACTCGAGCCGCAGCTTCAACGTCGAGGCAAGGTCGTCCCAATGCGTCGCGAACCACCGACTGGTAAGACTGTTCTGCCGGTCCCTGCATCGTAACGCGAGATCGGCTCTGGCCCGTCGCTTGCGCATGGGCGCCCAATACAGGTAGAAAAACGGAATAGATGGCGACCGCACAGATGGATCGGGAAGAAATTTTGACTATCACCGCCACAGTCTCTCATCCGTCTCAACGCCGGGAACCCTGACCTTCAAGCCATCGCCGACCAATCTTTTTGCCAGCGCCCTGCGCTGAATGACATTCACCTGCTCCAAGCTCGCGAGGAGGCGGTCCCGATGGAGCCAGCCCCCCGTCTTCAAGTTCATGGCCGCATCGTCAATGAAATCGCCGTCAACCATGCCGGCGAATTCCGACGTAACCTTTGCCTGTACCAGGTCGCTAAGCTCCGGAAAGATTGCGAGCGCTAACTTGTTGCGGCGGAGCGCAATCCAAGCTTCCCGCGGCGCCAGTGCGTAGGATCGGTCGAGATAGCTCACGTTGTTGCGGTCGAAGCCGTTCCGGGTGGTCTCGACCGAATAGAGCATCAGCCAAAGAAAGGAGTCAGTCGGATCGAGTGAAAGAGACGACCTGACACTCTTCAAAGTCAAAACCACCTCGCGATCAGCGTCCTCCGAACTTGCCCGCTCGATGGCCTCTTCCGCAAGTCGAAGCCGTATCAGCGCTTCCGCGCGCGCAAGTTCATGCGGCACAAAAAACGGAGCGGGCTGCTGCTCCATCGGTGCGAGCACCCTGCTCAGCCCACCGGGTTTAAAGCGATCATCCAGCAGAATTCGCGTCGAAAGCTCGCGGGCGGGCATCACCCGCCAGAACGACGGCAGCGCGGCCAACGACCAGATCACGCCAACCATGCCAAGCAGCAGCATCGGCGCGCGCCTCCACGCTTGCCGCGCGATCCGGCGGCTATTCCACATATCCATAGCGGGCGTAGTACTTCTGGTAATAGTAGCGACCGTGGTAGGATTCGTAGCGCGCCAGTAGCTTGGTATCTGCCTTGTTCAGAACCACCCCGAGCAGCTTATCCTGAATCTCCGGCGCACCGCGCAAATTGTGTTTGACGACGTCCATCTTGGTCTTACCCCACTCGATTACGAAGACGTAGGAATCGACGAACGAGGAGGTGACGCGAACGTCCACCACCGGAGCCATCGGCGGCATGTCGAGCACGACGTAATCGTATTTCGAACGGAGCAGCGTCACGAGGTCGCGCATCGGCTGCGAGGCGAGGATCTCGTTGGTGTGCAGCAGTTTCGCAGTCTTGCCAGCGGGCAGCACCGAGAGCTTGGTTTCGGGATCGACTATGAGCGCGTCTTCCAACTGGACTTTCTGCGCGATGACATCGACCAACCCGATCTCTGCGTGCGGCACCAGCGCGCGCGACAGCGACGGATTGCGCAAATCGGCATCGACCAAGATGACGCGGGCGCCACTATGCGCCATCAGCTGCGCGAGATTGCTTGAGAGTGTACTCTTGCCCTCGCTCGGCAGGGTCGAGGTGACTGCCAGCACCTGGTTCTCCCGAACAATGGAATTAAGGTCCATCGCCACTTTCAACGAACGGACGGCCTCCGCAAAGCGGGACAGCGGTGTGTTGACGACGTAGCGCAGGAGATTGGGCTGCGGGTTGTCTGATCTCTTACCGAGAGAAGGCGCTGCAGCGTCGTCCAGCGTCGGCAGAATCGCGATGCAGTTCGTCCCGAGCACTTCTTCCACTTGCCCCGTGGTCCGGAATACCTTGTCGGTGAGCTCGCGTGCCATAGCGACGCCAAAACTCAGCATCAATCCGCCGAGCAAAGTTAAACTCAGTATGACCATGCTCTTGGGAGAACTCTTCACCAAAGGTGTTGTGGCCGCGCTGATCACCCTCGCCTCGGTAATCGGGAACGACTGCTGCTGCACGCTTTCCATGTACCGTTGCAGGAAATTGTCATACATCGCCTGATAAGATTGCGCGGTGCTCTCAAGCTCGCGCAGCTGGATCTGCGCCTGATTGGTGAGCTGCGATTCCGAAACGACGCTGGCGAGACTGGTTTTGATGCTCTCTTCACGTGTGACGGCAATGTCGTAATCGCTCTTGTAGGATTCTTGGATCCGCCTCAACTCGTCGGTAATGTTCTTCTTGATCTCAGTCATCTGGCGGCGCAGGTTAACCGCGGCGAGGTGATCGGAGCCATATTTCGCCGCCCAGATCGCCTCCTTTGCGGCCATATCGACATATTGCCCACGCAGTTTGACGATGGTGTCGTTCTTGAGTGCGTCCGCAACAGAGGCGTCAGGGATTTCCTGCTTGACGATGTCATTCATGCGATCGAGCCTCGCCTTGGCTTCGGCAGTGGCGGCACGCGCAAGTATGAGCTGGCTGTTGACCTCCGCGAGTTGCTGTTCATTCATCAGCCGGCCGCCGGTGTCGACGATGTTGTTGACTTGCTTGAAATCCACTACAGCCTTTTGCGCCGTCGAGGCCTGGGTACGCAGCTCCTTGATACGGTCCTGCAGCCAGACGCTGGCCCGGCGCGTCGCCTGATATTTCGCCTCAAGCTGATCGACGATGTAGGAATCCGCGATCGCATTCGCGATCCGTGCAGCTTTGGCCGGATCCCGCGAGGTGAAGCCGATCTCCATGACATAGGTGAGACCCAACCGCTTGACCGTCCGGCTGCGCTCGAAGTGCTGCAGCGCTTTCCGTGTCAGCTCGAATTCGGAGGAGGGATGGCCAGTCGAAAACATCCCGGCGATCGAGCCGATCATCGCACCAAGCAGGCCACCACCGCTGCCCGTGAATTCAGGGTCGTCGATCAGATGCAAATCACGGATTACGGCGAGACTGATATTTTCGGACTTCAGGATTTCGACCTGGGTTTCGACGGTTGCAGAGTCGATCGCGATATCGCCAAGCACCGATTGCTGCTGGAACAGCTGCACCTTGCGGGTGTCGATCACCATCGAGGCGGTCGAGGTGAATTGCGGCGCGGCGGTAAAGAGATAGAGCAACGCGAGGATGAGGCAGGCCGAAATGATGGCGATCATCGCCGGGAACTGGCGGCGCACGATGTCGAGATAGGAGGTGAGAGGCTGGGAGGCGGAGCTTTCGAACTCGCTCAACTCGCGGTTGACCTCCGATTTCCGCTTATTCACCTGCAGCATCGCAATTCCCGAAATCGTTCGGCCGTCAATCCATTATTGGTCTTGAGATCGCCCCTCGCGCGCGGGGCCGGCACGCCCAACAAAGATCTTACGCGGGTAGCAAGGAATAACATGGTCGACGTCGAACATGAAACTAAATTGACCCAGTACAAACGCGCCCGGCGCCATAGAACTCGCAAGAAGCTTAACAATCAAAATGCGAAACGGCGCCATGAAGGCGCCGCCTCGCAAATCCCTTTGCCGCTCGGCAACCCTGCGGCAACACAGATCAACGTCCGGATGTTTCAGCGCGGGCTGACGCTGCTCGTCGCACTCGCAACCGAACCGGTGGAGGTCGGAGCCGTGTTCTGGGTCCCGTTGTTGCCGAACGTCGTTGAACCGCTGTTGGCGCCGCCCGTCGCGCCACCGCCGCCCGTCGAACCGCCACCGCCCGTGCCACCAGTGGCAGCAATCGCAACATCGCCGATCGCGGCTTGATAAGCAGCGATAACATCTGCATTGCCGGTGCCGGCGATCGCGGTCTGGATTTCGTTGGCAAACGCCGCGTCGCTCTGTGCGGCCATGCGGGCAACCTGGGCAAGGCCGGCCACGATCGCGCGAATCTGATCATTGTTGGCCGCCGGATCCTTCAACAGCGCAATCAGGCCCGGCAGCGTCGTGGGATCGGACGCGCCGAGGTCGCGCACGCGCGAGATCATCTGCGCGCCGCCGGTCGGATACTGCTGCAACAGGCTGTTCGGCGAGCTCTTGAAATCGGAAATGAGTTGCGCCGCCAGCTGACGCTGCGGCGGATAGACCGCAGCGCTCGCGGCCGTGGAAATGGTCGCGGCGAGCGCCGCGGCTGCAGCCAGACGAAGCGCAACCTTCAAAATGCTCATGATCAACCCCCAAAATACCAGTTGCCCCTGCCCGGGCAAATGGCTGTGCAGCACGGAACGTACTGTAAGTAGAAGGAGCTGTCCACTTATTCTAAAGACTTCGTAAACGGCGCAACTGCTTCAAATCTAGACACTTTTATGAAGCTGGGGGTGCGGCGTAAGGCCCGCTGCGTGCCCGTCCTGCGCCCATCGTCAGTCCGTCTGGCCGAGGCATCGTCAGGGCGCTGGGATGCCTCGGCCGTGCGAAAAGATTGGGCCAGCCCAGCGCCAAAAAGCGCAAAGAATGGAATACTATAGCCAGGGACCTGAAGCGTGAAATCGAGGCACGAATGCAGCAGCGACAGCGTGGCGGTCGCCGCCGCCGCGAGCGGGATGATGGCGTCGCGTCGCCGCACAAACACGCCCTTCGCCAGAACGTTCAACATAATCCCCCAGGCCAATGCGACCAGAAGCGCCATCGGGATGCCGACCTCGGAGGCAAGCTCCAGGGGTGTCGAATGAGCGGCATCCCAGACGCCGCGAATCGAGATGTGTGGGCTGCGGTAGGGCGGGAACGCCCATTGGAAGGTGCCCATGCCGGTGCCGAACCATTGGTTATCGGCGATGATCCGTAGCGTCGATTTCCACGCCTCCACGCGGCCCTCATCGACGAGGCCCTGACTATCGAAGCGGCTGGAAACCTGTCCACCGAGCAGTTGTAGGAGGCCAAGAGCAATGACGACACCCGATCCGAGGGCGATCCAGATGCCGGTGCGTGGCGTCAGATCCTTCCTGAGGAAAACCGTTGTTGAAACGATCATAGCGAGCAGCGAAAGGCCGACGCCAGCACGCGAGGTCGTCATGAACATCGCCATGAGGCAGACAAGCAGAGCCACGAGTTGTGGCAGGATCTCGCGTGGGGGGATCTCGGTCAGGTCGCGCGTGAGCCGCCGCCAGTGGATGTGCCGCTCCGGAAGCCGGCGGCGGACATCTTCGAGGATCAACAGCATCCAGATCACCGCGCACGAGCCGAAATACGCCGCCGCCGTGTTGCGGTTGATGAAGGTGCCGGTCACGCTGCCGAGATAGGCGGTCTTGTCCCGCCACAGGATCAAGGTGGGCTCGATCAGGAACGACAGCACGCCATAGAGCGCGTAGAGCGCTCCCGAGATCGCGATCACCCAAAGCAGTCTTCGTGCGCGCTCGCGGTCGCTGCCGACGATGATACCAAGGAGGATCGCCAAGATGTTGGCAAGCGGTGCGCCCAGCGCGAAGAACGCCTCGTTCTTGACGATGGAGGCTGACGGGGCGATCGGCACGCCCAAGAGATCCGACGCTTGTTTCCAGATCGGCTGGAACGGTGCAACCCAAGGGTGATCGGACAGTTGTTCGTGCAGGACAAACGCGTAAGCAACAACGATGACGCCGATGCCGGCAATCATCCACAGATGCGGTTTTCGCAGATCGCGCGTTGGCGCGAAGATCAATGCAATGCCGAGGCATAGGCACCAGAACGCAATCGACAGATCATTGGTTGAGCCAAACGGAAAGGGCGCGAAAGCTGCGACGAAGTACAGGATGAACGCCGCAGGCAAGCTCCACGACCAGTGGATATGGGGAAGCCGGAGGCGCATCGGTCTTTCTTGGGCTGCTTTTTGCTTTGGTGCTATTTGCTTGAGCTCAAGCCCGAGCTCTTAGAGGAAACAATCCAACGGATAAATCTTCAGATCCACATTGAGACGGCTATTCCGGCTCCCCGCCCGGAAACCGTAGAATAGCCCAAGACGATCACTCCCCTGATCGAGTTTTATTCCAGGGGTTAATTCATCGGGTGGGACCAGAAGCCCGATGTGCCTGACGGTGGCGGAAATCTCGATCCGCCCCTCCCCCTCGCCGAAATGGCCGCTGAGCTGGGTGACCGTGACCTTGGGCAGGCCGCGCCGCTGGTGACAGACCTCCTCCTCCCACAGCTTGGTCTGCTGGACCAGTGGCTTTCCCGAACTGTCGGGAACGATGATGTCCGGGAAAGACGGGTGCAGCATCCCGAAAAACCTGCTTTCCTTGGAATTCGCCGAGAGGCGGACGGTGAAGGTGAGCTGCCCCTTGGCGCCTCTGAAGTGCTGGAAGATCGGCGCGTCTGCGTCCGCGGAGACCACCACGTCGATCCGGTGGCGGATGCCGAGCTCACCTGGCGCGTCAGAAGCGTTCCCCAATGGGGCAAGCCCCACGGCAAATGGGACGAGTGCCAGACAACGCGAGACTGCTCGAAAGCGCATGATGCCTCTTGCGACCCTGCGGGGTGACCGATGACGCGTGCGCCGTACTCGGTGGCGCCTTGATCCGGATCTCCTCGATCCGGTCACGCCATAAGTGAACGCGAGGCCCTAAATCTTCGAACGAACCCCGCATCCCTAAACGAAAATGGCACCGGGACAAAGCCCCGGTGCCATCGATCGTGGTGGATCAAGAAGGCGTCTTACGGCGCCAGCTTGATGTTGTTGCGGAAGATCAGCGCGTCGTTGCCGAGGTTAATCGCATCAGCGCCGGTCGCCATGATCACCCGCAGGTAGGTCAGGAACTTAGCAACTTCGACGTTGCGCGAGTTCGAGACGTAGATGATGTCGCCGTTCTTCATCATGACCTTGGTGGCGAGGAAGAAGCCGCCGGGATCGCGCAGGTTTATGCTGAAGATGACCGGAATGGTCTCGGTGGTGTACTTGCTGACGTCGATGCCGAGCTGGGCAGCGACCTCGCGCGGCTCGCGGCGATAGAGGAACACGCCAGCCGGTTCAGCCTGACCATCGAGGAGACCGCCGGCCTTGCCGACCGCCTCGCCAAGGTTGATGCGCCAGGCGTCGAAGTTGAATTCGCCGCTCTGACCGCTCGCACCGAATGCCAGGAACTTCTGCTGTTCGCGGTAGACATAGATACTGTCATCCGGGCGAACATAGATGTTGTTCTCAGGCGTCATCACGAGGTTCTCGAACGGCACGGTCGCGCGACGGCCGCCACGCTCCAGCATGACCCAGGTCTCGAAGCCCTGGCCCTTGATGCCGCCGGCGCGTGTAATGGCGTCGAGCACCTTATCCTTCGCGCCCGCCGCGCTCGCCGGATAACGCGCTGGCGAATTGACCTCGCCCAGCACGCTGATGAGCTGCGTCCGCTGGCTCGCCATCGCAACAACAACCTGCGGCTCGATGGCGCGATTGGAGATTTTCTCGACGATCGCGCGCTGGATTTGAACCGCGGTCAATCCCGCCGCCTTGACCTGGCCGGCATAAGGCACCGTGATGAAGCCGTCATTGTCAACCGACTGATCCGGGATCGTCACGAAGTTGCCCGGACGGACGCCGGCCTCGGCCGGAATGAACAGACCGCCTGCCGCGGCTTCGAAAATAGTGACGCTGACCACGTCGCCGATACCAAACACGATGCTGGCCGGAGGCCGCTTATCGGTGAACGCCCCGGCGAGGCCCTTCGGCTCGTGCGTGTGAAGGATGTTAACCGTGGCCGGGTTGATTGGCACCAGCTCATAGGCCGGAGCGTTCTCCGTCTGGACGTGATTGTTAACATCGTCGATCAGCGGACCAGAGCCCGGGTTGGTCGAACAGGCGCCCAAGGCCAGCGCAGCCAGCAAAAATGCCGGCTTCAAGAGACGAGTCTTGGCAATGGATTGCATGAATCGCGCCCAATAGTTCCCCAATCAGAGGAATTGGTACGGCCAAGGGGGCGATGCGGCAAGCTGTACGGCCCCTCAAGCACGGTTAACGGCGCCGTATGTTGGCGAGTGTTGCCCCCCCGCAACTTCTCGGAACCAGGGCTTAAGCCTCTATGACCATTTGTTGTAATTTCCGTGCCTGGTCCTGGGCATTTCGGCCGAAAACGATGGCGCTCCCGCATCCGCGCCCGCTCTGCTAGATGTCCCCCGAGCCCCCGAGGATCTTCGACGTGCCCCTTTTCGCCTTCGCCCTGACCGGATTGCTGTTGGCCGGTGGTCCCCAGCAGGGCCCGGTTGAGCCCCGTTGTTACGGGCAGGATTGCGGTCGCCGCCTCTTCAGTCTGGACGTTCGCTCGCACGCGGGGCCCCGACGGGGAGACCTTTGCCGCCATCACCAAGACGGCCGACACCACCCAATCCGACCCGGATTTTGCCGGCCTGATCGTCCGCTGTGCCCCCAAGGGGAAGGTCGATGTGCTGGTGGCCCTGATTCGGCCCTTCCCGCCGCGGAGTCACCCCCAGGTCACGATCACCGCCCCAGGTCACGATCACCGCGAGCAATGGCGGGACGCTGACGGTCGAGGCCAGCATGGCCGCCGCCGGGGCCGCCGTCCTGTTGCCGGACGAGGTCTCGGCGTTTGCATCAGGGAAATGGCAGACGACGCCCTCGTTGGCGGTGACGATCAAGGAAAGCGACAGCGAGATCAAAGGCGTGGTCTCCCTGACCGGCTTGCGCGAGGCCTATAATTCGCTGGTGGCCAATTGCGGCCAATAGGCCAAATTTGGCCATATCACTTAAGGGTCCTTTCAGGGTGGGGAACCTAAGGTCCGAAGCAGGGGAGTGCTTCGGATGACCGAGCTTTTGATTTTCAGCTTTCTCGCAGGCGCCGTCCTGGGCCAGCGCTTTCGCGTCCTGATGCTGCTGCCGGTGACCTTCTTCCTGGTGCTGACCGTGCTCCCGGTCGGCCTGATGACCAGCCTCGGCTTCCTCGAAGGTCTCAAGGCTGCGATGTTCGCAGCCATTAGCCTGCAGGCCGGCTATCTCTTCGGCTCCGGCGCTCGCTTCGCTCTCGCGGCCAGCAGGGCCGCCCGCGTGTTCGCCCGCCCCGCCAAAGCAGCGCGCTGATTCCGTTTAGCTGAGCTCCTCGACAGATCGCCTTTCGGGGGTCTTCGCGACCGGCGATAAACCTTCTGCGAACCCGCGAAGGGTTTGCGGCGAAGCTGTTCGCAAGGGGCAGGCGTGCTGTTTCAAAACGGATCGACGGCTTGTATGGTGACCGGACAGGTCCAGGATTCCTCGTCGAGCGCGCCGTTTGTCCCTCGCTTATTTTGCTCTCATCATTGCAATTGTTTCCGCTTCCGTTCTCGAAATTGCCGGTGCCAGATTTGGTGCGCAGCTCGGGATGATGGCTGCGGCGCTAGGCTTGTTGGCGACAGCCGCAAGCGCACAGAAGGCCGATTACGAGCACTATCTGCGCGCCACGCACTTCGGCCGGTGGATTCTCGTTGCCATTCCGCTCGGCATTGCGCTCCAACTCGCGCCGGTTTGGTTGGGTTTGGCGCATCCGATCTGGGCCAGCACCCATGATGCCCTCGGCGGCGTGCCGCTCGGGCCGATCACGGCCGACATCGGCTTGACGCTGAATGCCCTGCTGCAAGCCGTAGCGGCGGTCTCGCTGCTCGGCGTCACGATCGTGGTGGTCCGCGACCGCAGCCGCGCTGAACTGGTGCTCTTGGTGCTGAGCGGAACGACCGCCATCGCGGCCCTGGCGATGGACCTTCATCGGATCTTGCCCGGATTGATGGCGGCGACGCCTGCCGATCTGGCCACCACCATGGCGGGCCTTGGCATCATGCTCAATATGGCCGTCATGCAGCTTGCCGCCGAGCGCGCCGAGACGCGTCACTCGCTGCTGCGCTCCATCACGATCGGTCTTTACGGCCTGCTCGGTGCATTGGTCAGCGCGCTTGCGACCTTCGGTTTCTCCAGCGCCAACAGTGCGGTCGCAGCCGGCTTCGGCATCGTGTTGATCCTGATGGTCCTGGTGATCCGCAGACTTGACCTGTCGCCATTGGCCGCCGGCGCCCTGGCTGCAGCCGGGCTGATTGGCACGGCGATTGTCTTGACATTCCTGTTCGAACAAGGCTCCGGGCTTGCCCTCCTCCTGCGCCTCGTCCCTGACGTCGGGACCGAAACCAAGGCCGCGCTGGAGCGAATGTTGGCCGACACGCGATGGTTCGGTGCGGGGGCCGGGACTTTTTCGGCCCTAGGGCGGATCTACCAGAGCGACGCAAGTGAGGCTTTGTTGGCCCCCTCGACAGCAACAGCCATCTTCGCCGACATGGGATGGGTTGGTCTTGCGGTCGCAGGCGTGGCGTGCGTGCTGGCCTTGATCCGCTTGTTCTTCGGCGCCTTGCAGCGCGGACGCGACTCGTTCTTTCCAACGGCGGCCGCAGCCTGCTTGTTGTTTGCGCTGGTTCAGAGCTTCGCAGGTCCGGGATTGCTGCGCCCGGCAGCAATCCTATGCCTTTCAGTGATCGTGGGACTGGGGTTATCGCAGAGCGTCAGCTCACGATAAGACCAGATCGTCAGGCGTCGCGATCGCCGCTCAGTGAGGCCCAATAGTATGGGTTCTTCGGCGTCTGGATCCGGACCCAGCGATAGGACTTCTTCGACCACGGCAGGATATGCGTGGTGAGGTTATCCAGCACGAGATCGCCGGCCGTGGTGCGCACCACGACCACCAGATGGTGCTCACCCCAGGGCACCACGACCTCGCTCAGCAACACCGAGCGCGCCGGGAATCCCTTTGCGATCAGGTCGTGACGTTTTGTCACAGCGTAGTCGTTGCAGTCGCCGCTCGCAGGATGCAGCAGCCACTTTTCCCCGCGCAGCCCTTCCAGGTTCGGTTCAGGACGGATCGAGGCATTGACGTCCCGATTGACCTCTTGAAGCAGCGCCAGACGCTCGGGCGTCAGCTTGAGACGGCCGCCCCGGAACACGATGCGCTGCGTTGTGGGCTTACACTCGTCCTTGTACTTGAGGCAAAAGATCGTGAAGGCCATCGGCGCCAGCGTCGGCTGGTCGAACTTGATGTACTGGATGGCCCCGCGCAACCCCATGGGCGCTCCGACAAAGGCGGCTTCCGCGCTCCGCTGCACCCCCGCAGCAACGACAACGGCGGAGACGGCCAATAGGAACTTTACAACTTTGCGCATTCTGCGCCCCCTGTTCTAGGTGGGAGACGCTAAGCAATCTGCGCCCCCCGTTCTTGGTGGGGAGACGCTACGCGACACCTCTTGAAATATGGCTCAAGGGCTGCGCGACGCTTTAATCAAAATGCGCCCTTGCTCGTCAGAAACAATTAAGAATACCGATCCCAGACTTGTTCTGCTAAGAGCGTTTCGGCGTCCGCTCGCGACGCAAAAGGCGATTTGACCGACCTGATGGGCCTATCCACACGCTTACGCAAGAAGATCAAGCCGCGGCTCCCCGACGGCGTGAGAATCTATGCGATCGGAGACGTGCATGGCCGCGCGGATCTGCTTCAGTCGCTGTTAACCGTCATCGACGCCGACCTTGCCCGGTCCGCGCCTCGCCGCGCAATTCAGGTCTTTCTTGGCGACTATGTCGATCGCGGTCCGGACTCTCGCGCCGTCCTTGATCTGTTGATCGAACGCTCGAAATCGCACGAGACGGTGTGCCTGAAGGGCAACCACGAGGTCTTCCTGCTCGAGGTCCTGAAGGATCCATCACGTCTGCAGGAGTGGCGGCATTACGGCGGACTTCTGACGCTGGTGTCCTACGGCATCACGCCGACGATGAACCCCACGGCCGAACAACAGGCCGAACTGATCGAGGCGTTGAACCTGGCGATCCCACCGGAGCACCTCGCCTTCCTTCAGCAATTGCCCTCGTCCTTCACGTGCGGCGACTTTTTCTTCGTCCACGCCGGCGTCAAGCCGGGCATCGCCCTCGACCGCCAAAAGGAGGAGGATCTGCTTTGGATCCGCGAGGAATTTCTCGAATCCGAGCGGCGCTTCGGCAAATATGTCGTGCACGGTCATACACCGGTCAGCACTCCCGACATCCGCCCCAACCGCATCAATATCGACACCGGCGCCTACGCGACCGGCAACTTGACGCTGCTGACCATCCAGGGCGATAGTCTGCTCGCAATTTAATAATGGTTGCCGCGCGGCTGGTTCAGCCTTTCGGCATCACCTGGTTTTCGGATTCGATTGTGAACCGCATTGTCCCGCTTCGTATCATCGGAATTTGTGTCTCGCTTGTCCTTGCGCTTTATGCAGGCTTCACCTTCTTCGGCGATCTCGTGCGGCCGGGCTTTCGAGCGGAGGATTTATTCTCGGGCGTGCTTCCGCCCGACAACGCCAATCTGAGCACCGCCCGGCTCGCAGCCCGCTTCTCCTTCGACGGGGACTTGCTTGCCAATGATGCCTCCGCGCAGGCTGCGAACGTTCTGCATCGTCCGGCATCCGATGCGACCAAGAGAACCGAAGAGAACAAGGCGGCCCAGAATGCCGTCATGTCCGCGCTCAAGGTCTCACCGATCCGTCCCGCATTGTGGCTCACGCTCAGTACGCTCAAGGCGCAAGCGGGGGAGCCGACGACGCCCGCATTGAAAATGTCCTATCTGACCGGGGCAGTCCCGGTTGATGTTGCCTTTTCCCGCGTCCAGACGGTGACATCGAGCGTGGCTGCGACCGACGATGAGATCAGGCTGCTCGCGCAATCCGACATCCGCTCGGCGCTCGCCAACCGCGCGCGCTACGCCCCTCTTCTGATTGCGGCTTATGTACAGGCAACCTCTCAGGGCAAATCACTCCTGATGGAATCAGCACAAATGATCGATCCTAAATTCAAGGATATCCTGCTTCGGTACTGACACCGGACGCGAATAGTCCGCTTGCGGGCCGTTAGCGCCCCGGTTTCGGGGCCACGGGCACGAAGTCCTGCTCGCGGCGCGGCTGATCGGATCTTCCCTGGTAGATGAACGTTCCCTTTTTCGTGGTGACGATGTCGCCTCGCTGCAGACTTTCGTCATTGAGAATACGTTCAGTCGCGACAAGATCAGGGTCTTCCGGGACAGGCTTGTAGAGTTCGGGATGCTCGCGATGCTCGCGCGAGGCTTCCTTGGCGCGCTGTCTGGCCTCGTCGATCCGCTGCCGCCATTGATCGCGCGTCAGCTCCGGCTCGCTGGACGGAAGAAAGTCGTTGATGGTCGGTCCCGGCTCGTCTTCCGCAAAGCAAGGCGTCGGGTCAACAAGGCAAGCTCCAAGACCACCTGATGCCGCAACGAGGGCACCAAGCAGGACGCTGCGGAGCGCGCCATTTAACAACGGATCACGTCGAGGGGGATGCACCGTAAAGTCTCCAAGGACTGAACATAAAAAACGGACTGGTCACAAAAAGGGGCTGATCACCGACCTGTCTCAAGCTTATACCCTTGCGGATGGCCCTCAAGGCCGGCAATTTCCCGGCCGGCGGAGGTATGACGTCAAGCGGGCAATGACCGGCCCCCTTAGCCCGGCCGTCCTCAAAAATCGAAAAACAACCCCATGCACAGTAGCGGCAACAGCCGGACGGAGGTCTACTGTTTTCCCGAAATACACTTGACCCGTCGGGCAAAACAAGCGCATTATGGCATCGTCCAGCGATCAACGCCGAGCTGAGCCGCTACCCCGTGTTCTGTTGCCGTAA
Organism: Bradyrhizobium sp. CCBAU 51745; assembly: GCF_028128715.1. Classification (NCBI taxonomy): domain Bacteria; kingdom Pseudomonadati; phylum Pseudomonadota; class Alphaproteobacteria; order Hyphomicrobiales; family Nitrobacteraceae; genus Bradyrhizobium; species Bradyrhizobium sp. CCBAU 51745. Next base: position 334,617 of record NZ_LBJP01000093.1, on the reverse strand, counting down.
TAAGGCTGGGCCCGCCCGCCTCTGGTGATCGGCGGCTGAATTTGGCTGGGGATATTCGGCGTCGCCGTGCTCGGCGATGGCTGCGACGGATTGACGATAATGACGTTACGATCAGGCGTCGAGGGGTCGTTGACCCCCTGCGCCCCGACGGCTGCGGGCACGAACAGCGCGACCGCGATCAAAGCTAAACGTTGCATGCGATATCTCCCGATCAGCAACGTTAGGGTGGCGATCACCGTTCCTTCACGGCTGCTTCACGGTTCCTTGGGGTCTTACCGCCGCGGCACCGCAACGAGCTTGCCATCCCTCCAAACGCCCTGGGCCGCTGTTCCGCTGGGCAGGGTACCCGGCGCCAAATTCCGGATCGCAGTGGGGCGAGAAGCCTCGGTCGTCTGGGTCTTCTTGGTGGTGGTCGTGGTGACGATGCTGGTGCTGGTCAGATTGGCCTTGTCCTTGACCCCTTGTGCAAAGGAAGGCGGCACCAAAAGGGCCACAAATGTGAGTGCCATTAAACCGTTGCGCATGATCAAGCACCTGAATGAGAAGCTCGCCGGAATGTCACAGGTTTTCGTCCAAAAGCAAGCTCCTTGGGACGGCCTGAAGAGGCTCTTGCAAGCTTGACCATGGAGCGACCGCTCTCGGAGAGGCGGGCCTGATGTGGAAAAGCCTAGCGAAACAGCCTCATCCGAGCTAGTTGATCGACCGTAATGACCGATCCCGGCGACACTGCGGCCAACGCTCCGAACACGCGAGAGATCAAGGCCGGCTTTGTCCGCCTTCTGTCGGATCGCATCCGAGAGACCTCCGCCGATCCCAAGCAGCTGCGGGAAATCGTCTACGAGCTCGCCCGCGTCAAGCTGCGCGAGCAATTTACCCACGCCGACGCGCGGGAATCCCGTGATCTCCTGCAGATCCTCGAACGCGCCATCGAAGAGGTCGAGCGTTCCTTCAAAGGCAGCGTCGCAGCAACGCCGCAAAACGTCGCGGAAACATCCGCTGCTGTTCCTCCCTCTGTCGCTTCCCCGAGCCCGCCGCCCATTCCGGCAGCGCCTCCTGATTTGACCGTAGCGGCCGCTCCTCAGCCGGCAGAACCACCGCGCAGTCCTGTCGCACCGTCCAAGTCCCCAGACCGCCCCAAGCGAACCCGCGCCTTCACATCTGCCATTCGATTGGCCGTCCTGCTCCTGCTGATCCTCGCGGTTGGAATCGGAGTGGCCTATTGGCCGCGGTTGAAGACACAGTTCGCCGCCCTGTCGCAGCTCGCACAGCGACAGGCCGCGTCCCGGGATGCTCAGCCGCAGCCAGCGGCGCCGCCGAACCCACCACGCGAGACCGCGGAACGCACGCCGGATAGCCAAAAAGAGCCGGCGCCGCCGGCACAACCCTCGATGCCGTTGCCGACAACGTTCGGGGTCTACGCCTTCAGCGACGGCCAACTCCAGGAGCTCAAGGCGGTCCCTGGAAAGATCCCGGACCGGCGCGTCGCGATATCGGCGGCCATCAACACGCCAAGCGCAACCACGCTGACGAGCGGAGATGTCAAATTCATCGTGTTCCGCCCGGATGGAGGGATGGATACAAGCGTGACCGAGGTTCGGGTCGTCGCCAAGGTCTCCCGCGCGATGGGCGTGGACGCCGCCGGGAAGGCTGCCATGGTCAGCGCCGGCGATGCCTGGGTCATCCGCAGCATGTCCTACCCCTATAAAGTGGGCCCCGTTGAGGACCAGCCAAGAATGCTGTTGCTGCAGCCCGAGCAGGACGGCTTCACGCTTGCCCCGGGACGCTACATCGTGGTCGTCAAGGGCATGGGCTACGACTTCACGGTCGCAGGGACCGTCACCGATCCCAATCAATGCGTCGAACGCATCAACGCGACTAATGGTGCGTTTTATTCCCCCTGCCCCCCACCCCGTTAAGCGCGAGGACGACCAGCTTGCCGGGTTGCCTGCCTAATTTTTGGCTTTGCTATCCTTGGGCGCATCGGCCGGCGCGTCGTCAACCTTGCCGTTGTTCGCGACACACTTGTTGAAATAGTCACGCCGCTCCTTCGCAGAGCCCTTGGAACTGCCGGCGGCCGGATTACCAACCTGCTTTGGCGGGAAAGCCTTTGCGGCCGCCGCGTCACATGTGCGCGCCACTTCGGCGGTGATGGCAGACGCCGTCGCGGGAGCAATCAGCGCAAACAAGCACGTTAGTCCCAACAACCTCCGGATATCTCTGACGGGCACCTTGCTCACTCCTTTGATCCACGCCGCGTGACGGGGGACCATATCAAAGACGGCCGAAACGCCCAACCGCAAAGAAGCCCGGATCATCGCGCCACAGCGCGTCGATTCGAGCGCTGGACGCTCTTCTGTGAAACAGATGCCGACTAGCTGTTGAGCTGCGGCGGCTTGAAATCCGGGAAGCGGGTCAGCATTGCAGCCTTGACGAATTTCAGGTGCGCAATCGTGCTGCTCAGCTCTTTGAGCCTGCGCTGGCCGTTGGAGATATCGGCGGCGAAAAGGTCTTGATGATGATTGTCCAGCGGCTCCCGCTCCAGATATTCGTCGGTGCCGTTGCCAATGGTGACCGAGGCGCGCGCAAGAGCGTCATCAACACGCCGATTGAGGCCGGCCTGCTCCCTTTCCGCCTCCTGCAGCGCAGTATCGAGCGCTGTCATGATCGCCTCGATCCGGACGCGATCAGTCTCGGCGTCGCGCTCGGCCGAGCGGGCTTTGAAGCCCTTGTCCTCACGCCGGGAATTGAGGAGGTTGTGCGCGCGTGCCCTCAGGAATAGCTGGAACATTTGGGCCATCCCACGTTCGGATTTGAAGCGGCCACCATCGGTCAAATACGGTTAATAAAGTTTGAACGCTGTCGCCTGCTCGGCTCGACTTTGCGTGATCCAGGTCCGCCACGCCCCCTCATGCTTGAGGTAGAGTTCGAGCCACCTCACCTCGTTTTCACCGGCGACCCCGTCGCTGATGTCACTGGTCGCCGGCGGCACGACACCTTCGACCGGCGACAGATCCAAGGCCTCAAATTCCGCCGTTTCGTCCGACGACAGGCCGATCAGAACGCGATGCCCCTGCGCATCAACGAAATATCTTCGCGGCGCATGGCGCTTTTGCTCAATCATTACGACGACCCTCACGGAGGATCCAGGGGCCGGAGAGTCCTTCGAGCCGTCGACTATAAATGCACACAAAAGCAATCAATGAGACCGCGCCAGCAGTCAGGCTCAGCAACGCAATAAGATACGCCATCCACGGTTCCTTACGCACGCCTCGCAATTGCAGACGTCGTTCAAATCTCGCAACAGGCTCGTAAGCTCTAAACTCCTGGTCCGGTGCTCTCAAGGAAAGAGATGAGCTAACCTAACCGATGATCGTCACGAGGTGGGCGGGCTTCGGCCAGCACCGATTGAAGCCGGAGTGTAGGGCGCGTAGAGTCGATACCGTGCCGACCGCCTGCGTGAGCGCCATGCTCGCACGCCATAGCCGCAGCCAAAACCTGCCGCAAAAATCGATGCCAAAACCAGAATTGCTGTCATTGGACTGTTCCTAGGTGCTCGGAACGCTCCTCCCATCACATTTCATCGTGCAGATGTGACGACTTCAAGATGGCCGTCGCTGAAACTTTTGTCAGACGACGTGAAGTTTGTGCAACGGGTTGCTTCAGGATTAATCGCTCTGTGGTTGAGCGACGCTCTTCAAAGACGGCACTGGGGCGCAGCGACCTTCATCTATTTTTTCCGAATTTCTATGCGGGCCCCCTCAGCCTGTATCAACATGCTGAGACTGCGCGTGAGAGCAGGCTCACCGCTGCGGGCAGGATCTGGTGCCGGGAGGGCCGCGAATGGAATCATTACTTGACGTCGGCCTCGTCCTCTAGCGACGTATTGGACGGATCGATCTCCACGGGAGCAATACGTGCCTCGTGCTGCGAGATCGCTAGCGCCGCTAGTACTGTCCGGTTGGCAATTTCAAGCTTCTGAAAAATGTGATGCAGGTGGACCTTGATCGTTCCATCAGCAACATTGAGGCGCCGCCCAATCTCCTTGTTGGACAACCCTTCCGATACCAGAGTCATGATCTGGCGTTCGCGATCGGTCAGCAGCCGTAAGGGCTTCTCGCGATTTGGCGCTTCGTCCTGATATCCCTCCGGTTCAGGCGAGGGCACCGGCGATACAGCGTGACCCTGCGCAACCTGTCGCAACATTCGGACCAATACCTCAGGCTCGGCATCCTTAGTGAGCGCACCGTATGCCCCCTCCGCCATCACCGCGCCCAACTCCTGCTCCGCGATAGAGGCCGCGAAGAAGACCACTCGAGTGGCGAGGTGGTCGCCTTTTACCATCGCCAGAATGTCCGGCCCGCTGAGATCGGGCATCGAAAGCTCCAAAACGGCAATGTCGGGCACAAAGCGGCGGATGGCTTCGATGCAGCTGGTTCCGTCCCGGCAGGCAGCCACGATTGCAAAGTCAGGCTGCGCCGTAAGGATGCTGGTGATCCCTTCACGTACGATCGGCTGCCGGTCTGCAATGACTACCGTCGTGCGGCGCATGCGGTCCTCGATCTTGTTATTGCCAAACCCCGCACCGAACCAATTTAGTCCCGTCCGTTGGCATCTTCTTCAAAAGCTCGCCCCATACATTAACTTTCATTAGACAAAAATGTCGCGCTCGGTGCCTGCCAAGCCAACAACCTTTGATAGCTATGTTAGCGCATATCTTCCCCTGAGTGAAGAGCCCTCTGGAATAGTACGACGTGCCGCGTGCGCAAGCGGATCAAGAAAAACTGGGGAAAACTCTTTTTAATCGGTAGTAAACATTATGATATTCGCCTGCAAGCTGCGGGCACGCTCGGGGTTCCACCGGTTGGCCGCGAGGACCGAGATCTCACATTCTGCGAATCGCGAGTATAACCAACGATATATAGGGGCTACTGCTGTTGGCATTTAAGGTCGAGCATAATCCGCACGCCAAAGGGGGAGATTAGCAAGACAGCGCTGCGGCGCCCTTCACCAATAGTCATACTAATTAGTCGGTGCCTGCGACCGAAAAGATGGCTGCTCACAGATCATCGATGCCGGTCGGGTCAGTGTTTGTAACCAGTAGGTGGCCCATGTATCCTTTAGGTGCTTTACGGGAAACTCATCAGTCCCTCGTTGTACAATTTACGGAATTGCAGAGCCTACGAAATCGCGTGCTCGAGGCGGAGCAGAGAATGCTCGGCAGGCGACGGTCAACAAGACGGTCCCAAGGGAAGAGACAAGCCGCCCGGAGGTATCGCCCTAGTCGGCCCTAGCGATATCGGACCCGCATCGCCCTTGCCCGAAAGCGGCCCGGCTGTTAAATCCCTGCGCGCCGAGCGGGGTAGTTGGGGACGGCTTCATGGAGACGGGCGACTGGGGTTCGATGACCACCGCTGAGCTGTGGGAACTCTATGACCAGGTGACCTCTGTGCTCAGTCGACGAATGGCCGCGGAAAAGGCCAAGCTCGAGGCACGACTGCGCAAGATTGAAGGTGGGGAGGGCAATCCTCAAACGGAGCGCACACGCCGTCCGTACCCACCGGTGCTGCCGAAATATCGGAACCCCAAGAATCCGGACGAGACTTGGTCGGGTCGCGGCAAGCAGCCCCGCTGGCTCAGGGCGCAACTGCGGGCGGGCAAGAAGCTTGACGATCTTTTGATCGCCCGATCGACGCAACGAAAGCGCCGTCAGAAGACGTAAGACCTGGGAAGATCGGGCGCATGGCGCACCGCTCTGTCCGCATCCCTCGCACGGACCTGATTTGCCGATGTGCGGGGTCGGCAATGAACGTCAACGATCCCCACAAGTGACAACATCGCTGGCAGCCCCTGCGGCAGTCGGGTCCACGAGCTCGAGGTAGTCGCGATGGAAGGTCTCCACCTGAATTCGGCGGTCGAATTTCACGCGAACGCTACTTGGATAGGCGCTCCGACCTACGATCGTCCCTTCAAGACCCGCGTAGCTCGGGTGGCGACGACGTCCAAGGTTGCTCATCGTTACGCGATTGCCAGGCTGGATCAGCGACAGTCCCGTTCTCTCGATGCTGCGTCGATCGTGTAGACTGCCCGACGGCTCGAACAAGCCCCTCTCACGCTCTCTCATATCTCCTCCCCAAATTTAACCAGCAAGATTATTGATGAGGCGCCGGCATTTTAAGCTATTTAATCCAAAACGCATCCCGCTTTCAATCACGCCTCCCGCTTCGCACCTCGCCAGTGAAATTCGGGGAGAATGCAAGCAAGGTAAGCCGTGCTGCATTTTTCGACTCAGCAGAACCGTTTCTTCTGTTCCGGTGCAGACCAGGGTGGGGATAGCAAGTGGATCGCGTCTTGCTTGGACTATTGATGATCGGCAGCATGCTACTCACGCTCCACTTTGCAATCTCAGCGTGGCATAGCTCCGATGAGGATGGCGCAGCTGATATCCTCGGCACCTCGACATTGGTGAACTGTCAGCACGATGGGTGCAATCAGCACCGCTCGTTCATCAGGAGCAAGCCGGAATAGCCATGGCGCCGCCTGGCTTCCTCTTGCTGCGCAATTCCTGTGCTGTCCGGCAGATTGCAAATGTGAATTGCCTCACACCGCCCGAATTTGGTTCCGGCTAAGTTATCGCTGTACTACTTGAGGGGTCCCAGGCAGCATTGGTCCGCCCGGCCAATTCAGTTGCACGCCTCTTGCATGCGAGTTACGGATGATCACAAATCCCGACGTTGTAAATCGACTGGCTGAAATGATCCGGCGCGATCAAGAGCTCTCTGCGACCGCTTTGGCACTTGCCAGCATGGTATCGCAATTGCAGCGCCTTCGCCAATTGGCTCTCGCAATGAGATACTCGCCGTCATGCCCGCTGCCGCCCAACGATTGTCCCGATCGGTCGATTTAATTTAGCGCATTATGTTTAATTATCTTTTCAAGCGAGGCCGCGATGCGCGCTCGCGGAGCTCGTGCGCTGCTGCTAGTGAACTTCCGAGGGAAGCAGTTCGATCGCCCGATCCCTGTTTGCAATGGCAAGCTTTGCTCTGAGAGCCGGAGCAAGCCTTTCCATGATCGCGTGCCGCTGTGAGCGGATCTCCCGCTCGATCGCGTCCGAATAGACCGGAAGCGCGTGAATTGTTTCTCGCGGAACCCTGCAGAGCACCTCTCCGAACCCGGTAGCGACCCGCGCGCAGAGAGCCTTGCCGTCCCATTCAATGTCGCCGACGAACTTGATTGACATGTCCGCCCCTCGTTGATTTAAAAATTTCAATTTAAATATTTATTTTATTTTGTCGAGGGGTATTATTGCGTTTGAGCGCGGAGCAGCGAGATGATTAATCTGAGGACTTCGATGGTAAGCACAACCCCAACCCCTATGGCTGGCCTCGTTTCCTGCCCAACCGTAGCTTTCCGTCCGGCCTCAGATAGCTCGTTCACATTGATGGACAATCGGCCCCTGGTCTTCAGCGAGCGTAATCAGCAAATCTACGAACTCAACGGCATCGCCGCTTTCATCTGGTGCAAATTGCTTGAGGGAGCGAAAACCGAGGCGATTACGAAGGAACTGAGCAATTGCGGAATGGACGGCACCGCGGCCTCTCGGTTGGTGCAGCAGGCCCTAAATCAATGGCTTGAACTGGGACTGGTCGATCTGGAGTGGGAGCCCTCGAGCGACTGGGCGCTACACACCCGCTTTGCTCAGCGCACGATTGCCGTTCAATGCTCAAACGAGGGGTTGCTCGGTCTATTGGAGCCGCTCTTTGGACATTCCACGCGCGGGCACGGTCCGAGTGACATCCTCATAGAGGCGGTCGAGAACGCTGATCAGGCATTTTTTCGCCTCAACGGGGGCAGGACCTTCCGCTGCGAAATTGATCAGTTGGCACCGGCGATCAAGGCGTGTTTGACCGAGCGCCTCATCCTGAGCGATCGGACGGATGTCGCGCTTCACGCGGCTTCGCTCATACGACAGGGCAATGGGCTGCTCGTCTGTGGCAATCCCGGCGTCGGCAAATCAACGCTATCTGTGCATTTGTGCCACGCCGGATTTCAATATGGCGGCGACGACGTGGTGCTTATTGCACCAGACGGAGAGGCCGAGGGACTGCCGTTTCCGCTCACGGTAAAATCGGGGGCTTGGGACATCGTCTCGAGATTGCGCAGCGATCTCAGAGATCAGCCCGTCCATCGCCGGTCAGACGAAGCTCGCGTGCGCTATCTCCCCGCCGTAAACGTGCATCATGGAAGATTTGCAGCCAAATGGATCGTCTTCCTGCAGCGGAGTGAAGGTCTGTCGACCAAGCTGATCCGGATCGGCCAAATCGATGCAATCGGTAGAATCCTGGAGGGCTCGTTCGCGGCGGACGGTAAGCTATCACGGAGACGATTCATCGCACTGAAGAGGATGCTCGCGGACTCCGAATGCTTCGAGCTCCTCTATTCGGATGCCGCAGATGCCGCGCGTGTGCTCACCGGACTTTGTCATGGCGATTCATAGCTCTGCGCTGCTCAGTTTGTGCCGTTGCCTGCGAGGTGTACTGCCATCTGATCCCGATTGGTTCGCCATTCTGGGACTTGCGAACGAGACGCTAACGACGCCGGCCCTGATCGATTTCGTGAACCTGTTCCAGCAAAGCCTGCCGGAAGAAGTCTGCGCCTATGTGCGAGAGATCCATCGCCGCAATGAGGTTCGGAATCAATGGCTCACTGCCCAGCTGACCGAAGCCGTCGTTGCGCTTAACAATAGAGGAGTGACGCCCGTGTTGCTCAAGGGCGCCGCCACCCTTGTTACAGCCTCACGCGCGCAAGCCTCAATGAGGCTCATGGCCGATATTGATCTTCTGGTCCCGCCGGAGCAGACGCAGATCTCTCTGCAGGCACTCGCTGACATCGGCTACGTCGTGCACTTCCAAACTCCTGCCGCGAGTGAAAAATGGTGCACCGATCTCAAGCGGCCTCAGGATGTCGGAATGATCGACCTGCACCGGACCCTGCCGGGCCCCGCGTATTTTTACCGCCCGGCGGGCGACATCCTGGAGAATAGCAAGCTCACATCGATTGGTGCAGGGTCAGCGTACGTGCCAACAGCAGCTTACCAGGCTCTGTTGCTGACCATGCATGATCAATTCCAGGATTACGACTATTGGGTAGGCGGAATTGATCTAAGGCACCTCCTGCAGCTTCGCGACTTGATCAACTCGCCGGACGGGCTCGATTGGATCCGGCTCGCCGGCTATGTACCAGGGAAACTGGCGCGAAACGCGCTCGAAACCCAGCTCATCGCCTTGACCGAGTTGTTAGGCGTCGACGTTCCCGCTTCGATGCGCAGCCGGCGCATTCCGCGCCTGCAGTTCAAAAGGCGAGTCATGCAAGCACGTTTCCCGCTGGCGCGCTGGCCGCTTCTTGCCGCCGCCGTGCTTGACTACCGCAACTATCGCTGCGGGCTGGGCGCTGAATATCGGGGAGCCGGCCAGTCCGGTAGTGGGACTTGGGCGATGCCCAAGCCCGAAACCTTTCGGTTCATCATGGAAAGGGCTCGCGCCCACCGGGTCGGCAAGGTCTAGCCAATTGCGGCACCGGCGGCTCACCCTGCCATGTCCGGTTATCGTTCCTTCAGGGCGTGTTCGGCCTGGTCCCGCAATGGTTTCAAGAGGTAAGACAACGCGGTCCTTCCCGGCGTCTTGATGAACACCTCAACCGGCATGCCAGGCAGCAACTTGGCGGATCCCAATTTCGCCACTTCCTCCGGCTTGAGCAGCACCCGGCCGGTGTAGTAGCTGGTCCCGCTGCGCTGGTCCTGGGTGATATCGGCAGACACCAGACTGACTTCCCCATCAATTTCCGGCGTGGTCTTCTGATTGAATGCAGCAAAGCGCATCGTGGCCATTTGGCCGACATAGACTTGGTCGATGTCGCGTGGAGCAATCCTGACCTCGACCGCGAGTGTATCGGCGTCCGGAACAATCAGCATGATTTGCTCGCCCGGGCCGATGACGCCGCCAACGGTGTGCACGCTGAGCTCGTGAACACGGCCGGACTGCGGTGCCCGAATATCAATGCGATTGAGCTGATCGACCGCTGCCGTCTTGCGTTCCGAAAGCTCCGATAGTTTCGAGCGGGTATCGATCAGGTCTTTGCCGACCTCTGTTCGCAAGTCTTGATCGATCTGGATGATCTGCAGTCCGATCTCCGCAATCTTGCCTTTCGACTGGGCAATCATTCCCGCCAGCTGGCTGCGCTCGCCTTCGAGACGGGCGCTATCCCGCTCGAGCGAGTTGAGCCGCGTGATCGGGACCAGATTCTTCTGCCAAAGCGAGCGTACGCCTTCCAGCTCCTGGCGGATCAGATCGACCTCCTTCTGCTTGGCCTCAGCCTGGCCGGAATAGCCTTTGATCTCATTTTCCAGCTGGGAGCTCTTCTCCTCCAACTGGGCCCTCTGGCCGCCTCTCGCCTGACGCCGCAGATTGAACAGCGTACGCTCCGCTGCGATCGCACGACTTGCTTCGGAACTGCTCTCTTTGGTCCGATCGAGGAGCACTTTGGGAAAGACGATCTGATCGGCACCATCGCGCTCGGCTTCCAGTCGCGCCTGGCGCGCAAGGAGTTCGTCCAGGCTTTTCGTGACAATGGTCGCATTTGCCAGGGTTTGGGTCTCGTCAAGCCGGATCAGGATGTCTCCAGCGTTGACGCGATCTCCCTCCCGAACGCGCAACTCGCCGACAATGCCGCCCGTCGCGTGCTGAACTTTTTTCACGCTGGAATCGACCACCACAAGTCCCTGGGCAATGACCGCGCCCGACAACTGGGTGGTCGTTGCCCAGCCGCCCATACCGAAGATCACGCAGCCGAACATGACCGCGCCCAGAATCATGTAACGCTGCATTGATTGCATCGCAGGAGCGATCTGGCTGCTCATCACCTATCTCCCATGCCCCTCGGCGACGACCTTGAGAGGTATAGGGGTTCGCAGCACCTTCCTGAGAACCTCTTCTCGCTTTCCAAAAGATTGGAGCCGTCCCTCCCCGACCGCGAGCACATGGTCAACGGCCTCGAGCGCCTTCGGACGATGCGCGACAATCACGACAATGCCGCCGCGCAGACGAACGTTCATAATTGCTTTGCTCAGCGCCTCTTCACCGTCCGAATCCAGATTCGAGGATGGCTCGTCGAGCACGACCAGGAAGGGATTTCCATAGAACGCGCGTGCAAGTCCAATACGCTGTCGCTGACCGGCCGACAGTGCCATGCCGCCCTGCCCGATTTTCGTGCTGTAGGCGTCGGGAAGCGAGAGGACGAGATCATGCACGCCTGCCGCGCGCGACGCTTCCAGGACCGCCGCGGCAGTCGCTTGCGGATCGAACCGCGCGATGTTCATCGCAATGCTTCCGTCAAAAAGTTCAACGTCCTGGGGCAAATAACCGATGTGCTTGCCAAGCGCCTCGGCTGACCAGTGCTCGAGCGCGGCATTGTCGAGCTTGACCCTGCCGCGAAGAGACGGCCACACCCCGACCAATGCTCGGGCCAGGGTCGATTTTCCCGATCCGCTTGGACCGATGATACCGACCGCCTCTCCACTTCGCAGCTGGAATGAAATTTCACTGAGAGTTGCCCTCTCGGAATTTGGCGGGGCAACATAGAGGTGCTCGACCGTGAGCGTTCCGGTCGGCGCCGGCAAAGCCAGTCGCTCTTCCTCGGCCGGAAGAAGCTTCAGCAGGCCGTCCAGCCGATGTCCCGACTGACGTGCCGCGACAAATCCCTTCCAATTCGCAATCGCCGTTTCGACAGGCGCAAGCGCCCGAGCCGTGAGGATGGATCCCGCGATGATAATGCCGGCCGTCGATTCCTGATTGATAACCAGCACGGCGCCGACAGCGAGAACCGATGATTGCAAGATCGCACGAAAGATCTTGGAGGCGCCTCCGAGGCCGGCAGCAATGTCGCTCGCCCGCTCGTGAGCCGCAAGATATTTCGCATTGACGTCTTGCCATCGCAGCGCTGCCTGCCGGCGCATTCCCATGGCCTGCAGAACCTCGGCATTTCGTCGGCCCTCCAGAGCCAAGGCGCTGCGCGAGACCGCCAGACGCGAAAATGCTTTGGCCGGTCCGCGCGTCCGCGTCTCGGTGGCCACGGTAATGCCGACCAGAACGAACGCTCCAATCAGAGCGGTCACGCCGATCCAAAAGTGGAAGAGAAAGCAGATGCCGAGATAAAGGGGCATCCAGGGCAAGTCGAACAGCGCAGCCGGACCGCCCCCGGATAGGAAGCTGCGCACCTGATCGAGATCCCGCAGCGGCTGCAAACCATCGGCGTCCGCCTTGGTTCGAAGAGGAAGCCGCACAATCGCATCAAACACGCGGATGCCCAGACGCTCATCCAGGTAGCGGCCGACGCGGACACTGATGCGACTCCTCACGAGATCGAGCCCGCCCTGAAACAGATAAAGCGTGATTGCCAGCGCTATGAGTGCAATCAAGGTCGGGATGCTGCGGCCGGGAAGCACCCGATCGTAAACCTGGAGCATGAAAAACGATCCGGTCAGCATCAACAGATTGCTCATGCCGCTGAACGCCGCCAGCGCCCAAAAGACCAGACGGCAAGAACGCAAGACCGATGAGATCTCGGAGCTCGGCTCGTCATAGTGCTCGCCGGCCCGTTGTTGATCTGAGAACAGTCGCAGCCTAAGCGCTTCCAGCACCTGCTTCGTCCAGCCGATCAGCTCGGCAGTGCGAGAACGGAGTTCGGCTTCATGGAGGAAGCGGCCAGCGACAGCGGAGACCTCCGCGAAATATTCAAAGCACTTCGCCATCGCTGAGAACTGCGCTCGGCGAAGCTTCCGCGGCGGGGGGATCACCCCCCGCCATCCAATATCACTCATAGCACTTGCCCCTGAACCGTGCCTTTGCGAGACCATCCCCAAGGCAGAGTAGAGTCGTTACGCTTGTCGGTTAGGCGAAATGGAAGTCGTGGCTGTGAGATGCATCGACTTTCATGGTCTTCAGTGCGAGCGTGTCAATCCCGGTTGGACTAACGGCGTCGTGGCCCGACTGAGCCGCATGCGACAGGATGCTGGCAAAACTGTCGAATACGCTGTTGTGGGCCTGGAGCTGATCGGGGCCAGCTCCGGCGGCCGTGGAAGCCCCGACTTGGTGGCCGAAGGTGCTGTGGAAGACGAACGTGTCTGTGCTCCCCGTGCCGGAAAGACCATCGCTGCCAGCCGTCTGAGCACCACCGCTCGGATTGACCTGGCTGCCGCTCGGCTCGGCGATCGTACTGGCATGTTGAGCGTGCGAGCCGCTATGCGAACCGATAGTGGGATCCAGCGGATCAGACAAGGCACTCGTGTTGCCCGCCTCATCCGTAGCCGTCGCAGTGAAGGTGTGTGACCCGGCCTTGAGGGCAGAGGTCCTTACGCTCCAGTTTCCATCACCGTCCGTTGTCCCCGAGCCGAGCAGCGCTGTACCTTCGTAGAGCTGCACGGTCGTGCCCGGATCGGCCGTTCCCGACACGATTGCATGATGATGAACGATTGAATCGCTCACTAGCACCGGAGCATTCGGAGCAACCGTAGCTGTTCCCGTCGAACCGTCCGACGAATCCGTCGGAGCGCCGGTAACCGTGTCGGTCGGCGTGCCGGTAGCCGTGTCGGTCGGAGTGCCCGTAGACGTGTCAGTCGGAGTGCCCGCCGTCGTATCAGTCGGAGTGCCCGCCGTCGTGTCAGTCGGAGTGCCGGTCACCGTGTCAGTCGGAGGAGCCGTAGTCGTGTCAGTCGGAGCGGGCGTGACCGTGTCAGTGGGCGTGCCCGTGACGGTGGTAGCGGGCGTCCCGCTCGTCATATCCACGTTATGATCAAGAACAGCCAACGGACTCGAGCCGCCCTCATAGGCAAAACCGTAAGCTTTGGACGGGTCGTAATAGTTGTCCTGGACTGTCAGGGTTCCGGTGAGGGATTGGGTATCGATTGACGTAAAGTAGCTCTGGTTACCGAGCATCGTGTTGTGGGTAATCTGCCCTTGAGAGATGAACTCTGTGTACAGTCCCTGGGTCTCACCGTTGTTTTCCACAGTGGTATTGTAGTTCATGGCAAGCGTGAATGGGCCGCCCTCGAACTGCGTAAAGTCCCCGTGAGATGTCGGGCTCAGGCCGCCATCCTGGATAAGATTGTGTTCGATGACGATGGAGCCGGAGCCACCAGTCTGCTGGATCGTGTCCCCGCCAGCATTCTTCAGCCACGAGTGGTCGATGCTAAAGTTGGTGCCGCTATACAAAAACAGAGTGCCCGACACACCCGCGTCGTGTCCTGCCCCGTCGATCGTGCAATTGGACACACTGAGGTTGGATGCCTGTTCGGTACCAACAATCGGCGTGTAGTTGTTGGACCCGACGACGAAATTGGAATCGAGGATCTTTGTGTTCGCGGCCTCGACACTTACTTGCCAGCCACCGCCGCCAGAAAAGTCGTAGCCATCAAGAGTGACATTGTTGCCAGAGACCGTCACCACGTGATTGGTCGTGTCAACCGAAACACCGGCCATCGAAATCGTCGCGGGATCCTTGAGTGCCAAACCCTGCGGCACCCCAACATGATAATCCACGCCGGCGACACTCCATGCAGGGCGGCTAGCGCCGTAGGAGTCTAGCAAGCTCGGAAGCTGCGGTGATCCAACCGGTGCATTAGCTGAGCCGTCGTTAAGCGCCATCTACCTGTTCTCCTGATGTCTATTTCCCCTCAACATGTGCTCATCCAAGGATGCTCCCCGAGCGCCATGCTGTCTTGCTTCTTCTCGAGCCGACCACGTCAGGACCGGCGGGCAGACTATTGCCCCGGCACCGCGGGCTTTTTTTGGACGACATCGGGGCTGTGCTAGGGTGATGTTTTGGTAGGCACGCCCCACCAGAAAATTAAATTATCAAAACGCCGAATACTGGCTCACCGCCATCAGACAATGGCTCACAGTTCAATTTGAAATACCGTATGAACCCGGGGATTGAGATTGTGACTCACAATGAATTTTCCGAGAAAGATCCACATCATCAACCAGATCGGATTCGACCTGTCGCAATCCGGATTCATTTAATCTTGCTTCGCAGGCGTCTGCTTCCAAAACGCAAGAGTAAAACCTGTGCAGATGGAATAGAGCGAACACGAGCCGCCACAATTTGTTGCGATTGCGCCACCGTTTCTAACCAAAGATCCGCCGAGATACTCATGGGCGTGACGGCCGGTCGGATCGACAAGGAGTCAAGCAGCGACCGATTACTTCCCTCACCGGGCACGCAACTCGCCCGCCGGCTGCGGGCGCACGTTCCTTTCGTATGCAAATGAACAGCTCAGATGAATTGCCGCTCGCGGGCGCAAGTGGTCGTGTCGCTACGACTGCTATCCGCTTCCCATTATCAGAGGCGGCGACAAGCCCGCGACGGTTTAATTTTAAAACTCCATCCATTTAATTCCATCTCCAGTTAAAGCCCGGGCCCGTCGCTCGGGAGGCACCTGCCGACCCGGAAGCAATCTGAAATATCTTTTTTCTCAATAGCTTGCGTCAACCACTTGACGACCCAAATCGAGGGGCGGAACGCCACCGAATATCGCGACACCTACATTTATTGCCACAAATTAAACAATTAATTATTTAACCGGCGCTGGGAACGTGTTATTATTCTTCAATTTCCCGAGCTGCGGAGTCGGGCCATTCCGTGGGCTACTCCAGCAGCAGCCGGAGCCTCACAATTAGGAGCACCGTCATGAATGAGAGCAAACCCCGATCGGCACATCTGGGCTTGATTAGTTTTGGACGCTCGCAGACGGAGTGCAACATCCGGAGCATTTCTCCGTTTGGTGCAGCCCTCGACGTTCGTGAAGCTCGCAGCGTTCCGGAGGAATTTGCGCTCACTCTGCTTCCGGAAGGCGAGCGGAGGCGCTGCGCGGTGGTCTGGCGCAAGGAAACTCGAATTGCCGTCGCGTTCTACTAGAATTTCCGGACCGCCTCAGGGCACGACGAAGAAATAGCGGCCGAACCAGGAAGCGCTTCGCCCAATGGACGACTGAAGGGGTCACATCCGGGTAGCCTTTTCGAGGGTGCAACACGATGACAGAGCGCCAAAGTAATGAGCAGGAGTTGCAAATCGCGCGTTACCGCATCCTAGAGCGCGAGGTCACAGATCCACTTGCAGCACATCTGCTGCACGACATTGTCTCAGATCTGGAAGCCAATCTGCGGAAGATCGCGAAAACAGCCGAAGCAGTGACCGCAGCGGACGACGCCGGACCAGGGCTTGACCTACGACCTTTCAGCCCCCGATTATGAAGTCACGCGGAGGGCGTCAAATATCTGCTGTCGTCGGGCGGCTGCCACCTGCTCCCAACTGTATAATCGCGCACGTTCGAAGGCAGCATTGGACATACGCCGCCTTAGTACCGCGTCCGCGGCCAACCTACGAAGTGTCGCACACCAGCCTGCCGCATCGTAGGGATCGATTACAAATCCTTCGCAGTCGTGCCGCACGATCCTGCCAGCCCCCATCGGAGACGTTACCGTCGGCAGGCCACAACCGCACGCCTCGTAGATCACCAGAGGGCTTCCCTCTTCCAGAGATGGAAACAGGAACATATCGGCAGACTTGTAGAGTGCACCGACATCTTTGGAGTAGTCGAGAACAACGATGTCATCCCTCCCGAACAGGTGCCCATATTTTTCCTTGATGATCGGCTCCAGTTCACCGGCCAGCACCAGGCGCCCCTTGATGCCGCTTTGCTGCCAGTAGTCCAACAGTAGATGAGCACCTTTACGCACACAGATCGTGCCTACGAAAAGAGCCGTGATGCCTTCGGCTGGCGCGAGAGGCCTTTGCGGTCCTGCGAACCGCTCGGGATCCCATCCATACGTGGTGTCCAGCAGCTTGCGTGCCGGAATACCATTCTCGAGCAATGAGCTTCGCACCAAAGGGCTCGGACAGAAAACATAGTCCACCGCATCCAAGACCCGCCTCTCGCCTTCGACGGTCTCAGCCGTGATCGTGTGTGCTGGTTCAACACCAAGGCGCCCATATGCCTGGTCCAGAATCCTTTTGGCCGTAGCCGTGTGGCAATTGAACTGTTCTCGAAAAACAGTCACCCCTCGCCGCTTCAGCTCATGGATTGTCCCAAGCGACGCATCAGGCCAAAGGTTAGCCGCGAGCCTTCGCGATCGGCACTGGTCGAAACACGAAAGGAAGTCCTGCTCGATCCTGTGACCCGCATAGCCACGAGTCCAACGATAAGGCAGATGTCGAGCCCAGCGCGGCAAAGCCTCGATCACCTTAATTGAAGGCAGCGCGAGCTCGTTACGGGATGTGACGACCGTGACTTCGATCCGCTCATCCGCCATCCAGCGGGCAAGAGAGCTGCATGTATAGCCGACGCCCATTCCGTTCAGAGGGAGCGGCATCAACACACCCAATGCGGCCGCTTCGCCAAGGTCCTGCTTATCATGTGGTGGCGGCGCCGGGCTTGCCCGACTTAGGGCGGAATCAGCCGCTTCGCTGTCGCGCGCCTCGCGAGGCAATTCGAGCTTCTGGCCCAGGGTAGAATGCACCGATGTCTCCGCCCCCTCACTCATCGCTCATCACCCGGGCGCGCCACCTCCGTTTCAACGTCGAGAGCCAGGGTGTGAAGCGCAGTGCCTCCTTCATCCACCGGTTCGCCATCGCGACAGACAAACGTAGCGCATTGGTCGAAACGGACCTCAACCGCGGACTGAAGACGAGAACCGTCGATTCCTGCCAATGACGAGTGGCCAATCGTGCCTTATACGGAGCATCACCGATGCCGAAATCGACAAGTCGCACGGGAGCATGACTGGGACCGTCATGCAGTTTCTCCATCACGACCAGCATCAGATACATTCCGGGAGCATACTTCGTATATGCCGGATCAAATGATAGGTACTCACTAAGGAAAACACCGTTGCGCTGGGAACCGATCCAGAAAGCCACCGGGTCGCCGTTGAGGTAGAGAACGTATCCTTGTAGCCATCCCCTTTCAGCTTCGAACCGCAGACGATTGCGAATGACCGGAGTATCCGAGAAGCCTACGTGAAGGCCTCTCTGATAAGACCTGCAGGCGACCGTCTCGGCGTCACGCATCAGCCGATCGACCTCGGTCGGCCGGGTAAAGATCTCGATCAACGGCTCGCCAAAGCTGCTTCTCAGGTTTCGCTCGCGCTTTCGCTGCTGGTATCGCTCGTTCTGAGAAAGGCTGCGCAAGAATGGGCCGGCTTCCGGCAAAAGCTCGCGTACCCGCCTCGCCTCTGGCCTGACCGTGTGGTCCGAACACCACCACGACGGCAGAGTTCGAGCGTATCGAGCGACCGAGCAAGCAAGATCGGGCGAATGCAAGGACGCTACGTCGGCCTCTCCCGCCGCGAGCGAGGCAATTAGACCTTCCACGAGCAGCTTGGCGTTGATTTCGGAGAGTGCTCCCAACCAGCCGCCGTGCACGATTTGGATCATCCGAACGGTCGGACCAGGGAGCGGGAGATATCCCAGCCGCAGGGGTAAGCGAACCCGTTCAAGTCGGCCCACGAGAAGAGCTTTTGGAGCGCCGCCCTCGTAGAGAACCAGGACATGTGGCCGCTCGACCTCAGGATAGATGTCGGAAATGAATAAGAAAAACTCGAGATCGGCGTCTCGCGGTGGATTGCATGCGTTCCAGAACTTCCGAAGCGCTTCGATTTCCGGCCGGGTTCGGAGAATCTCGATGTGGCGCGGCGCAGCCTCGTCCGTTCTCACAGCCGCAGTTCGAATGGATTTCGCGTGCAGGGCGCGGTCGCTGACCGCGTCTTTAGAAACACGGTCCCCCGAGCTCGGACCCTGGGCGACGTAACCGGCCCGGTCGACCCCCCTGTATCCCGCTGAGACCATGGTAGCTCGCACAATGGCTGAAATCCTGGCTTCGAATTAAACAACATATTGGATGAATATTAAAGCCAGATCGCGTTATTTTAATTAATCATTTATCTGCTATATTTGTCTTGGTCGCCTGCAAGCCACGGCAACCCGCCAGGACCGCCCCTCTATCCCAGCACGCGAGTTGTCACATGTCTGAGGAGACCAGCGGACGCAGCCAGCTCAGGACACTGCTGCGGTTTGGTATGCAGAAGCTCCGTCAGGACGGCTTCGCGTCGTTCGTGAAAGGCGGCATCGAGCATGTGCGACGCCTCTCCATTGCCAAGCAAGCGCAAAGCGCTTTCGATCGTCGTTACGGAACGGATACCGCGGGGACGATTCCTCTTTGGAAACTGCAGATCCGGAGCCCTCATCATGCGGAAGGAGTCCGGTATCAGGCATCCGACCCGGATTTCGTGCGGAAAGCCATCGAAATCCTGCAGATCCCACTCGAACGCTTTGTGTACATCGACGTAGGCTCCGGCAAGGGTCTGACCTTGCTCGTGGCCTCGGAATACCCGTTTCGGCGCGTGCTGGGAATCGAGTTCGCCGCCGAACTGAACGCGATTGCGGCCGAAAATATAAGCCGACTCATGGCGCCCAGATGTCAGGACATATCCTCGGTCCTTGCCGACGCCGCATCCTATCGATTTCCGACCGAGGACACTGTGCTCTTCCTCTATAATCCATTCGGAAAGGACGTCCTCAAGCGCATGCTCGACAATTTAAGAAGCGTGCTCGAGCAGAACGACCACGAACTCTACATCGTTTACAGCAATCCTATCTTTTCCCAGATACTCGACCAATCTGGTTTCCTCGAACGATTGGACCTACCAATCGGGGCGGCGGTCTACAGACACTCACCGACGCACGGCGTCCTGCAGCACGACACCCGTACGCATATTCACGTTGTTGGTGAAGATTGATTTCGGGCTCGAGTCGTTCGGCGTTCCGGTATTGCGCGAAGGATAGGCAAATCCGTATCCTCGAGGATCGAAATAGTTGTCATGAACCGTGAACGTTGTTCTGATCGATGACAGGTCCACCGACACGAAGTAACTGACTGTTCCGATCATCGTATTGTGGCCGATTTCACCTTCCGCGACGTACTCGGTCATTAGGCCTTGCGTGGTGCCGCGACTCTGCAGCGTCGTATTGTAGTTGATGGCGACGGTGAACGGACCGCCTTCGAGCTGCGTGTAGTCACCGTGCGTCCCCGGACTCAAGCCGCCATTCTCGATGAGATTGTGCTCGATGACGATAGAGCCCGTACCGCCGATCTGCTGAATCATGTCGCCGCCGGAATTCTTCAGCCAGGAGTATTCGATGGTAAGGTCGACCCCACTATATGCGACCATTGTTCCCCAAGGAGGGGGGTCGTGCTCGGCGCCGTCAATCGTGCAATGACTAATATCGAGATCCGAGGCCTCCGGACTGCCCACGATCGGTAGAAGATCGTTGGAGCCAACGACGAACTGTGAGTTCACGATTCTGCTCCCGGAAGCCTTCACGCGCACCTGCCAGCCGCCGTCAAGCGAGAAGTCATAGCCGTCAAGCGTAACGTTACTACCGGTCAAGGTGACAATATGATTCTTCGTATCGACTGAGGCACCGTCGAGCGAGATCGTTGCAGGGTCCTTCAAGACGGTGTCCACCGCGTAGCCCACGCAAAAGTCGACACCAGCGACTGGCCAGTCCGGCCGTTTCCTGTATTTGCTCAGGAGAAGAGGATGCTGGGCGGCACAAGCCCCGGCGTCTGGAGGATGATCATCCTTCTGGGCTGAGCCAGTCGGCCCGGCTTGGATGCCCGTCGCAATTCCGGTCGTCGCTCCGCGTTCAGCATCAGGTCGAGCGACTGGCTTCGCATCCCGCGCTTCACAGGGGCCTGGAAGGGCAATGATCAATCCGGCCAAGAGCGCTCCGGCCCACAAACTCGCCTGTTGGTGCCGCCAGGATCGGCTCCGGCGCGTGCTCCGTTCCTCCGGCGCGAGCAGCCTTGGGCGTGCGCCTGACCCGAACCGCGCAAGTTCGCGCCTGGACTTGCCCTCAAGCGGTCCGCCACGGTCGGTCGAGCCGAGTTCACGCGAACCGGCGGCCTGCATGAGGAGGCCGGATTTGGTGATGCCGACCCGCGTTCTCCTTCCCGCCATCAATGCGCTTCCACAGCCGCGCCGTATGCCTCGGAGCCGGCTCGAGAACTGCCATCCCTCTTGAATCTTGCTGGATCCACATTGTCCGGGTCCAGCAGGATGCGATCGGCTCTGTACTGCTGTCGTACCTCAAAGGCCAAAGCGAGCTGCGACGCCATTTTGTAAGCGTACGGGTTGACTACTCCGTGCAGCACTTTCTTCCACGTCGAGATTTGCTCGGGATTCCATCTGGTCCAATTGCCCCTATCGAACCTCGCCCAGGTATCATCATAATCGGACTGGACCACGTGCAATTTATCCGCGCAGCTGACCTTGGTGGAAAGGACCACCAAGCTCATTTGACTTGCAAACGGGAGCTGGTTCCTCCGCTTGAGACGGGCTGGTTGTTCGATGAGATGCCACAGCTTCGGACGAGACGTATTGACCAGAAAAACGCATGTGTTCCGGAAGCCGTTCCGTTCGCTGAAGACGCTATAGAAGAATTCCGGAGAATACTGAAACAGGCCATGTGACGGAAACCCGTTCGCGTTGGTAGCGATCAGGACCTGGCCACCAGGCTTGACCAACTTGACGATGTTGTCGATCACTTGGGCGACATTGAAAATATGCTCGATCGAGCCGAAATCCAGGAACGCATCGAATTGATTGTGCAGCGTTTCCGGAACTGGCAGATTGAAATCGTGAACCAGCGATGCACCTTCGAAGCCGGACGCATCGATGGAGGTGATGTCTTCGGCACCCAGCTTTTCGAGAAGGGGTTCGCAGAACGAACCTACCGCGAGCGACTGGTCATATTCGAAGCCGAAACCCTTCCGCACGGTATCGAATTCCTGTTTCCAGAAATGGATCTCGTGCCGGCCCAATGTTGCGGTCTTTCGAAAATTGAATTTGTAGACGCGGTTTGCGAAGTTTAAGGCCCTGAGGCCAGTCAAGTCGATTCCCACGATCCACCTCCTCCACCTTGTGGACAAGCTTGCTCCGCCAAGCCTGCCGGCGGCGCCAACTTTCGATCAGCAAGTCGATCCTGCCCTGCTGCTGGCTTTGCTAAATCCGGAGCGCGCGTAGAACACTTGTCTCCGCACACCGCGGGTTATACGGAGCGCTCCGCGCATGAGCGAAGACAGGCCCGACGGCGGC
Organism: Bradyrhizobium sp. CCBAU 51745; assembly: GCF_028128715.1. Lineage (NCBI taxonomy): Bacteria > Pseudomonadati > Pseudomonadota > Alphaproteobacteria > Hyphomicrobiales > Nitrobacteraceae > Bradyrhizobium > Bradyrhizobium sp. CCBAU 51745. The sequence continues at coordinate 312,412 of NZ_LBJP01000093.1, read as the reverse complement.
AACTCTATCGGGCCCTGCGGTTCGAGCCAGGCGCGCACCCGATCATGGTCCGGTCCCAGGCTATCGAGGAGCTTCCCCCAGAGCGCACGACCCATCGAATCGTGAAAATGGAGAACACTCACGTCGGCGACTTTGGAAGGTTCGTAGTTGTCGGGCAAAGCACCACAAACGGGGAAGTTGCTTGAGGCCGGTAGCATCTTCCAGCTCAGACCGCGCTCGATGACTGTTAAGCCGAGCATCACCTGGTCCAGGAAATGCACTTGGGAATGCGTCCTTGCCACCTTCAACTCCAAGAACTTCTTGCAGTTAGCAAGATACGCGCGACCAAAGCCGCTTGCGCGGCGATAAACAAACACGCCGGAGTTCATGTAGAACCGAATGAGGCGCCCGTCGCTGGTGCGCAACCACGGCAAATCGTCAAGCCTCTTGCCTACGAGCGCCGCGGATCGTCCCCAGAACGAGTCGTTAGTATCCCCCGCTCCAGCCGACCCGATCACGCCTGCGTCCGGAGCACCAGCGATGAAATCGACCCCATCCGGCAGCTCAAGTTCGTTCGGCTCACGCAAGAAGAGAATGTCACTGTCGAGCCAGGCGATTGCATTGCTCCGGGTCCGTGCCTCGACAGCCGCGAGCGCTTCCGGCTTGTTCATGTAGTGGTGCCAAGCGTACGGATCCCTCGGATGCACGCGCAAGTGATCAATCCCCAATTCCGCCATACGGCGGCGCGTCGTCGGCGCCAGAGGCGGGGTGAAGCGAGGGGTTACAGCAACCACGTCCAGGCTCGCAAAGCGGCCGCCAAATCGGCGTAAGCTCTCGACCATTCGCAGCGTGAGCGGCTCCAATAACCCCGATTCGATGCACACCACGACGGTCATCGACGGGGGCGCAGCGGCGGCAACCGGGCTACCAGTCGACTGCAACGCAATCGTTCCAGAGAGATCGTTCAAGCGCGATCCTCCAGCGTCTTGGCAAATCCGAGTCGTCTCGCGACCAACTCGGGCGATTCAACCATGGGGCGCAATGTGGAGGCCCGGAAAATGGCCTTGTATCTCAGGCGCAGGCGGCGCAGCAGCAGCGGCCAAGGATTGTTCGTCAGCCGAACGATGACCGTCGGCAACGGAAGCAGTGCTCTCCATTTGCGAACCATAAAGCGATAGGCGGCAATATACGTTTTGTCCAAGCGAACGCCGGCCTTGCTGTTGTGAATGACCGGCAGATCGACGACGTAGGACTTCATGCCGGCTCGATGTGCTTCAAGCACGATATCGGTCCCGTAGAGATGGAACGACGGCAATGCCGGATCAAAGACGATCCCTGACGCGCGGCGCACGATCAAGACCACTTCGTCGAGGCTGGTTACGATTCGGGGGGAGCTGAACGATCCGCCGCATACGGCACCCAGCCCGGCATCCCAGAGGTGTCCGACGAATTCGCCCTCGTTTGTCATGCCGCATAGACCCGCTACGGCCCAGGATGGGTCGGCTGAACTCAGCCGCTCGCAGACGGATTCCAGTCTGGAGAACCAGCCTTCTGGAAAATAGACGTCCTGATGGGCGAAAACGACAATCTCCGCACGGGCTGCTTGAATGGCTTCGCGATAAGCAATTGACGCGGCCTTCGCGCCCCATATCACCGAAAGTGGGACCCGGCGTTTGGCCACGTCCGGCGACGACTTCAGATTTCGCTTCAAGATCGCATTGTTGTTTGCGACACAACAGATCTGTACGGACCACGCCATTGCGACCTCAAGCTCGACCTCAGTCCGATCAGAGATTTAATTTCCACAATAAATAAAAATGTATTATATAATATAATAAAGATCAACGGCCGTTTTTATTAAAAGCGGTGTTTGAGGAGGCTTGCAGATTGTCAGCCCGGCCCCCCCCCCCCCCCCGTGCAGCTCGATCGTCATTTTTCGCCGGAAGTTCAGGCTGCCATTCCGGTTGCGCCGAACAGCCCGAACAGCTTCGCCATCTGGGCTGTCGTGATAGGCCTTGCCGTTCACTCAAACATGACTTTCTTCCTAGCGGGCGCAAAGTTCACAATCGCCCGGCTGGTGATCGCGCTGCTGGTGTTCCCCGCAGCGGTCGAACTGTTGCAAAGAGGCCGGCATCGGGGCGCACCTGATATAATTACATGTGCGTTTTGTGCCTGGCTGTTGATTGCCGTATCCCAGACAGACCAGTCATGGTCGTCGACGGCCGCGCTGATAACCGAATTCGGGGGCGGCTACCTGGTGGCGCGGTCCTATATCTTCGGCCGTCCAGCGCTGGAAACATTTGTTCGAGCGCTCAAACTCATTTGCATCGTTTTAATCGCCCTCGCAAGCCTCGAACAATTGAGCCAGACTCACGTTGGCTTCGTGCTGTTTGGCTTACCCATTCCGGGATATGAATACCGATACGGATGGCTGCGCGCATTTTCGACATTTCCTCATCCGATCCTATTCGGCACGTTCTGCGCCGCGGCCGGGGCCATCTTCTTGTACTCCGAGCGCACGTCCCTTGGTAGACTTTGCTATGGCAGCCTGTGTTTCTTTGGATGTGTGCTCGCAATGTCGTCCGCACCGCTCATCGCTTTCTTGATCGCGATCTTTGTCCGGCTCTACGATGGGCTCCTCCATGGCATCCGCTGCCGATGGCAGGTTCTAACCGCAGCCATGTTCGCCCTCCTCTTGGTTGTCTTCTTGGTTGCAAACAGGCCGGTGTCATGGATCGTCGCAAATCTGACGCTCGATCCATCCACCGGCTATTTTCGGGTCGCCACCTGGGACACTGCGTTCTACTATATCGGCCTGTCGCCCTACGTCGGGTACGGATTCGATAGCTACGCGCCCGCAGAAGATTTCTTCGGGAACGTTTCAGTCGATTCCACCTGGCTCGTCATGATCATTCGGTTCGGAATTCCCTCGATAATCCCTCTGCTCCTTGCAAATGTTGCCTCATTCTGGCCTTCGCGGCAGATTTACGCCCGCACTTCGCATGATCCCTACGTCGGTCAGCTTTGCACCGCATTCACCTTGAGCCTCGTGGTGCTCATGTTCGTGGGGCTGACAGTTCATTATTGGAACAATGTTTGGTTGTTTTGGGGACTCTGCATTGGAATCCGCGCTTCTCTTCGGGAGCAGTGCTCCAACGCTCGCCGGCTGACCTTCGATGGCGCGAGCGGGCTGCACCACGTTATGTCCTCGGCCCCCTAATGGGCGCCAATCATCTGTCGTGAAGCCGTGCTTCGGTTCGGATCTACTTTGGGGAATGTTGCCACCTTGATCATGGAGATAGCAGTTGTTCGCCGAGCGACAGCCTAAGCCAGCGGCAACGCTTGAGTAACCGGCGAGATCGTTGTTTCTGAATATAAGGCGCGGACCAGGGCCTTCTTCAGAAGCTCCAAATAGGGGTCACGTTGTAACATGTACACTCTCCGTCATTGCTCGCATGGCGCGCGACTGCGCTAAAAGGCTCCGACGTTCCAGGGATGATCGCTCGGTCGCGAAAGAACGGGAATTGCGGGATAGATTACGACGCGGTCCGGCCTATCGATTGCACCGAAACTCGTGGTGCTGCAGAGCGCGGGGACAGACGGGCACATCGCCGATAAGTTGAGCGCACGACCGATTGTCGCAGCACTCCCAGAGGCGGGAGCGTAGCCGTTTGCGGTCGCGTAGCCCTCGGCCGCGGCTTTCGCCTTACTTTGAAGGACATTGCCGCCTTGGTCATTGAGATAGCAGCTCGCCGCGGAGCGGCATCCTATGCCAGCGGCAACACTCGAATATCCGACGAGGTGGTTGTTTCCGAAATAGACCGAGCCCGACCATGAGGGCGTAGTGCTGTTGGCAGCGTTGAAATTAAGATGGCAGGGCGATTCGAATGTGTTGTTGTAGATGTAGGAGGTGGCGACGCCAGCTCCGGCCCTAAAGCCCGGCGGGTTCTGCATCAGGCAGTTAATTGGATTGCCGATATCATAAAAGACATTGTTGAAGACATATAAAATCGATGCTTGCAGCCAGACCGTCACTCCCTCAGCGGTATGCCGAACGACGTTGTTGTAGAAATATGTCGTTCCCTGCTCGAGCCCTCCGAGAGATTCCACAACATTGCCGTGAGCAAAATGCCGCTCAACCGGGTTGTACATATACTCAAAGAGATTCTCGTGAACATGGGTCAGGTTCGAACACACAGCTCCGTTGGAGACGTGACGAAAAACATTGCCATGCACATCATAGCACTCGGCGTAAATCGCGAAACCGCTGGACTTCCCCGGCGTTGTCCCCAAGGACGAATCCGATCCATCAAAGACATTCGATGCAACAACGTTGCCCGTTGTTCCGCTTCCCGCACCCGAAATCATGTAGTGAGTATCGTTGCCGGCATGCGTCGTCATCGTCCAGCCGTGAAAGTATGAGTTCGAAACGGTGATGTAGGAGCCGCTGCGAAAAATCGAAGCTCCGCGCGGGGTCCCACCCCAGCACTTTCCTGTAAATTCGAAGCCGTCAAAATCGACGTACCGCACGTTCTCGAGACTTACGCCGGTTATGTCCGAATCGTCGTAGCTGCAGCTTTCCGGCCTCTCCGTACCCGAGGGATTGTCCATGTGCAGGATCGGACGCGCCCAGGACGAACCGCTGAACCAGGTGTTGTCCACTCCTATGTAGACGTGATCCGTGGTCGTCCCACTCCAGGTCCACATCCAGGGCATTCCGCGAACCTTACCTACAGACGTATGCCACGTGTCGCGACCCCGAAAAATGAAGCGATCGCCGGGTTTTGGAGTGGCCGCCGAACAAGCGGCGTTGCAATCCGGCATACCCGGCGCATGCTGCCAGGGATCATCCTTGTCGGTGCCGCCGTTCAGATCGGAGCCCTCGGCGGAGATATAGTAGGTGCTTCCGCGCGCGCTCATCGTCGTGATGGAACTCAGCACGCCTATGAAGCTGATCAGAGCAAACCTGCTTGCAAGGCCAAATCGGTCCATCATCGAGGCCGCGCAGTTGGTTCTCAGAGCAGGCGACGATAGAGGACGCCCTCACTCAATTGGCTCCTCAACCCGAGCGGTGAAAGGATCGACAAACGACGGCTCGCCAATTTGTATCGAGGATGGCTTGTCCTGCGGCTCCTTCTCGATCACCACCATCGCATTGTAGAAGTGCACCGCATCAACGAACCGATGCGCGTCAGGCAGGCGCTGCGGCCTCGTGTGCCACCATTTGTGCATGTCGTCGACGAGGTCTTTCATCTGCTCCAAAAAGGTCGAGCGACGGCGCCAACCTCCCTCGTAACGTCCACGCCAGTAGTTGGTCTGCAGGTCCTCGACAATATAGACACCGCGCGCCGAGATCAGCGGGAACAGGGCTTCAAAGCTTGCTCGCTGGTGCGGCACCCAGTGGCTTCCATCGTCGAGTACGATATCGATGCCGCCCATTTCAGCAACCACGGACCGCAGAAATTGCACATCGTTTTGTGAGCCAATTCGCACGTTGATCGAGGGCGGGTCGTCCACGACGGAGCAGCGTGGATCGACATCAATCCCGAAGATGGTGGCGTTCGGTCCGAAGTACTTGCTCCAGATCTGCAGCGATCCGCCATGGCTGACGCCGATTTCGAGGAATTTCACGGACGTTCCGCGAAATCTTTCCAAATGACGATCGTAAATGCGATGATAGTGATGCCATTTGTGGGCGAGCCGCCCGGTATGACTGTAGAAGAGCTGCTCCATGCTCTCGCCCGAGCCGTGTCGCGGGGACGGCTTTAGGTGCTTCACGTAAGGCCAAACATTCTCCGGCGAGGGAGCAAGATGATCCAACCCGACTCTCGCCAGCGCCTGACGGTAATTGTGGATCACCAGATCCTGTAAGGTCACGCACCCTCCTACGATCTATTTAATTCAAATATAATTATACCAGTTGAAACTAATGGATCAAGATATTAATATCAAACCGTCATTTAATTAATTAGTCCCCGGAGGGGTGGCATCGTCGGGCTCATGCGAGAATCAAACTCGAGGCGGGAACCTCCGCGATGCATCCCCACACTGAATCAACTCCGACTAGCACAAGCGCGACTGTGCGAGCTCGGATTTAGAGTCAGTGGACAAGTTTTCCTGTTCTTACGCGTACTGAGCAGAGCGCCTTGGTTGGCAGCTTCTGTTCATCGCGCGCAGGTATACGTCTCATGAAACTTGGATTCGAAATCGGCCCATGGACCCGCCGTTTGTCGTTGGCTGCGGCAGCCCCGCTGGTCGGATTCTCATCCCGGTTCTTTCGAACGATCCTGCTGTCACATTTTCTTGCCCCAGCAGAACTCGGCATAGCGATCGCAATCGCTGTCGTGATTACGACTTCGGAGATGATCTCCGAGGTTGGCCTGAATCATGTGGTGCTTGTCAGATCGGGACCAGAGGCTCGCGAGTTCCTGGCAGCAGCGCATGGGCTACAGCTCCTGCGAGGGCTGGTGATCTCGATCCCTCTCGCCTCGTTTTGCGTTCCGCTGAGCGCAATGTTCGGCGTGCCCCAATTCTGGAGAAGCTTCCTGCTTGCCGCGTTCATTCCGTTAGTACGGTCGCTCTATCATTTGGGCGTCTATCAAATCCAGAGGGACTACGAATATCGCCCCCAAGCGCTTTCGGTTTGCGTGAGCAGCATAGCGGGGTTTGCTATCGTGATCCTAGCGGTGCCCTGGGTGCCGGATCATCGGATCATTCTGATATCGTTGGCCGGGGAGGCATTCTTGCTGGTCGTCTTGAGCCATTTGCTCTCTCCCTTTGACTATGAGTGGCGTGCCCCTCCGCGGTTTATTCGGGAGGTGCTTAAGTATGGTTTACCGCTGACCGCGAACGGAATTGCGCTCGCGTTAATAAGCCAGGCGGACCGGCTCCTTGTGGCCGGCAAACTCGGCGTGGAGTCGCTTGCGGTGTACGCGGTCGTGGTCGGTCTCGCACAGACCCCGATATCGCCGATGTTCGAAATTTTCGGCACCCTTGGAATGTCGATGATGGTGCGTAGTCAAGGCACGCCGGAGCGGCAGCTTGCTTCGTTCACCTGGTTGCTGTGGCTCTTTTCACTTCTTGCCTTCGCTTATGCTGCTGCGGTCGGCCTGACGCTCGATTTCTTGGCCCCGCTCATCTACGGCAGCCACTACTCCGTCCCGCCATCATGGCGCGTTCTCATTACGGGGATCGTGTTCCTCTCGACGTATCGCGGAGCTCATACCATACTTTTGCTGAGCTTAGGTGAGACGGCGAAACTCGCGTTCGCAAATGCCACCGTCGGCCTCGGCGTCGTTGCGGGCGCACTTTTGGTTGTGACGCACCCCGCGCCGGAGTCGATTCTGGCCGGAAGACTGTTCGGCGATATCATTTCCATTGCTGTCTTTCACTGGGTCGCCTTCACGAGCTTGAGATCTTCCGGACGCATCATTCTCCAGTGCATGGTTTTCAGCTTGGCCTCGGTCAGCTTATTCGGCCTTATGATCTGGTCCGCGCCCAGCCCAACCTGGACAACGCGCATGCTATTCTCCGCAACCTGTCTGCTGCCCTTGTCCGTGCTGCTCTGGCGCGCATACGCGTCGTGGAGGACGAGACAACGGTCGTTCTTGGCCGGCGCGCTCGCGCCCTAGTCGACGCGGGTCCGTGCCGCATCGATTGAAACAGAGTAAACATTGCGGGTATCTCCGGCAAACCCGCGAAAGGAAGGGGCGACGAAATGCGGTCGACGTTACCGGGTCCATGTAACGGATTTGCGCTGCTGAATGCGGAGTCGGTCGGCGTTACAGATACAGTTGGAGTCTCGTGTGATTGACGCAGATCCGTTCCGAGTGGCAATCCTGATCGTCAGCTTTCGCAATCCGGAAGACGTACAAGCCTGTCTAGCCGCCCTCGCCCAGTTGACCGAAGAACCTCGTTTCGACGTCTTCATATGTGAAAATGGCGGCCCCGGCGCGTTCCGCGACCTGTGTGAGAGATTGGTGGCCCCTCAGGGGGCCTGCAGGCCGATTTCGGGCGAGTTGGCACAAGATGCCTTGATCACCCCATCGGGACGGTTGAGCGAGGTCAAACGCTTGGCCCTGAAGGGTCGAGGCGCGCGCGTATGGTTGGGCTGCGCTGCGGAGAATCTTGGCTACGCCGGGGGGCTCAACATTTGGATCGACCGGCTGCTATCAAGCGCGGGCTGGGCCGGAATCTGGGTCTTGAATCCGGACTCCGAGCCTCATCCTCGCGCTTTGCAAGCTCTCACAGATCGCGCCGTCGCCGGCCGCAAAGGCATGGTCGGCAGTACCATCGTGTCTTCTGCTGACCACAACTACGTCTATTGTCGCGCCGGTCACCGCTGGCGCAAGTTACGAACAAGCCTTGCTTTTATTGGCCTGGGGGAAGAGGCGGGTGCATCGGTGGATCTCAGCTCGATCGAGGGCGATCTGGACTGCATCGCAGGGGGATCTATGTATGTCACGCGAGCCTGTCTCGAAAAAATTGGCAGAATGGACGAGCGATTCTTCCTGTATTACGAGGATGCGGACTGGTCCATGCGCGCCAAGCGATACGGGTTAGGGTATGCGCCGGACTCGATCGTACCTCATAAGGGCGGCACGACGATCGGGTCGGCCCGTCTGCGGGCCGAGAGATCTCGGCTTTCCGTCTATCTCGAAAGCCGGAACAACCTTCATTTCGTCCGCATGCACTGGCATCGGTATTTTCCGTTGGGACTCTTCTTTGGCTGCGCCTATGCAATCACCTATCTCTTTGCCATGTCCTCTAAGAATTTCAGAGCTGCTGCAGAGGGACTATTGGCTGGAATTAGGGGCGAGACAGGCCGGCCAAAGTTTCACGGTTGAGTGAGGGTCCTTCAAACAGGGGCTCACCGCGCTTGGACTTCGATTTTTGACACCGGCCTACGGCAGGCCCATCGGAACGCGTTCATCAAGAGAGACGCATAGCTAGACCATTCGTACGCGCCATTGAATTTCAGATAGAACTCGATTGGACTATCCGACAGATCGACCTTCGTGCGTCCGCGCAAGAACTCGGAGCCAGCGGGATCAACTTCCTGAGGTTTGATCGAATACGCGACCTGATAGCCTGCTGCGCGGCACGTCGCCAGGGCGGACGCGTTATAGTCACCATAAGGAAACGAAAACTCGAGAATCTCCCGCCCGCTCAATTCAGCCAATTGCTGGCGCGAGTCGGCGATTTCCGTTCTCGCTCGCTCGGCATCTAATGCGGAAATTGGAGGATGGGTCATGCTGTGAGACCCGAGCGAGACAAGAGAGGCCGGGAGCGCCTTCAAATCGTCCGACGACATCACCAACTCGGAAACCTTTGGTCCAGCAGCGGAGGGACGTGCCAAGGCGTCTTCCTCCATTGCCCATCCTGGCGTTCGCCCTAACCACCCCACCGGGACGAATATTGTCGCAGGAAAGGAATGTTTGGCTAGCTCTGGAAGTGCATTTTCAGCAACGCTGGTGAACGCGTCGTCGAACGTTATTGCAACGCATTTCTTTCCCGGAGGGAGTTTCCCCCTGTACGATGTCGGGATCACCCGCGCCGCGCGGTGAAGCGTCTCCATCTGACGCGCAAAGGCGGTCCGCTCTCCAGGGAGGACACCATGATAATACAGGATCGTAAGCCGCTGCGCGCTCGATCGTCCGGCAAGGCTGAGCAAGCACCGCAAAATGCTTCGGAGGACGTAGTAAACCAGACTTATAGCAATCTTTAGCTCTCGCTTAGCTCGCGGCATCCTCATTCCGCACCAATGCTCTTCCTGCTATCGTCAATCGCACCTTCGCTGACCCGATCGTACCAACCTTAAGGGCCCGCTCAGCACCGCCCTGCGCCGGCTCAATCCTGGCGATCTACGGCGCCTCTTGATGAAGTTCGTGATCAGCAACGACGGCGCAGCTTCCGTCGGGTCGGAAAAACCACCCCCGTCCGGCGAGTTCCTTCCACCAGCCATTGCCGCCGCCAGAACGACGCAAGCTCACGACGCCAAAACGCCAAGCGCTCTTGTCCCCCTCGTACGGCTTGTCGGAAAGCAGGTCTTGATATCGTGGCACTGCCCACGTGTGATCCAACACCTGCCACTCGCCGAGTTTTCCTCCCAACCAGGCATCAAAGTGATCCTTGATCTGCGTTCCCGGAGGATTCGGAAACAGCGAGTTGATGTGGGCGACCCCATCCCTCTCCAATCTTGTCGGAAGGGCTTCAACAACTCTCCTCAAAAGGTCGGTGCCATCAATGCCGCCACTCCAGAAATTGTCGCCTGCTCTGGCTGCGGTGTCGGGGGCATAGGGGACGTTGGCGATCAGGAGGTCGCATGACCCATCGATCGAATCGAGCAGGTCGCTCAGAACAAAATCAATGTTTTTGCTCCCGTTCAGCTGCGCGTTGAAATTGGAGAAAGCAATCGCACGAGAGCTGACGTCTGCGCCGACCACCTGCGAGCAGTGATCACTAGCAAGAATCGCGTGCACCCCCGAACCGGTCCCGAGATCAATGCCGCGTCTGCGCACTTTCCGGTCGACGAAGCCTCCTAAAATGAAACTCTCCCCCCAAAGCCACATAACCTGGTTGATGGCCGTGTTTTTCGCCGCCTGGTCGGTGACGATGTATTTCCCGAAACATGGGAACAGGCATAGGTTCGCGCTCAGCAAATGGCCCCGTTCTTCAACCAGCCTCATTTCAAGAGCCGTATCTACGAACGAGGCTGAAATCTGGCGGGCCAGGAGATCCGCCCTTACCGGGTGACCGTCGATGAACAGCGTAATCAGGTTATCGATCGGGTCATTCGACTGAGGCTTCCAGTTCGATCTCATCCTCTCCCAAAAATTTACGCCCAGCCGCGGGAACACGCCGAGGCGTGCAGCGCATTTCGCGAGGTCGTATCCGCAACTCCGTAGCGCGCTGACGAAGTCGGATATCTGCTCATCCCTGGCCGGGATCACGGGCAACCCGACCTGGCGAGAAATTGTCGGCAGGAGCGGTGGTGCGGGTTCTTCTGGCGCAGCCGGATTGCCATTCGACTGCCGCAACAGGGCCAAGAGCTGGTCCTTTTGGTTAACCAAGCTGGCCCGCATTTCGGCATCAAGTGCGCCAGCTGGAGCACTACACTTGAGCTGATCGTGTTCGATCCAGAGTTTCACATCGCGTTGCCGGAGGGCGGACAAGAGCGCAACAGTTTCCGTCATAGCGTGAACTCCTCACGTTGGCCTAACGCGGCTTGCGCCCCGGGGCCTCCGCGCGCAAGCGCGAGCACGTCGATCATTTCCGCGATTCCCGCGATCGTCGGCCTCTCGAACAGGCTCGCGAGACTGAGTTCGACGCTAAAGGCCCCGCGAATTTTTGCGACCAGAGCAGTGGCAGTCAACGAATCTGCTCCGAGGTCGAAGAAATCGTCATGGATACCAATTCCATCGACCTTCAGCAGCTCGCTCCAGATCTCCGCGACCGTCTCCTCGCTCCTGCTCCTGGGTGCTCCACCCTTTCCTGCCGCTATGCTTTCTCTCGATGGCACAGGCAGGGCCTTGCGATCCACTTTTCCATTTGGTGTGAGCGGAAGCGAGTCAAGGAATACAAACTGGGCAGGAATCATATATTCCGGCAACGTGTCCTTCAGAAATGCCCGTAGCTCGTCACCACCTGATGTTTTTGAATCGTGCGGGACAACATACGCGACCAAAATTTTTCTTCCCGGCTCGTCCTCCCGCGCAACAACTGTGCATGACTGAACACGGCGATGGGATGCAAGGGCTGCCTCGATCTCGCCAAGCTCTACTCGATAGCCACGGATCTTAACCTGATCGTCCACGCGCCCGAGATATTCAAGCATGCCGTCTTTGCGGTAGCGGGCGAGGTCTCCCGTTTTGTATAGGCGCGCCTCAGGGTCTCGGCTGAACGGATCTGCCAAGAAACGTTCTGCCGTCAGTTCCGGCCTGTTCAGGTACCCGAGCGCTACACCTGCACCGCCGATATATAGTTCACCGGTTGCCCCAGGAGGGACCGGCTCCAAGCTCGCATCCAAGACGTACAACTGGGTATTTGCGATGGGTTGCCCTATAGGTACAGATCCCGTACGAGGATCTCCGCGTTGCACCTCATAGACACAGCAACCTACGACCGTTTCAGTCGGACCATACTCGTTGATCAGTCTCGTATCAGGCGCAGCATCGCGCCAAAACTGCAGAGTTTCGGCCAGCAGATTTTCACCTCCGATCACGAAAGCTCGTGAAAAGTTCACGGCCTCGCTGCGATCGATCTGACGGCTCAGCAGTTCCAGGTGCGCCGGCGTGATCTTAACAAGTCCGCGATCCCCCGATCTGAGCAGCGCAGCCACCAAGCTCTGCGCTGCAACGTCCTCGGAAAGCAGCTCGACGGACCCACCCGCCAGAAGAGGCGTGTACAGACTGGTCACTGTGAGGTCGAAAGAGATAGAACTGTGAAGGGGCACCGAACTCCCGGGCCCGACCTCGTAGGCCTTGATTGCCCACCAGAGGTAATTGACCAGCCCGCGGTGAAGGATCATGGCCCCTTTGGGCTTGCCGGTCGAGCCGGAGGTATACATCACGTAAGCAAGGTTCGTTGGAGCCGTGATCGGCGAGGGATTTTCGCGCGGCTCTCGGGACAGCATCGGCCAATCGGAATCAAGGCAGATCAGCCTGGTGGCCGCCGCCTCGAAGAGCCGCCGATGCTTCTCCTCCGTGAGTAGGATGGGCGTTTGCGAGTCTTCGATCATGAACGCCAGTCGCTCGAGCGGGTAACTCGGATCGAGGGGCACGTAGGCTCCGCCGGCCTTCCAGACTGCGAGCAGCGCGACGACCATTTGCGGAGAGCGGTCGAAACACACCCCAACCAGGACGTCTGGCCCAACCCCACTTCGACGCAAGTGATGAGCCACTTTATTGGCGCGCTCGTTCAGCTCCTGATAGCTGATCTGCACTCGGCCATGCTCCAGTGCGATCGCCGCCGGTTCACGACTGACTTGCTGTTCGAACAGTTCGTGTGCGCAGACCTGCGGGAACTCGGCCCGCGTGTTGTTCCATTTGTTGACGAGATGGTCCAATTGCCATCCTGCAGCCTTCGTCGCCCCCTGCACCCGGACCTCGCTCAGCGTCGTCATAAAGAGCTCCCTACGATTTCCTTCATGATCTCATTCGATCCGGCATAGATTTTTTGGATGCGGCTATCGACCCACATGCGCGCAATCGGATATTCCTGCATGTAGCCGTAGCCGCCGTGCAACTGCACACACTCGTCGATCACTCGACATTGGCATTCGGTGAGCCAGTACTTCACCATCGCCGCAGTGATCGAGTCGAGCCGGCCCGCGATGAACTGCTGAATGCACTTGTCCACGAAGATCCGACCGATGTGCACGTCGGTCTTGCACTCTGCGAGCTTGAACCTCGTGTTCTGCAGATCGATGAGCGGCTTGCCGAATGCGTTGCGCTCCTTCACGTAGCGCGTCGTTAGGTCCACCGCGCTCTCCGCGGCGGCGACCGCGCTCACTGCGATTGACAACCGCTCGTAGGAGAGCTGATCCATCATCTGGAACAATCCCCTACCCTCACTCGGACCGAGCAAATTCCGGGCCGGCACGCGCACATCGTCGAAGAACAGCTCGGTCGTGTCCTGAGAATGCCGACCTATCTTGTGCAGCGAACGTCCGACCCGATAACCCGCCAAATCGTTGGTTTCCAACACGAGCAAAGAGAGTGCCCTTGGCCCCGGCGCGGCCCCCCCTGTCCGGACAGCCAGGCAGAGAAGGTTGGTCTGCGAGCCATTCGTGATGAACGTCTTGGAGCCATTGACGATGTACTCATCTCCTTCCCTGCGGGCCGTTGTCTTAATTGCCTGAACGTCAGATCCTGCGTTGGGCTCCGTCATCCCAATTGCGCCGATCAGCTCGCCGGCGGCCATACCCGGCAGCCAACGGCGCCTCTGCTCCTCGTTTCCGTAAGCAAGAATGTAGTGCGCGACGATACTCTGAACACCAAAGCCCGAATGAATTCCTGCCCGGGCGAGCTCCTCGATGACAACCGCCTCGTGAGCAAACGTCCCACCAGCCCCGCCGTACTCCTCCGGCACGTCTGGGAGCAGCAGGCCGACCCTGCCTGCCTTGCGCCATGCTTCCCGATCGGGCCGCCCCTGCTCATCCCACTGGGCCTGGCGCGAGAGAAACTCCTTTGCAATGAACTCGTGCGCCGTCTTCCTGAAGACCCGCGTATCATCGGTGGTCCAAGGCGCTTCGCAGTTCATCAGTGCCACTTCTCTTCCGCGCAGTTTTTGGTCGGTGTCCGCGGATCGCCACGATATCGGTCAGGCCATTTTGCGAGCCCGGGTTCTGCTTCGATGGCAAGCAAGTCCACGGACTGCTCCGATCGCCCGGAAGCCAACCGCGGCCGAAATGATGGCTGCATTAAATTCATATTTAAACGCTCAATACACTTCGCGCCGAGAACTCAACGAAAATACCAAAATCACCGCCATTATTAATCTGACACAGATATAATAATTGGCAAGTTTTTTCTTTCCCAGATTTAATTGCCATATATTGAATTTTAAAGTAACAATGCGGCTTGCTGACACGAGCGGAGAGAAGCGACCGGAGGGGCCGAGGCGGAGGACGCAACTTAAGTGGTCAACGCCTGCGCGAGAGGTTGGTTGTAATGGATGCTGCCGCACTGCTGTCGACGCTTCGATCCCGAGACGTGAAGCTGTGGATTGAGAATGCCCAGCTCAGGTGCAGCGCGCCGGTGGGTGCGCTCGACCTCGCATTGCGCGAAGCGCTGAAGGGCCGTAAGGACGAGATAATCGCCTTGCTGCGCCAGGCGGAGGCGCTGCAGAGCGGACCAGTCTCCATTGTTCCGATTAAGCCAGAGGGAAGCAGGCCGCCGATTTTCGCTGTATCCGGTCATGCTGGCGATGTCTTTTGTCTTTTGCCATTGGCACGCCACCTGGATGCTGCGCAGCCGGTTATCGGCATACAGCCACCAGGGCTCGACGGGACCGAACCTTTGCATTCCATCGAAGCGCTGGCACGCTATGAGATCGAGCAGATACGCCGGTATCGGCCTCACGGCCCCTACCGAATTGCCGGCCACTGTGCTGGCGGGACCCTTGCATTCGAGGTTGCACAACAGCTCGTCGCCGCGGGGCATGAGGTCTCCCTCCTCGCGCTCATCGGCAGCCCATTCCCCCGGGTGTTCGGGCGCACCTCAATGATGTGGGTTCGCCTTGCCAGCTATGCGACTGCGCTGGCGCCCGCAGAGTTCTTACGCAGACTGCGGCAGCGACTAGAGCGGCAACGAGCCCAAGCACTCATGGACCCCGCTGCACGAAGGGCGAGAGAACGGGTCGAAAGCGCCACCGTAGCGGCGGTCCGCAAATACGCGCCGCGCCCTTATCCAGGTCATATCGACCTATTTGTCACGGGCGACAAGTGGCACCGATCCCGCCAATGGGGACGATTTGCCCGAACCCTGCGCGAGCATCACGTTGGCGACTACCCCGTCAACGACCTCTTGCTCGGACCCAAAGTCGGCCTCCTTGCTGCTTCGCTTCAACGAAGGCTAGATCAACTTCAGAATTAGCATTGCATAATCCTTTTCACGCCGCGGATCTGGTCTTCGAGCAATCGATTTTTTCCAAACAATAGGACAAACATCGTGTGCGGCTTTGTCGGACTTTTCGAATTTAAGGAATCGCTGGAATTTGCGCGCGCCCGCGCCCTCGATATGGCCAAGACCATCCGACATCGGGGCCCAGACTGGAGTGGAGTTTACGTAAACGATCGCGCGGTGCTTGCTCACGAGCGACTTTCAATCGTCGATGTCGACCACGGCGCGCAGCCCCTCATTGATTCAAGCGCCCGCCGCGTGCTCGCCGTGAATGGGGAGATCTACAACCACCTCGCGTTGCGTCAAGAGCTGAAGCGCGCCCACCCGTGGACGACGAATTCAGATTGCGAAATCATTCTGTACCTATACGACGAATATGGGCCTGCCGTATGCAAAATGTTAAGCGGCATCTTCGCGTTTGCATTGTTTGACGAAAGGCAGAATGAATTTTTCATTGCCCGAGATCATCTCGGCATTGTTCCTCTCTATATAGGATGGGGCATCGACGGCACGAGCTACGTCGCAAGCGAAATGAAGGCGCTGGATGACGTATGCGAAACGATCCAAGAGTTCCCACCGGGCCACTATTACACAAGTCGCGATCGACAGTTCGTGAAGTGGTACGATCCCGAGTGGGCACACACGGTCCCCGAGCGAAAGGTGTCTTTACCGGCCCTGCGAGCTGCTCTTGACTCCGCAGTCAAACAGCAGCTGATGTGCGATGTCCCGTATGGCGTGCTCATATCAGGTGGCCTGGATTCGTCGCTGATCGCGGCAATCGTCGCGCAGCATCGCTTCAAGAGAATTGAAACGGGAGAAGTCGAGGAGGCATGGTGGCCGCGGCTCCACTCGTTCTCGGTCGGCCTCGAAGGGGCTCCGGACATGCAGTATGCACGGAAGGTGGCGGCGCACATTGGTACCGTGCATCACGAGATCGTCTTCACGATCGAGGAGGGCCTCGATGCCCTCAAGGACGTTATCCGCCATCTCGAAACCTTTGATGTCACATCGATCCGCGCGGCCACTCCGATGTACCTGATGGCCCGCAGGATAAAATCGATGGGAATCAAGATGGTCCTCTCCGGGGAAGGCGCCGATGAAGTGTTCGGGGGGTACCTGTATTTTCACATGGCCCCGACCGCCGAGGAGTTCCACCAGGAAACGGTGCGCAAGCTATTCGCGCTCAGCAAGTATGATTGTTGTCGCGCCAACAAGGCCACGGCAGCGTGGGGGGTGGAGACACGCGTACCGTTCCTGGACAAGGATTTTCTGGATTACGCAATGTCTATAGACCCCGCCGACAAGATGTGTCCGGGCAAAAGAATTGAAAAGTACATACTACGGGAGGCGTTTCGGGATCTCCTCCCGGAAGACGTCCTGTGGCGCCAGAAGGAGCAGTTCTCGGACGGAGTCGGGTACAACTGGATCGATTGCCTGAAGCAACAGGCGGCGCAAACAGTCTCCGATGAGATGCTGGCCCGGGCAGCCGATCGCTTTCCGAAGCAAACGCCGACCTCGAAGGAGGGATATCTCTATAGAATGATCTTTGACACCATCTTCAAGAACCCAACGGCTTGTTTGACTGTACCTGTCGGGCCGTCCATTGCGTGTTCGAGCCCCGCTGCGTTCCGTTGGTCGCAGGAGTTTACAAAGATGGATGATCCATCCGGCAGAGCAGTCAAGGGGATCCACGTGCGTGCGATCGATGCCATCTGACCAGCGCCAGCACCCGCAGCGATACTCTCGACAAATCGCGGCAGGTTGTTAGCGGGAGTTACGAGGCCCACTCGGATCTTTGACGATCTGCCGCGAGTCCACGCTCGAGCCGCCACCATTTCACCAGTTCGGCAAGACCTTTTTCGAGCGACATGGACGCACGGAAGTCCAGTAATCGCTCTGCTTTCCCAGTTGAGGCGCACCAACGCGGCACAGGGCTGGCGCAACGCTCGCGAGCGAACTCCGGGGCCAATCCGCGGCGCCCCATTATCTCTACGAGCACCTCCGCGAGTTGCGTCAGGCTAGTCTCCGTGCCGCTCCCCACATTGAATACCTCGTCGGTGACATGAGCCTTGGCCGCAAGTATGTTGGCGCGGCCGACGTCGCGTACGTGCACAAAATCCATCGTCTGCTGACCATCGCCAAAGATGATAGGAGGCCATCCCGCTTCAACTCGCTCCATCCAGCGAATCAGCATTTCAGTGTAGCGGCCGTGAATGCCCATCCGACTACCATAGACGTTGAAGTATCGGAGCGCGACGTAGTCCAGACCATACATCTCGTTATAGGCGCGCAACAGTCCCTCGCCAAAAGCCTTCCCCGCACCATGAAGAGTACGGTTCCGGTAAGGCGCTTCATGCTCCGTGGTTGGCAGCTCCTCTGCCGGGCCGTATACGGAAGCTGAAGAGGCCGCTATGACCTTCTCGACGTCGTGCTTCACACAAAGCTGAAGCAGTTCGAACGTGCCACTCACCATTACCTCCATGAAGAGGCGCGGCTCGGCAGCACAACGGGCATTCCGTAATGCGGCCTGGTGAAAGACTATGTCAGTCGACTTGGTCAACGCGGCCATCAGCTTGATATCACGCATGTCGCCATGTACCACCCGCACCGGCCCTCGAGTCAGCGCCCTGCGCAGGTTCTCCGGTCGACCCGTTAGCATGTTGTCGAGTGCCACGATCTCGATGCAGCCCTCCTCGCACAGCAGATCGACGATATGCGATCCGATGAAGCCGGAAGCGCCCGTGACGAGAATGCGCTTGCCCTTCAGATCACTCAACGCCACTCTCCTTTAGTCTGCGACTAGGCATCTAAAGCATCCTAAGTCGGATGTGTTCGCGACCCTCGCTTTGCAAGCCTTGGCGGTTTTCTCGATGATTACCAAGGTATCGGGACAAGCCATCGACATGAAGCGGGTCCATCTCGGTGATCAACATCGGAGGGACTACGCCCTCATCGGCATATCCTGCCAGATGCCGCGCGTATCGATGACGTCAAGATGACGGCGTTCAGCTAACGGGACCATCCTGAATTCATCGTGATCGACAAGAATGATGGCCACCTCACAGCTTCGTAGCGCTTCGTCGATACTCACAAAGCCGACCCGGCAATCAGCCAATTCCGGTGGCAACCGTCGAAGATTTGGCTCGACCACCTTTATGCGCGAACCATACTTTCCCGCTAGATGTAAAACTATTTCCAGCGCCGGGCTCTCGCGCAAGTCGTCGACATTGGCTTTGAAGGTCAAGCCACAACAGGCGATGTGGGCGTAAGAATTCTCCTCGATCAACGCCTCCGCACGCTCGATGACCGTGCGCGTCTTGGTCTTGTTCACCTCGCGGCTCATCCGCATGATACGCGCCAGATCGGGTGCAGAGTCGATTATGAACCAGGGGTCCACCGCAATGCAGTGCCCTCCCACGCCTGGGCCGGGCCGTAGCACGTTCACTCGCGGGTGGCGATTTGCAATGTCGATCACCTCCCACACGTTGATCTCCAACCTATCGCAAATCAACGAAAGCTCGTTTGCGAACGCGATGTTGGTGTCGCGGAAGGCATTTTCCGTCAGCTTCACCAGTTCAGCCGCCCGCGCCGTCGTGCCGACGCAAGCACCACGAACAAACATCTTATAGAAGCGTTGGGCGCGGCGTGTGCACGCCGTGGTGATGCCGCCAATGCAACGGTCATTGTTGGCAAGCTCGGTCAAGATGCGTCCCGGCAACACGCGCTCCGGACAATACGCGACGTAGATCGCGCCGTTCTCCTTGCCGTTGGTGCCGATGTGCAGGTCCGGCCTCCGTTCACCAATCCGTTTTGCGATTGCTTCAGTCGTTCCGATCGGAGAGGTGGACTCGAGAATTACTAGATTACCAGGTGTGAGAAGGTCGACGATGCTCTCGATGGCAGCATCCACGCTTGATAGATCCGGACGATTTTCTCCGTCAATTGGAGTCGGCACTGCGATGATGAAAACGTCGGCCGGCTGGGGCTTGCAGGAGGTCGCGAGCGCTCCACTCGAGACGACCTTCGAAACCAGCCCGTCCAAGTCGGGCTCAGCAATGTGGATCTTACCGGATCCGACGGTGTCCACGATGCGCTCGTTGGTATCAACTCCAACGACCCGTAAACCGCGGCTCGCGATCAGCGCAGCGGTCGGCAGTCCAATATAGCCGAGACCAAGAACTGCGACTTTGGCAAATTCAGGCATCGAGTAGGACCTTCACGATTCGCTCGCTCGCATGGCCATCCCCGAATGGATTGTGAGAGCGCGCCATTGATGCATAAATTTCATCGTCATCCAGCAGACGGAATGTTTCGCCCACAATTCGCTCGTGGCTCGCGCCGACAAGGCGGGCGGTTCCTGCCTCAATGCCTTCCGGCCTCTCGGTCGTGTCACGCATGACGAGCACCGGCTTTCCGAATGTCGGCGCCTCTTCTTGCACGCCACCAGAATCGGTTAGGACGAGATATGACAGAGATAGCAGACTGACAAAGTCGGTGTATTCCTGAGGGGAAATGAGCACGACGCGCGGGTGATTGGAGAACCTGCTAACGAACACGTCCCTGACGTTTGGATTCGGGTGAACAGGCAGAACCACCGCAACATCCTCTCGTGCAAGGATTGTCTCCAATGCAGTTGCGATGTTGAGAACTCCGCCTCCGAAATTCTCACGCCGATGACACGTGACCAGGATAATGCGGCGGTTTCCGTGGCACTGCCTAATCCCGTTCCATCGCGCCGAAAGCGCGGGATCGCCTTCAACCCTGGCCTTCGCGAGGATCAGCGCGTCAACGACAGTGTTGCCTGTCACATGAATACGGTTTTTCGGGACATTCTCGGATCGCAAGGCCTGCGCGGCCCGCTCGGTCGGCGCAAAATGTTGGTCCGCAATCGAGCCAACAATTTTTCGGTTCACCTCCTCGGGCCATGGAGCGAAGATATCTCCGCTTCTTAGTCCAGCCTCGACATGCGAGACTGGAATTCTGTGGTAGTAAGCTGAAAGCGCTCCCGTCATCGCAGTCGCCGTATCGCCCTGAACGATGACCCTTGTGGGCCTGACTTTCTCGAGCATGTCCCCGATCTGAGCCAATAACCGGGCCGTGAGATGATCGAGGGTCTGGTTGCTTGTCATTATGTCCAGATCGAAATCCGGTATCACTTCGGCCAACTTGAGAACCTGATCGAGCAACTGCCGGTGCTGAGCCGTCGCGCAGACGGTGATCGCGACGTCCTTTCTGTTTTCGGACTTCAGTCGATTGATCACTGGAAAGAGTTTGATCGCCTCCGGCCGGGTCCCCAGCAGGATCAGGAAATGCTTCTGCATCTCATCCTCCGACTCGGCTGGGCGGGAGTGCTCCTTGTACGGACGATCGCATGATCATCGCCTGCGCTAGCATGGCCGCAAACAGAGTATTCGTCCTTGCGTAACGCCACCACATGCGCCCGGGCTCCTGATAGATCCGATACAGCCACTCAAAGCCGAGTTGCTGGATGAGAACCGGTGCTCGTCGAACCACGCCGGACAGAATATCAAACGCGCCACCGACCCCCATAATGTAGGGTACGCCGAGTTCGTCGCGGTGAGCCGCGAGAAATCGCTCTTTGCGCGGCGTGGGCATTCCAATAAAAAGGCAGTCGGCCCCGCTCGATCGGATCTTTCGGACAATCTCGCGCTCTTCGCGATCATCGAAGTAGCCATCCGTCCAACCGGCGAAGACGAGGGCAGGATGCTTGTCGCGGACGCGACGAACGGCCTGATCGAGCACGGCGGGAGTGGCTCCCAAGAAATATGGTCTGAAACCATCCTCAGCACAGACCTTCAGCAATTCGCAAAGGAGGTCCACGCCAGCCACGCGCGAGGTGACCGGAAGCCCAAGTGCTCGCGCGGCCCAAACGATTCCCATGCCGTCGATGCCGACGATGTCGCTGCTCGCCACATCCGCGGCGAGCACTGCATCGGAGCGCATGTTGACGAACTTGGCGACGTTTAGTGCGACGTGCTGCAGTCGCTTTCGTGTCCGCATGGCTTGACGCCCAAGTTCAACGGTCTCGTCCATCGTGAGAATATCAATGGGGCAATCCAGAAAAGATGCACGCATGGGAACCCCTAATCCGACCGACCTAAATCAAAACATTATAGATTTAAATTTATAATACATATAATGTCCAGCACAATTTAATATGCAAGCGATCTAAAATCAGCGGAAAAATGAGGCGGCGAATGGCCGAGAAAAAGCCGGATACAAGCGCCTGGAGTAGCGGCGCCACCCCACCCAACATTAAACCGACGGTCTCGGTCATTATTCCGCATTTAAATCAAGCGGCGGCGCTGGAGATTTGCCTCTCGAGCCTCGATCGCCAGCTGCTGGACCGCGACAAGTTTGAGGTCATTGTGGTCGATAACGGTTCCGCGACAGTTCCGATCGAAGCCATTGCCCGGCACCCAGGCGCAACATTGCTCCGCGAGCTCACCCCGGGCCCAGGACCTGCACGCAACACCGGCGTGGATTTGGCAAGAGGCGACATCCTTGCATTCATCGACGCCGATTGCAGGGCAGACCCGAATTGGCTGAGCAGCATTGTCGACGCACTGACCGTGTCTCCGCCTGGCACGATCTTGGGGGGAGACGTTCGGATCTGGCACCCGGCAGAAACTGCCGTCGGCGCTATCGCTGCATATGAAAGCGTGTTTGCCTACCGGTTCAAACTATATATTGAACGGCACGGCTACTCCGGGACAGGCAACATGGCGGTCTTTCGTCGCGACTTCGAGCGCGTGGGCCGCTTCGCGGGAGTCGACGTCGCTGAAGACATGGAATGGGGACAGCGTGCGGTTTGCGCCGGCCTTCGCTTTCAATACACCCCAGGCATGATCGTCTATCATCCCGCACGCAATTCCCTGCGGGAATTGTACGCCAAATGGGATCGGCAAATTGCTCACTATCGAAACATGAGAGAACGAGATCCGGCATGGCGACTGCGCTGGATTGCACAGGCGCTGCTGGTATTAGCCTCCCCCGCATCGGGCGTCGTGACCATCATGATGAGCGACCGTCTCGCGGGTGGCGCGGCCCGCCTCAAGGCGACCGCCGTTCTCTGCGCGGTGAGGACGCATCGCGCCATTGCGATGTTTGCACAGCTGCGCAGTAGACGGTCTGTGATTTGGAACCGCTAGATCGTGTCTCGTTCCACGGAGATATCGCTAAACGCCTGATCGTGCGTAAGCTCGCGCACGTCGACACGTTGACCAAACGACCACAAGATCCAGCCAAGTTCGTAGCTGCGACATTCGAGGCGGAGCCGCACATCCAAATTGTCGATCAACCCCGTCTCGCGTCCCAAGTAGGCGTTCTTCAACGCGCGACACATCCTCGGAATCCTAGTTGTGTATTCCCGCGTGCGAACGTGCGAGCGCACCGTCAAGCCGAGTTTGGGCACAAGCATGGAGCGGCCGAGTTGATTCTGCCCGAGACCCCATTTGAAGCCGTTCGCTAGTGCCTCTCGTGCGCCTCGTACATTGTGGCGCTCCGCCCATTCCAACAGCGCGGGGCCCATGCCAAATTGATGAACGGAATAGATTTCGTAGAAGTCGAGTACGCGGCCAGTCGTCGCATCGAAGAACCAGGGCCATTCGCCTTGGGGCCCCTGGAGGGCGATCAGCTTGCGTACACACTTGTCTGCCAAATGAATGGCATAGCCATCTCTGACGAAATCTCCGTATTCATAGCAGCCCATGGCGAGATAAATCTGTGTCGCGAACGAAGCGAAGCGCCGCCGAAAGCCGAATGGCGTGTCAAAAAACAATCCCGATTCGCTCCGAAAGCGATGTCTGAGAAAACGGAACAGCGGATCGGCAAATACCGCCCACTCGTTCTCACCAGCTCGCGTTTGCGCTACCACCCCTATCAGCAGCATTCCCAAATCTTGGGCCCGGAAGCTCTTCCAGCGCGCCTGATCGGTCAAGATCGCTCTCACCTTCCGCTTCACCGGCTCAGGTAGCGCGAATCCGAGCTCGGCCGCAGCCCAAAGTGCCATGCCAAAAGCATATTTCGCAACCGGAAGCCGAGTGAGCTCATCGACGTTCCGATCGAATATTTGTGCCAGATCGATATCGTCCGGAATGTCCCGTACGCGCGACATGCCAAGGAGGACGTTGAGCGTGTAAAACACGTCGCTGTGCGGCAGAGACTCATTCGGCGAAGCACGTCCATCGAGATGATAGATGTGAGACCATCTGCCCTTCTCGGAGATCCAGCATTGTCGTAGACCCCTGAGAGCATAATCGATCATGGGCGCGTTGCGCGAGACCGGTCTGTTGACCGGGTGTCTCAAGGGGATGGCGCAGCCGTTCTGAGTTCTTTCCACCGGACCAACTTCCTTGTGTTAAGTTAGGACAGGCCGTGGACGCTCACCAGTTCGGTGAGGTACTTGCCGTAGCCACTCTTTTCCAGCGGAGCAGCCAGTGTGATGAGCTCGTTCCGGTCGATGAAACCTTGTCTGAACGCCACTTCTTCCGGGCAGCCCACCTTCATTCCCTGTCGATGCTCCAGCGTCTGCACAAAGCCGGCGGCTTCAGTGAGCGACTCGACAGTCCCAGTGTCTAGCCAGGCGAAGCCTCGCCCCATGCGCTCCACGTGAAGTGCGCCAGCCGCAAGATAGCGCATCTGCAGATCGGTTATTTCGAGCTCTCCACGCGCCGAGGGCTCGATCCGTCGGGCGTACTGCGCGACCCGGCTGTCGAAGAAATAAAGTCCCGTAATCGCCCAATTCGAAACAGGCCGTTTGGGCTTCTCCTCAATCCGCACCGGGCGATCCGCTTCATCAAATGTCACGACCCCGTACCGCTCCGGATCTCGGACATGGTACGCGAAGACGGTTGCTCCTTGCTCCCGTTCCGCGGCCCTAGCGAGCAGCTGGGTGAGACTATTTCCGAAAAAGATGTTGTCTCCGAGAATCATCGCTACACGATCGCTTCCGATGAAGTCGGCGCCCACGATAAAGGCGTCGGCAAGGCCGGCCGGCCGGGGCTGCTCCGCGTAGCTGAGCTGAATGCCCCATTGTCGACCGCTGCCCAGCAGCCGCTCGAATTGGGGACGATCGGACGGTGTGGTGATCAGCAAGATATCCCGAATGCCCGCCAACATCAAAGTTGATAGCGGGTAGTAGATCATCGGCTTATCATAAACCGGGAGCAACTGTTTGCTGACCACCCGTGTGATCGGATACAACCGCGTTCCGCTGCCTCCAGCTAGAACAATTCCTTTCAGCATCCGCTTCTCCCGCTGTGCTAAGTAGTTCAGTGAGGCAGACATCAAGCGAATGCTGCCAAGCTCCCAACCTGACCCCGAATAGGCGTTCAGCCTTGGACGAATCTAGGCGCGAATTCCGTGGCCTGCGCGCCGAGGTGGGGTACTCGTCCGTTGTGACCGCTTCGAGCTTGGGAACCGGGATTCCGCGACGGGAGAGCCCATCAAAGATCGCCTCTGCAAACCCATACCAAGACGTTTCACCTTGCCCGACGAGATGAAATATTCCCGCGCTCGTCCTTCGATCGATCGACGGTAGCCGCGCAATCACCTGGAGAAGACCCGTCGCCAAGTCGAACGCAGATGTTGGATTGCCAACTTGGTCTCGGACAACCCGAACGACAGGTCGCGTTTCAGCTAGGCGCAGCATGGTGCGAACGAAATTGGCACCGTACGGGCTGTACAGCCACGAGCACCTGACGATGGTTGCTAGTGGATGCGCTGCCAGCACCGCCGCTTCGCTCGCCAACTTCGAGGCGCCATACACGTTCAATGGGGCTGGAATATCGGATTCATCGTAAGCGTCGGGCTTGGTGCCGCTGAATACATAGTCGGTCGAAAGATGTACGAACGGAATGTTCATCTGCCAAGCGACGTCAGCCAACGCAGCTGCACCGTCGCGATTGACGCTGAACGCTTTGGCAACTTCACTTTCTGCTTGGTCAACCGCAGTATATGCAGCCGCATTGATGATGACAGATGGCCAGATCGACGCGACGAGCTTGTCGAGGTCCTGGCGGGCTTCTAAATCGAGGTCCGGCCGCCCGAGTGCCACTATCGGCCGCCCTTGCTGGCAAGCAACCTCACGAAGACACCTGGCCAACTGTCCTTTGCGGCCCGTGACTAGAATGGGTCTCTGCGCCATTTTGCGTCCTCAATCTTGGCCAGCCAGGAGACCTAGACGTTCTCCGCCATAGATCGCCCAGCGAGCGCGCCTCATCAGTCGACGCGTGCGTAGTCGGAACCGGATTTGCCACGCAATTGAACGTCGGTCGCAATATCTCCTGGCCGCCTCCAATAATGCGAACGTGGCAACGGCAGTACCAACCGACACACTGCTGAGGCGATAATGCCGGGCCCCCCGGTTACCAAGACAGGCATCGCAGGCTCTCCAATCACTCGACGAGTTGAAGGAACGCCACTCTCGGCTTGGCAATCATCGGTCTTCGTGTCTCCAGCCGTTGCAGTGCGCAACCTCGTGTTCGCGGACGCGCGCCTGATCTTCCATTGAGCTCACCCGGCCGATCTTGGGAACAATAATCAAACATCCTCCAGAGCCCCACATAGAGCAGCCGAAGATCTGCTTTCCTTCGGCGGCTGCCGCACCGAGGGTCCGACAGAGCAAATCGATTTGCGGAAGAGACAACTCTAGCTCCACCATTCCGGGGGGAGCGGGTGCAATCCAGGCAGGCGGCGGAGATTGAATATCGATCATTTCACACCCTCCCGAGACGCGCGCTCCGGTCGGAGCCGTGAAATAATGAGGCTCACGGCCACATTTAACTCACACGCGCCCTACCTCATTGAATTTCGCCACGCTTTAAATCTAAACAGGAAACAAAATAGTTCAGAAAACACCGATACTTGACGCAATCTCAACGAAGCTCGGCGCGCCTTCGTCATTGGATGGCGATCTTAATAACAGATTAATATTTAATTTTGCAACTGGATTTTTATAATATATGTTTTAAATACCAAATGGGCAGCAGCCTCCCCCTGCACTGTCGCAATGACGGCGCCATCCGCTTCAAAGGTACCCGATGCTCCAGAGCAATCTTCTACACACCGAGAGAACGCGCGTCGCGCTGAGCGGTCAGAGTTTCGATCAGCCGGACAGCGGCGGATTTGGAGACCTTGTAAAACTTGCAGTTAGCTTTTTGAGGCGGCAGTACATCGTGATCGCTGTTACTGCCGTCCTTGCATGCGCCGCCAGCGTGCTTTACTTGCGATTGGCTTCTCCTACCTACACGGCGCAGGCCCAGGTTCTGCTTGGAATTCCCAGAGCACAGTTCGTGCAGCAACAGTCTCTTCTTGCCGAACCGGCCTTCGACGTCACTCAAATTGAGACGCAGCTTCAGATCCTGAAATCAAAGGCGATCGCGACCAAGGTCTTCAATCAATTGAAGCTTGCCGACGACCCAGACTTCAGCGGATCTAGTTCATCACTGCTTTCGTCGTGGCAGTGGGCTCGAGCTCAGATGTCGTCTTCGAAAAATCCTCCTCCATCGGATACAGAGGACGATCCGTCCGAAGCGGCTCTCGGGGTTTTTCTAAATCGACTCTCGGCAAATCGCGTCGGCGTGAGTAACGTAATCGAAATCAGCTTCAGTTCGAGTAGCGCTCCACGGGCGGCTGAGATCGTGAACGCGGTTGCTAACGCCTATGTCACCGATCAGCTGGACGCGAAGTTCGAAGCCAATCGGAGGGCAACGAGTTGGTTACAGGAGAGAATGCACGATCTTGGCGAGCAGGCTCTCACTGCCCAGCGCGCAGTCGATACATACAAGGCCCAGAACAACATCGTCGCCTCCGACGGCAAATCGATCGACGAGCAACTGATCACCCAGCTCAACACTCGATTGGCCGCCGCGCGGGCTCAAACCTCAGAAGCCAGCGCGAAGTTAACCCGCTACGAATCTCTTCTCAGCTCAGATCCAGCAAGGCAAGCACCGCTCGGCGGTCTCGATGGTATCGGAACAGACGCAACAAACAGTACAATTCTAACGAATCTCCGCCAGCAATATCTTGAACTCGCGCGCCGCGAGGCCGAGTTAGCTGGTCGGGTCGGTCGCGACCACTTAGCTGTCGTGAACATCCGCAACCGAATGCGGGAGTATCGAACCTCCATGTTCGATGAGGTCCGGCGCCTCGCCGAAATCAGCCGAAGTGAGGCCGAGCTTGCCAAGCAAAGACAACAGGAGATTGAGAAGCAGCTTGCCGAAGCCGTGTCAAAATCTCAATCGGTGAATTCCGCTGAACTCACGATTAGAGATCTGGAAAGCCGCGCAAAGGGCTTGCGCAGCTTGTACGAGAGCTTTCTGCAGCGGTACATGGGTTCAACGCAGCAGGAGACATTTCCAATTTCGGAGGCGCGGGTGATCTTTGGCGCCTCCCCGCCTCAAAGCAGGAGCAAGCCAAAAACCAACCTCGTACTGGGCCTCGGGATGTTCGCAGGGATCGCTCTCGGAGTCCTCCTGGGGCTCCTGCGGGATGTCATGGACGGGGTCTTTCGTACGTCATCCCAGATCGAAGCCGGCCTCGAGCTACCCTGCTTGTGCCTCGTACCGGCATTGCAAGCTCCAAAGCCCTCGAAATCGCCTGCCAAGTCTTCGCAAGCGGAGGAAGACCTGCGCTCAAGGACGATCTCCAACGTTCCGGCGATTCATCGCGCGGTAGTCGAAATGCCGCTCTCCCGCTTCACCGAAGCTATCCGTTCCATCAAGCTTGCGGTGGACCACAGCCCGGCGAAGACTTCGAACCAGGTGATCGGGATAACCTCGGCCCTTCCCAATGAAGGCAAGACAACCATCGCAGCATCTCTGGCCCAGCTGATTGGGCACAGCGGAAAACGGGCCATCATTGTCGATTGCGACCTTAGGAACCCGTCCTTGACCGCAAGTATCTGTCCAAAAGCTTCCGCAGGCCTCATCGAGGTTTCCAATGGCAGTCGCTCGCTCGAGGAAGTCATCTGGCGAGATCCGAAGACCAATCTCGTCTTCCTTCCGGCCGTGCGCCGCGGAGCACTATTTCATACAAGCGAGATTCTTTCCACGGAAGCCATCTGCAAGCTATTTGAGCGTCTGCGACAGACGTATGATTATGTGATCGTGGATCTTCCACCACTCACCCCTCTGGTCGACGTGCGTGTAACATCTCCGCTGGTTGACTGTTACGTTCTCGTGGTCGAATGGGGACGCACGAAGACCGATGTCGTTCAGCACGCCCTGCACACTGCACCGACCATTTCGGATTCGGTGATCGGAGCGGTTCTCAACAAAACCAACATCAAAGCAATGGCTCGCTACGACGCGTCTCGCAGCGACTACTACAACGACAGTCATTACATTCGATATGGCTTTTCCGACTCCTGAAACCGCAAACAAGGCCAGAGCGAAGTCCGGTTATCGTTGATTAAGCCGACCTCCGCCAGCAGTACGGGGATGGTCTCTCATGATTTCCCGATTCACATTCTTTGCGCTACTCGTGGCGTTATCCTCGGCCATCGCTGTGTCCGAGGGCTTTAGAAGCCCGATTGTCGCATCGGTCATCATGGCACCCTCGCTTCTGGCAGCGAGCGTTTTGGTCCCGTCATCTCTCCTCGCTCGCTTTGTGAAGGTGCTGAATCCCCTCTCGATTGCGATCCTTGCGGCGCCGATCCTTTGGATGATTTTGCAGCTAGTTCCTGTTCCGGTGCAAGGCTGGGGTAACTCGATCTGGATAACTGCATCGGCTGCATTGAACGAACCGCTGGCCGAAAGAATCACGGTAGACATCCGGGCCACGGTGCTCTCGCTTGTTCAGTACAATGCCGTTTTAGCCACCGGTCTTGTCGCGGTGATCGTGGCGCTCGACAGACAGCGGGCTGCCGATTTCCTCTACGTCCTATTGTGCATCGCGAGCTGCGGAGCGGCGATATCACTGCTGTCGTGGGCCATGGAGTTCCGAAACGAGTTCGCGCCCGCATCAGAGGGCGGTCATGTCGCCCCTGTGTTAGGTACTCTGCTATCGTGCGCAGCTATCCTGCGCGAATTGGACGACGCGCGCCGCCGGCGCGAGCCCCGACCAGCCTTTATCCCCGCCAATTGGGCGTTGCCCGTGGCCCTTGCGTCCTTGTTGGTCTGCCTGCTGACTCTTGTTCTCCGCGAGACCCCCACCATCTTCATTGCCACTTTGCTTGGAGCGGAGCTGCTGCTTGCGATTCCAATCATTCGCAAATGGTCCTTGGGAATCTGGGGCAGTACCGGCGTCTTCGCAACAGCTACCCTGATCTTCGTTGCGTTTTTTACAGCCATCCCGGCCAAGAAGGATACGGATCTGACGATCGCGATAGCGACCCAAAGCCAGAGCGCAACCGAGCGGATGCTCCAGGATATTCGACCGACGGGGTTCGGGGCGGGCTCGTTCGGTTCAGTGCTACCAATCTATCGGGACATTGGCGTAAGCTCCATTCGCGAGCGCCCGACCGACGCGGCCTCAATCGCAATAGATATGGGACGGGTATTCTTCTGCGGCCTGCTTCTGGTCGTAGCGGTGACTGCCTGGACGCTGGTGAAGCGATCTCTGTCGCGCGGGCGCGACTATTTGTATCCTACGCTAGGCGCAGCAGCAGCGGTATCGGTAGCGGTAATAAGTCTCTCCACCGGAGGGCTGACGGATTTAGGCCCATCACTGCTACTTGCCGGCCTCTTTGGGTTGGCATTCGGGCGGAGCTTGGCAGGTGCGGGGCATGAAACCAATTGTTCGCCGCCGCAAGAGCCGATCGATCGTAGGCACCTCCGATCAACTCTTCCGGCGCAGATGGGGCATCGCGTCCTCCTGGTTTTGCTAGCCGTAGCGCTACTGTCGCAAACGATTTGGCTTCTTGCGGACCCGCGATATTCCGACGACGCGATCCCTGTTTCGGCCGGCCACATCCTGAGAACAGTTATGCTTACGGCGAGTTTGAGCGAGTCAGCGCAGGAGGAACAATCCGACCGCTGGCTTGTCCGTCGCAATTTCAACACAGGCGATCTGCTGTCAACGAAATCTCGCGTGACGGCGAGTCCCTCAGCCCTCCACCTGCTCATATCGCAGCTGCACTCTTCGCCGCTGCGTGGCGAGCTCTGGCTCCTCCTTGCGGCTGCCTCGGCCGAGGCCGAGAAGCCCAGGTATGACATGGCCGGGCTCCTTAAGATGTCGTATTACACGGCTCCTAACGAGGTCGAGCTGTTTCCACTGCGGCTTTCTTTAGCGCTGTCCCGCGATGGACTCGTTAGAAACCCAGAATTGCGTGACCTCATCAAGAGGGACATTGAAATTGTCCTGACGCGGCAGCGCACTCTCGAACCAGCGCTCATGGCGGCCTACCGATCCGCCTCAGCGGGCGGCAAAGTTTTCGCCGAGAATCTCATGTCCGGACTGAATGCCAGCTACTCGCAGCAGAAGAAAACGGACTAGCGCTAGGCCGCGCCGGCGATGATTCTCGATTTTTGACTTGAACAAATTAAATCAATTGGTTAATATAAATTAAAATTTTTCGGCATTTAAAATTTTAGTGTTCCTGGTGATGAACTTCGTCAACCGGCATATTGCGGAACAAGACTGCGAGGCGGCCCGGACGCGCTTGCCGTCCTCGCTATCTTCCGGGCGAAAGTGGCCGATCCGGTACGACTCCATCGAACTTGCGGTCGTCGCTGCCGACCTCATGGCTATTTTGGTCGCGAGCCTTTTGTCCTCGCTGGTCAGCGACATCCGCACTGGCTGGACCATGACTGAAGTGGAGCAGAGCGTTGCACACGCGCTGCTTGCGGCGAGCTTTTTCGGTTCCGTATCAAAATTGAAGGGCCTTTATGCGCCCCCCGAATTGCTTGTGCTGGGCACGCAGATTCGGGGGGTTTGTCTAGCCTGGACCTGGTTGATTCTGTTGGCGTTGGCGGTGGATGCCTTGAGCATCTCTCCGCAATTCTGCCGGGGCGCTGGTCCATTCTTCGCTGTCTTCGGTCTCGCTTGCCTGATTGCCGAGCGATGCCTCTTCAGGGCCCTTCTACTTAAAGGTCTGAGTGGCCGAAAGTTTGCCGGGACAACCATCGTTCTCATTACGGATCAACCGCTGTCCGAATATGCTGGGTTGTCACAGAGTC
Organism: Bradyrhizobium sp. CCBAU 51745; assembly: GCF_028128715.1. NCBI lineage: Bacteria > Pseudomonadati > Pseudomonadota > Alphaproteobacteria > Hyphomicrobiales > Nitrobacteraceae > Bradyrhizobium > Bradyrhizobium sp. CCBAU 51745. The sequence continues at coordinate 280,668 of NZ_LBJP01000093.1, read as the reverse complement.
TTGCAATACTCGGCTTTAGCGTAGCTGGCCGATTCACCCTGCCTCCGATCGGCTCCAGTGCCGCTTCTCGAAAGCGACTGAGTGCGCGAGTGATTGAGCACATTCGCGGTTCGATGATCGATGAAATCGTCCTGGAGGCAAATCCGGAGCGGTGGCCTGAGTGGCGCGCGCTTATGGCGGACCTGAAAGTTCTGCCAATTCCGATTTTTTTTGTGCCCGTCGGTGCGACTTCAGATTTGCTCCGTCATCCTACGCGGCGCATCGGTGGAGCCGTCTGCATAGAACTCCAGCATGGCCCCTTGTCGTTTATGGCAAACGCAACAAAGCGCGCTATCGACCTATTCGGCGCCGGACTTTCCTTGATTATTCTGGCTCCTTTCCTGGCCTTGGTTGCGCTGGCAATCAAGGTTGATTCTTCCGGGCCCGTTTTATTCAGGCAACAGCGCTGCGGTTTTAACGGCCATAACTTCTTAATCCGGAAGTTCCGTACCATGAATGTGATGGAGGATGGGCCTGCTGTAGTTCAAGCAATCCCCGCAGATCACCGCGTCACACGCGTTGGAAAATGGCTGCGCCGCACCAGCCTGGACGAGTTGCCGCAGTTGCTTAACGTGCTCGACGGGAGCATGTCGCTCGTTGGCCCGCGCCCTCACGCCTTGGCGCACGACGGGCAGTTCAATAAACTCTTGCGCAATTATGCTTTCCGGCGCCGCGTCAAGCCCGGTTTGACCGGCTGGGCCCAAATTCATGGATGCCGGGGTCCCACGCCTAATTCAGCTGCAATCGAACGACGCGTTGAATATGACCTGTGGTACATTGACAACTGGAGCTTGCAACTCGACCTGGCAATCTTGTTGCGGACGCCCCTTGAGGTGTTCAGAGGACGCAATGCCCTCTAGCCAACATTATCCACGGACCACGTCAGTACCGCAGAGCCCGCGCGCCGACCGGGACCTAAGCTCGCTGGCGGGCTTTCCCGCCGGCGTCGCTGATCTGGAACTCTTCGATCTTGCGTCCGGATTTCATTGCAGCCACCAACCAGCGCGGCCGCTTGCCACGACCGGACCAAGTTTCCGACGTTTGAGGATTCCGATATTTTGGAAGTACCCGAGGATACCTGCGTCGCGGCTTGTCGTCCGGAACTCTTTCAAAAGAACTCGGGTCCCGCGGCCCTCGTGCTTCTCCATTAAGCACGGCCAAACGCTTTTCCAGCTCCTGCTTTTCGGCCTTGATCCGGGCCGACAAAATGCCACTGATCTCTTCGTGGAGCACCCAAAGATCGTCAAGGGACATGATCTCTAATTCAAGCTTCTTCGGGGACATGTCACCACCCTATAGTTGTACCTCGTTTATATCCCCAGAGAGGACATTAATCAAGCGACAGACAAGCATTATCCAAAGCGAAATATGGAACCAAAAGAAATGCACAAGTGAAATACCGGCGGCCCGACCATTAATCAAGGGCAAAAAATGCCGAGGCCTGCACATTAACAGCGCAAGGCACACATGTCACGTGCACCCCCCGGCCTAAAGTCACCGTCCGGATGGAACGCCTAGATCCGCGGGCCGGCGAGTTGCGGAGGCCAGCCAGCCGAAGGCCTTCGGTGTACTCGACTGCGGCGCCGGGCCGTTGTCCGTGGCGCTTGTTGGGGCGCGCAGCCTCTACAGGACCGCAGCCGTGATCGAATGACCGCCATATCCCTCAGGGCCCGGAGCCGCAACTGGATTTGCACCTCCAGTAACTCGATGTCCCTGCAACGCGCCGGAGGCATGATTAACTCGGCCATGCAGGCCTTCAATTGCGAAAGGGGCAGATCGACCACTCTGATTTTTGCGCTGTGCAACACGGCAAACCTCGCACGGCCATTATCTAAAAAATAATTATCGCATATTCTCTTAAATCAATTATATTTAAATCTATTCGGGACGTCAATTTGAAATGGGGATTTCCTTGCTTGCCTACTTTCCATCGGAGCACGACTTCATGTCGACATCGGCACGATGAAGTTGGAGGCAGCAGAACATCGATAAGGGCAGGATGCGCAAGGAAGATCTTGAGGCAATGGACTTCGAGGAACTCTGGCTCCTTCACGAGGAGCTAACGAAGGTACTTGCCGAAAAGATTACAGCGGAGAAACAGGAACTCGAAAAGCGCCTTTCGCAGCTCTATCGTCTAGACCAAGCAACTCCGGACGAGCGAACTCTCGACCCGAGTGCACCAGTTCGACGCAAATATCCAAAGGTCATACCTAAATACTACAACCCGCTTAGACCTTCCGAGACCTGGTCCGGGCGCGGAAAACAACCGCGATGGCTGGTTGCGGCGCTGCAATCGGGACATGCGCTCGAGGAATTCAAAATTCCGGAAAAAACAGAGGTTACCGATACAAGCACGAACGAGCAGGAGCATTCGTGAAGCGCGCGCTTAGTTGCCCCGAGCGTCACTCGCGTTGGTGTTTAACGACGCAGCCGCGCGCGGCGCTCAATCCAAAATCGAGTTTGCGTCGAGCGATAAAGATCCTGATAAAGATCCTTGGGCCACTCCTAGAGCACAGCACTCACGCCGCCGCTAGGCTGCCATTTGACTGACTCGGAGCGTCGTGAGCTGGTGGAGATCCACCAACCGAGTGGCCTCAAATGCCTCTCGTGATAAAATTCGGTGGGCATCCAGCAGATATCGATAGGCTTCGCGGCCGGCACTCCGTTCGGTCAAGACGCGCTCCATCTCGCCGATGCTCCTCAGCTTCCGCTGCATTTCAGCCATATCATTGTGAATCGAAGAGGGCGCCAGCTCCCAATATTCGGACATTTCTTCCTCCGCCGGATCGAATTAATATTAAAATCTTACCTCAATTAACTCTCGGAACTCCACGAATAAATTTCGGTCACAAATTGTTTCTGTTTTATTCACCGTCGGCAGCGCTTTGAAGATTCTGGAATTTCCTTAATCCGGCGAGAAAAATCTTCTCCGTTGGTTCCGCGGCCTCGGGTTCGCCCACGACGCGCCCTGGGGCGCTAACAGGATGCGATCGGACACCGCCTGCACCTCCGGCAAATAAGACGAGATCACCCCACAGGTCTGCCCCCCGGTAGTGAGCCCACGCACCTCGGCGCGGATCTACGGGATGGGACCAAAGTCAACGCTCGCGTGTAGATCGATCGAAAATCACGAGCGAGAGATTCTGCACGAGCGTGCAGGCTTCATCGGCCCGGCCGTGATCCGGCATCTTTGGCGAACAACCGGCGCCCGCATAGGACCTCCCGGTCTTCCCATCATGGTGACGAACTGCTTCAACGATTCCGGGCCCTGTCACTTTCCGGAAAGCTCATTCCTCACATGATCGTTCGCGGATTGTCGGGCGAATCGCTGCTGGCCTACGGCGATGGCGGCAATATCTGCGACTGCCTCTATGTCGCCGAGCACGCAACGCGCTGACCTTGATACTTTGAGCGCAGCAGGGTCTGCGATACCGACAGCATCGGCGCGCCCTGCGGGCGGGGTTGTGGAGCGCAACTGCGGTCTGCTCAATGAATTGCCGCCCGAGGCACTCCGCACGGCGATCTCATCAGCTTTCGTGTCCGACCGCCTTGGCTACGACCTGCATGAATAGGTCTCGGCTGACGAAACCTCCGTGATTGTACGGGGCGAGATGCGTCAACTTCCTCCTGGTAAGGTTGAGCAGTTAGCTTAATCCGCGGTGTTTGTTGCGAAGTTTTGTCAATACCCTATCCACTTCTCGCACCGGGCTCCCCCAAGCCCGGCCCCACCCAAGCAAAGCCGTCGAGCGAACATGGGTCCGCTTGGCGGCTTTGTCGTTGTGTCTATGCGAAGAGGAACGTTTCGGTTATGGCGCGGAAGCCCTGGTCGTTCAAAGAGGATCGCCGGCTCATGGAGCTGGCCAAGTCTTCCACGTCGGTGGAAGAAGCAGCGAAGCAACTCGGGCGATCGCCTGACGCGATCAGGCGCATGGCGATGCGGCTTGGTCTGACGTTGAAGTCGAAGGCAGGCAAGAAGAGCTAGCCTTACGAAGCAGTCTGTTCGTACTAAAGGGCCAGAAGCCCTCTTGCGAATGCCTGCGCCAGCACGCCGAGGTGCGTCAGCTCGCCGAACTCGCCCGCGAGAACCAGCCGGCGAAGCTCGCCTGGCGAAACAAGGCTGACCCGAACGCCCTGCTCCTCGACAAAATCGACGACGCGGTCCCCGGTCCTGACGAAGAACGAGTGGGTCGTATTGCTGATCCGGCTCGAGCATGTTGCGCATTGACCGATACGCTCGATGCTAACAGTGTGATAGCCGGTCTCTTCCAGAAGCTCGCGCCTGGCGGTCTCCAGCGGATCTTCATCCGGGTCGACAATTCCAGCCGGCAACTCCAGTGAGAAGCGCTCGATCGCGGGGCGATATTGACGCACCAGGAGGACACGCGAGTCGGGCGTGACGGCCAGGACGGCCACGTAATCAGGCTGCGCAATTGCGTAGTAGGTTTCCTCCGGACCGTCGCGCGAGAAACTCACGTCACGAGCGACAACCTCAAGCCATGGTGAGATCCTCGTGCGCTCGACCTTCAGAATCTTTGGCAGATCGGGGACCATCCGGGCATGTCTCCTTTGACGTGTCAGGCAGGGTTATAGAGGTGCGCGGCACGCATTCGGCGGGGAACATAGGCAGAGACTCGGCGTTTGCCCTAGGCTTTTAGCGAGGTCAGACCGTGCTGCATCTTGCCATTTCCGTCATGCTGGTCTGGTTGGCCATCAACATCGCCTACGTCGCGCTGAGAATGAGAGCGACGCGATCCCCGCACGGCGGAAAGAACCTGAACAGTTCGATCGCCGCTTATCGCCCCGAGATCGTTTCCCTGCACCGCCACATGCGGCGATAAAGCTTTGAAGCCGCGAAGGATCACGGCCTCTAAGTTCATGGATTTGCCAGCGATCTCAGGGGCCTAGGGCCGCGGCTTGTTGGGCGATCCCATTCCCGGACTGCTTCCATAGCTGGGCATCCCCTGCCTTTGAAGGCGCCCCCATGCTGTCGGAGCGGGAGTTCGCGCTGACCGCTTCGGATTGGAGAGCCGGTCTGGGTGCCAGGGGCCCGATCCTTGGTTCCCTGTGCCAGAGCCCCGGCATCTCCGGCGCCCACAACTATGAGTAACGCCCCACACAGCCTGCCAAATAGGCAAAACCCGTTCCCATCCGTCCGCTCCGCTGGCTTCATTAAACCCTATCTTAGCGCGTCCGGGCTAGGATCTCCCGGAAGCCTCCTCAACTTCCGCTCGGGCAGGATGGGACTACAGCGACCGACCTTCGCGTTTGCAGCGCTCGTGCTTGCGAGCACGGTCGTGTTCGGCCTGGCTGGACACCTTGCGGCGAAGAGCTTCATCCGCCACCAGCAGGCCCGTCAGCTCGACGAGTTGACCGAGGTCGTCCTGCGTCGCTCCGAATTTGCGGTCGAGTTCGCGGCCGCAAGTCTGACCGAACTCGGCAAGCGTGACGCTGTGAACTGCGAGCCTGCGACGCTCCAGGCCATCCGCCTCCATGTCTACCAGCGCTCGGCAATCAAGGACGTCCGCCTTGTCAATCCGGACGGCTCGGTGATCTGCTCGGCCTATTCCGAAACGCTGGAATTCGACGAGGGATGGGTCGACCGCCGGGACATGCTCGCCTCGCGCGACGGGAAACTCTCACTGTTCCGCGTTCAGCAGTTCGGTGGCGACGCGCTTGGCGTTCTCAGGGATATCAACAGCAGCGCTGCACTGGTCGCCATTGTCGGCATCAATGCGAGCCTGTTTGACATCATGCCGTCCGAGCTGCGCGGGCACAGTGAGGTGACCCTCTCCTTGAGCAATGGAGAGAAGCTTGGTGAGTTCCAGCTCGATGCCGACCAGCCACGGCGAAATTCGAAGCGCTTCGACAGGTCTTCGGACCGTTATCCCCTTCACACGACCATCGAGGTCGACGGTGCCGTCCTCTCGGCCTGGAAGAGCGAAGCCTATTGGCCGGCACTAGCCGTCGCCGCCGGGCTTGGCGCGCTGTTCGGGATCCTGCTGGGACGAAGCCGCCGCACGGAGGGACCGGTCGCAGATCTCGATCGCGGCCTGACCGCAGGAGAATTCAAGCCGTACTATCAGCCCGTCTTCGATCTCAGGACGAGAGAGATCAAGGGCTGCGAGATCCTGGCGCGCTGGGTACGCGAAGACGGCTCGGTCGTCCCGCCGATGAATTTCATTCCGCTTGCCGAGTCCAGCGGCCGCATCCAGGCCATGACCTGGCAGATCCTGAAATCAGCATTGTCCGACCTCCGGCCGTTGTTGAAAGCAGACAAGGATTTCAAGCTCTCCTTCAACGTCGTCCCCAAGCATCTCCTGAGCGCCGGCTTCGTCGAAACGCTTCGGCGTACCGTCGTGACGGCAAAAGTTGCGACCCGGCAAATCATGATCGAGGTGACCGAACGCGACGAGCTCGACGATCTCGCGCGCGCGGCCGCCGTCGTGGCCGAGCTGCGCGAATATGGCTTCCACGTGGCCATCGATGACGTCGGGGTCGGCCACAGCGGACTGTCGCGACTGAAGGGTCTGGGCGCCAACACGATCAAGATCGACAAATTCTTCGTCGACACGATCACCGTGGATGCATCGACCACGACGATCGTCGAGATGCTGGTCGCACTCGCCAAGGACTTCCGAATGACGGTCGTTGCGGAAGGAATCGAGACGGAAGAGCAGCTCCGCGCCCTGGTCGCCTCCGGTGTCGAGACCGGGCAGGGATATCTTGTCGCCGCGCCGCTGCCCTTTGCGAAGTTCAGCGAATTGATGGCGCCGCGTCATGCCGCGGCAGCGCAGGCAAACGACGCAGCGCTGGTGGCTTGACCGAGGCGGCTGGTTCGAATTCGGACAGGCGCCCAACCACCCTGCATGGATGCGTTCCGGTGCGAACCACCAGTCATGAACGCTGCATCGGAAATCTTCGAGCTTTAACGATACTTTCCGCTTTTGAGAGCGGTACGCCGATTGGCCGGCTATGATGCCGCCATGCGCCGAAATCACCTCATCGCAGCCTCAGCAATCTGCCTTGCCCTGATCGCCTACGCCACCTTCGCGCGGCTGGCGGGGCGGCCCGCGCTCATGGGTCACCACGAGGCATATTGGGTCGTCGTCATCGAGCGCTTCAGTGCTTATGGCCTGCTGGGATTTCTTCTCTCCTTCTTGCTGCCGGGCCGCTTCGTTTTGGCGTGCTCGCTCGTCGTGGCCGTCGCAATGGGGCTGGAAGTGCTGCAGGCTCTGACACCTGATCGCGATCCGGGTCTGCTGGACGTTCTGCAAAAGGCAGCGGGAGGCACCGTAGGGGTCATCCTTGCCCAGACGATCCTGGCTTTCCTTCCCCGTCCGCCGTCCTGACGTGGGGAAAACCTGGCACGGGCGAAGCGTCAACGCGCCAGGATATCGGCCCTCTACTTCACCATCTGACCGCGCAACTCACCACCGGGATTCGCAGCCGTGTGAATGTTCGCGTACCACTTTCCGGCCAGCAAATCCGTCGCCTGGGTGCCAGTGAGTGTCGCGGTGCCCTGAATGGGGCTTTGCGCCGTTTTGAACGGCAGTGCGATGCCGGCGTTCTTGCCGGCTTCACTGGGCCCGTGGAAATGGGCGCCCATCGCGGGGCCCGACAGGCCGGTAAAGGTGATCGTATAGGTCAGCGTCTTGGTCTCGGTGTCGTAGGTGGCCTCTGCCTTACCCGAGCCGGCCGAATTGTTCGGAGGCACCTCGTTGCTGCCTTTCAGATCGGCCTGCAGCTTCACGACCTCCGCTCTTGCGGGAGCAACTGTGGTGATGAGCAGCCCTCCCAGGGTCGCCACTCCCAAAACTCTCACGCAGACCCAATGATTGGCTTGCCTCATGGCATCCTCCTGCAGGCTCTTCGGCCCAACTCGGTTGAAACACCGACCGCAGCCGGAAATTCCGGATGCGGATTTATGCCTGATTCGGGACGACAACCACCGCGGGAATCACGGCGTACGGCCAAGCCGGCTGGTCCCATCCCCGGGAGTGCCCGGCGATTAAGCCACCCCGCGCCTATGGACCTCGTTCGGCGCCAGCAGTTCCGCCATCTGCCGGTGTGTGGCCTGGAGCGCTTCGATGGCGCTGTCGAGGTCAAAATCCGACTCGCGGACAGAGGCAAGAAACTTGGCCGTCAACGCCAGATCCAGTTTCACGCGGGTTGCCCCGTCGCGGCTTTTGCGACGGTCAAGCGACAGGTGGATGGCCCGCAATCTCGCCTCGCTGCTGCTGCATTCACAAAGCGTGGCGAGTTCGTCATATGTCATCCAGATCTGAGCCATGTCCGTCCGTCCCTTGTTATGGACCTCAGCCTAATTTTTCGGCTCTAAAAGTATTGTTGCTGCGAGCGCAATCCGTCGACATTTTCGTCGCACGATGGTCAATTGAAGCTGAATCAGGAGCGGTTTGCATGCGAAGCCAAAGGGTGCGATGGCGGAACCTCGAACGACCGGGATATCAGCCTCCGGGCCTGCGCCGAAGCGAGACTAGCCAGGTTCTTTCGTGGCCTTGACGGATCAAGGCTTGCAGCTATCCAGGATGATCAAACACGATATAACGAAACCGGTCGACGATTGCGCCACTTGTGCTTTGCGTGGACTTGCTGCTGGCGGCCTCAGGTCCGGATGGGTCGTTGCATTTGCGTTGGGGTAAAAGGACATGACAGACCGACCGACTATCCTCGTCACGGGAGGCGCTGGTTATATCGGCGCGCATGCTTGCCGCGCCCTCGCCGCTGCCGGCTATCGGCCCGTCGTCTATGACAATCTCACGACGGGACATCGCAGCTTCGTCGCCGGGGAACTGGTGACGGGCGATCTGCTCGACGGCGCGACGCTGGCGCGCGCCTTTGCCGACCACAAGGTGACGGCGGTGATGCATTTTGCGGCGGCAAGCCTCGTCGGCGAGTCCATGACCGACCCGCAGAAATACTACGTCAACAACGTCCAGGGTACGCTGTCGCTGCTGCAGGCGATGCGCAATGCGGGCTGCCACCGCATCGTCTTCTCCTCGACCGGCGCGGTCTATGGCAATGCCGATTCCAAGGCGCTGTCCGAGGATTTCCCCTGCGTACCGATCAATCCTTACGGCGCCTCGAAATGGATGATCGAGCGCATGCTGGCGGACTATCGCGCGGCTTACGGTTTCGGTGCGTTCTGCCTGCGCTATTTCAATGCCAGCGGCGCCGATCCCGCCGGCGGCATCGGCGAGTTGCGCGACAACGAGACCCATCTCATTCCTCGCGCCATGATGGCCTTGCAGGGCCATGTCGAGTTTGCCGTATTCGGCGACGATTACGACACGCCCGACGGCACTGCGATCCGCGACTACATCCACGTCACCGACCTCGCTGCAGCCCACGTCGCAGCGCTGAAGCTGCTGGAGACGGGACATGGCGGCGGCAGCTTCAATCTCGGCACCGGTTCAGGCTTCTCGGTGCGCGAGATCCTGAACGCCATCAAGCAAGAGACCGGACGCGAGGTGCCTCACACCGTCAAGCCGCGCCGCGCTGGCGATCCGACCTATCTCGTCGCGGATCCTTCGGCTGCGCGAAAAGTGCTGGACTTCGTGCCGCGCCATTCCGACCTGCCGACCGTGATCCGCACCGCCTGGGCCTGGCACCAGAAGGCGCATCCGCCCAAATAAGCGCGACGGATTCTTGATGAAGCTTGCGCTCAAGAGGCTGCAGCCGCCTGAGCGCTAATCGCGCGGCGATCCGAATGGCCCGGGCGCAAGCGGACGGCGCGGCCGGGACCAGCTGTCGAGCCCCTTGGGCATTTTGTCGGAATTGAGCTTCACGACCGCGCATTTGGCGTCGGCCGCCACGACGTCTTCCTGGCTGTAGATCAAGGTGCACTCGAACCTGACGTCAGGCGCCTCCTTTGCCGTGCCCCAGCACGTCGCAACCGCGCCGCTGCAATCACCAGAAAGATTGGCCTCGACTTCGTCTGGGCCAAACACGCTCGGATTGCCCTCGGTATGACGCTTCACGGTCAGGACAGCCGTGAAGCGTTGCTGATCGACCTGATAGGAACCACCATAGGTGAAGAAGCTGTCGCTGCCGGAGATTCGTCCCTCGGTCAAATCGACAAGGCCAGTGCCCTGGCCACGCGGAGTTCTGAACCAGGCAGCGTATTTGCCGTCTCTCAGCATGAAGACATCCGTCGTGAAATTCAGACGTACTTGCAATGATCCGTGGGGCGCGACAATGACCGATATGGCGCGTGTTCCGCCACGGTTAACGCCCTGCAAAGCCGGTTCCTAAAATTGCGGCGCAGGGCTGCCCCGCGACGGCGGCAAGCTCAAAACAATTCTATGCCGTCATCCGCAGGCTCGACTGCGTCGACGCGGCGCGTGGCGGCGCTCGACGACAGCCCAAAGGCTTGCAAGAAGTTCCCGTGAACGTCGCGCTCGCGCTCCATCGTGTAGCGCGCGAAGAGATCGTCGAGCAGCGCCTCGTCCGGGAGCTGCGGCCGATGCGTGCCCGCGCTCGCCGTCTCGAGGCGCGCAGCGACCGCGGGCAACGTTGCGGAGGACTCGCCGAGCGAGCTCATCAGGCCTTGCGCCGAATTCATCAGGCCCTCGAACTCGGCACCTTCGTCGACGAGGCGGGTCATCAGCTTGCCGAGCCGTTCGTTGCCGGCCTCGACCTCGCGCAGCGCCTGGAGAATCTGCGGCTAGGCGCTGGCGCGTGCTGTCGCCGGCTTGCAAGGATATGATCGCGCTGCCGACGGCTTCGGCGATCTTCCGCGTGCTGCCGCTGGCCAGATCGGCGAGATGGCTGCTCTTGCTGCGCTGATCACTCAGGCCGGAATAGGCAGCGCCGAGCCCGGCGCTCTCCGCCACCAGCTGGTCACCATAGCTTTTGTCGAACTCCTTCTGCCTGATAGATGCGGTGACGACGGCCTCCGACAGGCGCTGCCGGTCCCGCGCGCAGCTTTGCCCAGATCGTAGGCCTCCTGCGTGAAAGCCAGAGAACCCTCGCGATCGCCATCGAGCGGCGCCGCCTCGATCCGCGCGCTGCGTGCGATGATGGTGATCATCTGGATATGCTTGAAGAACGGCTTCAGCAGAGCGGACGCCTCGGTCGTGCTCTTGCCGATCATCGCGAGCAGCGCGCTCTCGGCCGGCAGCGCCCGCGCCAGCTCGCTCAGCCACGCCGCGATCTCCTGCAGCGCGGTCGCGGCAACGACACCGGCGAGCATACGCTGAGGGTCGCTCGCTACAGCCGCATCAGCGCCGAGCAGCTCGGCCTCCCGGCCCGCCTCTGCCGGGACATCTATCTCGCGGCTCCCCTGCACGACGTCGGCAAGGTCGCCATTCCCGACAAGATCCTGCTCAAGCCCGGCAAGCTGACCGACCAGGAGATGGCTGTCATCCGCACCCATGCCACGATCGGCGAGAGGATCCTGGCCGACTCCGGCTGCGAGTTGATCCGGCTCGGTGCGCAGATTGCCGCAGGCCATCACGAGCGCCGGGTCGGGATTGCCACCGGGCAGACGACGTTGCCGCTGCAGAAATCCGAGGCCGCCCTTTCACCCTATATGCCAGGGGTGACCGGGAGCCGCCCGGCCCAGGACCGCGCCGCCGCAACGGCGGTCTGACATCAGGCCCACGGCCGGGATTTGCGGCACCGCCCATTTCTGTCATCACAGGCTTGAACCTGTTCCTGCTAGGCTGCATCAACACCAAGAGTGATTCTGATCACACTTGGCTCGGTCATCCCCTGTTAGGCTTGCGTCGGGACCTGGGTCAGTCACACACCGTTCGAACTGGAAGAGACAGTCATGAGAACCCTGATCGGCGCCATCGTCGGCGCGATTTGCCTCGCCGCCCCCGCCGTCGCGGAGACACCGGCCGCGATCGTCGAGGACGTGCAGGGCAAGGTCGACGGTATCGACTTCATGGATTACGTGGCGCCGGGCAAGATCATCAAGCTCGGCCCCAAGGCCGGCGTCACGCTCAGCTACCTGAAATCCTGCCTGCGCGAGACCATCACCGAAGGCGTGGTGCTTGTCGGCACCGAGCAGAGCACCGTGCAACTCGGCAACGTCCAGCGCGTCAAGGTATCGTGCGATGCCAACGCCGCGCAGCTCTCCGAACGCGAGGCGAACCAAAGCGCGGCGACCACGTTTCGCACCATGCGATCCGATGCTGGCAGCGCGCCGGCGAAGCTGCCGACGATCTACGGCACCGCGCCGCTGATCCAGGCCAAGAGCGGCAGCACGCTGGTGATCGAACGCACCGACGGCAAGGAGCCCGCGATCAGCCTGCCGCTCAAGAGCGACATCATGGTCGCCGGCAAATTCTTCGACCTCTCGAAGGCCGGAAAGTCGCTGACGCCGGGCGGCAGCTATCTCGCAAAACTCGGCAACAAGCGCTACACGTTCCAGGTCGATGCCAGCGCCACCGCGTCGCCGACGCCGATCATCGGGCGTCTGCTGCGGTTCGAATAGGGTCCGCGACAGCAACGATGCGGCGGATCGGCAGGCGGGACATCGTTGCAGCGATCGTGATTGCGCTCGTGACCGGCGCTGCTTTCACGTCCCCGCCGCTCCAGAGACTGCAAGGTCTCTCGCTCGATATTCTCACGGCCTTGCGCTGGACGCTGATCGGCGACCGGCGCGATCCCGCGACATCGCCGGTCGTCGTCGTCGCGATCGACGGGGAGACCTACGAGACGCCGCCTTTCAAGGGATCGCCGACGCAGACCTGGACGCGCGAGGTCGGCCGGGTGCTCGGCAGCATTACCGAGGGCGGCGCCAAGGTCATCGGATTCGACGTCATCTTCAAGAATTCGATCGAGCAGTCGGACATTCCTTTCGGCGACGCGCCGGTCGGCGCGCGCATGAAAGGATTTGACCGCGACTATCTGATCGCGTTGCGCAAGCTGTCCGACAGCGGCAAGCTGGTGCTCGGCGAGATTCTCAGCAATGACCATCCGGACAGTCCTTTCGCCGCGCAGCGACTTGCAGTGAAGAACAATGTCCGCGCCCTCAACGTCTACACCGATGACGACGACGTGATCCGGCGGATGCCGCTCAGCTTTTCCATCGGCGGCAAGCCGATCCCGGCCATGGCTGTCGAGCTCGCTTCGCGCGCACTCGCCCTACCGCCGGAGACCGGGCCGTCCGGCACCATGTCGTTGTCCGGCTACGCTATTCCGAGCGCCGAGCCCAACACACTGACGCTCAACTTCCGCGGCGTGGGCCGCGACGTCCCGGCCTATTCCTTCGCAGACCTGCGCGCTTGCATCGAGAAAGGCGACACGGACTTCTTCCGTCGCGCCTTTGACGGCAAGGTCGTCTTGCTCGGCACCATCCTCAATTTCGAGGACCGCAAGCTCACCTCGATGCACCTCTCCGGCGGCTATGACGGCAGCCCGGGCGCGCGATGCGCCCTGCCAACGCCCGCCCGTACGGAACAAAAAGCCCGTAGTGACATCGCCGGCGTCTTCGTGCATGCCACGGCGGTCCGGAACCTGATCGAGCGTGACGCTGTCACCGAGTTCGGCGTCCCGCAGCGCGCGGCCCTGGCGATTGGGTTCGCAATGGTCATTGCCTTCGCGGCCTGCATGCTCGCCCCGACCGGTGCGATACTCAGCTGGCTCGCGCTCACTGCCGCCTACACCACCGTCGCTGTCAGCGCATTCGTTCATGCGCTTGCACTTCCCCTGACCGAGCCGGTGCTGGCAGGCCTGACCGCCATCGCCATGATGATCGGCTATCGCTTCGTGATCGCCGACCGCGAGGAGCGCTTTCTGCGCAAGAGCTTTGCGTTCTACCTCGCGCCCGAAGTGATCGACAGCATGGTTGCCTCCGGCAAGATGCCTGCGCTCGGCGGCGAGATGCGTGACATCACCATGTTCTTCTCGGACCTCGCCGGCTTCTCCTCGATCGCCGAGAAGATGACACCGGCCGAGCTGGTCGCATTGATGAACGACTATCTGTCGGCCATGACCGACATCATCGAAAGCCATGGCGGTTATGTCGACAAATATATCGGCGATTCCGTTGTCGCCATGTTCGGTGCGCCGGCCGACGATCCCGATCACGCGCGGCACGCGGTCGCCGCCGCGCTGCAATGCCGCGACCGGCTGAAGGAGCTCAACGACAGCCACCCCGCCTTTCAGGGCCGTGGCCTTGCTCACCGCATCGGGCTGAACAGCGGCAAGGCCGTCGTCGGCAACATCGGCTCGCGCCGGCGCTTCAACTACACCGTCATGAGCGACACCGTGAACCTCGCATCGCGCCTCGAGGGCGCCAACAAATATTATGGCACCGTGATCCTGGCCTCCGAGGCGACGGTGAACCAGAGCCGCAGCGCCTATACCTGGCGCGAGCTGGACACGGTGAAGGTGCAGGGACGCGACGAGCCGATCAGGGTGTACGAGCCGCTCGCCGAGACGAACCAGGAGACGGAGGAGCAGGACATGCGCGCGGCCACTTACGCCAGGGCACTTGCATGCTGGCGGGCGCGCGACTTTGCGAAGGCCGCCGAACTGTTCGAAAGCGCCGGTGGCGATGATCCGCCGTCCCGATATTTTGCCAAGCGTGCGCGGGCTCTGGCAGCCGATCCACCGCCGGCCGACTGGACGCCGGTGAACACGCTGGAAGGGAAGTAACGGCCCCTAGAACGGCAGCCCCACATAATTCTCCGCAAGCAGCCGCTGCGCCGTCTCGGACGAGAAGAGGTACTCGAGCTCGGTCTGCTGGAGCCGGTCCTCATACTCGGAGCGATCGGGGAAACGATGCAGCATCATCGTCATCCACCACGAGAAGCGCTGCGCCTTCCAGATCCGCGCCAGGGCCTTGGCGGAATAGCCCTTCAACCCGGAATCGTCGCCATTCTGATAGTGCGCGAGCATGCCGTGATAGAGATAGTAGATGTCGGAGGCGGCGCTGTTCAGCCCGCGCGCGCCGGTCGGCGGCACGATGTGGGCGGCGTCGCCGGCGAGGAACAGGCGCCCGTAGCTCATTGGCTCCGCAACGAAGCTGCGGAGCGGTGCGATGCTCTTCTCGATCGAGGGACCGGTGATCAATCGTGCGGCGACGTCATCAGGCAGGCGGCGCTTCAGTTCGGCCCAGAACGCATCGTCGCTCCAGTCCTCGACCTTGTCGGTCAGCGGCACCTGGACGTAATAGCGGCTGAGCACCTGTGAGCGCAGCGAGCATAGCGCAAAGCCGCGTTCATGCTTGACATAGATCAGCTCCGGCGACACCGGCTTGGTGCGCGACAGCACGCCCAGCCAGCCGAACGGATAGACCTTCTCATATTCGCGCAGCACGTCCTTCGGGATCGACTTGCGGCTGACGCCGTGAAAGCCGTCGGCGCCGACGATGTAGTCGCAATCGACGCGAACAGTCTCGCCGTTCGAGCGATACGTCACATAAGGTCGATCCGAGGTCAGATCGTGCGGCGTCACGTCCTCGGCGTTGTGGACGACCCTGCCGCCGAGCCGGTCGCGCGCCTCGTAGAGGTCGCGCGTCAGCTCGGTCTGGCCGTAGACCAACACCGAGTTGCCGCCGGAATGCTTGTGCAGATCGATATGGGAGAGCACGCCGTCATGGGCGATCTCGAAACCGTTGTGGATCTCGCCTTCGCGGTCCATCCGCTCGCCACATTGCGCCTCGCGCATCAGCCTGGCGAAACCGTGCTCGAGCACGCCGGCACGGATGCGCGCCAGCACGTGGTCGCGGCTGTATTTCTCCAGCACGATGGTGTCGATGCCCTTCAGGTGCAGAAGCTGGGACAACAGCAGCCCGGACGGCCCACCGCCGATGATGCAGACCTGAACTTTCATTTTTGCGTCCTCCCGACGGCGCTTTTTTGCAGATTCAATGCGGAAGACCGATGGAGGGTTTCGCCATTGTCTTGTACTATTCGAACATGAGGAACGCAGCCCCCGCCCCGGCGATCCGGGTCTACAATCTGTTCGGCGAAGCCGGCGATCTGCCTGACGTCGTCCACTGCGAGACGATTGCGTCGCGCTCGGTGCTGCACGACTGGAAGCTCGCCGTGCACCGGCATGCCCGTCTGCACCAGGTGCTGCTGATCGAGCGCGGCGGCGGCGAAGCGACGCTCGACGGACGCGTCGTGCCCTTGAAGCCGATGCAGATCGTCAACGTGCCGGTCGGCCATGTCCATGGCTTCCGCTTCGTGCCAGGAACCGAAGGCTGGGTGCTGACCATCGCCGCGGAAATGCTCGACGAGGCGCTGCTCGCTGCCGAAGGCCTGCGCGGCGTGCTGTCACGATCATCAGTGGTGCGCGGCACGCCGCAGATCCGCGCCATCATGAAGCAGATCTTTGCCGAGCATGCCGCGCGCGATTTCGGCCGCGCGCATGTGCTGCGGGCATTGTCGGCGGCCATGATCGGCCTCGTCGCACGTGCGCTCGCCGGCGCGAGCGGCGCTGGCGGCAATGCCGAGACAAATCTGTTCCGCCGCTTCGAGGCCTTGCTCGAACAGCATCACCTGGAACGCTGGACCGTGGCGGACTACGCGAAGTCGCTGGCGATCACGCCGACCCATCTCAACCGCGTCACGCGCGCGGCGACCGGCGACACCGCCTCGCACCTGATCCTGAACCGCCTGATCCGCGAGGCGCGGCGCAACCTCGTCTATACCAACCTGCCGGTCTCGACGATCGCCTATGCCCTCGGCTTCGAGGACCCCGCCTATTTCAGCCGGGTCTATGCCGCGGCCACCGGCCTGTCGCCGCGCGCCTTTCGCGCGCAGCTCCATGGCGATGAGGGCTGAGGCCTCAAACGTCGAAGAACACCGTCTCGTCCGGGCCCTGCAAATTGATCGTGAAGGAATAGACGACCTTTCCTGCGCGCTCGCCGCGCTTGGCGATCAAGGTCGCGCGGCGCACCGGCTGCTCGATCAGGTTCAGGACGGGATCTGCGGCGTTGGCGGCTTCCTCGTCGGAGAAATAGAGCCGCGTGTTGAGGCCGATATTGATGCCGCGCGCGACGATCCAGACATTGATGTGCGGCGCGCATTTGCGCCCTGCCTTGTCGGTGATGGCGCCCGGCTTGATGGTCTCGAACGTCACGAGGCCGCTCTCGAAATCCGAGCCGGCGCGGCCCCAGCCGCGGAAATCCTGGTCTAGCGCGCCGGCCGAGCGATCGGCCGGATGGTTGTAGCGGCCGGCCGCATTGGCCTGCCAGATTTCAAGCAGCACGTCGCGCAGCGGCGTGCCGCTGCCGTCGAGCACCTTGCCTTCCAGCGTGATGCGTTCGCCTTTGGTGTTCGGCGTTACCAGCACGTTGGAAAAGTTCTTCTCGAAGATGTCGAAGCCGGCCATGGCCGGGATCAGGCCGATATGGACGTAGGGCCCAGCGGTCTGCGAGGCGGTTTCCTTGAGATAGTTGAGCGGCTGCGGCATGTGCTCAGTTCCCTTCGGGACGATTTTCGAAATAGGTGGAGCGCTGGCCGCGCAGCACGATGTCGAAGCGGTAGGCGAGCGAGTCGAACGGCGTCGAGGCGTTGAGGTCGAGCGGCGCGACCAGGCGGTCGAGCGCGTCCTTGTCCGGGATCGTCGTCAGGATCGGGCAGACCGGGATCAGCGGATCGCCCTCGAAGTACATCTGCGTGATCAGCCGCTGCGCGAAGCCGGAGCCGAACACCGAGAAGTGGATATGGGCGGGGCGCCAGCTGTTGACGAAGTTGCGCCAGGGATAGGGGCCGGGCTTCACGGTGCGGAAATAATAGTAGCCGGTGTCGTCCGTCAGCGCGCGGCCGCAGCCGCCGAAGTTCGGATCGATCGGTGCGAGATACGTGTCCTTCTTGTGCCGATAGCGGCCACCGGCATTGGCCTGCCAGAACTCCACCAGCGTGTTCGGCACGCCGCGGCCGGTCTCGTCGAGCACGCGGCCGTGGACGATGATGCGCTCGCCGACCGGGTCGCCGTCCTTGGCGTAGTTGCGGATCAGATCGTTATCGAGCGGCCCGAGATCGTTGTGACCGAACACCGGCCCCGTGATCTCCGAGACCGAGTTCTCGAGCGACAGCAGCGACTGGCGCGGTGAGCGCAGCACCGAGGATTTGTAGCCGGGCGCATAGGCCGGCGGATGAATCGAGCGGTCGCGCTGGAAGAAGCCGCCATCGCCGAGTGGCGGCGTGAACGGCTCGGGGCGGTTGAGGCGGGGATCCTGCAAGGCTGTCGCCTGGGCATTCATCGGCGTTGTCTCTCCCTTGGGCGCCCCGGGTCCGGGTGCGCGGCTTGTTGAACGATAATGCCGCTCCCTATTCTCAAGATAAATAGATCGATTATAATGAATCCCATGAACAAAATCGATCATTTGGCGCTTGACGGCCACGCCCTCGAATTGTTTCTCGCGGTGCTGGAGGAAGGCTCGGTCACGGCGGCCGCGACGCGACTCGGCCTGACGCAATCCGCCGTCAGCCACAACCTCAACAAGCTGCGACGGATCGTCGGCGATCCGCTGTTCGCCAAATCCGGCCGCGGCATCGTCGCGACCGCCCATGCCCAGGCACTGGCGGCCAAGGCCCGCGCGCTGATCGACGAGATGCGCAGCTTCGCCGGCGGCGTCACCTTCGAGCCGGGAAGCGCGCAGCTGTCGCTGACGATCGCCGCCAATGATTTCCAGCGCGACCTGCTGCTGCCACACTTCTTCGGCCATGTTGTCGCGCAGGTGAAGAGCCTGAACCTGCGCGTGATCCCGTCGCAATCGCCCTCGCCTGCGATGCTGCGCGAAAATCGCTGCGACCTCATGATCACGCCACTGCCGCCCGTCGGCGTCGACATCGTGCAGAAGCGCCTGCTGAGCGATCATTACGTCTGCTACTACGATCCCAAGACGCGCGCCGCCCCATCGGGACGAGGGGCCTATCTCGCGGCGCGCCACGTCACCGTGGTCTATACCGACAATGAGCGGCTCGACTTCGACCGCCGGCTCGCGGCCAACGGCTTCCACCGCGACATCGCGATTTCGGTGCCGAGCTTTTCCGGCGTGCCCTCGTTCCTGCGTGGCTCGCAAATGCTCGCGAGCATGCCGAGCCTGCTGGCGTCCGGCGTCATGCGCGGCTTCGCGCACGTGCAGATTCCGCTGGCCTCACGCACGCGCACGCTGGCCGAGCTGCCGATGTTCATGGTCTGGCACCAGCGCTACCAGAAGGACCCGGCCCACCGCTGGATCAGGACACAACTGGAACACGTAGCGGCGACGGCAGCCGCCTGAATCGGTCGTTGCCCGCCGGCTGTTGATGCCGGCCGGGCCTGCCCCTCGCCAAACCCACTGGTTGCGCGCGAGCGGCCACGCTAGAATTCGGCCATGACAGTGACCGACATTGCGAGCCGAACCTACAATCACAGCTGGCGGCTGGACCCCATCATCCGCAGCCTGCTGGATACCGACTTTTATAAACTGTTGATGTTGCAGATGATTCGGGAGGATTACCCGGATCAGCAAGTCACCTTCTCAGTCATCAACCGTTCGCGCCATGTGCGCCTGGCCGAAATCATCGACGAGGCCGAGCTGCGCGCCCAGCTCGACCATGCCCGCACCATCCGCTTCACCAAGAAGGAGCTGATCTGGCTTGCCGGTAACACCTTCTACGGCAAGACCCACATGTTCTCGGCGGACTTCATCCGCTGGCTCGCCGAATTCCGCCTTCCCGACTACGAGCTGCGCAAGGTCGACGGCCAGTACGAGCTGCACTTCCACGGCCCGTGGACCCACAGCTCGATGTGGGAGATTCCGGCGCTCGCCATCCTCAACGAATTGCGCTCCCGCGCGGCATGCAAGGGCCGCGGCCGGTTCGAGCTCGATGTGCTCTATGCCCGCGCCAAGGCCAAGCTGTGGACCAAGGTCGAGCGGCTGCGCAAGCTGGAGAATTTGCGGCTGTCCGATTTCGGCACCCGCCGCCGCCACGGCTTTCTCTGGCAGCGCTGGTGCGTGGAGGCGGTGAAGGAAGGGCTGGGCCCGTCCTTCATCGGAACGTCCAACGTGCTGCTGGCGATGGACAACGATCTCGAAGCGATCGGCACCAACGCGCACGAGCTGCCGATGGTCGCGGCCGCGCTCGCCAAGGACGACGAGGAATTGCGCTGGGCGCCCTATCGCATCCTCGATCAGTGGCGCCAGACCTATGGCGGCAATCTCTTGATCGCCCTGCCGGACGCTTTCGGCACCAAGGCGTTCCTGCGCGATGCGCCGGAATGGGTGGCCGACTGGACCGGCTTCCGCCCCGACAGCGCGCCGCCGATCCAGGCCGGTGAAGAGATCATCGCCTGGTGGCAGAAGAAGGGCCGCAACCCCAAGGACAAGCTGCTGGTGTTCTCGGATGCGATGGACGTCGGCTCGATCGAGGAGACCTATCATCACTTCGCCGGTCGCGTGCGGCTCTCCTTCGGCTGGGGCACCAACCTGACCAACGACTTTGTCGGCTGTGCGCCGGACGGCTCGTTCAATCTCGATCCGATCTCGCTGGTCTGCAAGGTGTCGTCGGTCGACGGACGTCCGGCCGTCAAGCTCTCCGACAATCCGGAGAAGGCGACCGGAATGCCCTCCGAGATCGAGCGCTATTTGCGCGTGTTCGGCGATGCCGGGCGCGTGCGCCAGCCGGTGCTGGTCTAGTCTAGCGCGCCGGCAAGACTCCGAGCCCCACGAGATGCGCGTCGAGGAACTGCGTGACCTGCTGGCGCAGCATCTGCGGCGGCACCGCGACCATGCGCTCTTCGAGGCCGAGCGAAATGATGCCGTGAACCGCGGAAAACAGCGTGCGTGACAGTAGCGCGATCTTCACGTCATCCGCGTCAGGCAGCACCCGCACCAGGGGTGGATGCATCAGTGCGAAGGCGTCCATCACCATCTGGAGGATGTCGTCGGGATACGGGCGGTCGTCCTCCATCCGATGCTCGAACAGCGAGCGCAGCAGATTGGCGTTCTCGGCGAAGAAATCGAGATAGGTCTCGGCCAATCCATAGAGCTGGCGAACCGGATCCTCAGCCGGGACCGCACCAAGCCGCGCTGTGAGCGCCTGAACCGTCTCCCTGTTGACGGTCAGGATCACCCCGTCGAAGTCGCCGAACTCGTTATAGACACTGCCGACGGAGCAGCCGGCGGCGTCCGCGACGTCCCGAACCTTCAACGATCTCAATCCCTTAGAGGCGATAATACCGCGGGCGATCTCGATGATCTGGAGCCGCCTGCGCAATTTTTTTTGATCTCGGACCGATTCTTCTTGAACATTGTTCATTTTCAAGCTACTCACGTGAACATTGTTCAAATTAACCCGGAGACCTGCAAAATGCAAACCCTCGCTGTTGATATCGCCTCCACCTTCATCGATGACGCCACGGCTCTCGTCAGCGGCTTTGGCCGCGCCGTCCTGCGGCTCGCGATGGCGCCGATCGATCGGATTGCCAATGCCTGCGATATTGCCGGCGTGCTCGCCGAGCGCCGCGCCAATTTTCGGATGTGGCGGACCAGCCGCCCCCGCCACGAGGGTCGCCGCGTCGGCCTGCTTGGCCGCCTCAACCCGTTTCGCCATCTCGCTCACCTCACCTAGAGGACAAGCCGATGCACATGCAGGTCCACTCGAATGCGAACGCCGGTCGCAACAAAGGACTCACCATGTCGCGATATTGCCGGCCGCCCGGCGAAAGTCAGGCATGCCGCTCAGCTTTTGCTATCGGCCCCGGCGATATCCGCATAATCGCGGCATTTGCGCCCGAAGCTGCGGCCCGCGACCGGATATTTTGCGAACCTAACGAGACAAGCTGGAGACCAACAGGATCGGAGGGATGGCAGGGGACATGACAGGCCGGCAACCATCGTCGCCTGCAATCGCTCCCCACCCCCCTTCCGGTCGTGACGTTCGACCCGCAACGTAACAATCTCAGGCTGCCTTTCCACAACAGGACTCGTCATGATCAGGGAATTGATGTCGTCTCGCCGCTTTGCGCCGCTGTTCTGGGCGCAATTTTTCTCGGCGCTCAATGACAACGTGCTCAAGAACGCACTCGTCATCATCCTGCTTTACAGCGCCGCGACAGGCCACGGCGATGCGCTTGTGACAGTGGCCGGCGCCGTCTTCATCTTCCCCTATTTCATCCTGTCCGGGCTCGGCGGCCAGCTCGCCGACAAATACGTCAAATCGGTCGTGGCACGGCGATTGAAGTTTGCCGAGATCTTCGCGGCCGCCTTCGCTGCCGCCGGCTTCTTCATGCACTCGGTGCCGCTGCTGTTCACCGCGCTTGCACTGTTCGGCATCATCGCCGCGCTGTTCGGTCCCGTGAAATACGCCATGCTGCCGGACCAGCTCGAGCTGGGCGAGCTCGCCACTGGCAACGCGCTGGTCGAGGGCGCGACCTTCATGGCCATCCTGCTCGGCACTGTTGCCGGCGGCCAGTTCGTCGCAGGCTCCGCCCATATGGGCTGGGTCGCATCGGCCGTGGTCGTGCTGGCCCTGCTGTCCTGGGCCTTTGCCTCCCGCATTCCGCAGACAACGCCGTCCGCGCCCGATCTGCCCGTCGATGCCAATCCCTGGACCTCGACACTCGGTCTGCTCAGGACGCTGCACGCTGACCACCGGCTGTGGGACGGCACCGTCATCGTCTCCTGGTTCTGGCTGGTCGGCGCCATCGTGCTGTCGCTCTTGCCGGCGCTGGTCAAGGACGTCGTCGGTGGCAACGAAGGCGTGGTGACGCTGTGCCTGGCAATCTTCGCGATCGGCATCGCCATCGGCTCGCTGTTCGCGGCCAGCCTGAGCCATGTTCGCCCGAACCTCGCGCTGGTGCCGATCGGTGCCATCATCATGGGCTGCGCCGGCCTGGACCTCGCCTGGGCCATCGCGGTGACCACCAAGGGCCAGGACATTGCAGCGGTCGATTTCGCGACCTCGTTCGCGGGCTTGCGCATGCTGGCGGACTTCGTCGCCTTCGCCTTCGGCGGCGGCCTGTTCGTGGTGCCGTCATTCGCCGCCGTGCAGGCCTGGTCCGCGCCAAACGAACGCGCCCGCATCATCGCCGCCGGCAACGTGTTGCAGGCCGCCTTCATGGTGGTGGGCTCGCTGTTCGTTGCTCTGCTGCAGGCGGGCGGATTGCATGTCGGCTGGATCTTTCTCGGCCTCGGCCTCGCCAGCTTCGGCGCGGTCTGGTTCGTGCTGACGAAGTGGGGCAAGGAAGGCGTGCGCGACTTTGGCGCGCTGCTGTTCCGCGCCCTGTTCCGCACCGAAGTGCGCGGGCTCGAGAACCTGCCGCCGCCGGGCACGCGCATGCTGATCGCGCCCAACCATGTCAGCCTGATCGACGGTCCGCTGCTGCACGCCGTGCTGCCGATCGACGCGAGCTTCGCGGTCGACACCGGCATCTCCAAGGCCTGGTGGGCCAAACCGTTTCTGCGCGTGGTCAAGCACTACACCATGGACCCGAGCAAGCCGCTGGCCGCGCGCGACCTGATCAAGCTCGTCGCGGCCGGCGAGCCCGTCGTGATCTTCCCGGAGGGACGCATCACCGTCTCCGGCTCGCTGATGAAGGTCTATGACGGCACCGCGATGATCGCTGATAAGGCCGACGCAGTGGTCGTGCCGGTTCGCATCGAAGGCGCGCAGCGCTCCCACCTCAGCTATCTCAATAGCAGCCAGATCAAGCGCTCGTGGTTCCCGCGGGTGACGGTGACGATCCTGCCGCCGGTCAAGCTGCCGGTCGCCTCGGAGCTGAAAGGCAAGGCGCGCCGCAATGCCGCGGGTGCTGCGCTGCAGGACGTCATGATCGACGCGATGGTCAAGAACGCCATGCTCGATCACACGCTGTTCGAAGCGCTGGGCCATGCCTATCGCGACCGCGACACCGGCAAGGTCATCATCGAGGATGCGCTCGGCACCAAGCTGACCTATCGCAAGCTGATCCTCGGTGCGCAGGTTTTGAGCCGCAAGTTGGAGGCCGGTACCTCGGCCGGCGAGAATGTCGGCGTGCTGCTGCCGAACTCCGCCGGCGTCGCCGCCGTCTTCATGGCGCTGCAGAGCATCGGCCGCGTTCCGGCCATGCTCAACTTCTCGGCCGGCCCGGTCAACGTGACCGCCGCCATGAAGGCCGCGCAGGTCAACACCGTGCTGACGTCGAAGGCCTTCATCGAGAAGGGCAAGCTCGACAAGCTGATGGCCGCGATCTCCGCGGAGGCGCGCATCGTCTATCTCGAGGACATCAGAGCCTCGATCGGCACGGTCGACAAGATCAAGGGACTACTTGCAGGCACCGCGCCGCGCGTTGCCCGCCAGGCCAACGATCCGGCCGTCGTGCTGTTCACCTCGGGCTCGGAAGGCACGCCCAAGGGCGTGGTGCTGTCCCACCGCAACATCCTCGCCAACGCGGCGCAGGCGCTGGCGCGGGTCGATGCCAACGCCAATGACAAGGTGTTCAACGTGCTGCCGGTGTTCCACTCGTTTGGGCTCACAGGCGGAATGATGATGCCAATGCTGGCGGGCATTCCGATCTACATGTATCCCTCGCCGCTGCACTACCGCATCGTGCCCGAGCTGATCTACCAGACCGGCGCCACCATCCTGTTCGGCACCGATACGTTCCTCACCGGCTATGCCCGCTCGGCGCACCCTTACGACTTCCGCACCCTGCGCCTGGTGATCGCCGGCGCCGAGGCAGTGAAGGATCGCACACGCCAGGTGTTCATGGAGCGCTACGGCATCCGCATTCTCGAAGGCTATGGCGTCACCGAGACGGCGCCGGTGCTGGCGATGAACACGCCGATGGCCAACCGCCCCGGCACCGTCGGCCGCCTGTCGCCGCTGATGGAAAGCCGCCTCGATCCGGTCCCCGGCATCGAGGAAGGCGGACGCCTGTCGGTGCGCGGACCGAACGTCATGCTCGGTTACCTCAGGGCCGAAAACCCTGGTGTGCTCGAAGTGCTGCCCGAGGGCTGGCACGACACCGGCGACATCGTCGCGATCGACACGGCCGGCTTCATCACCATCAAGGGCCGCGCCAAGCGCTTTGCCAAGATCGCCGGCGAGATGGTCTCGCTGTCGGCGGTCGAGAGCATCGCGACCACGCTGTGGCCGCAGGCGGCTTCGGTCGCGGTGTCGATCCCCGACCAGCGCAAGGGCGAGCGTATCGTGCTGCTGACGACGGAGAAGAATGCCGAGCGCAGCGCAATGCAGGCCCAGGCCAAGGCGATCGGCGCCTCCGAGCTGACCGTGCCCGCGACGATCATGGTGGTCGACAAGGTGCCGCTGCTCGGCACCGGCAAGACCGACTACGTCACCGCGACGGCGATGGCCCGCGAACAGGCCTCGGCGCCGGAGCGCGAGGTCGCGTAAACGAGATGCCCGAGGCGCCTCAATCAGGCGACGCGCGATGCCCCGGAGTTATTCTGCTTCACGGCATCGCGCGGACCTCGGCATCCCTGAAGAAGCTGGAGCGGGCGCTCCAGGCGAGCGGGTTCACGACGCTCAAAATCGACTATTCCAGCCGCAGCAAGCCGATATCGGCCATCGTGGACGACATTCATCCGGCGATCGTCCATTTCGCCGAGCGCGACGCGCCGCTGCATTTTGTCGCGCATTCGATGGGCGGCCTCGTCGCGCGCGCTTATATCGCAAGACACCGCCCGGCCCGGCTTGGCCGCGTCGTGATGCTCGGTACACCGAACCGCGGCAGCGAGGTCGCCGATCTCCTGCAGGGATTCCTGCCTTACCGCGCCTTCTACGGGCCGGCCGGCCTCGAGCTCACCACCACGCCTGCGGCCGCGCCGAATGCCCTCCCCGCCATCGACTATCCGGTCGGCGTCATCGCCGGAAACCGCTTCATAGACCCCGTCGCCGGCCTCTTCGTTCTGCCAAAACCGAATGACGGCCGCGTATCGGTGCAGAGCACGATGCTTTCAGGCATGACCGACCATGTCGTCGTGAAGGCGTCCCACACCGGGCTGCTCCGGCACCCCGTCGCGATCGAACAGACGATCGCCTTCCTGCAGGACAGCCGCTTCCGCGCCGCCTCTGTCACTTGAGCAGGAGATAGCGGACCGGGTTGTCGTCACACTGACCTGCGCCGCACTCCAGCACGGTGGACAGGAGATTTGCGGCAACCAGCAACGCGAAGATCGCGAAGACCGCATTGGACGCGAACCCGGTCACCGGCGCATCCCCCTCCTGCTTGCCGGTCGCATCCTTCAGGACAAAGACCAACGCGACATAGCACACCACAGCTACGGCCGCGATCAGCGCCCAAGTGTAGAAGTGCAAGCCCCACAACGCCGAACCGTAGCCGGGATCGCCGGGCGCCAGATGCAGCGACACCTGCCGCATCGCAATAAAGCCGGTGACGAGGCTGGCCATGAGGATCATCGCATAGTGCGACGGCCGCTCACCGAGACGCAGGTTGAACAGGAACCCCATGCCGATTGCGATGAACCCGGCTCGTTGCAGCAGGCAAAGCGGACAAGGCAATTCGCCCAGCCCAAGTTGGTAGGAGAAGGCGACCGTCAGGATTAGCGAGATCCCGAGCAATCCCGCCGCATTCAGGATCGCGCCGACCGGCGGTTTCTTGCTCGTATCAACGATGCTCATCGCGACACCGTCAGAAAGAGAATTTCAGCGGATCGGTCGCGTGATGGAAGAACCACACGATGGTGACGACGATCGTTGCGCCCCACAGTCCGTAGCCCAGCCGCGCGTGGGAACGCCAGACGCTCGCGCAGCCGGCGAGCGCCAACAGAAATGGCACAAACATGTACATGAGCGCGGGCTCCCCAAGCGATTCGCGCACAGCGCGAATGGCGCAAGAGATACGTTAGAGCCGCGCGTCCCTCAAGAGCCGGCTTCGCTGCGCCGTTCCTGCGCGTAGCGCACCAGCGCAGCGAAGCGATAGATGCCGTGCACGAATTTGCCATAGGGCATGGTGATGAACAATGCGAACACCGCGCCGAGATGCAGCGCCAGCAGTGGGCCCATGGCGGCTGTCTCGCGCAAAATCAGAACCAGCATGCCGGTGAGACCCGTCAGGAACAGCATGGCGATGAAGCCGACATCCATGCCGTAACTGTTCTCGTCGAGCAGTTCGGGCGCGCGCCGAGATTTCGCGACGAGAAGCCCGATTGGGCCGACGATGAGGCCGACGCCGCCGAGCGTGCCGAGCACGACCGGCAGATCCCACCAAGGATACGGTGCCTCCCGGCCGAGCAGATAGTGATAGAGCGTCGCCACCGAAGTCGCGGCAAAGCACAGCAGGAAGCCGTAGAACGTCAGGTGATGGAAGAGCTTGCGCCGGTCGGTCGGCTTGTCGTCCTCGTTGTAGCAGCCGACGCCGCCGCCATGGAGATAGCGCAGCTCGCCGGCATCACGGATCGCCTGGAAGATCGAGCCGCCGTCGGCGTGCCCGCCGATCGGCGCGCCGATGTCGTGCCAGAACGCACGCACGCTCATCACCAGAGCGAGAACGGCATAAAGAAACGCGGCGCTGAACAGCACGGCCATCACGCTGTGTGGCATCAGCTTGTAGAACGCACTGGGCCCGGTGTGCACACCGAACAGCACGCCGCGGTCGTTGAGCGCGGCGAAACCGAGGATAAAGGCTGCCATGCTAAGCGCGGCAACGATACTGATGACGAGGCCGTTGCGGGCGAAGGCGCCGGACAGCGCCCGCGGCCAGGCATAGGCCGCATAGGATTCGGCGCGCGCGACCGCCAGCGTCTTGGGAACGTTGACGTTGAACTCGTGCGGCGGCGAGAACTGGCAGTCGACATAGCAGGCGCCGCAGGAATGGCAGAGGTTGGCGAGATAGTTGAGGTCGCCGTCCGAGAAGGCGCGCCGCATCTCCATGGCGGGAAACACCGCGCACAGGCCCTCGCAATAGCGGCAGGAATTGCAGACCGTCATCAGACGGTCGGCCTCATCAAGAATTCTAGTTCCGTGCATGTTTCGCCGCTTCCCGTCCTGCGATCCGCCCGAACACGCTGCCGATGGTCATGCCCATGCCGGCGGCATAGCCTTTACCCAACACGTTGCCGGCCATGATCTCGCCGGCTGCAAACATGTTCGCCGACGGCTTGCCGTCCGCCATCAACATCCGCGCCTCCTTGTTCACGCGCGTGCCGAGATAGGTAAAGGTGATGCCCGGCCGCACGGGATAGGCGAGATAGGGCGGCGTCTCGATCTTGCGCGCCCAATGCGTCTTGGGCGGCGTGACGCCTTCGGTGCGGCAGTCGTCGAGAATGGTATGATCGAAGGTACCCGGCCGCACCGCCGCGTTGAATTCGGTGATGGTCTTTTCCAGCGCCGCCGGATCGAGCCCCAGCTTGCCGGCGAGCTCAGCCACGGTTTGACCGGCAATCGGCGGGAACAGCGTGGGCATGAAGCTGCTGACCACGGTCGAATCGAAGATGATGTAGGCAATCTGGTCGGGCTGCGCCGCGACCAGCCGCCCCCAGATCGCATAGCGCTTCGGCCAGATGTCCTCGCCCTCGTCATAGAAGCGCTGGGCGTGCTTGTTGACGACGATGCCGAACACGACCGAGTCATGCCGCGTGATGATGCCGCCGTCGAACTTCGGCGCGCGGGCATCGATCGCGACCGCGTGGCACTGGGTGGGATCGCCGACCTCCTGGACACCCTTGTCGAGCAGCATCTTCAGGATCGAGCCGCGATTGTACGGCGTGCCGCGGATCAGGAAATTGTCGGCCGCCTCGCCCCAATATTGCTTCAGCCATTCGATGTTGGCCTCGAACCCGCCGGCCGCCGCGACCAGCGCGGTCGCGCGCATCTCGGTCTCGCCCTTGATCGGCCGCTTGAGGCGGGCGGCGAGAAACATGCCGTCCTCGATCACGAGGTCGGTGACCTCGGCATCGTATTCGACCTCGACGCCAAGCTGTTCGGCAGTGAGGTAAAGCGCGTTCAGCATCGCGCGGCCGCCGCCGAGAAAGAAGGAGTTGGTGCGGCCGAGGCTGAGCGTGCCGCCGAGCGAAGGCTGCCAGCGCACGCCCTGCTCCACGATCCAGTTCAGGATGTCCTTGGACTCGCGGATCATGTGACGAGCGAGCAGCTCGTCGGTCTGCCCGCCGGTGACGCGCAGCAGATCCTCCCAGAACTCCTCCTCGGTGTAAGGGCCCGTGAGAATTTCGGTGGCGGCGTCATGGGCGCAGCGCATGTTGCGGGTGTGGCGGGTGTTGCCGCCGCGATAGAATTTTGGCGCGCCTTCCAGCACCAGCACCGAGGCGCCGCCGCGGCGCGCCGAAATCGCCGCGCACAGCGCCGCATTGCCGCCGCCGATCACCAGCACATCGTATTTGCTGCCCATACGGTCCGTCCGATGCGACGAGGTTGGAGACATTCTGCCCGCGAAAGCGCTTGGTCAACCCTCGCGGCTCTTGCGTACTTTTGTATACGAAGATATACGGACGAAACGCAAGCGGCATCTCTGCATGGGCAGGATGCGCGTGGTGCTTCGAGGGACCATGGCCAGGCGCCCGGTAAAGTCAGGCGGAGCAATCGCGCGCGACGGCGGCGTCGCGCTGGGCGAGGCCGTATTCCGTTCGCTCTGTGAGGCGCTCCAGGCCGGCAGCTACCGCGCCGGGGACCGCTTGCGCGAGGAAGAGGTCGCGCAGCGGCTGAAGGTCAGCCGCACCCCGGTGCGCGAAGCATTGGGCCGCCTCGCGGCGCGCGGCTTTGTCGAGCCCGCCGGCGGCCGCGGCCTGATCGTGCGCAATCTCGACATCTCGGAGGTGCTCGAGCTCTACGCCATGCGCGAGATCATGGAGGGCGCCGCTGCGCGCCTCGCCGCCGAACACGCCTCGGCGCCGGAGGTCGACGCGCTCAGGGACATCGAGCAGGCTTTGGCGGAAGCATCCGAGACCGACGCCGCCGAGATGGCAAGGGAAATGGCAAGGCTCAACCGCGCCTTCCACGAAGCGATCTGCCGCGCCGCGCGCAACCGCTATCTCGAC
The DNA here is from genome assembly GCF_028128715.1 of Bradyrhizobium sp. CCBAU 51745. NCBI lineage: Bacteria > Pseudomonadati > Pseudomonadota > Alphaproteobacteria > Hyphomicrobiales > Nitrobacteraceae > Bradyrhizobium > Bradyrhizobium sp. CCBAU 51745. Next base: position 250,700 of record NZ_LBJP01000093.1, on the reverse strand, counting down.
AACGCCTCGCGCGAATTGCAGGACTGGATCGCTCTGCTCGGCCCGACCACCTTCACCGTGTCGGGGCGCCCTTCGACCAGCCACGGCGAGCACCTGGCCATCATCGATGCCATCGCCGCGCGCGACGGTGACAAGGCCGAGCAGCTCGCCCGCGCCCACATCCGCGAGGCGCTGCGCTGCCGGCTGAAGCTGTTGCAGAAGCAGTAGGACGTGCACTCGTGAACGTCACGTCCGCGGGTCAAGCGGAAGTCGCCTCGTGTGGTAGATCAAACTACTACGATCGGACCTGATCCGTTGGCGATGGCGGTTGTCGAAACATCGACGCCGGCGTCCATCAGAGAAGCGCACCTCGAAGCTACCAGTACCGGGCACGCTCCGTGCTTAATGAGGCGGACAGTCATGTCGGCATCGAAGCGAGGCGCCAGCGAGAGTCAAATTGTCGAGGACTGGAAGTTCGGAACGCGCGCGAGACACTGCGCATCGTGAGTGTGGGAGATGGCTTGAGTTGAGCCGGTTCGTCCACGCTCCAGGTCTGGCCAGTCGAAAGCGCGAAGCTCGCTATCGCAGTAGACGCGTTCCAATCAAATACAAAGGTCCGCACTCCCACGGCGGTTGATCCCGGAAGCTTCCAGATCGCGACGCGGCTGATCGACATTCACCCTTGCCCCAGTGGTGGCCTGCCGGGGCTAATAACCGCCTTGCGCCACGGAGGCGTTTGAAAATGAACGTAGAAGTTGTGAACTGCTTCACAACGTAGAACGGCGGTGCTCCGTACAGTAAGTCCCGGTTTGCATCGGAGGAAAGACGCGTATTGCGAACCGCGATGCTCAATGCCGTCCCGATGTTTCTCTTGGGATGGAGATTATGATTCTCAAATCACCGTAACGCTCGTCAACGATACTGACGTCGCACAGAATTTCGCGATTACTTGAATTATAGCGCGCCGTTGCCGGATAGGGAGATCGTCCATGAACGCTACGCGGGAATTCAACCCAATGATGGATTTCGGCAATGGAGTTGACGACCTAAACGGAAACGTACGGGGAAAGGGGGTGACTTACTCCGCCCCTAGCTCTGATGGATCATTTAGCGGGCAAACCGTACGCTTCCACCTCAAGATGATTGAGACTGTTGATGATCTGAAGAAGTCCATGGGCATTGACGTAAGTGTGTCAGGTTCTTACGACCTGTTCTCGGGCTCGGAGAAATTTTCATTCACTGAACAATCTAATTTTCATGCCTATTCTATTTTTTTGGTCGCGGGGATCACGGTTTCCAACCCACCGACGATTATTGAAAATGAGGCGCTTACGACGTCTGCAAGCACGTTGCTAGCGAACGGAGACAATAAGCGTTTCCGCGAGGAGTTTGGCGATTTGTACGTGAAGGAAATGACTTCGGGCGGCGAGTTATGGGCAGTGTTAGAATTTACAACGCGCACAGATAGCGACAAGGTCGATATAACAAATCGATTGAGCGCGGGGCTCCAGTTTGGAGTCGGGGGTGTCGACGCAAGCGTTGGTTTCGCGGACTCTATTCAGAGAATAACCCAGAATATGCAAATATCTGTAAATGTGTTTCAAAGAGGTGGTGCTGGAGACACGGCGAAGATGTCAATTTCGCTGCCTGAACTGGTTGCCAAAATTACAGCGTTTCCTTCTACAGTCAAAGCAAGTCCCGTGAGGTATACCGTATCATTGCAAGATTACCTTGCGCTTGACCTTCCTAAGCCTCCCAACTTCGTGCAAATACAAGCAGCCAGAGATAGCCTGGCCAAGTTTATGCAAGACCGAGCGATTCTGCAGCAGTTTCTTTCGGACGTCGACTATGTTGAGACCCATTCCGATCAATTCGAACCGTACGACGCTTCGGCATTGACGGCGTACGTCGCCAAGGTGGCCAAGTCGCTCAATGACATAACTAGCGCAGCGAGCAATTGCGTAAACGACATCACGAAATGCCAGCTGGTTCCGGCGATGGTCGTCGATAGGAGCCTTCTTCCGAAGCGGCTGACGCTCTCAATGCCGGATTTCGCGGCGGCCTGGGAACTGGATGGGAGAAAAGATCAGTGGGGTGATCCCAGCACGAACGTCGGTCGCTTGGTTGCGTACCTACAGCAGCAGGGCGTAAAGATCGAATTTGGCGAGTTTGGAGTTGGCGGAACGAACCCGCACCACCACGTTGTCCAGGCATTCCACCAAACGCCTGAGGCAAGAACTCTCTTAACAGCCGGCATGAAGGTCTCTATTTCAAGTGGAAATGAGTGGGCGCCGGATTGAGGTGATAGGTCGATGCGGCGAAAGTTCGGCGATCCGCTACAGCAGCCGCAAGTCCCAAACTAACGCTTTGCTCGCAGCGTCTGGTAGATCGCCTTGAGGAGAGTGACATCGCGTTGGTTAGATCGCGCGGTGCCATCGGATTCTTGGTCCAGAACAGACCTCAAACCGTTTCAACAGAAGCGTCGAAAAATCCAACTTAGACATGCGGGCGGCTTCCCTGGGGAAACGCCGCAGGCCGATCTGTCGCTTTGTCTCAAGGATCGTCAGGCAATCACCTCGGCCACGACGGCCTTCACGACGTCCCGTACATCGGCCGGCTTCATCCGCACCTGCAGGCCTCGCTGGCCGCCATTGAGATAAACGAGATCATGCACGAGCGCGCTTCTCTCGATCACGGTGGCGACCTGCTTGCGCTGCCCGAACGGGCTGATGCCGCCGACCTTGTAGCCGGTGACGCGCTCGGCCTCCGGCGGCTTCATCATCTGCGCCGACTTGCCGCCCACGGCTGCTGCGAGCTTCTTCATCGAAACTTCCTGGTCGGACGGCACGATGACGCAAACCGGCTTGCCGTCCACCAGCGCCATCAGCGTCTTCAAGACGCGCGCCGGATCTTCGCCGAGCGCGGCGGCGGCCTGCAGGCCGATGCTTTCGGCATCGGGATCATAGTCGTAGGCGTGGACGGTGAAGGCGGCACCGGCGGCTGCGAGCGCGCGGGTGGCCGGGGTGACTTTGGACATGAGGTACGTTTGCCGAACGGCGATGCCCGGCGCTGTTGGTGATCATGCCTTTATACAGGTGTTTTGCCCGACGCCGCAAGCATTTTTCGGTAAGACCGAAAATTCCTCAAGCCTTTCAACCCCGTCCTACTGTGCATGGGGTTGTTTTTCGCCTGATGCTACTCCGCCGCGTCCCGCATCTCCGCCCGCTCGGCCCTCGCCGCGCAGAACTTGAACTCCGGGATCTTGCCGAACGGATCGAGCGCCGGATTGGTGAGCAGGTTCGCCGCCGCTTCCGCGTAGCAGAACGGCATGAACACCATGTTCTCGGGCACGTCGCGATCCGACCGCACCTTGACCTCGACCGCGCCGCGGCGGGTCTCGAGCCGAATGAAATCGCCAGGCACGAGCTTCTTCTTGCGCATGTCCTTCGGCGACATGAACGCCACCGCCTCGGGCTCGATCTGGTCGAGCACCTGGGCGCGGCGGGTCATCGAGCCGGTGTGCCAGTGCTCCAGCACGCGGCCGGTCGACAGCACCATCGGATATTCGTCGTCCGGAAGCTCATCCGGCGGGATGACCTTGGCCGGCACGATCTTGCCGCGACCGCTCGCGGTCGGGAAGCCCGTGGTGAAGATGATCTCGTTGCCGGGCTTGTCGGGAGCATCGGCCGGATAGGTGACGGCGCCTTCGCGCACCAGCCGCTCCCAGCTGATGTTCTTCAGCGACGGCATCAGCTCCGCCATCTCGGTGTAGACATCGCCCGGGCCGGCATAATTCCACGGCAGGCCCATGCGCTTGCCGATCTCCTGGATGATCCAGAGATCCTGCCGCGCATCGCCCGGCGGCTTGATCACCTGACGCGCGAGCTGGACGCGGCGATCGGTGTTGGTGAAGGAGCCGTCCTTCTCGGCAAACGCCGAGGCCGGCAGGATGACGTCGGCGTGGAACGCGGTCTCGGTGACGAAAAGATCCTGCACCACGAGATGATCGAGCATCGCGAGCGCCTGGCGCGCATGCTGCAAGTCGGGGTCGGACATCGCGGGATTCTCACCCTCGATATACATGCCCTTGATCTCGCCCGCATGGATCGCGTTCATGATCTCGACCACGGTCAGGCCGCGGACGGGATCGAGATCCTGCTGCCACAGCTTTTCGAAAGCCCCGCGCAGATCGTCGCGACCGACCGGCTGGTAGTCCGGCAGGAACATCGGGATCAGGCCGGCGTCGGAGGCGCCCTGCACGTTGTTCTGGCCGCGCAGCGGATGCAGGCCGGTGCCGGGCCGGCCGACCTGGCCGGTGATCAGCGCCAGCGCGATCAGGCAGCGCGCATTGTCGGTGCCATGGACGTGCTGGCTGATGCCCATGCCCCAGAAGATGATCGACGATTTGGCGCGTGCATAGGTACGCGCGACTTCGCGCAGCGTCTGCGCCGGGATGCCGCAGATCGGCTCCATCTTCTCCGGCGTGAACTCCTTGATCTTCTCCTTGAGGTCCTCGAAGCCCTCGGTGTAGCCCGCGATGTACTGATCGTCGGTCAGGCCTTCGGTGATGATCGTGTTGATCATCGCGTTCAGCATGGCGACGTCGGAGCCGGGCTTGAACTGCAGATGCTTGGTGGCGTGACGCGACAGCGACTGCCGGCGCGGATCCATCACGAACAGTTTTGCGCCGTTCTGCTTGACCGCGTTCTTGATGAAGGTCGCGGCCACCGGATGGTTGACGGTCGGATTGGCGCCGATCACCCAGATCACTTCCGCGTCCATCGCCGCCGAGAACGGCGCCGACACCGCGCCGGAGCTCAGGCCTTCGAACAGCGCCGCGACCGACGAGGCGTGGCATAGCCGGGTGCAGTGATCGACGTTGTTCGAGCCGAAGCCGGTGCGGACCAGCTTCTGGAACAGATAGGCCTCCTCATTGGAGCCCTTGGCCGAGCCGAAGCCGGCGAGCGCCTTCACGCCCTTCTCGTCGCGGATCTCGACGAGGCCCTTGGCGGCGATGTCGAGCGCCTCGTCCCAGCTTGCCTCGCGGAAATGGGTAAAGGGATTGGCCGGATCGACCTGGTCGTTGGCATCCTTCTTCGCATTCGGCAGCCGCACCAGCGGCTTGGTCAGACGATGCGGATGGTGGATGTAGTCGAAGCCGAAGCGACCCTTGACGCAGAGACGGTTATGATTGGCGGGGCCATCGCGGCCCTCGGCATAAATCACCTTCTCGTCCTTGACCTCGTAGGTGACTTGGCAGCCGACGCCGCAGAACGGGCAGAGCGAATCCACCTTCCTGTCGGCGTAAGTCACGCGGGTCTGCTTGTCGTCGAGCATGACGGCCGGCATCAGCGCGCCGGTCGGACAGGCCTGCACGCATTCGCCGCAAGCAACGCAGGTCGACTCACCCATGGGATCGTCGAAGTCGAACACGATCTTGGAACTATGGTTGCGATAGGCCATGCCGATGACGTCATTGACCTGGACCTCGCGGCAAGCGCGCACGCAGAGGCCGCACTGGATGCAGGCATCGAGATTGACCCGCATCGCCGGATGGCTGGCGTCGGTCTCCCAACGCTCGGCAGCCGGGAAGCGGCTCTCGGTGACGCCCGTGGTCTCGGCCCAGTGCCAGAACTTCGAATCCGGATCGTGGCTGGTCTCGCGCGCCGGCTGATCGGCGACAAGCAGCTCCATCACCATTTTCTGCGCGGCGGTCGCGCGCGCGGATTCGGTCTTCACCTTCATGCCGACCGACGGCGTGCGCTTGCACGAAGCCGCCAGCACCCGCTCGCCCTCGATCTCGACCATGCAGGCGCGGCAATTGCCGTCGGGCCGATAGTCTGGTGCGGGCGAATAGCACAAATGCGGGATGTCGCGGCCCTGGCGTTTGGCGACCTGCCAGATCGTCTCGCCGGGCCTGGCCTCGACCTGCTTGCCGTCGAGCTCGAACGTAATCTTGGTCATTCGGCCGCTTCCTTGAACTCGTCAGGGAAATACTTGATCACGGAGGACAGCGGATTCGATGCCGCCTGGCCAAGCCCGCAGATCGAGGCATCGCGCATCGCCTGGCTCAATTCTTCCAGCAATGCGCGGTTCCAGACCGGCTTCTGCATCAGCAGCGCCGCCTTCTGGGTTCCGACGCGGCACGGCGTGCACTGGCCGCAGCTCTCGTCCTCGAAAAATTTCATCAGGTTCAGTGCGGCTGCGCGCACGCTGTCCTTTTGCGACAGGATCACGATCGCGGCCGAACCGATGAAGCAGCCGTATTTTTCGAGCGTGCCGAAATCGAGCGGGATGTCGTCCATCGACGCCGGCAGGATACCGCCGGACGCGCCGCCCGGAAGGTAGGCGTAGAACTGGTGGCCATCGGCCATGCCGCCGCAATATTCGTCGATCAGCTCGCGCACGGTGATGCCCGCAGGCGCAAGCTTCATGCCCGGATTCTTGACGCGCCCCGAGACCGAGAAGCTGCGCAGGCCGTGCCGCTCATGGCGGCCATGGCCCTTCCACCAGTCGGCGCCCTTCTCGACGATGTCGCGCACCCACCACAGCGTCTCGATGTTGTTGATCAACGTCGGCAGGCCGAACAGGCCGACCTGGAACGGATAAGGCGGCTTGTGCCGGGGTAGACCGCGCTTGCCCTCGATGCTTTCGAGCAGCGAAGACTCTTCGCCGCAGATGTAAGCGCCGGCGCCGCGGCGCATGTGCAATGTCGGTCCGCCCGCAGGCAACTTTGCGATCTCGCGCGTCAGGATCTCGCGCGAGGCCGGATATTCGTCGCGCAGATAGATGTAGACGTCGGAGGCCTGCACCACATGCGCGCCGATCAGCATGCCCTCGATGAAGCGATGCGGATCGGTTTCGAGATAATAGCGGTCCTTGAACGTGCCGGGCTCGCCCTCGTCGCCATTGATCGCCATCAGCCGCGGACCGGGCTCGCCCAGCACCGCACGCCATTTGCGTCCCGTCGGGAAGCCCGCGCCGCCGAGGCCGCGCAGCGAAGCATCGTCGAGCGACTTCAAGAGATCGTCCGTCGACATCTCGCCCGAGCGCAAGCGGCCCAGCAGCTTGTAGCCGCCGCCGGCAACATAAGCGTCGTAATCGATATAATCAGGCAGATGCGCGTGAGTATCACCGACCTTCGCCGCAGCCATCACATTGGCAACGGTCGCGTGATCGACGAAGTTGTGTCCGACTTCCGCGGCAGGCGCGGTATCGCAGCGGCCGACGCAGGGCGCGCGCACCACGCGGATGCCGGGCCCAGAGGCGTCTTGCAAATCCGCAAGCAGCTTCTCTCCCCCGAGCATCGCGCAGGTCAGCGAATCGCAGACGCGGACCGTCAGCGGGGCAATATCAGGCTCGCCCTCCTTCACCACGTCGAAATGCGCGTAGAAGGTCGCGGTCTCGAACACTTCGGCGAAGGCGAGCTTCATCTCGTCGGCAAGCGCGGCGAGATGCGCAGCCGAGATCTGGTGATATGTGTCCTGGATCAGGTGCAGATATTCGATCAGGAGATCGCGCCGCCGCGGGCGATCTCCGAGCAATTGCTCGATCTCATGCGCGGCGGTCGGATCGACCTGACGCCCCTTGGGCGTCGCCTTGGCGCGCCGGCGCCCCTCGCCCGGGTGCTCGAATTCCCTGACCTTGTGAACGTCGTCGTTGCTGCTCATGGAAACGTCGCGTTCTCCTCAAAAGCGCGATGATCTCCGGGCGGGATGACCATCGCGATCCGCCCTGATTTTCTAGGCACGATCATCCGGGAACCGCGTCTCCGCGGCACAGTGGATCGAACCCGATCGAACCGACTCTAGTCTCTGGTATGCCAGATGCAAGAGAGAATTTAGAAAGACTCTATAATGCTTTACGGGGAAGGCCACCGCTCTGCGTACCCTCCGCGCAACCGCAAAGTGGAACCCTGGCTTAGGTCCTGTCCATGCAGTCCTGGATATAGAACCAGCGGTCATCGCCGATCAGCCCCTTGGCCTTCACCTCGGCGCGACACGCCTTCAGCTTCGGCTTGTTGGCGGCCCACTTCGCCTTCATGTCTTTCAGCTTCTGCATGGTGAGCTTGATCTTGCCCGATGGCTTGGCGTCGGTCGTTGCGGCAGGTGCAGGCGCCGTCGCGGTCTGCGCGGACGCGGTGTGAAGGCTTGCTGCCAGCATCATGGCGGCAAGGCAGATACGGGTGCGAAGCATGAAATCCCCCTAGATTCTGTTCTTGAGCAATTCGACAGATGCGCGCGGAAGGCCATGTGACCTTCCGCGGCGGCATGGATCTACGATCAGAAGATCTTGACCGCGCTCTCCAGCGTCTTCCAGACGCCCCAGGCCAAGGGAACTCCGACGAAAGCCCAGAACAGCGCCGCCTTGGCATCCAGACCGCCCCTGCCGATGCCAAACGAGCCGTGCTGGATCGCCGCTTCGTTCTTCGCGCTGGCCGCCTGCAAGCGGGCGACCTCCTCCTGGCTCATGTTCCACTTGGGATCGACGGGCTTGATCAGATAGTTGCAGATCAAGCCGGCGATCAGCATGGCGCAGAGGATGTACATCGTCGTGTTGTAGAGCTGATCGCGCGGCACACCGGCGGCGAGTTGGAACTCGCGGATGTAGTTCACCACGACCGGGCCGATGATGCCCGCGGTCGACCATGCCGTCAGCAGACGGCCATGAATGGCACCGACAAACTGTGTGCCGAACATGTCGGCGAGATAGGCAGGCACGGTCGCGAAGCCACCGCCATACATCGACAGGATAATGCCGAAGCCGACCACGAACAGCAGCTTCGAGCCCATTGCCGCAAAGGTCGGCGCCAGCGCGTAGAGCGCGATGCCGAGCAGGAAGAACGTGTAATAGGTGTTCTTGCGGCCGAGATAGTCGGACAGCGAGGCCCAGAAGAACCTGCCGGCGATGTTGAACAGCGACAACAGACCGGCAAAGCCCGCCGCGATGCCGGCGATGACGGTCTTCTGCTCAGTCGAGAGCTGGCTGAAAGTTACATCGGGCAGACCGATCAGCTTGCCGGCGAAGATCTCCTGCAACATCGGCGAGGCCATGCCGATCACGCCGATGCCTGCCGACACGTTCAGGCAGAGCACCCACCAGATCAGCCAGAACTGCGGCGTCTTGTGCGCATTGTCGAGATGCACGTGATGCTCGGTGATCATCGACTTCTTTTCGCTCGGCGGCGTCCAGCCCTCGGGCTGCCAGCCGACCGGGATCACGCGATAGGCAAACGCGCCGATCATCATGAACACGAAATAGATGACGCCCATCGCAACGAACGTCTCCCAGACACCGACCGAGGTCGGCGTCTTGAAATAGTTGATCAGGAGGTTGGCGAGGGGCGCGCCGATCATGGCGCCGCCGCCAAATCCCATGATGGCCATGCCGGTCGCCATGCCGCGACGGTCGGGGAACCATTTCACCAGCGTCGACACCGGCGAGATGTAGCCCAAACCGAGACCGACGCCGCCGATCACGCCGCAACCGAGCCACATGATCCAGAGTTGGTGGACATAGACGCCGAAGGCGCCGATCAGAAGACCACCGCCCCAGCAGCAGGCCGCGACGGCACCCGCCTTGCGCGGGCCCGCGCGCTCGAGCCAGCCGCCCCAGATCGCGGCGGAGACGCCGAGCAGCACGAAGAACAGCGTGTACATCCACCCCAGGCTCGCGACCTTCCAATCGCAGGTGGTGGTGAACAGCTCCTGAAACAGCGAGATGTCCGGGCAGGCCTTGCTCTGCGTGATGCCGATCGCGCGCGACAGCGGCAGCCAGAACACGGAGAAGCCGTAGGCCATGCCGATGCAGAGATGGATGCAGAGCGCCGCCGGCGGCACCAGCCATCGGTTGAAGCCTGCCTTTGCGACCGTATGTTCGCGATCGAAAATTCCTGCGCCAGCGCCTGAAATCCTTCCCGCGCTCTCGATTGTCGTCATGCACTCCTCCCCTGCAGTCGCCCTTCTGAGCGAGACTGCCGCTACGATCCTGTTCCTCAGCCCATTGCGGCGCAGCTCTGGTCCCCGCTGCTCCGCAAAATCATCCAACACGCGCCAGGACCGTCACGCATGTCTGAGAAGTTAACCCCTCGAACAGGACTCTATGCCCGATACGATGTGACGGCTTCGTGCGTGGCCCGCTGATCCGCGTATCGCGGACACGATTCAACCTCCGCGCCGGCGCGGACAAAGTCAATTGGGGCAGAAGCCGGGATCGATGTCGATAGACAAAAGGTCGGTATCAGCGCAGTAACGCGCCTAAGAACGCAGCGCACCATTGGCACTTTTTATCGAGCCATTCGCTTTTTCTATCAAGAACACGATGCGCGCCTCGTTGCGCTCGGTGATCTCCACCGTGTCGCCCGTCTCGCGGATCAGGTTCGGAATGTCAATGATCGACAAGGGATCGGTGCAGAGGACTTCGAGCTGATCGCCCGGCTGCAATGGTTTCAGCGCCTTGCGCGTCTTGAGGGCCGGCAACGGGCATTTGAGCCCGGTGAGATTAAGCGTCGTTCTGGTCATCAGGGCAACATGGCGGGAGGGATCGATTGCGTCAACGCGAGGGCCTCAGAGCAGGTTGGCGTAGGACAGGAAACCTACGCTGTCGCCGGGTTCGACGCGCGTGATATCTTCGCCGAGTTCAATGAGGCCATCGGTCTCCACCAATGACGACAGCAGGCCTGCTCCTTCGCGCGGGAACTTGATTGCCTCCAGCGCGCCATCCTGTGCGCGGCGCAACGAGGCGCGAACATATTCGCGGCGACCCAGCTTCTTCCTATAGGTGAACGCCGCACGCAGCGGGATCGGCGCTAGCGGCTCCGGCAGGCTGCCGGCGAGCGCGAGCACGGTTGGCCGCACCACGTGAACGAATGTGACGAAACTTGCGACGGGATTACCGGGCAGCCCGATCAGCGGCGTGCCGCCGATGATGCCCATTGCCACAGGCCGGCCGGGCTTGATCGCCATCCGCCACAGCACGAGTGAGCCGACGCTCTCGACCGCCGCCTTGACGTGGTCCTCCTCGCCGGTCGAGACGCCGCCGGTGGTGAGGATCAGATCATGCTGACCTGCAACCTGCTTCAATCCGCTCGCAAGCGAGGCACGCTCGTCGCGCAGAATGCCGAGATCGGAGACCTCGCAGCCGAGCCGGCGCAGCATCGCCATCAGCATGAAACGGTTGGAATCGAACAGCTGCGAGGCCGCACGCGGCTCGCCCGGCGAGGCCAACTCGTTGCCGGTCGAGAACACGGCGACGCGAATGCGCCTGACCACATCGAGTTGGGTCAGACCAAACGCGGCGGCAAGGGCAACATGCTGCGGCCGCAGTCGCAGGCCTGCTCGCAGCGCGATCTGGCCAACGGGGATATCCTCGCCTGCCGGCCGGACGTTCGCACCCGACTTCAGCCCTGATGGCAGCACGATCTTTCCTGATACATCGATGCGGACATCCTCCTGCATGAAGACGGTCCCGGCCCCCGGCGGCATCGGCGCGCCCGTGAAGATGCGTGCAGTGTGGCCGGGCTTGATCGGCGCCTCCGCAAGGCCGCCGGCCTGGATACGGCGATCGAGCGGAAAGGCCTGTTCCCCGTCCTGCGGAAGATCCGCGTCGCCGACGGCATAGCCGTCGACGGCAGAGTTGGTGAAAGGCGGCAACGGCAGCGGCGCCGCGATATCGCGCGCCAGCACGCGCCCGTCGGCATCCACGAGCGCCACCGTCTCTAGGTCGGCAATCGCGTGGACGCGGGTCGTGATCAGGCCAACAGCCTCGTCGACCGACATCATCGGTCCGCCGAAAGCAAAGCAATCGTCCGACAGTTGCGCCATGGTGCCTCGTCAGCGCGTCGCCGCGCTTCTTGCCATCGCATCCTCGACCTGTATGGCGGCACGCAGCATGAGAGCCGCTACAGCCTCGATGTCATCGAGATGGACGGTCGGCAGCCGGGTTTCAACCGCAGCGTCGGTGGCAATCCCGACAATGCCGGGATCATCGGGGAACAGCAGCGGCTTGGCATTGGCGGCCCGATGCACCTCGATCTTGCGATGCGGCTCGCGCTTGAAGCCTTCGACCACGACGAGATCGACCGCGGACAGCTTGCCGAGAAGTTCCGGCAACCGCGGCTCGGCTGCGCCGCGCAACTCGTGCATCAAGGCCCAGCGGTTCGACGACGCCACCAGCACCTCGGCCGCCCCGGCCTCGCGGTGGCGCCACGAATCCTTGCCGGGCACATCGACGTCAAACCGATGGTGGGCATGCTTGATGACGGAGACGCGCAGGCCCTGCGCGTTGAAATGCGGGATCAGCCGCGTCAACAGCGTGGTCTTGCCCGCTCCGCTCCAGCCTGCAAGGCCGATGACTTTCATAACCATTCGATCTCCGCCACCGGCTCGCGAGCAGATGGAACCTCCGGCCTCTCCCCGTCATTGCGAACGCAGCGAAGCAATCCAGGGTGCTTCCGAGGAAAGATGCCGGATCGCTTCGCTCGCACTGACGAACGCAGGCATTTTGCCCACTCCCCGGCATGCTTATATCGGCTTGGGGCGAATGTCATGCTAACGTCGCGGCCATGATGAAGATCGACAAGGCCCCGGTGCCTCTGATTATCCCTGACCCCGGCGACCCGCGCCTGACCCAGAGCGTGACCGGGACTGACCAGACCGGCGCCAGGGTCGAAATCAAGGTGCCGATGGAGCGGCCGCTGACGCTCTACCTGAATTCCCAGGAGATCGTCACCATGATGACGATCGGCGACTATCCGGAATATCTGGCGCTCGGCTATTTGCTGAACCAGAACATGCTGAAATATAACGACGCGGTCACCGAGGTCGAATATGACGACGACCTTCAGGTCGTTGTCGTGCGCACCTCACACCACACCAATTTCGAAGCCAAGCTCAAGAAGCGCACGCAGACTTCCGGCTGTGCGCAGGGCACCGCCTTCGGCGATCTGTTGGAAGCGGTCGAGAGCGTCGCGCTGCCAAGGGCGGAGCTGCGCACCTCCTGGCTCTACCGGATGACGCAAACCATCAACACCATGCCATCGCTCTATCTCGAGGCCGGCGCGATCCATGGCTGCGTGCTGTGCAAGGAAGGCGAGCCGCTCTGCTACACCGAGGACGTCGGCCGCCATAATGCGGTCGACAAGATCGCAGGCTGGATGTACCGCCACGGCGTCGATCCCGGCGACAAGATCCTCTACACCACGGGCCGCCTCACCTCGGAGATGGTGATCAAGACCGTACGCATGGGCATTCCGATCCTGGTGTCGCGATCCGGCTTCACCGCCTGGGGCGTCGATCTCGCGCGGCAAGTCGGCCTGACGCTGGTCGGACGCACCCGCGGCAAGCGCTTCATCGCACTCGCCGGCGAGGAGCGGATCGTCTACGACCAGAACCTCGCTTACGTCGAAGAGGAATCAGCGAGGCACAAGCGCAAGGGCGAAAGTGGTGACGACTAGCATTCCGCCAACGAGCCTTCCACCGACTCTTGGCGTGCTGCTCGCCGGCGGCCTGGCACGTCGCATGGGCGGTGGCGACAAGCCGATGCGCACCATCGGCGGCCGCACCATTCTGGAGCGCGTGATCGCGCGCCTGTCGCCCCAGTGCGATGGACTGATCCTCAACGCCAATGGCGATCCGGCGCGTTTCGCTACATTCGGCTTGCAGGTTGTTGCCGACGACGTGCCCGGCTTCCCCGGTCCGCTCGCCGGCATTTTGGCCGCACTGGACTGGACCGCAGCAAACCGGCCGGAGATCGAATGGGTGCTCAGCGCCGCCGGGGACTGCCCGTTCCTGCCACGTGACCTCGTCGCACGGCTCCACGCGGCGCGGGCGCGGGAGAACGCGCAGCTCGCGGTCGCCGCCTCGGGCGACCAGTCGCATCCGGTGATTGGCCTGTGGCGCGTCGCCTTGCGCGACGAGCTGCGCCACGCCCTGGTCGTCGAGGATCTCCGCAAGATCGACCGCTGGACCGCGCGCTATCCGCTTGCGACAGTAACATGGCCCGCCGAGCCGCTCGATCCGTTCTTCAATGCGAACACGGTGGAGGACATCACTGCAGCCGAGCGTCTCGCGGCACTGGATGCGGCATCCTAGCATTTAACGGAACATCGAACCGGATGGAGACGAGCTGCGACTACTGATCGGGACGCACTCCGGATCAGCCATGCGGAAGCCGAGGAGCGGGAATGCGCGAGAGAGCGCGCCGCTCAAGCCAACGGCATCGGCTCGGTCGTCTAGAGCATGATCCGGAAAAGTGTGAAGCGGTTTTCCCTGGCGACGTCAGCGGAACGCGCTTGCGCGGAGATCATCCTCAAACAAAGAGCTTAGGCGCGATGACGATTGAACCCCATCTCATCGCGCTTTAGGCAGGCCGGAATCCGGCTCGCTGCAGCGCCGTACGCGCCTCCTCCGAGCCGAGCGCATTGAGAAAAGCCTGCACGGCCGGACGCTGCTTGCGCGAGGTCACCAAGGCAAAATCATAATGCTCTTCCGCGAACGGAATGAAACCGAGATTGGCCGCATGGGCGACCGGCGCAATGGTCAGGCCCCAGTCCGCACGGTGCTGCGCGACGGCGGCGGCAACCGCGTTGTGCGAGCGCGGCTGATTCCAATAGCCTTCCGGGCGCGCTCCGCCGAGCAGGCGGTCGATCAAGATACGCGTGCCGGCGCCCTGGTTGCGGTTGACCATGATGCAGGCGGGGTCGGCGACCGCGGCAGCGACGGCCTCGTTTGCGCCCCTCTCCTCGAAGCGCTTGTCGCCTTTGCGGAAGACAATGCCTTGCATCCGCCGCCATCCCGGCACGAGCTCGAGCCCCTCGACGAGATACGGCGCGTTGTAGGTCTCCGTCTTGTCGTCGAACAGATGGATCGGCGCGAAATCGCATTCGCCGCGCTTGGCCGCCGCCAGGCCCCCGAGACTGCCAACGGCAATCGAGCGCACAGTGAGGCCCGCATGGGCGAGCGGCGCGGTCACGAGATCGAGGCCGGTGCAATGGCTGCCAACGATGACGAGATCAGGCACCCGCACATGCGGCGTGAACAGCGTCACCTCGGCCTTCGTCCCCGCCGGCATCTGGTCGGCGAGCGCATCGATGCGCAGAAAGCCATCGGCCTGCGCGAAGGATGTGATCGCACCTGAGCCCTTGCCGGAAGGGTAGGCGATCAGCCCGTCCTTGCCGTCGACCAGCGAGACCATGACGAACTCGGTACGGCCTAGCTCGGAGGCAATGCGTACCGGCACGGTCGCACTCACCTTGGCATCGGAGCGTGGCGGCAATCCGGCCATCTTGCGCAGCGCCGGCACGATCATGTCGTGGAAGGTGAACATCGCCGAGGTCGGAAAGCCCGGCAGGATCACCACCGGCTTGCCGTCGCACACGGCAAGGCACAGCGGCTTGCCGGGCTTGAGCGCCACGCCATGCGCGATGACGCCGGGCAGGCCGAGCCGATCGATAATGCGATGGGACAGGTCGCCCGCTCCCTTCGATGTGCCGCCCGACAGCACCAGCATGTCGGAATCCGCCAGCGCCTGACGCATCGCCACTTCCAGCCTGACTTCGTCGTCGGGAATCGCACCGAGGAAGATCGCCTCGCCGCCGTTCTCGTTGATCGCGGCTGCGACGATCGCACCATTGGTGTCGTAGATCGCCGCCGGCGCAAGCGCCTCGCCGGGCTGCACGAGCTCGTCGCCAGTGGAGATCACCGCAACCCGCGGCTTCCGTGCGACTCTGACCTCGGCTATGCCGCAGGCCGCCAGCATGCCGATCTCGCGCGAGCCGATGATTGTGCCGGCGCGCAACAGCGCTTCGCTGCGCGCGATGTCGGAGCCGGCGTACGAGACGAACTGCCCCGGCGAGACTGCGCGACGGACATCGATCGCAGCGAGGCCGGACGGCTGGGTGTGCTCGACCATGACGACGGCATCGGCGCCGCGCGGCAGCGGGCCGCCGGTCGCGATTGGCGTTGCGGTTCCTGTCGTCACTTGCAGCACAGGTGCGGTGCCGCAGTGAATGGTCTCGCCGTTCAGCGCCAGCCGCACGGGCGCGCCTTCGCCGGCGACTGAAAGATCTGCCGAGCGCACGGCAAAGCCGTCGACATTGGAGCGATCGAAGGGCGGCACGTCGATCGGCGCGGTGATGTCTTCAGCAAGGGCCGCACCGAGCGCATCGGCGAGCTTGCGCGCCTCATTCGGGACCGGACGCGGAAACAGCGCAGCATCGAAGCGCACCAACGCCTCCTCACGCGAAAGGATTTTGAGAAACTGCTCCTGCTCGAGCGTGCTGCGATCTGGCGGCCTTGGGATCATCGTCATGCCGGAACCCATATCATTCCCGCATCAAATAAGCATCGACCGGTTCGCCCGCAGCAAATCCCTCGCGGCTCGCGGGAATAAGCAACCATGCATCGGATCGGCCGATTGCGTGCAGCGGCCATTCGCCCATGGCAAGCGGCATCCAGGTTTTATGTTCCTCCGCCAGGAGCGCGATCTCGGCAATGCCGACGCCGGATGCGATTTTTCGCGCGAGCGGCAAGGTCACCGTGCGACGTGGTTGCCGTGCCGACAATCGATCGATCAGCGGAAGCGCCAGCGCAACCCAGACCGCAAGCGCTTGAGCCGGCGAACCGGGCAAGGCGACGACCGGAATGTTTCCGAGCCGACCAGCGGCTGCGGTCCGTCCAGGCTGGAGCGCAAGACCGTGGGCGAGCTCCGCCCCGCGCTCAGCCAGCGCCGTCACCGCGGCATCCGCGCGACCGACGCCGCTGCCGCCGATCGTCAGCAGAAGATCGCAGGCGGACACATCGAGCGCCGCTGCGATCGACGCCGCATCGCGCGAACCGGCTTCATGCATGCTCACATCCAACCCTGCCGCGCTTGAAAGCTCGGCGATCATCTGCAGCGTCGCGCTTCCACCCGGCACGTTGACGATGCGCAGGCGCGGCCGCCTGACGCTCAGCCTGTCCGCACCCGCAACGCGCGCGAGCAACAGAGCTGCTGCATCGACGGGACATCCCGTTGCGGCCGCGGGCGCGTTCTCGGCGATATCGCTGCCCGCACGCGCGACACCTTGTCCCGGAACGCCCTCCATCAGCACCTGGGCGAGCGGGCCCGACACCTCGACTGCGTCAACATCGAGCACGCAATCGCAGCCCGCCGGCATCGCGCCGCCGGCCTCGACCCACACCGGAAGGCCGGCCAGAGGCAGCGGCGAATAGGAGGACGCGCCGACGAGATCGCGGGCGCAAAGCGCCCAGCCATCCACTGCAGCGATGTCGCGCGGCGGAGAGGCCGGCAGCAATGGCATGCCCGCGGAAATACAGCCGGCCGCTTCAATCAGCGACAATTCGACCGGCACGACCGGATCGACGCCACGCAGCAGTGCGGCGAGCCCGGTCTCGAGCGGCGTCAATGAAGGCGGCAGGCGCTGGATCATGTCTCATGATGGACCACGCATCGCGCGGTTTGGCAACCGCTCCTACCTCGGCCGTCAGCCGCCCGATTTGTCCGCGTTCGGAAAGAACACCTGCTGCCCGTCGACCTTGTAACCGGCGATCGCCGCTTGCCCCTCCGGAGAGATCAGCCACTCGATGAAGGTCTGGCCCAGCTCTCTCTTCACGTCCGGAAATTTTTCCGGGTTCACCAGCATCACGCCATATTGGTTGAGCAACCGCTTGTCGCCCTCGACGATGATGTCGAGATCGCCGCGTTCCCTGAACGAGATCCAGCTGGCGCGATCTGCAAGCATATAGGCATTCGCCTTGCGTGCGGCATCGAGCGCCGCGGTCATGCCCTGCCCGCTTTCGCGATACCAGGCGCCCTTGGCACTGGCGATGTCGATGCCGGCAACGATCCAGAGTGCGAGCTCCGCCGCATGAGTGCCGGAACGATCGCCGCGCGTCACGAACGGCGCACCCTTGGCTTCGATGGCTTTCAGCGCAGTGGCGATGTCCTTGCCCTTCACGCCGGCGGGATCGCTCTTCGGCCCGATCAGCACGAAATCATTGTACATCACGTCGTAGCGCTTGCTGGCGAAACCGTCAGCGACGAATTTCTCCTCCTGCGGCCGGGCATGCATCAACACCACGTCGACCTCGCCTCTCCGGGCAACATCGAGCACCTCGTCGCTTCGGCGTGCAATCACCGTCATCTCGATGCCGGTCTTGTCGCGGAAAATCGGCAGCAGATAATCCATGAGGCCGGATTCTTGCGTCGCCGTCGTTGTCGCGAGGACGATACTGCGGTCCTGCGCGGACGCGGCCGCAACGGCCGCCGTGAGGCCGCAGGAAAGCGCGAAAGCGACGGACAGGCGGCCCATATCAGGTTCCCATTGCTATGACGCGATCATGATGATGATCGATTGCGCCGCACTCGTGACGCGATACCCATTGGGAAGGTCTTTCGGGAAATCTCGGCAAGCACGCGCACGCTTTAAGATCGTTCACTAAAGCAGTGAAAACCGGCGTGCGGACGTGTTGCAAAGCAGCGAGATGATCAGGCATGGTTCCCGCGGACAAAAACTGAAATGCAGAATTCCCCTGCGTTGAACGTCAAAAAGGAAGCAAGAATTTGCATAGGAATGCAGGATGGAATTCCTGACGACCAGCGAAGCCGCGGACTATCTCCGCCTCGGCGAACGCAAGCTCTACGAACTCGTAACCAACGGCGCGATCCCCTGCACCAAGGTAACAGGCAAATGGCTCTTCCCGCGACACGAGCTCGACCTCTGGGTGCTGTCGGGCCTGGCGCGCCCTGCCGGCATGCTGACGGCAGAGCCGCCGCCGGTGGTGGGCGGCAGCCAGGACGAGCTGCTGGACTGGAGCCTCCGCGAGTCCGGTTCAGGCCTCGGATCGATGACAGAAGGCAGCGCACGCGGGCTCGAGCGGCTGCAACGCAACGAGGTGATGGCGGTCGCCGTGCACTTCCACAGCCTCGACGCGGAAGGCAACCTTGCCTCCGACGCCAGCGTGACGGCGCTGCGGGACGCACCTGACTTACATGATGCGCTGCTGGTCGCCTTCGTGCGCCGCGAACAAGGGCTCGTGCTGCCGTCCGGCAATCCAAAGCAGTTGCAGGGGCTCTCCGACGTGCTCGCGCTCGGCGCGCGGATGGCGATGCGACAGCAAGGCACCGGCGCGCAGATGCTGCTCGACGTGCTGCTGAAGCGCGCCGGCGCCTCGACGCGCGATCTGCGACGGGTGGAGACGCCGGCCCTCACCGGGCCCGACCTCGCCGAGATGGTCCGCGCCGGACAAGCCGATTGCGGCGTCGCGACGCGCGCGGCAGCGCGCTCGGCCGGGCTCGATTTCGTGCCGCTGGTCTGGGAGAATTTTGACCTCGCAATGCGGCAGCGCAGCTATTTCCGCCCCGCCATGCAGGCCCTGATCCGGTTCCTGGACGAACGGCGGCTGTGCCAACGCGCCGAGGAGCTGACCGGGTACGATCCCTCGCCCGCAGGCCAAATCCGTTTCGCGGCCTGAGATTGACGCCCACCCCCAAATAGTTGCAAAAGAAACCAATTCAGCCGGGCCGTACCCGGCAAGTTTCGGTCAACGCGCCGGATCAGGGGAGGACGAGCGTGAATCCAATGAAATTTGGACTGCCGGTTGCGGCCGCCTTGGCGGCGGCGCTGCTGTCGGGTGCCGCGATGGCGCAGGTGTCCGACGACGTCGTCAAGATCGGCGTGCTCACCGACATGAATGGCCCCGCCTCCGCGCCGACCGGCCAGGGCTCGGTGACGGCGGCGCAGATGGCGATCGACGATTTCGGCGGCACTGTGCTCGGCAAGCCGATCCGCATCGTGATCGGCGACCACCAGCTCAAGGCGGACATTGGCGCTGCGATCGCGCGGCGCTGGTACGATGTCGACCAGGTCGACCTGATCGTCGACGTGCCGGTCTCGGCCGTCGGCCTTGCGCTGCAGAACATCGCCAACGAGAAGAAGCGGCTGTTCATCACCCACTCCACCGGCACCGCGGACTTCCACGGCAAGTTCTGCTCGCCCTATGCGATGCAGTGGGTGTTCGACACCCGCGCGCTCGCGGTCGGCACTGCGGATGCGGTGGTCAAGCGCGGCGGCGACAGCTGGTTCTTCATCACCGACGATTACGCCTTCGGTCACTCGCTGGAGCGCGACGCCTCCAGCGTCATCACCGCCAATGGTGGCAAGGTGCTGGGCTCGGTGAAGCCGCCGCTGGCGACGCCTGACCTCTCCTCCTTTGTGCTGCAGGCGCAGGCCTCCAAGGCCAAGATCATCGGCATTGCGGCAGGTCCCCCCAACAACATGAACGAGATCAAGACCGGCTCGGAGTTCGGCGTGTTCAAGGGCGGCCAGCAGATGGCGGCGCTGCTGGCGCTGATCACCGACATCCACGGCCTCGGCCTGCAGGCCGCGCAGGGCCTGCTCCTGACGACCTCGTTCTACTGGGACATGGATGACAAGACCCGCGAATGGTCGAAGCGCTATTTCGCCAAGATGAACAAGATGCCGTCGATGTGGCAGGCCGGCGTCTATTCCAGCGTGATCCACTATCTCAACGCCATCAAGGAGACCGGCACCGACGATCCGCTCAAGGTCGCGGCGAAAATGCGCGAGACGCCGGTCGAGGATTTCTTCGCCCGCCACGGCAAGCTTCGCGATGACAATCTGATGGTGCACGACCTCTGGCTGGTGCAGGTGAAGACGCCGGAGGAGAGCAAATATCCGTGGGACTATTACAAGATCCTCACGACGATTCCCGGCGACAAGGCCTTCGGCCCGCCGGACCCGGCGTGTGCGATGCTGAAGAAATAACGATCGCTTAGAGCGATCGTCACTTCACCACGCCGATCTCGCGACACTGAGAAGGATACGACTTACGAATGTCATCATCGGCCCGGCTGCGCCTGCGTCAACATCGACTTGAGGCCATGTAGGCAGCGGGCGGTTTTTGTGAAAGCATGCCGCCAAACAATAAGGCAATGGGAGGCGACATGTTGCGAATCTTGCGGTGCGCTGTTTTCGGGCTGGTCTTGCTGTCAGGTCTCCTCGACGCCGCCCCTCCCGCCTCCGCCGCCTACCCGGACCGCCCCGTGCACTGGCTGATCGGCTTTGCCGCCGGCGGCCCGGTCGACATCGTCGCACGCATCATGGCGCAGTGGTTGTCGGACCATCTCGGCCAGCAGTTCATCGTCGAGAACCGAACCGGCTCGGGCGGCAACATCGCGGCTGCGGCCGCGATCAATTCGCCGCCCGACGGCTACACGCTGCTGTTCGTCGCGCCCAACAATGCGATCTCGACCTCGCTCTACAAGAAGCTGCCGTTCGACTTCCTGCGCGATACCACGCCGGTTGCCAGCATCATGCAGCTCACCAACATGCTGGTCGTCTCCAACGCGATGCCGGTGAAGACGGTCCAGGAGTTCATCGACTATTGCAAGGCCAATCCCGGCAAGATCTCGTTCGCCTCGTCAGGCAACGGCACCTCGGTGCACATGTCGGCGGAGCTGTTCAAGGCGATGACCAAGTGCGACATGGTGCATGTGCCCTATCGGGGATCTGCGATCGCCTTCCCCGACATCATCTCCAACAAGGTGCAGCTGATCTTCGACAACCTGCCGTCCGCGCTGGAGCAGTCGCGCGGCGGCAATGTCCGCGCGCTCGGCGTCACCTCGCCGCAGCGCTGGCCCGCGCTGCCCGACGTGCCCGCTATCGCCGAGACCGTGCCTGGCTTCGAATCGGTCGGCTTCTACGGCATCTCCGCGCCGAAGGGCACGCCGGCAGAGATCGTCGAGCTCCTCAACAAGGCGGTCAACGAGGCGCTGAAGGACCCGAAGGTGGTGGCGCGGCTGACCGAGAATGGCGGCATCCCCAGGCCGATGACGCCGGCCGAGTTCGGCAAGCTGGTCGCTGACGAGACCGAGAAGTGGAGGAAGTTGGTGGAGTTCGCCGGGGTCTCGGTGGACTGAGCGGGTCACGTCAAAAACACCAAAACAACCCCATGCACAGTAGAAAGTGTCCCGATTACAACGGGTTACCACAGCAAAAATCAGGACCACGGGAAAAACGCTTGTTCCGTCGGGCAAAACAGGCGTATAAGGGCACGATCGCAAAATTCGGTAATTTGGAAATCGCTCGCGATGCCGCGCCGACGTCTCACCTCGCGCGCCTCGGCATTGCACCCCCGCCTCCATCCCTGTAAACGAACCGCGCACCGTTGCCAGCCGCGCGTTCCCGCGGGCCGTCCCGCGGCGGGGCCTGTAGCTCAATGGTTAGAGCCGGCCGCTCATAACGGTCTGGTTGCAGGTTCGAGTCCTGCCGGGCCCACCA
The DNA here is from genome assembly GCF_028128715.1 of Bradyrhizobium sp. CCBAU 51745. Classification (NCBI taxonomy): domain Bacteria; kingdom Pseudomonadati; phylum Pseudomonadota; class Alphaproteobacteria; order Hyphomicrobiales; family Nitrobacteraceae; genus Bradyrhizobium; species Bradyrhizobium sp. CCBAU 51745. Next base: position 228,421 of record NZ_LBJP01000093.1, on the reverse strand, counting down.
ATGAAATCAGCAACTTATTAGGCCTTGTTTCGCCTTATCTGAATCGCCGCACCAGAAACCGCACCAGATACGTTGTTGGTCCACTTTAAGAACGACTCGCTCGGGCTATAAGAGCGACTCGATTCCGGGCTTTAAGAACGACTCGATTTCGTAAATGGATGCCCGATCAGGGGAAATCGGCGGCGGAGACCAAGCTCAAACATTAACGCCGCGAAGATTCGCCGTGGCTAAGATAATAGGTTTCGTGCTGATCGCAAGCTATCCATGATCACCAGCAGCTGCTGGATGTTGAGAACCGCCAGCGCGTCAATCCATCCTGCTGTTCTAGTGCTGCTAGTGCTGCTAGTGCTGCTGATGATGCTGCCGGTCATCATGCTGGGGCCGATGATGATCGACATGTCCATCAGAGTACCGGCACCATGCTGATCATGATGATGCCGCCGATGATCGGCGCCGCCGCTGATGATCGCGGCGATGATCGCCGAGTTCCGGCCACCATGATCGTGGCGCCAGCATGCCGACCGTGCCGGTGATGATGATCGTCAGCTTGCTGTCGCTTGCGGCCTAATAGCCCCGACCGGCGTCGAGTTCGGCCAGGCTCTCCAACATTTGGTCCAATGCCCGGTCGTCCGTCTCGGTCTGCGCGCGTTGGACGTCGCCATCCAACTGGTAGATCAAGTCCGCCAAGTCCCGGTCGTTCAACGAGGGGACAAGATCGAACGCCTCTCCTTCGATCACCAGCAGCGGTACACCTTCCTCGCCGTAGAGCCGCAAGGCTTCGGCAGTCTGCTTCGGCAGCCAGCGTTCGTAGTCCGACAGCGGAACGCGGAAAGAGCCGTCGTATTTTCGGAGCGTCAAACGTCTGCTCAACAAGCCTTGATAATCCTCGTCGCGTTGAGCTCGAGACCGAGCCTGACGGGCTCTTTCGGAGATTGCGCGTCTGGCTTCACGGAGCGCATCCAATTCCGCCGCCGCCGCGTTGCTGCGAACGCGAGCTCTCCCTCTGCGGTCCGCGCCAGGAAGCCGCGTTTCTCCGAAAGGCGTCCCTTGTAGCCTTTTTTTAACGCGCACGCCTGCCAGACGTCGACGACAGTACGCGAGGACAAACCGCGGAGAATCTGCGATGGCACCTTCTTCAGACTCAGCGGATGGTAGGCCAGAACGGAATGCAGCCCGGCGTCGTGGACATCGGTCCACCAGTTTCGATGGACCCGGAGAACGTTTCGGCTGAACATCACGCAGACCTCTTCATGGTTGTCGACGATCTGCACCACCCATTGCTGGGTTCTAGGCGGCACCACCTGCCTCACCAACGTCGCAAGCCTTTCGTCCGCCAGTACCGGCATCCGAATCCTCCTCGTTGTTGCCGGTTCTGCGCGCGGCTTGCCTACTAGAAGTTTGAGGCGGAACGCCGCCGGCGGCCCCGACGGGCCGCTCTTCGCTTCTTGCTGAACGAATCCTTGGAAATTCGTCGAAGCCGCCGCTTCGAAGCAACGCATTCTTTGCGATGAAGAGAAGCCGTCGTCGTCGTGCTCGCAACCTTTCAAATCGTAATGATCGGCGGCGGCGCTCGTTCACCCGCACCGACCAATCATCGAAGAATAAGGGAGCTTCTCCCGCACATCTGAGAAACTTGGCCGCAGCGATGCGCCTTCCGGCGCACCGAGAGAGGAAGTGCGACGTGTCCCGATCGAACGCCTGCAGGCGGAAACTACCTTATCGGGACTGCGATGTAATCGTGTCCAGAAGCGAAGATCCGTCGAGCACGACCGCCGTCACTTGCATCGACGCCGAGACCGGCACGTTCGTCGGTACCGCACGGGTGCCCGATCAAGTTGATCGTCCGATCACTGACGAGGAAGTCGCGCGCATGATCGGCGGAGCGTACCGGTTGGCGTCGATCGCTGTCGACCTGGAAATGGACCTGCTCGTCCGGCGGGCGCGACGCGTGTCAGATAAGCTGAGACTGCGCCGTCGGCTCTGGCGTCGGCGGCACCGCCCCGCGATCCGGGGCGATAAGCTGCAGGATACCGGGGACGCTGGTTCGCAGCCGCCTCGGTGTAGTCTCTAGCGAGAGATCAAGGACCCTTCGGGCCAGGCAAGACCTCGTCCAGGTCGGTGTCGTCGGCATCCAATTCGGCAAAGATGGGCTCTTCGCCGAACGGACGGTTGATGATGGCCAGAGCTTCGGGAGCGGCGTAAATTCGGTTTCGCGCGTATCCAGTCCTCTCCTGCAGAATGCCAGCCTCCTGCAACTGCGCGATGGCCTGATTTACTTGCGCGGGCGAGACATCGAGCAGTTGGCCAAGGCGCTTCGCCGTCACGACCGGATAGTTGTGAAGTTCGTCCAGGGCGCGGATGGCCGCGGATCCCTTTCGGAATTTTCGGCGCTCTCTCCAGCGCTCTGACAATTCCGACAGTGCCGTGCGGGTCCGGATGAGTTCTTCGACGGTGCCGGTGACGGCGTCGGCCATGAAGGTGATGATCGGCTCCCAGTCAAGCCGCTGCTGAGCGTCCTTGAGCGAAGCGTAATACGCCCCCTTTTTGCTTTCGATGTAAGGCGAAAGGTACAGAGGCACGTGCCTCTCCGCCGCCATCATGAGCGGAAGCAGAAGGCGGCCGACACGACCGTTGCCGTCGCGGAAGGGGTGCACCGCCTCGAAGTGGGTATGCGCGATGGCCATGCGCGTGATGAACCCTTGCGTCATCTGCTGCATGCCCTCGTTCCGCAGGTAGTCGACGGTTTGGGCGAGGCAGTCGGCGACGTCGGCCGGTGGGGGAGGATTCAGGCTGGAATATGCGATGTCTTTGTTTCCGCCGATCCACACGACGCGCGAGCGGAGGTCGCCAGGAACGTCTTGATAGTCGGGGTCGTCCTTCATCACGGCGCGATGGAGGTCCTTGATCAGATCCATCGTGAAGACGCCGTAGCCATCCTTGGCGGCTCTCGGAATGAATCCGTCCAAAGCAACGGCGTAGTTGCGAACTTGGCGCGCTTCGTCCCGTGCGCCGGCGTCGCCCGTCTCTTCGACCGAAAGCAGTTCGTCGAGAGTGCTCTGGGTGCCTTCGATCGATGAGGAACTGACTGCCTCACGTCTGGTAAGGACCCGGCTGACGATGTAGGGGTCCTTCATCTGGGCGGCGATGGCGTCGACCTTGCCGAAGGCCGCTTGAGCGGCTTCCAGGGCTTTCATCGCCCCTCCGACGAACACCCCGTCCTCGGGGGGTGCCGGCGGCACGATCCCGTAGTGAGAGTCGTAGGGCGGCGGAAGCCGCTTCAGGCTCTCGCGGATGGTGTGGCTGAGATCGCTGCGCTTCATGGGAACCCGAAATAAGAGGCCGTTTTCCTATTTATATTTTTGGTTTGTGCAAAAAGCCATAACACACCGCGATCTCAAGGCAGCTTATTTAGGCTTTTACAGGCCAACGCAACTTAAGTTCCATTAACCATTGGCCTGCCGTCCCTCTCAGCGCCCGGCAATTCTGCCCCATAGTGACCCCGGTCGCTGGGGTGCAGCACCAGGCGGCTACCGGCCAACCCGGAGAGCGGCTCGGCCACTCGGTTGTTTCGGTGGCCGAGGGTGACCGGTTTGGCGCGGCCGTTCTCGTCGGCGAAAACAGCCCACTGGTCGCCTTTCCTGAACACAAGGTAGGGCGTCCGGAGCGCTCCAGGTGGTCACGTGGACGACGACCCGGGAAACGTGGCCGAGCAGCCTCATGGCTCGGGCGGGTCCGCGAAGTCCATTGTCACCCGGACCCGCTGCTCCTCGATTCCGAGGGCGGAGACCTTCAGGAAGCCTGCGGGGTCCACCCGGACCCACCTTCCCCTTGATGGACTGTCCGCCCCACCCGTCGATCCGGACGGGGGCTCCGACCTTGATCTGAACGGCATCGGTCGAGAGCAGGTCGGCTACGACCTCTGCCGTCCCGGGCAGGACCGTCGCCTCGCTGTCCTGGACGATCGCCAGCACCTTTCCGCTCGCCGGCGCGAGCACCCGGACGCAGCAGGTCGCCTCGGCCATCGCCGCGACGCCCTCAAGCAGCTCGCCGATCAGGAACAGCAGGACCACAGTAGCCGCTTCTTCGGTCGCGCCGATGAAAACCGCGCCGACCGCCGCAATCGTCATCAGAGTCTCGATCGAGAACGGGGTGCCTGCCACGGCGGCAGAAAAAGCGCGTCTGGCGATCGGGACAAGCCCCACCATCATTGCCAGCAAGAACGCCCAACGCTCGATGGCGGGAATGCTCTTGCCGACGGCGAAAGCGACCGCCAGAGCCGCGCCGGATGCGACGGTCAGCCTGGCCTTGCCGGTCTGCCACCATCGTCGGTCCGCCGCCCTGCCGCCGCGATTGCTGTCGGTGCGATCCTGGGGTCCCGGCGCCGAACCTTTTTGGTGATCGATGGGGGCATGGGTCTTTTCGCCTTCGGCGACTGTATAGCCAAGAGCCGAGATCCTGCTCGCCATCTCCGCCGCGTCGGTCTGGTCATGGCTGACGGTGACGGTGCCGCGGGCGACCGACACGTCGACGGACCGCACCCCGGGCACCCGGTTGAGTGCGTTCTCGATCTTGAGCGCGCAGCTCGCGCAGTCCATTCCCTGAACCCGCAGGCGCGTAGTCGTTGCGTTTGAACCCGTCATCATGCCGTCCTTAGCCAAGCGGCGTGGTCTGCCGCAGTTCCTTTCACGCCGGCTCCTCGGCCGCCGGCGCCGGCCCGGAGTCCTTCCGGAAGAGTACGTAGAGGGCCGGCAGCACCAGAAGCGTCAGGACCGTCGAGGAGATGATGCCGCCGATGACGACGGTCGCCAGCGGCCGCTGCACCTCCGCGCCGGCGCCTGTCGCGATCGCCATCGGCACGAAGCCGAGCGAAGCCACCAGCGCCGTCATCAGCACGGGGCGGAGCCGCGTCACCGCACCCTCATGGACGGCCTCGATCACAGGCTTCCCTTCGTGCCTGAGCCGCTCGATGAACGCGATGATGACGAGGCCGTTGAGCACCGCGACGCCGGACAACGCGATGAAGCCGACGCCCGCGCTGATCGACAAGGGGATGCCCCGCAGGAGGAGCGCCAGCACGCCGCCCGTCAGCGCCAGCGGCACGCCGCTGAACACCAGAAGCGCGTCGGCAATGGAGCCCATGCTCATGAAAAGCAGCAGGAGCACCAGGGCCAGCGCAATCGGCACGACGATCGTCAACCGCTTGGTCGCGGAAACGAGCTGCTCGAACTGTCCGCCCCAGCCGATCCAATACCCAGCCGGAATCTTGACCTTTTGCGCGACAGCCTCCTGGGCATCGGTGACGAAGGATCGCAGGTCGCGGCCGCGGACGTTCGCCGTCACGACGACCCGGCGCTTTCCGTTTTCCCGGCTGATCTGATTGGGACCGGGTGCGACCTCGACGGCGGCGACGGAAGACAGCGGAATATAGCGCGGCGATGCGTTCGCCGAGCCAGTCGATGCGGTCCTTGTAAGCGACGGACTCTCCGGCACAGGCGGCAGCGATATCGGGATGGCCTTGATGGCATCGAGGTTGGCACGCAGATGCTCCGGCAGGCGGACGACAATATCGAAGCGGCGGTCGCCTTCGTAGAGCTTGCCGGCGGCCTTTCCGCCGACGGCGATCTCGACGATGTTCTGGACCTCTGCGACGCTGAGCCCGTAGCGCGACAGCGCTTGCCGGTCGAGCTTTACCGTCAAGATTGGCAGGCCGCCAACCTGCTCCGTCTTGACATCCGCAGCGCCCTCCATCCCGCGGATCACTGATTGCACTTGCTGCGCGACCCCGAGCAGAATATCGAGATCATCGCCAAAGATCTTGACGCCGACATCGCTGCGCACGCCCGCAATCAGTTCGTTGAAGCGCATCTGGATCGGCTGGGTCATGCCATAGGAACTGCCAGGCAGCGTGTTGGCGACACGCTCGAGCTCCTCGACGACATCAGCCTTGGGCTTGCCGGCATCCGGCCACTGACCCTTCGGCTTTAGGATAACGTAGGTATCGACGGCGTTGGGCGGCATGGGATCGTTGGCGATTTCGGCCGTGCCGAGCTTGGAGAATACGGTGGCGACCTCCGGTACCTGCTTCAGCGCATTTTCGAGCCGAAGCTGCATCTCGACGCTTTGGGTCAGGCTCGTTCCGGGTATCCGGATCGTCTCGATGATCACGTCGCCTTCATCAAGGCTCGGAATGAACTCTCCCCCCATGCGGGTTGCCGAGAGTAGGCTCCCGGCGATGATCAACACGGCGCCGACGGCGACGCTGCCTCGATAGCGGATCGCCTGATGCAAAAGCGGAACGTAGATGCGCTTCGCACCGCGCATGAAGATGTTCTCCTTTTCCGAGACCTTGCCACTGACGACGATGGCGATTGCAGCGGGCACGAAAGTGATGGAGAACAAGGCCGCACCAGTCAGCGCCATGAGCACTGTGAGGGCCATCGGCGTGAACATCTTGCCTTCGGTGCCCGTCAAGGTCAGCACGGGCAAATAGACGACAGCGATGATGAGCGTGCCGAACAGGCTCGGCTTGATAACCTCGCTCGCGCCGGCGCGGATCGTCTCCATCCGCTCTTCGAGCGAGAGCAGGCGTCCGCGCTGGTGCTGCTCCCGCCCGAGCAGCCGGAGGCAGTTTTCGACGATGATCACGGCGCCGTCGACGATGATGCCGAAGTCGATTGCGCCAAGGCTCATGAGGTTGGCGCTGACCTTGCTCTCGACCATGCCCGTGATCGTCAGCAGCATCGAAAGCGGGATGACGCAGGCGGTGATAATCGCCGCGCGGATGTTGCCGAGGATCAGGAAGAGGACGGCAATGACGAGTGCCGCACCTTCCAACAAATTCTTCTCAACGGTCTCGATCGTGGCTTCCACCAGATGCGTGCGATCGTAAACCGCCCGAGCAATAACGCCCTCAGGCAGCGACCTGGCAATCTGACGAAGCCTCACCGCGATTCTTTGGGCCACTGTTCGGCTGTTCTCGCCGATCAACAGCATCGCTGTGCCCAGCACCGTCTCCTTGCCATCGACGGATGCTGCGCCCGTCCGCAATTCCTTACCCTCGTCGACATCCGCCACGTCCCGAATGCGAACCGGTACGCCGCCACGCGAGCCGACCACGATGTCGCGGATCTCATCTGACGTCGCGACCTGACCGGGCGCACGGACGAGGTATTGCTCGCCGTTCTTCTCGATGTAGCCGGCGCCGACATTGGCGTTGTTCGTTGCAAGAGCCGTCAGGACGTCACGGAAGCCGAAGTTGTAGGCCATCAGCCGGCCTGGATTCGGGAGCACGTGGAATTGCCGTACGTAGCCGCCGATAGAATTGACTTCGACGACGCCCGGCACGGTTCGGAGCTGCGGCTTGATGATCCAATCCTGGATCGTCCTGAGTTCTGTCGGCGTGTAGTCCCTGCCCCCGGGCGCCTTTCCTGCCTCGGCACTCACCGTATAGGAGTAGATTTCGCCGAGACCCGTCGAGATCGGGCCCATCGCGACCTCAGTTCCAGGCGGCAACTGGTCCTTGACTTGCTGGATGCGCTCGTTGACGAGCTGACGTGCGAAATAGATGTCGGTGCCGTCCTCGAACACCACTGTGACCTGGCTCAGTCCGTATCGCGAGAGCGATCGCGTGTAGTCGAGCCTGGGCAATCCGCCCATCGCGGTTTCGATCGGAAAGGTGATGCGTTGTTCGGCTTCGAGCGGCGACAGACCGGGCGCGTTGGTATTGATCTGCACCTGGACATTGGTGATGTCAGGGACCGCATCGATCGGCAGACGCGTGAAATTCCATGCGCCGAAGATGGCCGCACAGAGCACAAAGAGGACAACCAGCCAGCGCTGACGGATCGAAAAGGCGAGGACCGCATCAATCATGATCGGCGTCTCCCTTGCCCATCTCTGCCTTCACGACAAAACTGTTCTCGGCGACGTAGCGCTCGCCGGCGGACAATCCGGCCCTGATCTCGATGGACTTGGGGTCGGATTCGCCGAGTTCCACGGGACGGGCTTCGATCTTGTCGCCTTCCTCGCGCACGAATACGACGGTCTTGTTTTCCAGCGTCTGGATCGCACCGGCCCGCACGGCGACCGCCACGGCCCGGGCGGCGAGTACCAGGCGCGCGGTCACGAAGAGGCCTGGTCTGAGACGTCCGTCGGCGTTCGGTAGCACCACGCGCGCGAGCGCGGTCTGCGTCTCGCTGATGCCGACGGGCGCGAGGTAGGAGATCTTGCCCTTGATCTCGCCCCTTCCGTCGTCCGGATCGATCAGCACCTCGTCTCCGATCCGGACGCGCCTGAGATCCTGACGGTAGATCGACAGGTCGACCCAGATCGTCGAGAGATCCGCGACGACGAAGGCCGGCTTTTGCTCGGAGACGTATTCGCCCAGCGAGATCTGCCGATCGATGATCGTGCCGCCGATCGGTGACTTGAGGTCGTACACGGTGAGGCTTTGGTTGCTCTCGATGGACGCCAGCAGCTCGTCCTTGCCGACGACGTCCCCGATCCGCCTCTTGATCGCACGCGCGATGCCCGGGAAGCGCGGGGTGACCTGAACCACGGTCTCCTGATTGGCGCGCAGCACACCGTTGAACGACAGTGTCTCGGTCAGGGTAGCCGGCCCGGCTTCGGCGAAGGTGGCACCCGCGGCCGCAAGCTTGACGTCGCTGATCACGATGCGGTCGGCCCCGTGCTCGTCCTTCTCAACGTGCTCGTTGCCCGCCTTCTCCTCCTTGGCCGCGTTGCCTTCCTGCTTCGCTGTCTGCTGGGTCGCTGCGGGTGCGTCCTTGGGCGTCAGCCAGCGATACCCGAAGGCACCTGCGGCGGCAGCGACCAGTGCGAGGACGATCGCGCTCGAATTTCTCATCGTGCGCTCTCCCGCGCCAGAGCGAAGGGGTTGCCGACGAGTCCTTCGATCGTGGCAACTGCGACATGGTAGTTCTGCAGCGCCTCCTGCTCGCGCAGACGCGCCTGGGTGACGTTGGCCTGTGCGTCGAGAACTTCGAGCAAGGTGAAGCGCCCGGCACCGTAGCCCTGTTCGATCTCGTTAGCGGCGGCTTGGGCCTTGGGGATGCCGGAGTCGCGAAGGATCGCAAGTTCCCGCAGCGAGCCCTGAACGTTGTCGTAGGCCCGCCCCGCCACGACGATCAGCGTGTTGCGGTTCGCCTCTCGCTCCGCCCGCGTCTTGGCGAGGCTTTCCTGAGCGGAGAGGATGTTGCCCTTGTTCTGGTCGAACACAGGGATCGGCACCGAGAGCGTCAACCGGACCGCGTCGTCGTTGGTCTCGTTGAAATGACGCCAGCCCGCAGCGAGACGGACGTCCGGATATGGCTTCAGACGCGCAAGCAGAAGCTCGGCGTTGCGCTGCGCGTAGATCGCGTTCCATCTCACCAGTTGCGGGTTCGCATCGATGGCGGCGATCACCGACTGGAACGAGGGCGCGCGCGTGGTCGCGTCCAGCCGTCCGGAGACGCTGGCGAACTTCGGCGAGGTATCGCCCATCAGGACCGCCAGTTCGCGACGCGCGCTCGAGAGATTGGCCTTGGTACGCTCGCGATCGGCCTTCACCAGCGCCGCAGCGACTTCCGCGCGGCCGGTCTCGGCGGGCGACGACGCGCCGGCGTCGACCCGACGCTGGAGCAGCGGGGTCAGACGCTCGAGGGCGGCGACCTGCTCGTCCAGAATCTGAATCCGCCGCTGCAGGCCCAGCACGTTGAGGAAGGCGATGGCCGTTTCCGACAGGATCTGCAGGCGTACTGCCTTGCGCTCGATGGCCGCGCCGTCGACACCCGCCTGGCCGGCCGCGATCCGCGCCTCGCGCTTGCCGAACAGCTCGAAGAGCTGGCTGATCTGCAGCGTCGTCTCGGCCGACTTCGTGCCGCGATAGATGCCCGAACCGAAGGAATTATCCTGTTCGTAGGACAGTTCCGGATTGAGGAGCGCTCCCGCCTGAATGCGCTGGCCGGTCGCGATCCCGATGTCGCGCTCAGCGGCGGTCAGACGCGGGCTGGTCGCAAGCGCGCGCTGCAACGCCGCCCCCATGTTGAGGCTCTGCGAATGCGACACCGCCGTCAGCCATGGGCTGACCAGCAACGCCATCGCGCACGCGAAACGCGTGACGCACTTGGAAAACATGGTGAAAACCTGACGAAAGACGGAATCAGGGCGCGATACGCCCAGCGGTCATTTTCAGGTCAGGGACTTCGGGGGCGGCGGGTCGATCCCGGGCGGCAAACCGCGCCGAGTGATCTGCAGCATGGGCACCACCTTGACGCTGGGCATCAGGGCTACCGCCGCAACTACGGGGGCCGGAACGGAGACGGAGAAACAGCCGTGACAATGATGGTCCGCCAAGGAGCCCTTGTCGGAATGACCAGCACCTTTTTCGGCAAGCGAGATGACGGATTTGGACGACGAATTCGTGACGTCCAAGTCGCACACGCCGTGCAGCACGCCAGCGATCAGGTACATCGCCAGCACGAAAATGGTCATCGCACCGCGCAGCGAGCGCGGCAACGCATGGCCAAATTTGAGGGCTGACTGGGTCACTCGGCGATTCCGGTTCATTGGCAGACAACCGAGTACCACGCAGTGCAGCGACGTGTCGACCCGCAATAGTGTAACGTCGGCGAGCAACCTGGACGCAATCGCGCGGGAGGCGGCGGCGCGAGCTGGAGGCCGTCAAGCTTCCGCCAAGAAAGCGCATCTCGGAACCGTCAGGAAAACTTAAGACGGCGCTGAGCGATCCCCTGTTCTACCGCCTGGTCGCCAAGCGCCCCGACGTGCTGAAGGCCGGCCGGGAGGGATCCAGGCCTTATCGGCGTGCCGAGGTCGAAGCTGCAGCGCGCAAGCTGATCTTCACGGCCGAAGTCGCCGAAAAGACCATGGAGCCGCTGCGCGGCGTCAGAAAGCTCCTCGCCGGGCTCGGCATCGAGCCTGTCGTCGCCCTCGAGGACAACAAGGATTTCGCCTACCACCGCGGCGCCGTCGAGCCCGTCCTCGAGACCTTGTTGGAAACGCGCAGGAAACGGCTGGCCGAGCTTCCGGAAGAGACCGACGATCCGCGAGTGAAGCTCATCCGCGCTGTCTTCCGCGACGGCCGGCCTCCCCGCCTGGTCGCCGAGGAGCTCGGCGTCACGTTCTCGCAAGTCAAATGGTGGATCGAGACCTGGAAATCGACGGGACAGACGACCGCAAAGAAGGGGCGCGGGACTCGCCGCTATCCCTTCGACGATCACCTCGATTTCGTCCGCGGTCGGATCAAGGCAAATCCGGACGTCACTCTTCGGGAGCTCACGGCCGCCTTGGCGACGCGCGGCTTCAAGTGCGGGCCTCACAGTCTGCAGGTCAATCTATCCCGTCATGGGATCGTGCTGAAGTCGGTGGTCGAAGCTCGCAGGAAGAACGGCCATGACAAGAACAAAATCAGTCATACGTCTGACTGAGTTGGGGTTAGGCTTCACGCGGCGACAGGCGCACCGTTTCTTCGCCGTCAAGAGTTCGGATACATCTTGGCGTCCAGAGTGGCCTCGAGCCAGTCGAGGAGACCACGCAGCTCGCCCGCGCGCTCCTTTCCCAGGACCTCGTCGGCCTCGCGGGGCTTCCATTCGGCTCCGAATGCCGTATCGCCGTACGACGTCATCTCGGCGACGAGAAAGTCGGCGTCCTCGTCCAGGAGGCCGCTGGTCCGCGCCAACGCCGCCACCTCGCCGAGCCCGCCGAACGACTCCGGAAGCCAGCCTTCCTTGAACTTGCTCGCGCCGTAGAGGTTCAGCAGTTCGTGCAGGCGCGGCGCCTTGCTTTCGATCCGAGCGCCGGCGAAGTTTGGCTCGATCCGGATCCCGACGGCTCTCGCCAGCTCATCGATCTCGTCGCGGCTGTCCGGATACGGGTTGGCGCCGGCGAACCCGACCGTGTAGGTCGGCGCGACCTGGCAAACCGCCTGCCGCAAGCGAGCGCCGGGGCCCGGGGCGACCACGATGATGTTGCCCTGGATCGCGCCTTCGATCGGATCGACGACCGCGTACATGAACCAGCGATGAGGGGCGGGCCGGCCCGCGTTGTCGGCGCGCTCGGCGGCGAACTGAACATGGACCGGCGTCTTCGAGGCCCGATGGGCGAACTCGGCCTGTTCAGGCGTCGTGATCTCGACCCACCGCGGGTCCCCGTGGCTCTCGGTGAGGATCGCGAAATTCAGCCTCTGAAATTCCTGCATCCGCGGCAGCACTCTGGTGTCCATGACCGGCCTCCCTCTGCTGGGAGGGACCTTACGGGCTGGTCCGGCAAGGCGGAATCCTTGGGGCCGAAAAATCTGGAAAAACAACGAACTACGAAATCGAGTCGTTCTTATCGTCGAAATGGGCGGATCGAGTCGTTCTTAAAGCCCAAATCGAGTCGGACCCAAAATGCGCGATCGAGCGAAATCAAAGGCTTGTGCGAGTCGTTCTTAAAGTGGACCAACATACGTGCGCTTTTCGTTCGCTGGCTGGATCGCGTTTGGCGATTTTCTCGACGGCGTCGGACAAATAGTCGGGATGGTGATGGCCATACGTATTGAGCAGAACCTCAAGCGACATGCCGAGATAGCCTGCCGCCTGCCAAGGGTCTGCCCCTCTCTGCATCAGCCAAGTCGCTGCGGTATGCCGCAATGTGTGAGGGGAAATACATGGTCCAAGCCCCGCGAGTCGCACGGCACTTTTGAATGCCGTCTTGACCGATTGAACCGGCTTGCCTTTGTATTCAACGAAATGCTTCGCCTCGGGATCGATCCGATGCCAACGCCGCAGGTGAGCAAGCAATCGCAATGGGATGGGAACCGTTGGCTGCCGCTTGTTGGTCTGCGAGGCTCCCTGCTTCAGACGGTAGTAGCGGCCGCGCTCCAGATCCACATATGAACGACCAAGGGCTGGTATAGGAGATGCGGCTGCGATGGCGCCGGCGCGAGTGCCGCTGTAGATTCCCAGTAAGATGAAACGAGCCAGATGCCGGAGTGGATGTTTGCTCGTTGGCACCTTTGTCTCGTCTAACGGCCGACGTGAGCCCTTCTGCATTTCGCGATAGCGCCAGCAAGTCCAGATTAATTTGGCCGCATCGTTGCGCGTCAGCCACTTATCTCTCGGCTGACCCTTCTCGGGCAAGGAGACCTTCACGATCTCTCTATGGTACCCCTCGGCTGCGTGGTGCCCGATGGCAGCACGGAGATCTTCGAGGTCTCGACGAGCCCCACCCTTTCTGCTACGATTCTTGGTGTAGGACCGGCATGCCTCACCATTGACCTCGCCAAGCATTTTTCCGCCCCACCAATCGTTTAGCCGCTCGATCCGCTTCTTGAACTTTCGGATGTCCGGGATGGAGTCTTCGTTTTCCGCGTCGACGCCGAAGCGACTGCGAAGTTTGTCTAGTTGGGCATCCAAGTAGATCGAGAGGACATCCGCGATCGGGATATCGTCTATATGGCAAATTCTTCGCTTGGGTATGTGCTTTGAGGTGATATAGTCCCTTAACTTTTCCTCCGCGGCTGCAATTTCATCTGGAGCGCAGCCTGTGCCGACATCCCGACCGTTGTCTCTGATGATCCAGGTTGCTTTATGGGTAATCTTTCCGTATTTGGTTCGACGCGCGGCTTTGAGCTGAAGTCGAGCCCCCTTGCTTCTCCGCGGCATAGCTCTCGCATCCGTTCAATGTGCGCCAGCGTCGTGAACTCCTTGCCGGCAATTCTCTCAACTACCAATCGGTGACGATCGCGCTCGCGTCGTAAGCCGGCGACCGTCATTCCGCCCAGAGGAAATGCGATCTTCACGGCGTCAGCAAGGCGAAGTGGGGTATTAGGTGTAATTTCAGGTTGCGTTCGATGTGACATCAACGCTTTTCAGCGTGCTTGTGAATGGGTTCCCAGTCATCATCGCAAAGGCAACTCCCGTAATACAGTTTGCGCTTCGTTTGTCGCGCAAATGAACGCATCCTCGCATTACTGAGCAGACCCGCGTAGTGGTTTCGTGATCAGCGAGGGCTTCTTGCTGAAACACTGCGACGGATAGATAGCATCCACTGAACCGAGCAGGCCTTATACTTGGGGCCGTCGTCTCATGCAGCGCGCCGAACGCCGCCTCGCCGAACGCGAAAGTCGAGCCGTCCGCACGCTTGCAGAAAGCGATTATCTGCTCAGCGTCGCCGACGAGACGCGGCTCGGCGCAGTCAGATTCCGCTGGGTTGGCGAAGACACCTTCCAGGCGCCGATCCGCGCCAGTGTACCTGCCCTGATCGAACTTGGCCGGCTGCTCCAGATCACGGAGCGCATTCTTCGGGACGAAGAAACGGACGAAGGCCTTCAGCTCATCTTCGCGCCCGGCTCCTCTCTGGGCGGGGGCCGCCGAAGGCGTCGGTCATCGACCAGCATGGCAACCTCTCCATCGCCAAGTTTCCAAAGGAGACCGACGACTACAGCATGGAGACGTGGGAGGAAATCGCGCTCCGGCTGGCGGAGCGGGCCGGCGTGACCACCCACAACACGAACTCATCGAAGTGGCCGACAAGGCAGTTATGCTATCGCGTCGCTTTGATCGCAACGGTGCGATCCGCATACACATCCTCTCAGCCATGACGACGATGGGCGCTAAGGACGGTGAGCGCGGCAGCTATCCCGAGATGGTCGACGCGCTCGCGCAGCATGGCGCGCAGGGAAAGACAGACGCCCATGCTCTCTATCGGCGCGTCGTCTTCGTGCTAATCTCGAATGTCGACGACCACGTGCGCAACCACGGCTTCCTGTGTTTCGGAAAGGCCGGCTGGGCGCTGTCTCCGGCCTATGACCTCAATCCAGTGCCAAGCGATGTGAAGGCGCGTGTTGACCACAAACATTGATCTGGATGAAGGCACTTGCTCGATCGATCTTCTAGAGGCGGCATCAGACTATTTCGGGTTGACGCTGGCGCAGGCTCGCGACGATCACCGCCACATGGCGCAACGTCGCCAAGTCAGCCGGTGCGCATTCGGCAGAGATCAACCGCATGGCAAGCGCGTTTGAGCATGACGATCCTCGGCGAGCGGTGGCGCTGTGACCAGAACGTCTATTCACGGCTTTGATCCACCAACGGCGAGCCCTGTCGCCCCTTTGGCCCCGTTGGTTTTTTTTCATCTGCGCAGGCCTCGCCAAGAGGAGGACATTGTTTGGTCTGGTCACCCACAGCAAGTTAGCCTCACCCGTGCGCGGCGCTTCTTGGCGGTTAGGACTTCACCGTCACGGACAAGGCGCCACGCCTTCTTGAGGGCGTCGGGGAACATGATCGCCGGCAGACCCATCGCGCTTTGATCGATTATCCTTTGGGTAGTCGCAAAAAAACATCGGTTGCCTATCTCGAGCGTGGCGCGTTCGGGCTTGCCGTAGCCGACTACCGATTGAGCGCAAAGTCGATTTCGACATCATTAACGGCCGCGGCATGAGCGGCGGAGCCCTACAGGCCGGCGACGTAGCTGAAGATTGCGCGCCGGGTCGTTGCGGCACTATCGAATTGATTCTTGCTGAAAGGGTCGGATAGATGTCTGATCGCGGCAGCGTAACCTTGGGGAGCGAGAATGATGGAGAACGCCCTCGACATTTATAAGGCTTATCCGACGCGATCACAGCTCAATCTGAGAGCGGCACAGTACGTGCGCATGTCGACACAACGGCAGCAATACTCGATTCAGAATCAGGCTGCAGTGATTGCATCATACGCGCACGCCCATGGCCTGACGATTGTACGGACCTATCGCGATGAGGGAGAGAGCGGTCTTCACATCAAGAACAGGGCCGGCCTTATCCAGCTCATCAAGGACGTTCAAACAGGGGAAGTCGATTTTGGTCATATTCTGGTTTATGACGTGAGCCGCTGGGGCCGCTTTCAGAACGTTGACGAGAGCGCGCACTACGAATTCGTCTGCAAACAGGCAGGCATCAATGTCGCGTATTGTGCGGAGCAATTTGATAATGATGGCAGCGTGCTCTCCAGCATCATCAAGAATATCAAGCGCGTAATGGCGGCGGAGTACAGTCGTGAGCTTTCGACCAAGGTCCACGCCGCGCAATGCCGGTTCGCTCGACTTGGCTTCAAGCTCGGAGGTCTCCCTGGCTATGCTCTTCTTCGAGAGCTTGTCGATCAGAGCCATCAGTCTCGGGGCGTGCTGAAGAAAGGGGATCAGAAGTACCTCGCGACTGATCACGTCCGACTACGGCCTGGCATCCCCGAGGAAGTAGCCGTGGTGAGGTGGATCTTCGAGCGGTTTCTGCAAGTAAAGTCGGAAGTGATTATCGCTCGGGAGCTAAACCAGAAGGAGATACTCACGAGCACAAGAGGTCGGTGGACGCGTGCAGCTGTTAACACGGTTCTTAGAAACGAGAACTACATTGGGAACCTGACGTTTAACCGTCGATCGCGCAAGCTACGGCGGAAGGCTATCTGCAATCCTCCCGAGCTTTGGATTACCAGCGAGGGATGCATCGAACCGATCATCGAACGCGACACCTTCCTCAAAGTGAAGAAGATCATTGAGGAACGGCGTGTCGACCTCACTGAAGAGGAGATGCTTGCCCGACTACGCAAAACGCTGGTCAAGGAAGGACGTCTGAGCTCTGCTATCATCGCTAGCGCGGTAGGCCTTCCCTGCCCCTCCACCTATCAGACTCACTTCGGCAGTATGACGAACGTGTATCGGCTAATCGGCTACACTCCGAAGCGAAACTATGAATTCCTTGAGTCGCGTCCGCTGTGGGCCGAACAAAAGGCCAAGCTCGGCTCGCAAATTGCCACGGTCATCCAAAAGGCCGGCGGCCGAACCGTCTCTCGGAAGGAAACGGGTTACTTGCGCGTAAATGGATCGGTCAACATCTCAATTCGAGTCGCCCTCTGGTGCGGAAGGCAAGACCGCGCGCCGTACTGGTCCATCAAGCGTGAGGAACGCTTGCCTCACGGGTGGATTGCCGCGGCCAGGATGGCTGAGCATAACAAATCGGTGCTTGATTACGTACTGCTGCGGACTGGCCAGAAGGTAAAACGAACTATGACGTTTTCTGAAAGGGCTCGCATTCGCCGTGGAATAGCTCGGTTCGAAACGGCTAATGCTTTAGCACGAGGCATCGTCAAGCAAGTAGTTGAGTCGGACCGTTCCTCCCGAGTGCCTTCCAGTAATCTATCGAGACCAAAGCAGCCCGCGGCCAAGAACCCTCATGCGCGGCGCTGATCGAACGCAAGTAAAAGACTTCCGCGAAGTAATGCTCTACAGTCTGATCAGCTTCGCCACGGCACCAGCAGCACGTTCGCTTCATCCGCAGATGTGCGATCGCGCCCGTACCGAAACTTCAGCTCCGCCATATTCGAGCGAGTAAGCAATTTGGAGAAACATCGCACTCCTCTCCGCACTGCGCGCGCACAACTGTCTGCGCAGACTCGATCATTTCTCTAAGACTGCGGCCAATGAAATCGCCCGAAAAAGAACGAGGGCTGAGTGCCCTCGCAGTTTGGGAGGAAGGGAAACATGTAGCTTCCAGGCGCCGTCATGACATCGTCGGCATCACGAATTCGGCACCGGCTCGTATTCCGGTTGGCCAGCGGCTGGTGACCGTCTTCATTCGGGTATTGAAGCGAACGCCTTCCGGGCCGTGCATGTGATGGTCGCCGAAGATCGATGCTTTCCATCCACCGAAGGAGTGAAAGGCCATCGGTACCGGAATCGGAACGTTGATGCCGACCATCCCCACCTTAATTTGATGGGCGAATTCCCGCGCAGCATCGCCATCACGTGTGAAGATGGACGTGCCATTGCCGAATTCGTGTTCATTGATCAGTCGCGCGGCTGCCGCGTAGTCCGGCGCTCGAACCACCGACAGCACAGGTCCGAAGATCTCTTCCTTGTAGATCTTCATGTTCGGTTTGACATGGTCGAACAGGGTTCCGCCCACGAAGAAACCATTCTCGTAGCCCTGCATCCTGAACTTGCGTCCGTCGACCAGCAACCTTGCGCCCTCTGCGACACCGGCATCGATATAGCTTCGGACCTTCTCCAGGTGTTGCTTCGTGACGAGAGGCCCCATCTCCGCTTCACGGTCGGTACCCGGCCCGACCTTCAGGCCTCGGACCTTGGGTTCGAGCGCGGAAATCAGCTTGTCTGCCGTGCCCTCGCCGACCGGCACGGCAACCGAGATCGCCATGCAGCGTTCGCCCGCGGAGCCGTAGGCCGCCCCCATCAACGCATCGACCGCCTGATCGATGTCGGCATCGGGCATCACGATCATGTGGTTCTTGGCGCCGCCAAGGGCCTGGCAGCGCTTCCCGGTGTTCGCGGCCGTCGAATAGATATACTGCGCGATTGGTGTGGAGCCCACGAAGCTGATCGCCGAGATATCCGGGTGATGCAGCAGCGCATCGACAGCTTCCTTGTCGCCTTGCACGACGTTGAACACACCGTCCGGCAGACCGGCTTCCTTCAGCCACTCAGCCATGACGAGCGACGCCGATGGGTCGCGTTCAGATGGCTTCAGAATGAACGCATTTCCGCAGGCGAGAGCGACGGGGAACATCCACATCGGAACCATGACCGGGAAATTGAAGGGCGTGATTCCGGCGACGACACCGAGCGGCTGGCGAGTGGAATAGCTGTCGACGCGGGTACCTACATTCTCCGTAAGTTCGCCCTTGAGGAGCTGCGGAGCGGCCGTGGCAAACTCGACCACCTCCATTCCGCGCTGAACTTCGCCCAGAGCGTCGGAGTGAACCTTGCCGTGCTCGGAGACGATCACGTCGGCAAGCTGACCCGCGCGATCCTCGAGGATCCGCAGAAAGCGATTGAGGACGCGTGCACGCCTGAGAGGCGTCGTGTCGGCCCAACCCTGTGCCGCCCTGTTCGCAGCAGATACCGCGTCTGCCACCACCGCCCCATTGGCAGCCACGACACGGCCCGTCTGCGCGCCCGTTGCCGGGTTGAAGACCGGAAAACTACGTTCGGTTCCTCCCGAGACCTGCTTGCCATTGATGAAGTGATTGATCTGCGTGACCACGAACGTCTCCTTCTTGTTTCTGATCAGACCCGCGCCCTCAAGTCAGGCCGCTTTCATTCCCGCCATATATTTGCCGATCAAGCGCTTGTCGGCGCCCTCGGCTGACACTTCATGGACGATGCGACCCGCGCTCATGACGAGGACCCTGTCGACCAAGCCAAGCAACTCGTCGAGATCCTCCGAGATGAGCAGCACTGCGGCTCCGCCGTTCCGGGCCTCGAGGATCCGACGGTACGTTTCTTCGCACGCAACGAAATCGAGACCGAACGTCGGATTGGACGCGACCAACAATCGAACGTCCTGCGTGAGCTCCCGCGCCAGTACGGCTCGTTGCACGTTGCCACCGGACAGCGTGCTCATGCTTGCGGTCAGACCAGGCGCGTTGACACGAAATTGAGCGACCAACCGTTCGGCCTGCTTGGCGAGCGCGCCGTAGTTCATCGCGATACCTCGGCAGAGCGGCGCCCGATCGAAATTGCGCAGGGCGAGGTTCTCGGCCAGCGACATGCGATCGATGCAGGCGTTCTTCAGGGGCTCTTGCGGCAGTCCATAGACGCCGAGGCGGGCGATTTCCTGTCGCGTACCGTTGAACGGCGAGCCGGACACGGTCATCGTACCGCTGCGATCCCGCTGCCCCATCAGAGCCTCGACCAACTCCAACTGTCCATTTCCGGATACCCCGGCAATCCCGGCAATCTCGCCTGCCCGCACCTCGAGCGAGAGACCTTTCACGGCGGGAAGACCATTGTCGCCGTTCACGCAGAGGTCGCTGATGGAGAGGATAATATCGGACGTCGGCGGTGATTTCGGCGCGTGCTGCACTATCTTGCTGACGGGCTCTCCGATCATAGCTTCTGCCAGAGCGTCATCAGTCAAATCGGCGACAGCGCCCGTTCTCACGGACGCGCCTCGACGCAATACCGTCACGTCGTCGGCGAATCGGCGCACTTCGTGAAACTTGTGGCTGATCAGGATAGCGCTGAGTTCGCCCGTCCGTGTCAGGCTGCGAACATGGCCGAGCACTTCATCGGCTTCTGCCGGCGTCAGCACCGATGTCGGTTCGTCCAGGATGAGTAGCTTGCGCCCTAGATAGAGCTGCTTGACGATCTCGGCCTTCTGCTTCTCGCCCGCAGAGAGCTGCGAGACGCGCACGTCGAGCGGCACGTGAAACGGAAGCTTCTTGGTGACTTCCGCCAGCCGCTTCAGCTCGCTATGCCAGTTGATATAGGCCGGCAATCTCGCACCGCTGACGACGAGATTCTGCGCAACCGTCATCGACGGCACGAGAGTAAAATGCTGATATACCATGCCGATGCCGAGCGCATCGGCATCCTTCGGCGAGTTCAGCCGGTGCTCGCGCCCATTCACCTGGATGTGACCCTCGTCCGGATGGTAAAAGCCCACCAGGCATTTGACCAACGTGCTCTTCCCAGCGCCGTTCTCCCCGAGCAGCGCGTGGACGCTGCCCGAGCGGATCAGCAGCGATACGTTGTTCAGAGCGAGGTTCGCCCCGAAACGCTTCGTCATGTTCTTGAGCTCGACTCGCGGAACGCTCATCCGACTTTCCTCCGAGGATGAATTCTCGTCACGACGCTTCTCACCGGTGGAGTTTGAGCTCGCCCGGGGCATCGGCAAACGGAGCAGCCCGTGACGTCGACGCAACCATGATTGCGAGGGTCAGAATGTAGGGGGCCGCGTTGAACAGGTAGTAGTAGCCGGTCACGCCGATGCCCTGGAGAGCAGGACCGAGAGCGCCTGCCCCGCCGAACAGCAGCGATGCGCCGAGGGCATTGATCGAACGCCAGCGGGCAAAGATGACAAGCGCGACGGCCATGATGCCTTGGCCGCTCGACAAGCCTTCACTCCAGCTTCCCGGATACGAAAGCGATAGGAAGCTGCCGCCGATGCCCGCGAGAAAGCCGCCCGCCATGGTCGCGATGATGCGCACCCGCAATACGGGAAAGCCAAGCGACCGTGCCGCATCTTCGCTATCTCCCACCGTGCGCAGCATCAACCCCCAGCCCGTCCTGTTCAGGAAGATGTAGACCGCGAAAGCCAATGCAATTCCGACGAAGAACAGTGCGTTGACGTCCAGCGCCGCTCGCACCTGCGGCACGCTCGACCAGAATCCGAGTGCGATCGAGGGAAGCGGCGGCGCCTTGGGCTCGATCAAGGGTTTGCCCAGGAAGAACGCGAGGCCCGTACCCAGCACGATCAGGCTGATGCCGATCGCTGTGTCATTGACGCGCTTCACACTGCACAGCAGCCCGTGCAGCAGGCCGAAGGCCATTCCGGCGAGCCCGGCGGAAAGCACGCCGAGCCAGGGCGAGCCGGAGAAGTAGGAGATAGCGTATCCCGCCACGGCACCGAGCATTAGCGTCCCTTCGAGGCCTAGATTGATACGGCCGGATTTTTCGGTGATCAGCTCACCGATGCTCACGAATATGAAGGGTGTCGACACACGGATCGCCCCACCCAAGATCGCGAGCGGCAGTGCAAGCCAGCCGTTGGATGTACCGTCCATTGCCTTTACCTCCGCGTCGTTTCTCGCAGTTGTTGCGCGATTGCATCCGCGACGAGGACGCAAACGAAGATCAGACCCTGAAACACCAGCATCGTCGCATCCGGAAGTCCGAGACGTCGTTGCAACAGGCTGGCGCTTGCCTGCATGCCGCCGATCAACAGCGCGACAGCGACAATCGCAAGCGGTTGGTGTCGCGCCAGGAACGCGACGAGGATACCGCTATAGCCATAGCCAACGATGAGCGAGGAGTTGGCCGTCCCCTGCACTGCCGCCACCTCGATCGCGCCGGCAATGCCCGCAATGCCGCCTGCCACGACCGAGGCACCGATGATCCAGCGATTCACCGCAAGGCCAATCATCCTCGCGACCCGCGCACTTCCGCCAACCACTCGCAGCGTAAACCCCCAGCGGGTGTAACGGAGCACGACATGTGCGGCGATCGCCAGCAAGAGACTGACGGCTAGGCCGGCGTGGACGCCCACGCCTGGCAGCGTCGGCAGCATGTAGGAGGGATCAATAGGATGGGTCGACGGCTTGTCGAGACTTGCCGGATCGCGCAACATACCTTCGGTCAGGTGGTGGAAGACGGCGATTCCGATATAGGACAGCAGCAGGCTCGAGATCGTTTCGTTGACGCCGCGAAATTGACGGAGCACACCCGCCAGACCGAACCAGAGCCCTCCGATCAAGGCGCCGGCCAGCAACATCAGGAGTTGCATGGGAAGGGCGGGCGCCCCTGCGAACGGCAACGTCACGACGGCACCCGCGAGCCCGCCGAGCACCAAAGCCCCCTCGCCGCCGATAATCACCAGCCCCGCTTGCGCGGGGATCGCAACGGCGAGGCCCACGAGAACCAAAGGAGCAGCCCGTGACAAGGTATCCTGCCAGGCGAAGCTGCTACCGAAGCCGCCCTGGACGATCAGACCGAACACCGTGGCGGAGTTCTGTCCGTACAAGGCCACGAACGCCGCGAAGATGGCGGAGGCGAGCAGCACCGCCAGGACAGGCAAGGCCACACTCAGTTGAGCTGCGGTTACCAGCGGCCTCGAAGGCACGGATTCGATTCCCGAGATCGAAGACAAGGGCGCCTCCTAGACTTGGCCAATGATGCCTTCGACGAGATAATTGATGCCATCGAGCGCGCGGTCGTTGCTACTCTGCATGACGCCGGCTGGGATCACGACATTACCCTTGTTGTCCTTGAGCGGACCGCTGTAGATCACGCGCGTGCCGCCGATGAGGTCTGCCCGCGCCGTCTCGGACGCCGCGCGCGCCTCAGGGGTAACGAGTTTCCCGAACGGGCTGTTCTTGACGAAATGATCGGCAAGCCCGGCACGGAGATAGTGTTCGGGCTTCTTGCCGTCACGCACGCTGCCGGCGTAGACAAGATAGGGCGTGATCCAGTTCCACTCGGCCCCCGTGAGATAGCCGTTGGGAGCGACATCCGCCTGACTCGAGTGGTAGCCGCACGACATGACGCCGCGCTTCTCCGCCGTCTCGATCACGACTTTCGGGCTGTCGACCTGGGCCGCGATGACGTCGGCCCCCTGGTCGACCAGCGTGTTCGTCGCCTCCGCTTCGCGGACTGGAAGAACCCAGTCGCCTGTGAAGATGACCTGCACCTGAATCGCTGGATCGACCGAACGCGCGCCGATCGCAAACGCGTTGATGCTGCGCAGGAGATTGGGCGTCGGCTTTGCAGCGACGAGGCCGAGCTTCTTGCTCTTCGTCATATGGCCGGCGATGATTCCCGAAATGTACTGCGCCTCGAAGATGTAGGCGTAGAAAGTGCCGATGTTCTCGGGCATGCCCGCCGTCCACACGCCTCCGGTGTGAGCGAATGTGACATCCGGATACTTCGCTGCCATCTCCAGAACGTGCGGCTTGAAGTAGCCAAACGAGGTTGCAAGGATGAGTTGAGCGCCGTCCTGACGGATCATGCCTTCCATGCTGCGCTGGGCCGCGATCGTTTCCGGGACACGCTCCTCCTCGATCACCTTGATGCCCGGCAGTTTCTTCAGGGCCGCGGCGGCCTGCGCGTGGGACTGGTTGAAGCCGTAATCCTGCTTGGAGCCGGAGTAGAGAACTCCGACGGTGAGCGGCGTCTCCGCACGGGCAACGGTACTCTTGAGAACGAATGATGCAGAGCCGGCAGCGGCCAGCATCTGGAGCACCGAGCGACGGTCAACAGGCTTCAAAGTCATGTTCCCCTCCGTTAAAGATTGCAATCAGCAAGTCACGACGTTCGTTCGGCAGCAGACAGCAGGCCGGGCGCACCACATGCAATGAGATCGGCTTCCAGCGCTCGGCTTTCAGCAGCGGACAGCGGCGTGACAGGCGCTCGCACTGCACCGCCGGCAAGGCCGATCAGATCGCACCAGTGCTTGACCGCCGCGTTCGGCATGTGACCGCGCTTCAGCGGGTCCATGATCCACTTGTTGAAGATGATCCGTTGCGGCGCGAGTGAAGCGCAGATGCGCGCCGCTTCTTCCGTCTGTCCGGCCGCCAACAGAGCCACGTAGTCCGCAATCGGGCGAAACTCGCCGCGTTGATAGAGGTAGGGCTCGGGGTCGGCATAGAGGATCGACTGCCCCTCGGCCTGCATGTTGGCGAAGAAGTTCTCTTCCAATGGGTCTGACACCAGCACGCCGTTTCGCGCGGCCTGGCGGAGCACCGCGTTCTCGGCTGCATTGCCTGTCGTCTTCAGGAGCTTGAGATTTGGTAGCGAGCAGAGCTGCGTGAAAACGCCGGGATCCAATGGGCTGCCCGCGGCGGTGCGTGCGTTGAAGATGACGATCGGCATCTCCAAGCGGACACAGATGTGGTGCAGATAGGCGAACTGCTGCGCAGCGGATCGCGGCCCGGACGTTGGGACCATGAGCACGGCGTGGCTGACGCCAAGCCGACGCGCATGCTCGCCGAGATCGATGGTTTCCTCCACCGAGGGACCCGAGATCACCACGGAAATCCCAAGGCGCCCCCCCGCCTCGTCCGCAATGACCTCGATGACACGCTTTCTCTCCTGCAGCGTGAGCGACCAGACTTCGCCGATCAGCCCATTGCAGAAGACCCCTGCCAACCCGGTCATGATGTAGTGGCGGACGTTCCGCCGGACTCCGGCCTCGTCGATGGCACCGGACGCATCGAAGGGCGTGTGACTTGCCGCCCAGATTTCCGGGATGTTCCGCTCGGTCGTCATGCTCGCTCCCTTTCATCCGGCCGGTCTATTCTATTTATCATGATAAACCGGATTTGCATGAATATGCCTATTATGGGAGAAGTGTCAATCCATGAGTCGGTTCTTTGCCTGGCCCCTACGCCAGTTCGCCCGCAGCCGGCCCTGGATCCTATTGGTCGCTTTGGAGAATTCGGGATGACGGTCGAACTGGAAAAATTGCCGCGGCCGGGGGGGCGGCTAAAAATTCAAAAGCGGGCTGATCTCGTTACCGAAGAGATCAAGCAGCTGATCACCCAGAAGAACCTTCGTCCGGGCGACAAGCTTCCCATGGAGAAGGAGCTTCAGCGGCTGTTTTCGGTCAGCAAGAGTACGATCCGCGAGGCGCTTAAATCCCTCGAGGTGCAGGGACTGATAACGATCAGCACGGGCCCGAGCGGCGGGGCGATGATCAGGGAGGTCCCGCTCGAACGTACCTTTCAGCTTTTGCAGAACTACCTCTTCTTCAAAGAGGTCAGTATGGAGGACATCTATGCGGCGCGACGCTTGCTGGAGCCGGAATTAGCTGCCGGCTCGGTGCCATTTCTGTCGAACGAGCAGCTCGACGCGCTGGAGCAAAACATTCAGACGTGCCAGCCTACCTCCCAGGAGCCGTCTCTTCTGGTTCGTCAACGCCAGGCGGATCTCGACTTTCACGACATCCTCGCTGCTGCAAACCCCAATCCCTTCCTCCGCTTTGCATGCGAGCTAATCAACGAGATGCTTCGTCGGCTCGTTGTCTTCAGCACCCAGACGCCTCCTGAAGAGCACACGAAATTCGGATGCGCCAACGTCAAGATTCACACGGAGATCGCCAAGGCCGCCCGCGCGCGCGACAGCGAGCGCGTGCGCGCGCTCATGAAAGCGCACATGGAGGAAGCTTCAGAATACGTGAAGCGATTGGATGGCCGACTCGACGGTCGACTGATCCTCGATTCGGAAATGGCTCCCCGCCCGCGACCGCTGTCGTGATGGACGTTCTACTTGCAGGGGCCAATCAATTAGCTCCTTCGGTGGACAACTTTGTCGGCGGAGTTACGCCCGGCACAAGAGCAGACTGCCAAAGCCTAACTCAAGATGAAGCTTGCTCAAATCGACTGGATGGCGCCAGTTCACAAATCATGGAAGCGGCGTGAACTTCAGCTGGCTGAGCGGCGCGACCTTGTCGGTGCGCGTCATCTTGAACTCGGTGCTCGGACCGAGCCACTTATCCCAGAGTTGGTTGATCTCGCCGGCCTGGTCCATCGCGAGTAGGGTCTCGTTGATCTTTGCGAGCAGCGCCGGCTCGTCCTTCTTCATGCCAACGCCGATCGGCTGCAGGACCATGGGCTCCTCGATCATCTTTAGCGGCTGCCCGGCCTCCTTGGACTGGTTCACCAGCTTGGTGATAGTCATGGTATTTGCAACCATTCCGACCGCCTTGTTTTGTTGAACTGCCATGAAGGCCGAACCAGTATCGACGAAAGTCAACGGCTCGGATTCATTCATCTTGATCGCGAGTTCCGAGGTCGAGCCTTTAGTCGACGCCAGCCGCTTACCTTTGAAGTCGGCTTTGGCGGTCCCGGGGTCGCTCGCCTTCACTGCCAGCATTTCTTTGGCAATATAATACGGATCGGAAAACTGGATCTGCTCGGCGCGGCCCAGCGTGTAGGCGAGGTTTGCCACCGTGATGTCGACGTGACCGAGCTTGACCTCGGGCACGCGCGCCTCAACCGAGAGCGGAGTGACCTTGGCGACAACGCCCCAGCGTTGGGCGATGGCCTTGCAGAGGTCGACGTCAAAGCCGACCATCTCGCGCGTCTTGGCATCCGGGGCCGCAAACGGCGGCACGTCTGCGAAGGTTCCGCAACGCAGCTCCTTGCGCTGGGTAATCTCCGAGAGCTGGTCGGCGCACGCCGCCGACGCGATCCCGGCAAGGCCTGTGATCGCGGCCACCAGGCTGATTGAACGGTTCTTGAAGGACATTCGCATTCTCCTCAAAGTTGGGACATGAAGTCAGCGCGGTCACCGGCTGTGTAAATCCGACAGAAAGCGCTGCGCGCGTGGATGTTGTGGTGAGCGGAAGAAGTCGCCCGGAGCTCCCGTCTCGAGCACCCTTCCGGCATCCATGAACCAGACGCGGTCGGCGACATCGCGCGCGAAATTCATCTCGTGGGTTACGCACATCATGGTCATTCCATCACGCGCGAGCCTGCGCATGACCGAGAGCACCTCGCCCACCATCTCCGGATCGAGCGCGCTGGTCGGCTCATCGAACAGCATAGCCGGCGGCTCCATGGCGAGCGCGCGAGCGATCGCGACCCGCTGCTGTTGTCCACCGGAGAGCTGGGCCGGATAGTTCTGCGCCTTGGCCGAAAGCCCGACGCGGTCCAGCAGGCGAAGTGCGGTTTCGCGCGCATCACTGCGCTTGACGCCGTTCACCTTCATTGGCGATAACATGACGTTGTCGAGCGCGCTCAGGTGCGGAAACAGGTTGAAGCTCTGGAAGACGAAGCCGATGCGACTCCGGAGGTGGTTCAGCGCCGAGCCACGCAGCTTGGCGTGGACGTCCTTGCCCTCGAACAGCACCGAGCCGGACTGGATATCCTCAAGCCTGTTGACGGTGCGGATGAGCGTCGACTTACCCGAACCGGACGGCCCGCAGACCACCACCACCTCGCCTTTCTTGACCTCGGCATTGACATCCGTCAGCGCGGCCAACGCTCCAAAGAATTTGTGGACAGCGACGAACTGGATCATGGGAGCGGCATGTGGGGATGGATTTTCATGCGTCATGGTCATGCCCCTGATACGCTTGCGGATGTGGCGGGCAGTGTGGACGCGGCGGCCACACTTGTAGTTCGGCGCGCGGTAATCCGCCGCTCGACCATGTAGATGGCCTGCGTCAAGGTCCAGCAAACGATGAAATAGCTGATGGCGAGGATGAAGTAGACTTCGAACGGCTTGGTCAGCAAGCGGTTGTTGATCTGGCCGGCTGCAAAGGTGAGCTCCGGGACGTTGATGATGTAACCGAGCGTGGTCTCCTTGATGGTCGAGACGAACTGGCTGAGGATGCTCGGGATCATGTTGAACAGCGCCTGCGGCAAAATCACGTAGCGCATCGCGCCCAGACGGCTATGTCCGAGCGCGCGCGCGGCGTCCATCTGACCTTGTGGCAGCGCCTGAATGCCGGCACGCACGATCTCGCTCAGGAATGCGGCTTCATAGCCGACCAGCGTGACCAGCATAGTCGCGAACGCCGGGACGCTATGCCCGATCAAGAGCGGCAGCACGAAATAGACCCACAGGATGATCAGCAGCAGCGGCACGCCGCGCGTGATGTAGACCAGAGCCATGACCGGCCAGCGCAATGCGCGCCACGGCGACAGGCTGGCCAGCGCCATCGCGACGCTCAGCGGAAAGGCCAAGGCAATGCCGAGGACGGAGAGGATGAGGGTGGCCGCGATGCCGCCTAGCGGGCCGTTCGGATACTGGCCGACGAGCAGCAACAGCCAGTTGTCCCTGACGATCTCGATCATGCTCAGGGGCAGCGACATGATCAGACCGCTCCGACCATGCGGCTGCGCTGCTCGAGATAGTGACCAAGCCACATCAGCAGCAGCGAGCAGACGAGGTAGACGATCGTGGCAATCAGGTAAGTCTCGAACGGACGAAAACTCTGGTTCTCGACCTCCTTCACGGCGTGGGTCAACTCGGCGACGCCGATCGCCATCGCAAGGCTGGAGTTCTTGAACAGCGAGACCGTATGGTTCACCAGCGCCGGCATCGCGTTGCGAACGGCCTGTGGCAGCAGGATGTAGGCCATGGCCCCGACGTAGCTATGCCCCAGCGCACGGGCCGCTTCCCACTGCCCACGCGGCACGGCACGCAGACCGGAGCGCTGATCTTCGCTGAAATAGGCAGCCTGGCACAGCCCCAGAGCAACGACCGCGAACACTGCTTCGCCGTTGTGATCGCCGAGCCACATCTGAACGGAGTCCGGCAGCAGGCTCGAAATGCCGAAATACCAGAGCATGAGCTGCACGAGCGTCGGCACGTTGCGGTGGTAGGAGACGTAGATCGCGACAAAACCGCTGGCGATCCGGCTCGGCAGCATCCGGACCGCAAGAAGAATCATTCCAAGACCCATCGCGAGCAGCCATGAGCCAATGAAGATGATGAAGGTCATCTTCACCCCATGGACCAGCATCCGGCTGAACTCCGGATTGAGCAGGACGGCCATGAGGTCGAAACCCTTCATCGCGCGCCCCTCATCTAGGTCGGGAGAAAGGGTTTTGAGGAGCCCTCGGAGCGCGTGGTCGACAAGCCACCCGGCACCTGCAGGGTCGGGGTGATTTCGATGTAACCCACGTTCACCGCCACCGGAGCTGCGATCGCAAACGCGATCGCGTCGGCGATGTCCTTTGCCTCGGGCAGTTCAAAGCCGTCGATGAAGTTCGCGCGTGTTTCGGCGCTGTCGCCGTGGACATGGGCGAAGATATCGGTTGCAACCCGGCCCGGGCAGATCTCGGTGACACGCACGCGCTTGCCGAAGCAATCGACCCTGAGCTGACTGGTCAGCATGCTAACGGCCGCCTTGGTCGCGTGATAGCTCGAATTGCCAGCGAAGTTGTAAGTGCCGGCAATCGAGGTAATGTTCACCACGTGGCCGCGATCGCGCTGAGCCATGCCCGGCACGAGTAGGCGGCAGAGATGCAGGATCGCGCGCAGGTTGACGTCGACCAGGAGATCGATATCCTCCGCATCCGCCTGGAGAAATTTCTTCGGCCGATCGACGCCCGCGCTGTTGACCAGCACGTCGACTTCGATCCCCTCAGCAAGCTTGGTGATAGCTGCAATGTCTCTGACATCGATGGCGTGGGGGATGCAGCCGGTGCGATCAGCCAAAGCTCTCAGCGCATCCGCGCTCCGTGCGAGCGCATGAACCTTCAAGCCCTCACGCGTCAGGCGCTCGACGACCGCCAGGCCGATTCCTGACGAGGCGCCGGTGACGAGAGCAGTCTTGTAATCGGAGAATGGCATCTGGTTTCTCACCTTCTCAACACGCTAAACGATCGCGCGACTTCCTCGCCAAGACGGATTAACTGTGGTGGGATAAGGTCCCCTTATGATTGCCTACCTGCTGTGGCGGAGCCCGCCACAAGCCGGGAGACCGGCACGATCTCCCCGCCGGCGGCCTCGATCGAGGCCCGAATCCCCCGGGCCAGTTCGACGGCGCCCTGGGTATCCCCATGCAGCAGGATCGACTTGACCGGCATCGCAAGCTCCTTTCCGCTGGCGGCAATGACCACTCCATCCCGCAGCAGACGCTCGACCCGCTCGCCGACCGCCCGGGCATCGTGAATGACCGCACCGGGCTTCGCCCGAGACACCAACAGGCCTTCGTCATCATAGGCCCGGTCCGCCAGGAACGTCGTGGCGACCCTGATCCCGCACTGCGCCGCCGCCCCCGCGATGGCGCGGCTGCTCGAGGAAACGATCAGAAGATGGGGATCGAAGGCGGCAACCGCCCGGACCAATGGCCGGGCAAGATCGAGGTCGGCAGCCGCCATGTTGCCCAGCGCCCCATGAAAGCTCATATGCGTGACGCGATGCCCGACGGTCCGCGCGATGCCATCGAGCGCGCCTAGCTGGTAGGTGACCATGGCGGCAAGCTCGGTGGTATCGATCTGCATCACGCGCCGGCCAAATCCCTGACGGTCCGGAAAGCCGACATGAGCACCAAGGTCGACGCCGCGCGCCCTGGCGCGCTCCGCCGTGCGCTGCATGATCAGCGGATCGCCGGCATGAAAGCCGCACGCGACGTTGGCCGAAGACACGAGGTCGAGCAGCGCCTCGTCATTGCCCATGGGCCACGGACCAAAACCTTCGCCCATATCGGCGTTGAGATCGACCTTCATGATGCATCACCTTCGATCGGCTGCAGTGCGAATAGCGGCGTGCCGTAGCCAACGATCGCGCCGTGCGCGACCAGCACATCGGTCAGCGTTCCGGCCCGGGGCGCAGGCACTGCCAAAAGCAGAGAACCGATTTGAAGGAAGCCGATGGGGTCGCCGGCCCGGACATCGACGGCCACCAAAGCGATTGCACGCTCGTGAAGCGGGTGGCGATCGAGAAAGATGCCCGGTGATCGCGCGCGGACGGTCAGCGGCGGCGCGTCGAGGGACGACGATTCCTCGCCTTCAACGACGCGCACCGATGCGGCATCGTTCACCAGGCGCAACGTGGCATTCGGACCGCGCAGCTCGAGCAGCGCGAGATTGGCGTCCTTGAGCCAGGCGCTCACCTGGTCGACGTGATCGAGAGGATTGCTCATCGGCCGCCCCCCTCGCCGCAGTGAAGCTCAACGAGACGACGCGCGTTTGCGAGCCAGCGGCGGATATCCGCCGAGGCGCCCAGCGCTTCATCCCAGCTACAGCGGATGAAGCGAATGTTGCTCCCGATTGGAGCCTGGCCGAGACGCCAGAGATCTGCCTCGATGACCGTGCCGATTTTGGGATAGCCGCCGGAGGGCTGCGCATCGCGCATCTGGATGATGGGCTGGCCGCCATGGGGCACCTGAATGACGCCGGGCACGATGCCATGCGAGCGTAATTCCAGCGGACGCAGCGGGTTGAGCTCACGGCCGGCAAGCCTGTAGCCATAGCGGTCGCTCTGCGCGGTGATTTTCCAGGCCGTCGACCACAATGCATCCTGCGATGAATTGGTGAAGCAGTCGTACTCGGCGGCCGGTAACACGCGGACAGCGGGCACGCCGTCCGCCTCAAGTGGCAGCGCCAGTCCGGGCGGGACCAAACCGAAGCCGGGAGCGGCCCGGCCATTCGAGCGGCCGGTCGGCAGTTCGTCGCCATCGCGGAGCGGCCGCCCCTCGTGGCCACCAAACGAGCCTCTCAACTGCGTGCTGCGCGAGCCGAGTACGGCCGGCACGTCAATGCCATCGGCAACGCAAAGATAGGCGCGGGTCGCCCGCCATGTGGTCTGCTGAGGATGCGAAAGCGACAGCACCTGCCCCGCTTCGGCGCGATGCGCCCACCACGGCAACACCGGCGCCTCATCAAGCCGTCCTGCACAATCGGCCCCGGTGACGGCAAAAACAGTTGAGCGCTCGAAACGAACCTTGAATGGAAAAACCGGGACCTCAATGGCCGCCGCATTCTCTTCGTTGCGCAGCAGGATGTTGCCTCCGGCAAGTGCGAGCGGATCCATGGCGCCCGATGTCCCGACGCCGAGATTGAGTCCACCGGTGCGGCCGAGATCCTGGACCGTCGCAAGCGCACCTGCTGACAAAATCTTGATCATCGCAGCACCCGGGCAACCCTGAAGCGGATGCTATCGCCCGGCTGAAGTAGCGCGGACGGGCTGCGCTTCACATCGAAGAATGCCACCTCTGTACTGCCGATCGTATTCCATCCGCTGGGTCCGTCGGAAGCAGACACGCCGGTCTGGCTGCCGCCGATTGACACGGCTCCACGCGGAATCTTCAGCACCGGCACCTTGCGACGCGGCGTTGCGATGCACTCGTCCATGCCGCCGAGGTAACAGTAGCCGGGGTGACTTCCGAGCGCGAACACCGTGTAGATTGGCGCGCTGTGACGTTCGACGATCTCATCGACACTCATGCCGGTGTGTTCGATGACATCGGCCATATGCGGTCCGGCTTCGCCACCATAGGCGACGGGAAGATCGATGCAGCGCCCGGAGACGGGAAGCGGCGCGACGACGTTCCAGCGTTCGATAAGCCTTTGTTCAATCTCCTCCGGCCGCCGTGGCGGCTCGACAAAGACCAGCATGAGGTTGTTCATGCCTGGCACAGCCTCGCGCACGTCAGGAAATCCGGCAGCTTCGTGCGCCATGGCCCAGATCCGCCGCTGCGTTTCGAGCGTGGTCTCGCCGGGCGCCTCGAACAGCAGGGCCGTCGTCCCGAGTAGGCTTGTACGTGGTCGATCCGTCGTCATGGCTGCCCACTCCGGCGAAGCTTCGTCTCGAGATGGTGGATATTAACACCACCGCTGATAAAATCGGGATCGTCGACGAGGCGCCGATGCAGCGGCAGGTTCGTTGCAATGCCGTCGATCCGAGCCTCGCCGAGCGCCACCCGCAACCGCGACAACGCCTCGTCGCGCGTCGCGCCGTGAACGATAAGTTTGCCGAGCAGGGAGTCGTAGTACGACGACACGCGGTAGCCGGCACTCGCGTGACTGTCGATGCGCACGCCGGGTCCGCCCGGCATCTGCCAGGTATCAATCACGCCGGGTGAAGGCACGAAGTTGTCCGGGTCTTCGGCATTGATGCGGCACTCGAAGGCGTGACCGTGACAGGCGATGTCGCCCTGCCTGAACGGCAGCCTTTCACCCTGCGCCACACGGATCTGAGCCTCCACAAGATCGATCCCGGTGGTCATCTCCGTCACGGGATGCTCTACCTGGAGGCGGGTATTCATCTCGATGAAGTAGAACGCGTCATCTTCGACCAGAAACTCGAAAGTGCCGACGCCGCGATAACCGATCTGCCGGCAAGCCTTCGCACAGCGCTCGCCGATTTCACGGACTAACGCATCCGGGATCAGGGGGGCTGGCGCCTCCTCAATCACCTTCTGATGTCGCCGCTGTAGCGAGCAATCACGGCTGCCAAGCCAGACCGCGTCACCCTGGGTATCGGCGATCACCTGGATCTCGACATGGCGCGGGGAGCCTAAGAATTTCTCGACATAGATTTCGCCGTTGCCGAACGCCCGCCGCGCCTCTTCCCGGGTCAGGAGCAGCGCGTCGCGCAAGCCGTCCTCAGTCTCCACCACCCGCATGCCGCGACCGCCTCCGCCACCCGCAGCCTTCAGGATGACGGGATAGCCGATCTCCCGCGCCGCCGCGCGCACGACATCGATATCCTCAGTCAGGGCTGCATCGGGACCGGGGACGCACGGAACGCCTGCCGCTCTCATGGCGCGCTTGGCGGCGATCTTGTCACCCATGACGCGCATGCTCGCGGCGGTCGGACCGATAAACGTCAGGCCGGCAGCCTCAACTTGCTCGGCAAAGCCGGCATTCTCGGACAAAAATCCATAGCCGGGATGGACCGCCTCGGCGCCGCTGATCTCGGCCGCAAACAAGATCGCCTTCTGGTTGAGATAGCTCTGAGCTGCCGTGGCGGGCCCGATACATAGTGCCTGGTCGGCATGGCGCACATAGAGCGCCTCCCGATCGGCCTCTGAATGGACCACGATCGTTCGCAGCCCGAGACGCCGGCACGTCCGCTGGATGCGTAAGGCAATCTCTCCCCGGTTGGCTATGAGAACCGATCCAAACATGGGTCACGCGAACCTTATCAGTTCTTGGCCGGCTTCGACTTCCTGACCGGAAGCAACCAAAATCGCCGACACTGTGCCGTCCCGTTCGGCGCGAACCTCGTGGAACATCTTCATCGCCTCTATGACACAGAGTGGCGTACCGGCCTTCACGGTCTGGCCGACTGAAACGAAGACGGGCGCATCCGGCGCCGGTTGCAGATGCACAATTCCGAACAAGGGCGCAGCGATCTTCGCCTCTCGCTTCGGCGCCGCTTCGGGTTCGGCGGGAATTGGCAACTGCTTGGCCGGCATGGATTGGGCCGTCTTGACCGATACCTGAGCCATATCGTCCGGCTGCACCCGTCGGACCAGTCTGAGCGACCAGCCGTCTTCTCTGAACTCCATCTCGTTCAGATCTGACACAGCCATCGCATCGATCAGGGTCTTGATCCGGTCCAAATCCATGTTCCGCCACCCATACGGGATCGTGGCCCTGCACAGGCAACGCCGGCCTCGACGCTAACCCTATCGATTCCTGCCGACCAAGACGGATTGGCTTTGCCCCTATAAGAGAGCGCTATGACGCCTTTTGAGACCGCTCGTCATGCGCAACGAGGTTCCCCGGCAGACCGGCCACAAGCTCCAGCAGGATTTCCTTGATCGCCTGTGCAGGTTCGGAGAGCGGCAAATGATCGGATTGGCACAACGCCAGCGGCGCCTCGATCACCGGATCGATGATGCACGATTGCCAGGCATCACAGGACGAAGCGACCTGCCGCGCCATCGATTCGGGTAGGATGGTCGCCCCAAGCCCGTCGGCGATCACGGCGGTCAGAGTGCTGGCGGATTCGATCTCCGCCACGACCTTCGGTACCTTGCCGATGGCCGCGAAAGCGTCGTTCACCATCTTGCGGACGACATTGTAGGGGCGCGCGAGGTAGAGTTCCGTGTCGACCAGCATCGCGAGCGGCACTTCGGCCGGTGGCGCCACCATGCTGCCGCGGCCGACAAGGTAGAGCGGCTCGCGCAGCAACGGCTGGAACGCCAGGCCGTGGACGGCGGTCTTGCCGCCGTAGAGTACCGCCAAGTCCATGCGGCCATTCATGACGAGCTCGGAAAGCGTGGTGCCATAGGTCTCGTTCAAATAGAGCAGAATGCCAGGGTGCCGCGCCCGCACCGCGCGCAGCAGCGGCAAGGCCAGTCCCGCCGCGGCAGTGCCCGGCGCCAATCCCACGGCCACGGCGCCAGAGATGTTTTTGGCGGCCGCATTCATGTCGGCGCGCGCCTGGTCGCATTGCCGGAGAATGAGCTGGGCGTGGCGATACAGCACCTTGCCGGCCTCGGTCGGCACTACGCCGCTTTTGGTGCGCACCAGAAGCTGCTGACGCACCTCGCCTTCCAGGGTCGCGAGCTGCTGACTGAGCGCCGGCTGCGCCACATGCAGAACATCGGCAGCTTGCGTCAGGCTGCCGACGTCGACAATCTTCACGAAATACTGCAGTCGCCTGAGATTCATGCCGTCTCCTCAGACTAGCTGCTGCTCCAGACCACGAGAAGAGTATCCATAAGATATGCCTATCAGGCCAGATTGAACTCGTGTTGGCCAGCGCCCGGCTCTGTCTCTAGCGTCGCACCTCGCTTAGCCAGGGTCAATCACTATGAACCATCCTCGTATCTCCGCCCGCGTGAGGCGCATCAAGCCTTCGCCCAGCTCGGCAGCGGCCGATCGGGCAACGACGCTGAAGCGGGAGGGCAAGAACATCGTCAGCCTCGTCGTTGGCGAGCCGGATTTCGATACGCCTGCGAACATTCGCGCCGCGGCCTCAAAGGCAATGGACAAGGGCGCAACCCGCTACACGATGTTGGCCGGCTCTGTTGATCTCCGCCAAGCGATTGCCGCGAAACTGAAGCGCGAGAACAATCTCGTCTACTCACCTTCCGATATCATCGTCACCAACGGTTGCAAGAGCGGCATCTATAGCGCGCTGGAGGCGACGATCGAGACCGGCGACGAGGTGATCATCCCGGCGCCGTACTGGGTATCGTACCCCGATATGGTGATCGCCTGCGACGGCGTTCCGAAGATTGTGGTGTGTCCGGAAAGCCAAGGCTTCAAGATCTCGCCGGCGCAGCTCGAAGCAGCGATCACGGGCAAGACACGATGGCTGATCATCAACTCGCCGTCGAATCCCACAGGCGCAAGCTATTCGGCGGCAGAATATCGCGAGCTGGCCGAAGTGCTCTTACGGCATCCCCATGTGCTGGTCATGACCGATGACATCTACGAACACATTCGCTTCGACGGCTGCGCGACGCCACATTTGCTGAACGCTGCACCCGAGCTGGCGGACCGGGTGCTTGCGGTCAACGGCGTGTCGAAGACCTACGCGATGACCGGTTGGCGGATCGGCTGGATCGCCGGGCCGTCCGATTTGATTGGTGCGCTGAACACGCTGCTGTCGCAGGCCGCCGGCAACGCCTGCTCGATCAGCCAGGCCGCTGCCGTCGAAGCGCTCAATGGCGATCAGAGCTTCGTTTCCGAGAGCGTCGCGATCTATCGTAACCGCCGCGACCGCACCCTGATGCGCATCAACCAGATCGAGGGCCTGAGCTGCCTGCCGCCCGACGGCGCGTTCTATCTCTACGTCAACTGTGCTGGCCTGATCGGCCGACGCACACCGGCGGGTACGCGCCTCGAAACCGACGGCGATGTCGCGATGTACCTGCTCGAAAGCGTTGGCGTCGCGGTGGTTCAAGGCAGCGCCTATGGCTTGTCGCCGTACTTCCGCATCTCGATCGCAGCGTCGCTCGATGTGCTCGACGATGGGACCAACCGCATCGCTCTCGCTGTTTCCGAGCTCCGCTAACACCCCTATCGAAAGCATCCCATGTCAAACGCCGGCATCACAAAGAACCCCTCGGCTCCGCAAGTCGATCCCGCGGTGATCGCAAAACTGCGGACCATCGCGGTCGCCCTCCTCAGCGATCAGCTGCACCGCAATTGCGGCAGCACCGGGCTAGTCCCCTATCACGCGCCGGCGCCGATGGTGGGCACCGCGGTGACGGTGAAGACGCGGGGCGGCGACAACCTCGCCATCCTGCGCGCCTACGACTTCTGTCGTCCCGGCGACGTGATGGTTGTCGATGCCGGCGGCGACATCTCGAACGCGCTCGTCGGCGGCATCATGACCCTCGCCGCCGCCTCGCTCGGGCTTGCCGGCATGGTGCTCGACGGCGCCATTCGCGACGTTGCGGAAATCCGCCAGCGCACTTTTCCCGTGTACGCGCGCGGCGTGACGCATCGTGGCCCCTATAAAGATGGTCCCGGAGCGATCAACGTCCCGATCACCGTCGGCGGTATGCCCGTGAACGCTGGCGACATCATCGTAGGGGATCAGGACGGCCTCCTCGCATTCGCACCGTCCCTGGCTGCAACAGTCATCGAGAAAGCACTGGCCCAGGAGCAAAAGGAACAGGGTACGATCCACGCAATCCGTGAGGGCCGTTGGGATCGGGCCTTCGTCGATGCGCTTGAGGCTCGTTGCGCGAACTGAACGGAAAAGGATGGCATTTTCGTCGTGCGACACTCCGATTTGCTCGCCCCCACTATCCAAGTCTACGACCCACCGCTTCTGCCCCAAGAGAAGCTTCGATTCAGTAACCCCAGTTTAGAGTGTCAACCCGTGAACGCCCTTCGAGCCTCGCGCGCAGCTGATCGGACAATATCCCGTTCGGCATCTCTTCCGTTGTCGCGGCAGGCGAATTTTCGGCGCCCTCCCCCAGCCGGAGTTCTCGCCGACAGCACCTCAAGCTTAGAGTCGAATGTTTAGGCGTGTCTGATGATCATCCTCCTCAATCGTCAAGATAAGCCCTCGACCAGCGGGCGCTGCAGGTGCCTTGCCATCAGCTCGGCCGCTTCCGCATAGTGCCGCGCTTCCAACCGATCGAGCAGGCGCAGATGCTCGCGCACGTGGCGACGCATGCCGTCGCGGTCGGCGAAGCTGCGATAGGCGAACAGGCGGCGGATCGAGTTCACACGTTTCAGCGCCTCGACGAAGAACGGATTGCCAGCGCCGCGGATGATCTCCTCGTGGAAATCGCAGCCGGATTGATAGATCTCGCCGATGGTCATCTTCTCGAATTCACCGTCGAGGACGCGCTGCTGCCGCTCCCGCAGCCGTGCGATCACCTCCTGCGATAGCGTGTAATCAGGCTGCGCCATCGCGGCCGGCTCGATCACGACGCGGAACGCCATGGCCTGCGCCTGCGCGGCGGGGCTCGACACCGTCTCCGCGAAGCGCCAGCCATAGCCCGGCAGGCGCGCGATCCAGCCCTCGGCCGCGATGCGATCGAGCAATCGCTGCAGCTCGGCCCGGCTCAGATCATAACGGCGCATCAACTCCGCCTCGGTGACATCGGCCGAAAGCCGGCTCGCCAGAACGTCGCCTGCAATGCTCGCATAGACCTGTTCGCCACGCCTGACCGCCGCAAGCGCCGGCTGGGCCGCGCCGCTGGTCGGATTCTTAGCCAGCACGAAGCCGCGATGTGGCTCGCCTCGGGCAAGGCCCGCGGCTTCCAGCGCCTTCAGCCCGAGCCGGATCGGGGCGCGCGAGAGGTCGAGCGCGTCCGCCAGCCTCTGCTCGATCAAGCGATCGCCGGCCTTCATGCCGTCGCGCCGGGCGAGCGCCATGATTAGGCCGGCGAGATGCTCGGCGCGCTCGGGCCCGGCTTTGCCTTGGGAACGTCGATAGCCTTGGGTGGCCGTCATTGCAGTGCACACAGTTTTCAGGCTTGACAGATCGTCTCACGGATTGTTCTTTAATGCAATAATATACAATCGAGCAGGGAGAGCCCAATGGCATGCGCGCCCGACGTCCACATCTGCGAGGTTGCCCCGCGCGACGGCTTGCAGAACCTGGACGTCTTCGTTCCGACGGAAGCCAAATGCGCGCTGATCGATACGATCGCCGCTGCCGGCTTGCACGAGATCGATGCCGGCTCCTTCGTGCCGCCGAAGGTCGTGCCGCAATTCTCCGATGTCGATGCGGTGATGGCGCACGCGCTCACCCAGAATACCGCGACCATTGGCGCGCTGGTGCCGAACGCCAGGGGCGCCGAGCGCGCCATCGCGGCGAATGTCAACGCCATCTATTTCGTCATCTCCGCCAGCGAGACCCACAACCGCGCCAATGTGCGCCGAACGATCGACGAGCAGATCGAAGGCTTCCGCTCGGTGCGCGCCGCGATCGATGCCCGCCCTGTGGGTCAGCGGCCGCAACTGATGGGCGCGATCTCCACCTCCTTCGGCTGCTCGCTGGAGGGTGAGGTCAGCGAAGCTGCCGTATGCCGGGTCGCGCGAGCCTTCGCGGAGGCCCGGGCCGACGAGATCGGGCTCGCCGACACCGTCGGCTATGCCACGCCGAAGCTGATCGGGAAGATCGTGAACGCCGTCCGGCGCGAGGTCGGCTCGCAGATGACGCTGCGGCTGCATCTGCACGACACGCTAGGCGCCGGCCTCGCCAACGCCGTCGCCGGTCTCGAAGCCGGCATCCGCCGGTTCGATGCTGCGGTGTCTGGCCTCGGCGGCTGCCCGTTCGCGCCAGGCGCACGCGGCAACATCGTCACCGAGGATCTGGTGTTCATGCTGGAGCGCATGGGCCTGTCCACCGGCATCGATCTCGACCGCCTGATGCAGACGCGCGAGATTCTCGCCCGCCATATTCAGGCGAAGCATCTCACGGGACATCTGCATGAAGCTGGCATTCCCAAGGTGCTGCGGAGGGCGGCATGACCGCGGCCGTGCGAGAGAGCGGCTCCGAGCTGCGGCCGCTGGCCGGCATTCGCGTCATCGAATTCAGCCAGATGGTGATGGGCCCGAGCTGCGGGCTGATCCTCGCCGACCTCGGCGCAGACGTCATCAAGGTCGAGCCTCCCAAGGGCGACCGCACCCGCACCTTCAAGGGACCGGCCGCCGGCTTCTTCGCTACCTACAGCCGCAACAAGCGCAGCATTGCGCTGGATACATCGACCGCGGAAGGCCAGAAGATCGCGCGGCGGCTGATCGAGACGAGCGATGTGCTGATCGAGAATTTCCGCCCCGGCCTGTTGAAACGGATCGGGCTCGACTACGACAGCGTCTCAACCTTCGCGCCACGCCTGATCTACTGCTCGCTGAAGGGCTACCTGCCCGGCCCCTACGAGAACCGTCTCGCGCTCGACGAGGTCGTGCAGATGATGGGCGGGCTCGCCTACATGACCGGCCTGCCCGACCGTCCAATGCGCGCCGGCGCCTCGGTCAACGACGTCATGGGTGGCATGTTTGGCGTGATCGCGATCCAGGCTGCGCTTTCGGAGCGGCAGCGCACCGGTCGCGGCCGCTACATCCAGAGCGCGCTCTACGAGAACAACGTGTTCCTGATGGCGCAGGCGATGATGTGCGAGGTGGTCAGCGGCCAGCCGTCGATCCCCTATTCGATCAAGGACAGCCCGTGGCCGGTCTATGATCTCTTCGACACCAAGGACGGCTCGAAACTGTTCGTCACTATCGTCGGCGAGGAGCAATGGGAGGCGTTCTGCCGCGCCTTCGAGCGCGAAGCCTGGCTCGCCGATCCGCGCCTTGCGACAGCCAACGGCCGCGTCGATCATCGCGCCTGGCTGATCCCCGAGATCGCAAAGATCTTCAAGGAGTGGGACAAGGCCGCGCTCGCCGCACGGCTGGAGCAGCTGGACCTGCCCTATGCGCCCGTAAACAAGCCGGGCGATCTCTTCGACGATCCTCATCTCAATCAGTCGGGCGGCATGACCAACATTCACTTGCCCGACGGGCGCGAGGCCAAGACGCCGCTGCTGCCGATCTCCATGGACGGGCAGCGCCTGCCTAATCGCTACGATCCGCCCGGGATCGGCGAGCACACGCGCGAGATCCTCGGCGAGGCCGGCCTCTCCGCGAATGACATCGAGGCGCTGCGGCAAGCCGGAACAATCAAGATTGCGCCGACGCCATCGTGACGGATGGTGCAATGAAACGAGAATAAAGGGAGGAGCACATGACCATCACCAGGCGCGCGGCGCTGATTGCAGGCTCCGCATGGGCCGGCGCATCGCTGCTGCCGAGGCAAGTGCGAGCCGAAGGCAAGCAGGTCTCGCTCGCCTTCGGGCCGGTCTCGCCAGTCTATGCCATCGGCATGATCGCGGAGCTAAAGGGTTACTTCAAAGACGAAGGGCTCGATTCAAAGCTTATCACCGGCAATGCCGGCACGTTCGGCCGCCAGACGCTGGCGGCCGGACAGGCGCTGTTCGCGCATGGCGACGCCAGCCATCCGCTGCAGCTCAGCGCGCGCGGCAAGCCCTGCAAGATCCTGCTCGCGACCGAGATGGTGTGTTCCTACGCCAACATCATGGTCCGGCAGGACCTCTATGACAGCGGCATTACCACCGTCGAGAAGCTCGCTGCCTACAAGCGCGCCGAGGGCGCCAAGCCGATCGTTGCCGCCACCGCCATCGGCTCGGGCACCTGGGTGTTCGGCACCTATGTGTTCGAGGCGCGCGGGCTCGGCGACAAGGTGAACTGGGTGGCCGGCGGCGGCCCCAACACAATGTTCCCCTCGCTCCAGACCAAGCAGTTCGATGCCATCATGGCGCCGCCGAGCTGGATGGTCGAAGTCGAGAAGACGGGGTTTGGCAAGACGATCTACGACACGTCCAAGCCTGGTGTGTTCGAAAAGGACTTCGGCGGCACCCTGCCCGTGCTCGTGATCTACACGCTGCAGGACACGATCGACCAGGACAAAGCGATGGTGCAGGCCTATGTCAACGCGATCTCTCGCGCCATGGCCTATGTCAAGGCAACGCCGCTCGCCGAGGTGCAGGCGCTGGTCACGCCGAAATACTTCTCCGGCATCGATCCGGACGCGGTCAGCGCCGAGCTCGGCTTCGACACATCGACCTGGGCCTACGACGGACACATCGACAAGGTGTCTTTCGAACGCGGCGCCAAACCCTGGTATCGCAAGGGTACGGACATTCCCGAAACCAGATATGAGGATGTCGTCAACATGAGCTTCCTTGCGACAGCGCAGGCGAAAACCAAATGATGGCCGCTCAAGGCCCGAGCCTCGCGCTCACGCGAGAGGACAAGGACGCGGATGCGGCCCGCACACGCATTGCCGTGCAAGGTCTCGCCAAGCGCTTCACCTCGGCCGGCCGCGAGTTCGTCGCGGTCGACGACGTCTCCTTCGAGGTCAGCCAAGGCGAATTCGTCGCACTGCTCGGCCCGTCCGGCTGCGGCAAGAGCACTATCCTCAACATGGTCGCCGGCCTGTTGCCGCGCTCGGGCGGACGCATCCTGATCGACGATGACACTGTCGAAACCGGTAGGATCAACCGCAAGGTCGGCTACGTCTTCCAGCGTGACACGCTGTTCCCCTGGCGCACGGTGGAACAGAACATCGGCTATGGCCTCGAAATCGCCGGCGTCGCCAAGGCCGCGCGCACGGACCGCGTCGCCGCGGCCGTCGACAAGGCAGGGCTCTCCGGCTTTG
This sequence comes from Bradyrhizobium sp. CCBAU 51745, assembly GCF_028128715.1. NCBI lineage: Bacteria > Pseudomonadati > Pseudomonadota > Alphaproteobacteria > Hyphomicrobiales > Nitrobacteraceae > Bradyrhizobium > Bradyrhizobium sp. CCBAU 51745. The sequence goes on along the minus strand of NZ_LBJP01000093.1, from coordinate 185,836 downwards.
CGCAGAGCTTCCCCCGCATGCTCTCCGGCGGCATGCGCCAGCGTGTCGCCCTGATGCGCACCCTGATCCTGGAGCCCGAGATCCTCCTGATGGATGAGCCGTTCGGCGCGCTCGACACCCACACCAAGCTCGAGATGCACAAGACGCTGCTGGAGATCTGGGAGCGGGAGCGGCAGACCGTGCTGTTCGTGACGCATGATCTCGGCGAGGCCATCACCCTGGCGAGCCGCATCATCCTGCTCTCGGCGCGCCCCGGACGGCTTAAGGAAGACTTCGAGATCGCCCTGCCGCGTCCGCGCGATCCCGTTTCGTTGCGCGAGACCGCCGAATTCGGCCGCCTCTATTCCCACATCTGGCATTCGCTCGGCGAAGAATTCCGCCGCACCAGGGCCGACTGACATGCCCAAAAGCCGCGCCGTCATCCTGTTCTGGCAACTCGCCATCCTCGCGAGCCTGCTCGTCATCTGGCAATGGGGCTTCGACTGGAGCAAGGCGCTGCTGCCGAAAGCCTATGTGCCGAAAATCCTCGATCCCTATTTCGTCGCCAAGCCGTCGCTGATTTGGCAGAGCTTCCTGCGCCTCGGCTGCTTCTCCGATGCGAGTGGCTTTGCCGCCTGCATCAAGGGCAACGACAATAATCTTTGGCTCGCCACGCTCGTGACGCTGAAGAACACCTGGTGGGGATTTTTGTTCGGATCGGCGAGCGGAATTGCGGCCGGCCTAATCCTCGGCCGCTCGGATTTCCTCGCCCGCGTGTTCGGGCCCTATATCGTCGCGCTCAACTCGATCCCGCGCATCGCGCTGGTGCCGCTCGTCATCCTGATCTTCGGCCTCGGCGATCTCTCCAAGATCGCGACCGCCTGGCTGGTCGTGTTCTTCGTGGTGTTCTTCAACACCTTTGAGGGCACGCGCGCGGTCGACCGCGACCAGATCGCGGCCGCCCGCCTGCTCGGCGCCAGCGAATTCACCGTGCTGCGGACGGTCGTGATTCCCTCGGCGCTCGCCTGGGTATTCGCCTCGCTGCTGCCGGCGGTCTCGTTCGCGCTGATCGGCGTCATCGTCGGCGAGTTCATCGGTGCCGAGCGTGGCCTCGGCAAGCTCATCATCGAAGCGGAGGCGCGCGCCAATGCCAGCGAGATGATGGTCGCCATCTTCGTCATGATGGTCGTGGGTATTCTGCTGGCGGTTGCCGTCCGTGCTTTGCAATCTTATCTGCTGCGCTGGCAACCGCAATTCGAACATTCATCTTAGCCCGACGTGGAAGCTTCGCGAACCACTGTGATCAGGCGAAGCTTTGCAGATTCGCACTTCTGAGAGCACCAGAAGACAGGTGAATCCTGCTCATCGATGATTGCAAAGTTCTCATTTGCCCAACAGTTCCGTCGCAACGCAGACTAGCCCCAAAATCAACGCCCTAGAGCGTTTTCGGGGAGGACGCGTGTTTTTAAAAAGCCCAACTGGCCTCATCTAGGCTGGAGCAGCAATCCGGCAGCGATACGGCTGCGCCGCCAACCCTCAACATAGGTGAAATCGTTTGTTCGGCGCCCCTTGGCGCCGGCACAGCCTGTCGATGTCGGCGGCTGGCGGAGACACGTCCAGGAATGATGTGAAAGCGCTCCGAAGCCGGCTTGTGGCCTCGGGACGCTCGGGAGAAGAGGAGGAGGATGGAATGAAGTTCAAGACGTTTCTCGGCGCCGCCGTAATCCTGGCGTTCGCTGGCACCTCGGCGCCCGCCGCCGATAAGGACGCGGCCGACACAGCGGTGGAGGCCGCGAAGAAGTACGCGGGTACAACAATCAGCATCGTCTGGGAGGCTGGTCTCCAGTCGCTCGATCCGCTGAACTATTCGGGCCCGCAATGGGAGAAGCTCACCGGCATCAAGGTGAAGGTGGTCGAAGTGCCGACCGATCAGATGTTCACCAAGATCATGCAGGATTTCAAATCAGGCGCCGGAGCCTATGACGCGCTGAACGTTATCCCATCCTGGATGCCCGATTTGGCCCGCGCAGGGGCACTCGAGCCCCTCGACAAATATGTCGACAAGTTCGGCTATCGCGAGGAGTTGCAGGACATTGCGGCCGCATATCGCGACAACCAGATGCAGTATGACGGGAAGATCTACGGCTTCCCGGATGATGGCGACGTGATGTTGCTCTACTACCGGAAGGACATCTTCGAGGATCCGAAGATGAAGGACGAGTTCAAGGCCAAGTTCGGCTACGAGCTCGCGCCGCCAAAGGACTGGAAACAGTTCGACGAGATCGGCCAATTCATCACCGACAAGATGGGACCCAAGGTCTACGGCGCGGGATTTTTCCGCACCGCGCCCTATCCGCAATACATGTTCCAAGAACGCTTCCGCATGGAGGGCGGCAAGTTCTTCAATGCCGACACGATGAAGGCGACGGTGAATGGCGATGTCGGCCTCAAGGTCTTCAAGCAGATGCTGGCGGAGAACAAGTTCATGCCGCCGGGCGTGGAGCAGTGGAATTTTGTCGATAATCTCGCCGCTTTCCTCCAGGGCACGACCGCAATGACGATCTCCTGGCCGCCCTACGGCCGTTGGGCAGCCGGCTACGGCTCGGGCGAGGAAGCGCTGAAGTGGGTGCCGAAATCGCAGGTCGCAGGCAAGGTCGGCTACGCGCTCACCCCTGTCGGCCGTCCCGAGCTCGGCGTCGGCTTCGACTTGTCGGTGTCGGCCACCAGCAAGAACAAGGAGGCCGCCTATCTCTTCATCCAGTGGCTGAACAGCAAGAAGACCAGCCTTGCGCGTGTCCAGCTACCCTATACGCTGCGCGATCCGTTCCGCCTCTCCCACTACGCGAGCGAGAAATATCGCGCGCTCTGGCCCGATGCTCCCGCCTATCTCGACACCATCAAGACGTCTGGTGAGAAGGGCCTACTCGACCTGTCGCTGCTGCAACAGGACAAATACGACGAGGCGATGACCAAGGCGATCTCGAGCCTCTGGGCCGGCGAAGATCCTAAAGCCGTTCTCGACCGCATGGCGCAACAATTCGACGCGATCACCGAGAAGGTCGGCATCGAGAACCAGAAAGCCGTCTACAAGGTCTGGGCGGCAAAGCCCGGCGCCTACCCGCAATAACGGACTGAATACCGCACGGGAGGCATCGCCCTCCCGTGTCGTGCCATTTCCTGGACTGATGATGACGCTTTCCGCAAGTCTCAATGTTGCCGAGCAACGCCGTCCTAGCCGCTTCGGGCGCCTCCTTGAGGACCGCCTTCCCTATCTCATCGTCGCACCGGCCATTCTGATCCTTCTCCTGGTCGGTTTGTTTCCCCTGATCTACTCCCTCATCGTGAGCTTCCAGCGCATCACGATGACCGAGAGTGATACGTCCTTCGCCGGGCTCTTGAACTATACGGAGCTCTTCAAGGATGCTCGCCTCTGGGCTTCGCTTGGCCACACCGCCATCATTACCACGATAGCCCTGCCCCTTGAGCTGTTGATCGGCTTCCTCATGGCGCAGCTCTTTATCGATCGCATGCCTGGGCGGCAGCTTTTCGTCGCGCTGCTGGTGTTGCCGACCGTCATTTCTCCAATCGTTGCCGGCGCGACCTGGCGCCTGATGTTCGACGTCCGCTTCGGTCCGATCGGCCAGATCCTGAGTGTCTTCGCCGGCGAGCCGGTTCGGATCCTTTGGACCGTCAATCCGGCCTACGTCTATCCGGCGATCATCATCTGCGAAGTCTGGCAGTGGGCACCGTTCATGTTCCTGCTCCTGCTTGCAGCCCTGTCGAACGTCGACCAGTCACAACTCGAGGCTGCGGAGATCGACGGCGCCTCGTACTTGCGCGTGCTTCGCGCAATCATTCTGCCGGCGATCGCTCCCGTTGTCGCCGTGGCCTGCCTGATCCGCGGCCTCGATCTCGTGCGCATCTTCGACATCATCTGGGCCCTCACCGAAGGCGGGCCAGGCTCGATGACCGAGACCGTCTCGCTCTACACCTATGTGCAAGGCTTCTCGCAATTCGAGACCAGCTACACAGCCGCAATCTCCTTTCTGGTGATTGCGCTGCTCACGGTCATCACCACGCTGGTCCTCAAGCGCATGGAGCTCGCGCGATGAGGGTCGGCAAGCTACCGGCGAGAAAAGCCCGCATTCGGGGGCTTCGCTATCTCGGCGCCGGCGTCGTAACCCTGCTATTTCTGTTTCCGGTCTACTGGCTGTTCATGATCTCGTTCAAGACGCCGGACGAGATCTATCACGTGCCACCCCTATGGATACCTGGGCAGATCCAGTTCTCGAACTACTACGTTTTGTTCAAGGACGGCGACGTTCTTGCCATCCTGAACAGCCTGATCGTCTCAGGCGTCAGCTCCGGCATCGCAATCGTTCTCGGAACGCTCTGCGCCTACAGCCTCGCCAGGTTCGGCACCGGCGGCGAGAACCTGGCGATGTGGATCATCTCCCAGCGCATGATTCCACCAATTGCAGTCGTCTTCCCGATCTTTCTGATCTACGTCTATTTCGGCCTCGTCGACGGCTATTTCGGGCTGATCCTCCTCTACACCGCATTCAATCTCCCCTACGTGATCTGGATGATGCGCGGCTACATCGTCGACGTTCCGCTGGAGCTAGAGGAGAGCGCTCTGGTCGATGGCCTGAACCGATGGGAGGTGATCTGGAAAGTCGTCTTCCCGATGGTCAGACCCGGTCTCATGGCGACGTCGGTCTTCACCTTCGTGTTCGCCTGGAACGACTTCCTGTTCGCGCTGGTGCTCACGCGCACCGAAGTCATCACCTTTCCGGTCATGCTGACGCACTATTTCGGCGGACAATCGAATTTCTGGGCAAAGATCGCAGCGATGTCGGTCTTGGGGACATTGCCGATCTTCGTCGCGGTCTCCGTCATGCAGCGCTATCTCGTGCGAGGCATCTCGCTGGGCGCAGTCAAAGGTTAGGGAGAGCGAAGTGGCTGACGTCAGGCTGTCCGGTGTACACAAATATTACGGCAACGTGCATGCAGTGCGTGGTGTGGATCTCACCATCGCCGACGGCGAATTTGCTGTGCTGGTGGGTCCGTCCGGCTGCGGCAAGAGCACACTGTTACGAACCATTGCAGGTCTCGAGGACCCAGACGGCGGAACGATCGCCATCGGAGGCGCAGTGGTTAACGATCTGCGCCCGCGCGAGCGCAACATAGCAATGGTGTTTCAGAACTATGCGCTCTACCCCTATCTGACCGTCGGCGAGAACATCGCCTTCGGTCTGCGCGCCCGCAAAACTCCGGAGATCGAGATCAGGAAGCGGGTCAGCGAAGCCGGCGAGATGCTCGGCATCGGCAGTCTCCTGCAGCGCTATCCGCGACAGCTCTCTGGTGGGCAGCGTCAGCGCGTCGCCATTGGCCGCGCCATTGTCCGCAAGGCAGATCTGTTTCTGTTCGACGAGCCGCTCTCCAACCTGGACGCGCAGCTGCGTGACGAGATGCGGACCGAGATCAAGCGCTTGCATCACGAGATCACGACGACCATGATCTACGTCACCCATGACCAGATCGAGGCGATGACGCTGGCCGACCGCATCGTGCTGCTGCGTGATGGAAACATCGAGCAGCAGGGCGCTCCGCTCGAGCTGTTCGAACAGCCTCGTACGGGATTCGTTGCGGGCTTTCTTGGCTCGCCATCAATCAACCTTATCCCGGCGGCCCTCACGACAAACGGCCCCGACGGCGCGGTGGTATTTCAGTCCGGCGACGCGCTGGCACTTCCGAAAGCCAAGGCCGCATCGCTGACCCATGCAGATGGAAAACAGGTTCTCGTCGGGATTCGACCGCAGCATTTCAGCCGGGCCGCCGGCGGACCTCTCAGGGACGGAGTGGTGGCTTACTCAACCATTGCGGACCTCATTCAGCCAACCGGGACCCGCACTTTCACCACCATTAAGCTCGGCGGTGTGGATGCTGTGGCGGAGCTGCAGGCTCATGACGTCAGCAGCCATGGCGAGCGCATCGACCTCGCCATCGACCTCAATCGCGTCGTGCTGATCGATCCGGCCAGCGGCCTGGTCATCGGATAGCGATCGGTGAACAGTCTGGGAAACGGGAGGGAAAAATGGCGTCGAAGCTCTTTGCAAGCGGGATCGGAGCGCCCGAGGGCCCGGTGTGCCTGTCGGACGGATCCATGTATGTTACGGAGATGTCCGCGTCGACCCTTTGCGTTACGCGACTTGATCATCGCGGCAGCCGCCGCGTGATCCGGACGACCGGCGGGCGTCCGAACGGATTGACGATCGATGGCCACGGCCGGATCTGGATCGCAGAAGCTGGCCTCCAGGCGCTGATCTGCATCGACGAAAGCGGAAACGAGATCCGGCGCATGCAGGGCGAAGGCGCGGACCGGTTTCTGTTTCCCAATGACCTCTGCTTTGGTCCGAACGGACTGCTCTACATGACGGATTCAGGCATGGCCGCAGAGGATTTCATCAACGGACAGGCCTTCGTGGAGGGCTATATGGATCTCGATTGGGATGGCCGTGTGTATGAGATCGATCCGGCAGCGATGAAGGTGCTGCGCGTGATCGATCGCAAAATTCGTTTCACCAACGGCATCGCCTTCGGTCCCGACGATCACCTGTATGCCAACGCGTCCTTTACCGGCGAAATTTACCGATACGACGTGTTCGGCGAAGCGGCGCCAAAGCGCGTCGTCTTCGGCAACGTCCTGCAACCGGATCCGAACCCGGACTTCAAAGGACCGGACGGAATGGCTTTTGGAACCGACGGCCGGCTTTATTGCACCGTCTACAATCAGAAGAACGTCACTGTGCTGGATCGCCGAGGCGAGCTCGCCGATCGCTTGATCCTGGATGGATCGCAGCCGACGAATTGTGCCTTTACGTTGGAAGGCAAGAAGCTGCGCGTCACTGAAGTCGGCAAGGGTCAGGTCGAGGAAATCGATATGCCGTGTGACGGCCTACCGCTGCACCTGCCAAAATTCGCCTGATCAGTGTTCAATGCCGACGTCGTGATCGTGGCGGGCTTGCTGATTGTTCTGCTGTTCGATCCTGAAGAACGGAGCGTATCCCGTATGCTGACAGAGAGCTAAATCACCGGGACCATCAGTCCGTTGGGGGTGTCGGCGGCAAAACCGATATGCCAGTAATTCTTGTAGACCAGCGTGTCGCCGTCGAGGCTGGCATTGAACTCCGGGAATGTCTTCAGGCTCGCGACCGCCGCCTTCACCATGAACGGCAGAAGTGACAGCTTGACGCCGCTCTTCTCCAGCTCCTTGTTCATCTGGACGCGGAACTGTTCGAGATCGGTGATGTCGGCCTCGTCGTGGGTCGTCACATGCGGAATGACGACCCAGTTGCGATGAAGGTTGGCCGCGGAGATTTTTTTTATGCGGCCCATCTCCTTGCGCTCGACCGGCCCGAATTTCGCGAAATCGACCTTTGGCCAGGGCAGAAGGTCGATGCCGCCGGCAGCACCGTCCACCCTCGCCGCGGCGGGGAGCGCTCCGCCTTTGATGTAAGCCTCGACATCTTCACGCAGAATGCGGCCGTGATTGCCCGTCCCTTTCAGTTTTCCGAGATCGACGCCTTTTTCGCGCGCAAGCTTGCGAACAGCGGGGCTTGCATAGGCGAGTGCAAAGCTCTCTTCGTCAAAAGCACCGGCCACCGCCGCTTCCACGGCGGCGGCCGGCGAGACAGCAGGCGACCTGGGAGGACCGTCGGCCTGCATGGCAGATCCCGCCGTTCCCAGCGAGAGAATGATCGCGCCCTCACAGACCTTGTCACCGACCTTGACCTTGATCTCGCGCACCGTTCCCGAGAGCGGCGCGGGCACTTCCATCGTCGCTTTGTCCGACTCAAGTGCGATCAGCGGATCTTCGGCTTTCACACTGTCGCCGGGCTTCACGAAGATTTCGATGACGGGCACGTCCTTGAAGTCGCCGATGTCGGGGACGCGCACGTCAGCGACACCAGCCGGCGCGCTGACCGACGATGGCGGCGCGCTGATGACCGGGCGTGCCTCGGCCTGCTCCGCGCCGGCGCTCTCGAACTGCACAATCACGGCCCCTTCGCTCACCTTATCGCCGACTTTGACGATGACCGACTTCACGCGGCCATCCCGCGGCGCGGGCACCTCCATGGTCGCCTTGTCGGACTCCAGCGCGACCAGCGGATCTTCGGCCTTCACTTTGTCGCCCGGCTTGACGAACACCTCGATCACCGGGACCTCCTTGAAGTCGCCGATATCGGGAACCCTGATGTCGATCACGCCGCTCATCGCTCTGCCCTCGGCTCCTTGCATCACACGGTCCAAGGCGCGGGACGCCCGCCGTCGATCTGATATTTGCCGATGGCTTCGGCGACGACAGCAGGCTTTATTGCTCCCTCGTCGGCGAGTGCCTTGAGGGCTGCGACCGCCACGTAATGCCGGTCCACCTCAAAAAATCGCCGGAGTTTCACGCGATAGTCGCTGCGGCCGAAGCCATCCGTGCCGAGCACGACGTATCTGCGTCCGGCCGCCTGCACATATTCCCGGATCTGGTCGGGGTAGTTGCGCATGTAGTCGGTGGATGCCACGACCGGCCCCGGATGACCCTCGAGTTGGGCTTCGACCCAGCTTTTGCGACGAGGCTCCGTCGCGTGGAGCAGATTCCAGCGCTCGGCCGCCATGCCATCGCGACGCAGTTCGTTGAAGCTGGTCGCGCTCCACACATCGGCAGTCACGCCGAAATCCGCCTCGAGCAGGTCCGCTGCGGCCATGACTTCGCGCAGGATCGTGCCCGAGCCGACCAACTGGACGCGAAGACCGTTCTTCGCGGTCTCGCCGCCGCTCTTCAGGAGATAAAGCCCCTTGAGAATACCCGCTTTCGTCGCCGCTCCTGCCGCCGCCTCACCCATCCCCGGATGGGCGTAGTTCTCGTTCATCAAGGTGACGTAATAGTAGACGTCCTCCTGGTCCTGATACATGCGCCGCAGGCCGTCGCGCATGATCGTCACGACTTCATAGGCAAAGGTGGGATCGTAGGAGACGCAATTCGGGATCGTGCCGGCCATGACGTGGCTGTGGCCATCCTCGTGCTGCAATCCCTCGCCGTTGAGCGTGGTGCGGCCCGCAGTGCCACCGAGCAGGAAGCCGCGGGCGCGCATATCACCGGCAAGCCAGGCCAGATCGCCGACTTGCTGAAGCCCGAACATCGAATAGAAGATGTAGAACGGGATCATCGGCACGTTGTTCGTGGAGTAGGACGTCGCGGCGACGATCCAGCTCGACATCGCGCCGCCCTCGTTGATGCCCTCCTGCAGCACCTGACCGTGCTTGTCCTCACGGTAATACATCAGCTGGTCGGCGTCCTGCGGCCGATAGAGCTGTCCGACCGACGAATAGATGCCGAGCTGCCGGAACATGCCTTCCATGCCGAAGGTGCGGGATTCATCCGGCACGATCGGCACGATGCGCTTGCCGATGGCCTTGTCGCGCACGAGACTGCCCAGAAATTGTACGAACGCCATGGTCGTGGAGATCTCGCGTTCGCCGGTGTTCTCCAACAGCCGCTGGAACGAAGACAGCGGCGGGATCTCGAGCGACTGCGATTTGCGACGCCGCTGCGGCAGAGAGCCACCGAGTCGAGCGCGCTGCGCTCGCAGGTACTGCATTTCAGGGCTGTCTTCCGGCAGCTTGATGAACGGGACATTTTCCAGATCCTCGTCTGAAACTGGAATCTCGAACCGTTCGCGAAAACCCCGCAGGGCGCTCAGGGTCATTTTCTTGGCTTGATGGGCGATCATCTGCCCTTCGCCGGACTCGCCCATCCCGTAGCCCTTGACGGTCTTCGGCAAAATCAGCGTCGGCTGGCCCTTGTGGCTCACCGCGGCGGTGTAGGCAGCAAAGATCTTGTCCGGGTCATGCCCACCGCGTGTCAGCTTCCAGATGTCGTCGTCGCTCATATCGGCGACGAGTTGCTTCAGCTTGTCATATTTGCCGAAGAAATGCTCGCGTACATAGGCGCCGCTCTTGCTCTTGAAATCCTGGTACTCGCCGTCGACACACTCTTCCATGCGTTTGAGCAAGAGGCCGCTCTTGTCCTTTTCGAGGAGGCGGTCCCAACCCGAGCCCCACAGCACTTTGATGACGTTCCATCCCGCGCCGCGGAATACGCTTTCGAGCTCCTGGACGATCTTGCCGTTCCCACGCACGGGACCGTCGAGGCGCTGCAGGTTGCAGTTGATGACGAAAATCAGGTTGTCGAGCTTTTCTCGACCGGCCAGCGAAATGGCGCCGAGCGACTCCGGCTCGTCCATCTCTCCGTCACCCATGAAGGCCCAGACCTTGCGGTTTGACGTTGCGGCGAACTCCCGGCTTTCCAGATACTTCAGGAAGCGCGCCTGATAGATCGCTATCAGCGGACCAAGACCCATCGAGACCGTCGGAAACTGCCAAAAGTCCGGCATCAGCCAAGGGTGCGGATAGCTTGACAGACCGTTGCCTTGCGTCTCCTGCCGATAGTTGAGCAATTGCTCCTCGGTCAGACGTCCTTCAAGGAAAGCGCGGGCATAGATGCCCGGCGAGGAATGACCCTGCACGAAAATGAGGTCGCCTCCATGACTCTCCGTCGGCGCGTGCCAAAAGTGACCAAACCCGATGTCGTAGAGCGTAGCCGCCGATTGAAAGCTCGCGATATGGCCCCCAAGCTCCGAGCTGTGCTTGTTGGCCCGCAGGATCATAGCCAGGGCGTTCCAGCGGACGATTGAGCGCAACCTGTGCTCAGTCGCACGGTCGGCCGGCAACGGCGGCTGCTCGCTGGCAGGTATGGTGTTGCAATAAGAAGTCGTGAGGAACTGCGGTACATAGAGCCGGTCACGCCGTGCTGCGTCCACAACGGCATTCACCACGAAGTTGGCACGCTCCGCACCCCGATTGGCTCTGAGTGCCTCGAGCGAGTCCAGCCACTCCTGCGTTTCAAGCGAATCCGTGTCGGTTTGCTCACCCATGGCGCCCCTTCCTGGTATTTGTCGTGTCCGCTTCCGTCGTTCATCTCGATCTACCGACCGATAAAGCGACCGGGCTGGCTCCATTTGAAATCGCGCCGCTATTGCTGAAATCCAAGCTCCCGGATGCAGACCAGCGTTGAGCTGGTTTTGGTCAGCAACGAAAGCCAGCGCGCCTCTTACCGCCGCGGTCATCCAGGGTGACCGCGAACCACAACTTAATTAGCCAAAGGCCACCACGACATGTCTCCCATCTTTGTGCATATTCTCGGAAGCTCCCGGCGTTGAGACAGACCGCAACCGATGTGCTCTGTTCAAAGGAATCCTATCGAAATCCACGGTATGGCTGCGACGATGATGGTTCCGATCAAGAGCGCGATCATATAGCCAACGATCGGCTTCATTCCCTCATCTGGGTTGATGCGGCTGATGGCACAGGCGGCATAGTAGCCGACGCCAAATGGCGGAGCGAAGAGGCCAATACCCATGGCGAGGACCACCACCATCGCGTAGTGCACGTCATGAACCCCAACCTGGCGCGCGATTGGGAATAGCAGCGGTCCGAAGAGCACAATCGCCGGAATGCCCTCCAAGACGCTTCCCAAGACAACGAACGCGATGATTGTCACAGCCAGAAACATCGGCACCCCTCCGGGAAGCGACGTCATGAACTTGGCCAGCGAGGCTGAGAAGCCCGACTGGGTGAGAGCCCAAGCCATTCCAGTTGCGGCGCCGATAATAAGAAGAATTGCGCCCGAAAGAGACGCCGTCTCCACCAGCATCGGATAGATCCGCTGCCAGGGGAATTGCCGATAGATTACGAGGCCCGCAAAGACAGAGTAGACAATTCCGATCGTGGACACCTCGGTCGCGGTTGCGATACCCTCGACGACCGCAGTGCGGATCACGAATGGCAGCGCGATGGCAGGAAGCGCGATGACAAAGCTGCGGCCAATCTCCCGCTTGGTTGCGCGCTCGACATGCGACAGATCTTCGTGCCGATATCGCCACCAGACCACCGCAGCCAGCATGATTGCCAGGACGACACCCGGAAGGAGCCCGCCCGTGAACAGGGCCGAAATCGATACGCCCGTTACGGAGCCAATCGTGATCAGGACCAAGGAGGGCGGAATTGTCTCGGTCTGCGCCCCTGTCGCGGAAAGAAGTGCGACCAGATCGCCGGGCTTGGCTCCCCGCTGCTTCATTTCCGGGAACAGAACCGGGGCAACCGCGGCCATATCGGCGGCCTTCGAACCCGATATGCCCGAGACAAGATACATCGCGCCGACGAGAACATAATGCAGGCCACCGCGGACGTGCCCCAACAGGCTTGCCAGGAAGCCCACCATCGCCCGCGCCATCCCGGTCATCTCTATCAATAGCCCGAGAAACACGAATAGGGGCACAGCCAAAAGAATCAAATGGCTCATGCCTTCGTCCATGCGCCCAATGATCACGACGTCGGGTGTGCTGGTCGTCAACGTCAGATAGCCGACGGTTGCCAAACCGAAAGCAAAAGCAATTGGCACCGCCGCAAACACCATGGCGCCCACGACGAAGACGAAGAAGATCAGCAGGTTCAGATTGCCGAGAGGCTTCAACGCAGGCGCCAGCAGCGCAAATACAGTGATGATAACTGCGACCAATACCAAGGCCGTCAGCATGCTCCGCAAGCTCGCGATACGAATGAGACGGAGGACCGCCGCGACCAGCATCAGCCCGATACCAACGGGCAAGGCTGCGGCACGCCAGCTATTCACGATACCAAGCGCCGGCGTCGTAACGAACACCTCGTCGGCGGCGAACTCGTAAGCCGGCTGGATGACCAGCAGAAGGAAGGCCATTGAAGCCGCTGCTGCAACGACATCCAGAAAGGCGCGGGTATCCGCCCTGAGCATGCCGATTATCGCGGTCATCCGCATGTGCTCGCCGCGCTGGAAGGCGATCACCGATCCCAGCATGGCGAGCCACAGGAAGAGGATTCCGGCGAGTTCGTCAGACCAGATGATGGGAGAATGAAACACGTATCTGCCGATGATACCGGCTGACAGAACGGCGATCTCGGCGAGCACCAAAAGTGCCGCCGGAATCGCGACCACATGACCGAGCACCTTGTTGGCGTTTGCCGCCCATAGGCGCGCGCCGCTTTGAGATGCGCTCAATTCGGCGTCAATATTCGACGCGTGGTTCACGGCGCTCATGATAGTTGCCCGGCGGCTTTCTCGAGCTGCGCCCAGGCTTCCTCTCCGAACTTCGCCTTCCAATCGGCGTAGAAGCTGGTCTTTGACAGGGCCTGGCGGAAAGCGGCCCGATCGACGTCGATGAATTTGAGACCTTTAGCCGAGAGGTCCGTCCGAAGTGACTGACTGAGTTTCGCGATGTCGGCTCGCTGATCGGCCGCCGAACGGTCGAACTCCCGTGCGACGATCTCCTGCAGGTCTTTCGGCAGCCGCTCGAGCGCGCGCTTGTTCCCCAAGATCCAATAGCCGTCCCAGACGTGACCGGTGAGACTGCAAGAGGTCTGCACCTCGTAAAGTCGGGTTGTCGCAATGATCGGCAAGGGGTTTTCCTGCCCGTCGACGACCTTGGTTTGCAGGGCGGAGTAGAGTTCGTTGAAGTTGATCGGCGCAGGGCCGGCCTCCAATGCCTTGAACACGGAGGTGAGAATCGGTGCGGGCGGGACGCGGATCTTGAACCCCTTGAGATCGTCCGGTGTCTTGATCTCACGCACCGACGATGTGACGTGACGAAAGCCGTTGTCCCAGATCTTGCCGACCGTCACGATCGGAGTTTTCGCGACCTGCGCACGAATGTAGGTTCCGAGATCTCCATCCATCGCTTTCCAGACGGAATCATAGTCTTGAAATGCGAACCCCGTGTTCACAATACCCGCGACCGGCACGAAGTTGGCGAGAATGGATGAGGACTGATTGAAGAACTCGACTCCCCCGTTGCGCACCTGGGTCAAGAGATCGCTATCGGACCCGAGTTGGTTTGCGGGAAAGAGCTTGATGTCGAGCCGCCCGCTTGTCGCCTCGCGGATGCGATCGATCGCCTCCTGCGCCCTGACGTTGACCGGATGAGCAGGGTCCTGGCCCGTGGCCAGCTTATAATTAAACTCCGCCGCGGATGCCCGACCACCAAGAATGCCGCATAGAGGGACCGCGGTGGCTCCGACGATCAACTTCCGGCGACTAATCCCGACCTGCTTGCGGTTCGTCATTGTTTCCTCCTTGAAATCGGGGTCAATTCAGGCTGGTTTCGCGGTGCGGCGATTCAGGCCTTTGACCACTCATTGGGCCGTTTTCCGCCGACAAGGCGTCAGCGATCCTTCTCGCGAAAAAGTTGCGAGCGATAGGTGCGCATAGATCTGAGTGACGGCTAAGCCTTCACCGACCCAGCCATTCCTTGATTTTTCTCGTCACCTCTGTGGTCGAGATGCCGTACCGGTCGTGCAAGGTCGGTAGCGCTCCGGCGGCCAGGAATTCATCAGGCAGTGCGATCTGATGGAAGGCCGGATGAACGCCGGAGCGCATCAGTAAAGCAGCGACCGCTTCACCGAGACCGCCAATTACCGTGTGGTTCTCGGCGACGACGACAAGCCGACCGGCTTTCCCGGCTTCCCGAACAATTCTTTCTTCGTCGAGCGGCTTGATCGTGGGAACATGCAGCACGGCAGCAGCGACGCGATCCTTCTCGAGCTCCTTCGCCGCCTCGAGCGCCCGCATCGTCATGATGCCCGACGAGATGATCAGGACATCCGAGCCGTCGCGGATCATCGCGGCTTTGCCCAGAATGAACTTGTAATCGTATTCGTCGAGCACCAAGGGCACGTTGCCACGAAGCAGCCGCATGTAGACTGGTCCCTGGTGCTGAGCGATCGCAGGAACGAGTTGCTCTGTCTCGTGCGCATCGCAGGGATCGATCACTGTCATGTTTGGCATGGCCCGGAACAGGGCCAGGTCTTCCGCCGCCTGATGACTTGGACCGTAGCCCGAGGTCAGACCGGGCAATGCGCAGGCGATCTTCACGTTACGATCTTCTTCCGCGATCGTCTGATGAATGAAATCGTAAGCCCGCCGGGAGGCGAACACGGCGTAGGTCGTCGCGAACGGCATAAATCCCTCCGCGGCCATGCCTGAGGCCGCGCCGAACAGGAGCTGCTCGGCCATGCCCATCTGATAGTAGCGTTCGGGAAACGCCTTCGCGAAGATGTGCAGATCAGTGTACTTACCCAGATCGGCCGTCATACCGACCACGTCGGGCCGGCTTTGGGCCAGTGCGACGAGCGCGTGTCCAAACGGCGCCGATTTTGTCTTTTGCCCTTCGGCCGCGATCGAGGCAATCATTGCCGAAGTGGTCAGGCGCGGCTTACCCGGTGCCGGCGGCGGTGTGGCGGGCTTCATGACTGCCTCCCGGCTTCAAGTGATGCGAGTGCGAGCTGCCACTCGTGCTGCTCAACACGGATGAAGTGGTTTTTCTCGCGTTGCTCCAGGAACGGAACGCCCTTGCCCATCAGCGTGTCGGCGACGATCATGCGGGGCTTTGGTTCAGTGTGAGCTTTGGCGGCATCGAAAGCACTCACGACTGCGTCGAGATCGTTGCCATCAACGCGCTGGACGAACCAGCCGAAAGCCTCCAGCTTGTCAACCAAGGGCTCGAAAGCCATCACTTGAGTTGAGGGGCCGTCAGCCTGCTGATTGTTGACATCAATGATACCGATGATGTTATCGAGCTTGTGGTGGCCTGCGGACATGATTGCTTCCCAAACGGAGCCTTCATCGAGCTCACCATCGGAGAACAGCGTGTACACTCGGGAGCTGGAGCTCCTGCGCTTTAGTCCAAGACCCATCCCGACCGCTATCCCAAGACCAAGCCCGAGAGATCCACCCGACATTTCCATTCCTGGCGTGTAGGAAGCCATGCCCGACATAGGCAGACGGCTTTCGTCAAAGCCGTAACTCTCGAGCTCCGCCTCGGGGACAATTCCGGCCTCAATTAGCGCCGCGTAGAGCGCGATCGCATAATGGCCGTTGGAGAGGAGGAAGCGATCGCGCTCCTCCCATGAAGGATCTTCCGGTCGGTAGCGCATGGCATGGAAGTAGGCCACCGCCAGCACATCTGAGATATCCAGCGCCTGCGCGATATAGCCCTGTCCCTGAACCTCGCCCATGCGAAGCGCATTGCGGCGAATATTGTAGGCGCGTTGCGCCAGCGTCGGCGCATTCACAAGCGGCTTCGCAACGGTTTCCATGACGATCTCCCTGCTATAGCCGCTCAATGGATGAGCATTCCGCCATTGACGTCGATGACTGCCCCCGTGACGTAAGCCGACAAGTCGGAGGCAAGGAACGTATAGATGCCGGCCACGTCGGCGGCCTCGCCGAGACGCCCGAGCGGAATGCCTTCCAGTATTTTCGCCTTCATTTCGTCGGTGAGCTTGCCCGCCGTGATGTCTGTCCCGATCAATCCTGGCGTGACGCAGTTGACGCGAATGCCATCGGGGCCGAGCTCGCGCGCCATCGCCTTGGCGAGCCCGAGCACGCCCGCCTTCGCCGCCGAGTAGTGCGGACCGCCGAAGATGCCGCCCCCGCGTTGAGCGGAAACGGAAGACATGCACGCGATTGATCCGGACCTGCGCCGACGCATATGCGGGACGACCGCCTGCGACAAGAACAGTACGCCCTTCAGATTGACGTCCTGAATACGGTCCCAATCGCTTGACGTGATCTCAAGCAGCTTCACCGGCTGGGAAATGCCAGCATTGTTGATCAATATGTCGATATGGCCAAAGGCGCTCGCCGCCTCGTCGACGGCTTTGGCACAGGACTCTCGATCGGCGACGTTGCACGCAAGACCGAGATGCGTTCCACCGGAAATGGGCCCAAGGCTTTTTGCAGCCGCTTCGGCCGCCGCGCCATCGATATCCAGAATCGCGACCCGGGCGCCCTCGGAGACAAAGCGCCGAGCTGTCGCGAGACCGATACCGCGCGGCGAAGCCGCACCCGAAATAATCGCCGTCTTGCCGCTCAGCAGCATTCATCCCTCCCTATGTTTTGGCTACACGATGCACCGCTGGTCGCCGCCAGCTTTGTTGACTCTCTCTCTACGTCTTCGACATGCCCTTTTACAAATGCGCAGTTGTCACCAATTGCTGAATCTGTTTCACTCAAGCCCATGCTGTCGAACATTCCGATATCGGCAATTCGGATCTTTGAGGCTGCCGCGAGAACCGGGTCGTTCCGCGATGCAGCGAATGAACTTCGCCTGACATCCAGCGCGGTCAGCCACGCAATTACGAAGCTGGAAAGGACGCTTTGCACCACCCTGTTCGAGCGAAGTACGCGCGCCGTTCGACTGACGCCTGCTGGCGAGAATCTGATGCGGCACGCGGGTACGGCGTTCGATGAGCTACGGCGCGGTCTCGAGGAGGTGTCAGCCCGCGGACCACAGCTTGTACGGGTTCATTCTGCGCCCAGCTTTGCCGCCCAATGGCTCGCGCCGCGGCTCTCCCGCTTCCTTGCCGCTCAACCAAAGCTCGATGTGCGCCTCGCCGCGAGCACGGACTACGCGCGGTTCAACAATGATGACTACGACATCGACATCGTTTACGGCGAACCGCGCGCCGAAGGGGTTGAAATCACCCCGCTCAAGGAAGAGACGGTCGTTCCCCTCTGCTCGCCAGCAGTGGCGTCCGCAATTCACAAGCCGGCAGATCTGCTCCACCAGTCGCTGATCCGGTCGGACGTCAAACGCGTTCAATGGCACCAATGGTTCGGTGCCAACGGCATCGAGTCACCCGCGCTTCACCGGATGCGCTTCGATCGGAGCTTTCTCGCGATCGCAGCTGCTGTAGAGGGGCTTGGTGTCGCGCTGGAATCGACACTCCTCGCGGAGCGCGAATTGGCAGCCGGTCGGCTTGTTGCGCCGCTCGCGGGACGATCAACTGACGTTCGGTATATCGGCCATAGCCTTGTTTATCCGCGTGCTAGCCGACGACGCGCAGCGGTGCGAGCATTCGCCGAGTGGCTTACTTCTGAATTGGATTATTGAAAAGAATGAGGTTGAGAGCCCCGAGCAAACGGGCCTCGGTGAGTTAGGCGGACAACTGCAACGCTATGGGCACGTGGCGCTGTGCCTTTGAGCGAGCCGGGCCAGCGCCTCACTGATCCAGTCGCGAGCAATCACATTCGAAGGTCCATGGCGATCGCCGCCCGCGCATCATAGAGCGCCCGCTCGATCGGTCGCGGTGGTATGCCTAATCTCCCCTGATCGTGAGGGCCGCCACCGCGAGCTTGTTCTCAATCTCGGCGGCGAGAAACCCTGAACTCAGTCGACGGACGAGGACTCCCCCTCTGCGGATTGCCGGCTCGCCAGAGCTCATCTAGCCTTGCCGCTAGCTGTCGGCCTCACGACCGCAAGGCCACCACCACCTTGGCCGCACCGAGCCCCTACCGGAACGCTTGATAGTTCGCCAGGCGCTTGTTTTGACTCTTGTGAGCGCGCTACCGCTAGGAGACGCACCACATCGATGGGATCTAATCGTTCCGCGGTGACGCTGTGGCAGCATTTTGTCCGCGCATGGGTATTTGGTCAGGCATTGACCTTCCTGAGCTCGCCGCGGGAGTGATCCGCTTGTTGCTGCAAAAACCCTCCGCCTCCGTTTGGCGGATACGATGCCTAGTCAGTCCGTCCGCCAGCTCTAACCACGTAGTGCAATGGTTGGAAGTCTTTCCGGCGCCGGTATTGTCAGCATTTCAACGCCCGCGTCACGCACCACGCAAACCTCTTCAAGCTGGAATACGCCGAGTTCGGTTCATATTTTGGTTCGATATGAGTAATCATTCCGGGCCTGATCACCTCATCAGACGCGGCCATGATGGAGGGCGGTTCAGTTAGATCTATACCTGAGCCGTGTCCGATGCGGGATGCTGCACCGGCAGGTGCACCAAACAATGTTGCAGATGCGAGTTCCGCACATCTTCTGAATACGTCGCCTCCAGTCATGACCGGCCGGATCGAATGCAGCGTCTCGAGCGTCAACCTTCGAATAGTCTCATACGCGGCTTGTTCTTCGTTCGTAACCGAACCAGCCTTGGCGGTGCGATTGACGTCCGACATATAGCCCTCGCGGACACATCCGATATCGAACCAAATGTAATCATTCTCAGCCAACTTTCGTTGTGTAGACCGAAGGCTGTAGGCCATGTCCGCGCGTCCGAACCCAACCGGAAGCCATGGCACGCTCTCCGATCCTTGCGCAAACATTTCGCGTTTCAACGCAATTGCGAATTGCTCTTCAGTGTGCCCGATTTCCGGTGTTTCAAGGCAGCTAAAAAACGCATCTGTAGCCACTTTCATGGCTTGCCGCTTCAGTTCAACCTCGTCGTCGCTCTTGATCATGCGCACGGCCCAGATAGCGGCCGATCCGTCGATGATTTCGACCTTCTGGCGATGTGATCGCCACATTTCGGGAAGCACAAGAGATCCCCGCCCGAAGTGGTCGTTGCCGTAATCGAGGGCGATTCGCGGGTGATGTGGGCAACTTGGGCGCCGCAACCTCTACCAGCTTTGCCAGGCCTGCTTCGACGATCCCTCACCTTGCATACGACACTGTCGGCGCACTGGCACAACTGATCCAGGAAAATTACCATCTCGTGGCGCGAGAGGTTGACGCTCAGGAAGCGGCGGTGATCAGCATAGGCCAGTTGGTGGCCGGCTCCATCCACAACGTGATACCCGAAAAGATCTGTGCTGCCGGAACGTTGCGGACTCAATCACCCTCCAGCCGCATATTCATCCTACAGCGTCTGAACGAGGTTGCAGAGGCGTCGGTCGACAATTCAAGGTCTCGATCTCATTGGAAGCCTCAGGATCCATTCCAGCCTGCATCAGCGCTCCGGATGCCGTTGCAAATGTCCGGAGAACCCCTAGAGGCGGCTTTAAAGGTCGATATGACGCCTAATATTGCGGAATACGAAAGTTCTGCTGCAGAACAGCGAATGCCTCCACCTGCTGCAGTGCTGATCGAAGGTGTGTCCAAGTGGTAAGGCACATTTCAAGTCCTCGATGACGTTAGCCTCAGCGTGGCCGTCGGCGAGCGAATCGTCGTGTGCGGTCCATCGGGATCAGGTAAGTCGACCTTGATTCGCTGCATAAATCAGCTTGAAACGCATCAGCGGGGCAGAATTTGTTGTCAATGGCACCGAAGTCCGTCGGGGAATGAACGGCTTGGCCGAGGCGCGCCGTGAGCTTGGGATGTTTTCCATCAGTTAGATCTATTTCCCCATCTGACGGTGCTCGATAACTGTACATTGGCGTTGATCCGCGTCCGCAAGATGACCCGCGATGCCGCCAAAGCAATCGCAATGGAGAATCTCGAGCGTGTACGCATAGAGTTCGGCCAGCGCCCGAACGTGCTCGGTCCAGAGCGGTTCGCGAGCTCCAGATAGCCCGAGTAGTTGATCTCGAACCGCCGGCCACCCCCGATTCACCCGGCCGCCGCCGACCTCCTTGCGCGCGATGATCCCGACATTCGCGGCCTTGAACAGCGAGGCGGACCACGCGCGGCCCGGGAGCAAAATTTGCAAGCGGCTCGGCGGTTCCGGTGTCCGTCAAGCGCATCGTACCGCCGGTCAGTGCTTCCCGCTCTTCAGCGCCGCCTGATAGGCGCGCTCGGCCCATGCGTGCAGCTTTTCCCCATTTTCGAGCACGTCTGCGGGAACTTCCCAGTAGGATTTGAGTGCGCGATCATCGCCGTCGCAAACATAGCCGAGCGCTTGGGAGCCCGCGGACTCGTATTCGATGCGCGAGTCGTCATCGACCTTGAAGTAGAGCGCGCCGTGCCACGCCATGGCGAAGACGTGGTCGTTACGATAGAGGGCGACTGCGCCAAACAGTGGCCGCGTCTTGATCTTCGCCCAGTCCGACAGTTGATCAACATAGAGTTCGGCAAAGCGCTGCGTCTGTTCGGATCTTTTTGACATCTGCTTGTCCTTTTCGTGGACCAAACTTTGCAGAGGGCAAAATCAATCGAGCACGACCACATGCTTGCCAGGCGTCGTCCCTGCCTCAAGGTCGGCCTGCGCGTCGCGGACTCCTTCGAGACCGTGATAGACTTTCGCGATGGGAGCTTTCAGCCGACCATCCGCGACAGCCAGGAGCTGCCGATTGAAGACAATGGGCGGCAGATCGGCAGCCCCACCACCATAGGCGGTCAGCCGTACCCCGAACGGAATATAGCCTAGCGGGCTGAAATCGGGGATCACCCACTGGTCGGATAATGCGCCCGTGAAGCAGACCGTGCCATGGACCCGGGTCGCCTGAAGCGTATCCTGCAAGGTCCGGCCGCCCACCAGTTCGAGCGACGCGTCAACCCCTTTTGGGAAGTGTGCACACACGGCCTTCGCGATCTTTCCGTCATCGACGATAGGGTGATCGACACCGAATTCGCGCAGCAGCGCCACGTGCTCGGCGCGGCGAGTAGTGGAGATCACCACTGCGCCCATTTCCTTGGCGATCGTCGCCGCCGAGAGGCCGACAGTCGACGTGCCGCCGCGGATCAGCAGTGACTGGCCACGCTCGATGGCAAGTCCCTTGGTCAGAGAGCCATAGGCCGTCTGGAACATCTCTGGGAGCGCGCCAACCACCTCCCACGGCAGACTTGTTTGGAACGGAATGACTTGTGTGGTCGGAACGAGAGTATATTCGGCGTAGCTCCCATCGAGGGAGCGCCCCATGCCGCCCATCATGGTGGCGACCTGTTGCCCAGGTGCCAGACCGCTGCCCGTTGAAGCCTCGTCGATAATGCCGACGCATTCGATGCCAAGCACGCGAGGCATCGTGAAATCCGGGTCGGACAGCCCTTTGCGGCTGGTGACTTCGGACTCATTGACTCCGAACGCCTTCACGCGAATGCGTACATAACCCGGCCGTGTTGAAGGTATCGGAAGGTCAGTGATGACGAGCTTGTCGATGCCGCCCGATTCCGAAAGCACAACAGCTTGCATCCTCTCGCCCATGGCGCACTCCGTTCGTCTCTAGCGAATGCGCCCATCTACCGAAGGGGCCGGTCGCAGATTGCGAGGAATTGAACCATCACGAGGCTGAGGCCGCAGCCATCGATTTCGTCAGCGCCCAGTTCGAATGCACGATCCGCCACCGGCCGTCGATCAAGCGATAAACTTCCGTCGAATTCCAAGCACGAAGTTGCTTCTCGCCACCCTTGCCGTCCGACACGAATGTATTGAGATTATAACTCAGTACCGCAAGATCGCCGCCGTCACTGACAATGACATGGGGATTGAGATATTCGCTCCGAATGATATGCGGGTCTTCGTATAGCGCGCGGAGATGGCCGAGCACAGCTTCACGACCGACGAGAAGCTTCTCGACATGGGGGTCGAAATAGCTCAATTCGTCGTGGTAATTCTCGAGATAGCCGCTGCTGTCGCCCGCGCTCCACCGCTCGTTTAGTGAACGCTCGAGCTCAAGAAGCGCCTCTCCGATCTTGTTCGTATCAGCGGTCATCGTTTCACGCCTTCAGCAATCAATCGATATGGCGATTATAGGCCATCACCTTCCCGGAAAAAGGCGAAAAGACGAGAATTTATGATACAATTCGGACATGTGGTCAGGCAATCTGACTCGAAAGGGCCACGGAAATGCACGCCACTTCCCGACGGAAGGTCGATGTCGAGCGCCTCGGCTATCGTCCTTCGAAGCCGTACCCCTATGACCTCGAAATCTTCCGCGTAACCAACCTCAAGCGGAGAACACGGGCGGAGGCCATGCGGTGGACTTACAGCTATGAGTTCTACATGATCATTTGCGTCACTAAAGGACGGTGCGTTCAGTTTGTGGATTTCGAACCCGTTTCCTGTTCGGAAGGCGCCCTGCTCATACTGAGGCCTGGCCAAGCACACAACTTCGGAAGTGATGAAAACTGGGACGGATGGATTATTCTGTTTCGCCCTGAATTTCTCTTACCCGCAATGTCCGTATCCCAGGACCTCCGGCTCTCCTTTGATCTTGAGCGATTGCCACACAGTCTTAAGCTGGACCACGATGAGCTGAAGCGTGCATCAGATGCCATTGTTCAGATGCGAGCCGATTCTCTGATCGACACCTCGTCTCGACCAACGAGTGCTGTGTCGAGGAATAAGGCCAGCGCAGCGGCGCTTCCCGCCGACATCCATGCTTTGCTGCGTTTTCAATTCTATGCTTTTGCTACGTGGCTCGCTGTCATCCATGGCAGAGGAATGAGCCTGGACCCTCAGTGGTCAGCCGCGTTGCAAAGATTCAACCGTTTCCAGAAGCTCGTCGAGCAGCACTTTTCCGAATGGAATCAACTTGGTGACTATGTGAAGGAACTTGGGTGTACTGAAAAAAGCCTAACACGAGCTACGACAATCGCAGTCGGCATGAGCGCGAAGGCCTTCCTGTCCCAGCGTATCAATCTAGAAGCCAAGCGCCTACTGGCTCATACGGATTTGCCAATTGGAGAGATTGCGGAAAAGCTCGGATTCTACGAGGCCACGCACTTTAGTAAATTCTTCAAACGTGAAACTAGCTGCACACCAAGAGAATTCCGCCTCCGGAGTTCTTCCGTAAAGATCCGCCATTGGTCGTAGCCGCCAAAACAAGTTCGCCCACTATGGGCTGCTATCGCATACGAGTTCGGCTCTTGATATTCCTCAATATCCATTCTCCGCGCCATCACTCCCACTCTAACATTTCACGGACATTTAGACGTTGATCTATCAGCACGAATCTTCGATTCTGACGGAAGTGTCGACGGCATAGCCGCCTCAATTTTTCGGGCGGGAATTCACAGAAAAAATGGCTCCTGATGAAGCACTGGCAATTTCGCCATCTGTTGGAGCCTTGTCAGCTGGAGGGCGCGCCGCAGACTGACACAGCTCGCATGGCACATAGCCGGGAAGCGTCAGAGATCAGGAAGAGACCTTTGGTCCCGGCGCCACTACGTGCTGCGCGGAGGCCATACAGGTCCGCTCCGCATTCAAAGGCCGCCCTCTCGCCAGATCGGTTCGTGACTCAAAGCGGACCATCGTGGGATTGCCTGCCGGGTGTTTGCTTATTTGCAATCCCATGCAGCTTCCATTTGACGCCTGTGATACCTTTCCAACTACGTCTGTTCAAATGGGTGCGCAGCGAGCCGTCAGCTCGCCGCGGCGTGACGTGCTGCATTCGCGGCCACGCGTCCAGCGAATTGCACTTGCCAGCCGGCTCAATCGTTGAAACTTTAGAAGAGCAGTCTCCCATGAAACCGTCCTAAGCCCTAGGCCGCCTGAGGATGTAGGCGATTGCTCACCGTGCGACGCGTGTGCCCCAAAGGCAAAGAAGGTCAAAGCACAAAGCTCGTTTGGACCAGGCTGCTCTCGCATGTGAAGCGTCTCTGTAGCTCTAACCGGACTAAACTACCTTGGATATATGGCATTGTAAAGTCGCCAATGTCAATATCCTATTAATCTGGCCTAGCTAACTGATCTATTTGCGAGACGCGAAAACTTGCGTCTAAGCTGGCGTGTTGGACCGACATCCTTGCAACACTACCGCAAATTAGCTGCGCAGTTTGTGTCCGGAACACAGGAGGTCGGATGTCATCAACCGTTCTGAACTCTTCAAGTTCGCGAAGAGAGAATACCAGGTAAAACCAGGTTACCCGTTTCAGCATTTTCCTCACTACGCGGTGCTGCGGCATTCCGGCAGCGACAATGGTTCTGTCTCGTCATGGACGCTCCTAAAGACAGGCTGGGCCTCGAGGGAGATGAGATAGTCGACGTAAAGTGCGGGCCGGAGCGGATCGACTTCATCAAAAGAAGACGGGGCATCTTACCGGCCTATCACATGAACAAGGAGCACTGGGTAACACTCCTCTTGGAGAGCTCTTTACCGAAGGACGAGGTGTTTGATCTCATCGGCACCAGGTTCGGCTGACAAGTAGCGGATCGTCGGATCGACTCGAGATAGCGATCGGCGGTTGCTGCGATCACACAAGGAGCAGCAGTTCTATGAAGACTGGCTTGATAGGCGACCTGAAAAGTCCTTTGGCGAGAACGTGAAGATTTGCGACGGCGCCAACGAAAGCGCCAGGACGGGTCTTTGGAACGGGGCAGCGAACGTCGAAACACTCGCATCGGTCGCGTGTTTCGATGCGTTTGATGTTCAAAAGGCAATAGAAATAGCTCGAGATCACGCAGCGACGTATCAGCCTTGGGTGGCGGGCATGACTGCGTCGGTAGATCCGCCTGCAGGAATGGCATCACCTTGGACATGAGGAGACTGAGTGAGGCCACTTTCAATCCCGCACGACACACAATCACAGCTGGAGGCGGAGCCTTGGTTAGGAACGCCTTAACTTGCCTTCCCAGCGGCTTCGGGCTGGTGACGGGTGTCCACAAAGCGGTAGGTGTAACGGGGCGCGCTCTCGGAGGCGGTTACGGAAAGCTCAATTCTCGCTTCGGCTTGGTGACGGACACGCTTCAAAGGACGAATGTAGTTGTGGCGGACGGATCGTTGGTCGTTGCAAGTCACGCGAGTAATCCAGGCCTGTTCTGGGCGCGGCGTGGCGGCGGGAAGAATTTCGGTATCGTGACGTCGGCCGAGTACTCCGTGTTTCCTCTGGAGAAAGTGCTGACAGGAAAGATCTTCTTTCCTCTCTCATCCGCGGAACAAGGCTTACGGATCCTACAAAGCTTGATCGATGAGGACCACGACGCCCTCGGCGTCACTTCGACATTTGCGGCTGCGCCAAACGGAGTTTTCGGACTGATCATGGAGCCGTTATGGACGGGAGATGAGCAAAAGGGAGAGCATTATTTTTGCCTGATGTCCGAGAAGGTAATGCCACTACGTTAAGTTAGAAGTGGTGCGCGTACAAAGATATGTATGATGATGCCGAGGACGCCTGGCCGAAGGGACGAGGCTACCAGATGGACGCCTACAACATCGCCCGCCTCTCCGACGACGTCATCGGCCTCATCGTGGATTGCGCCGTCCGATGTCCTTCCGACAGAAACTGCCTCATGCTCCACGACTTTCACGGGGCCGCGGCGCGCATCCCCGAGGATTCGACCTCGTTTTCAGTCCGTCGCGACCACTTTAGTATGCAGATCGTCTCCACTTGGAATCCTCGCGAGCCTGAGGACGAGAAAAAAGGCAGGCAGTGGACAGCATAAGACGGTCGATCGAGCCGCTGAGCATACGCGGGGCCTATCCTGCCATACTCGATGTGGACAGCCACGACCAAGCACGCGAGTTCTACGGCGATGCCCTGAAGAAACTGAGGCGCTTAAAGACCCATTACGACCCGTCAAACCGCTTTTCTTCAGAGTTCGGCATCTTGTGACATTGCCGAAGGTGATGATCAGCCGAGCCTCGGCGCGATCTCACTCACTGTGACGTGGGGCGCCAGGAGAGTCGGGCTCGAGTTCCGCGGGATGAGGCTCGACCAAATGGCCGACTAACGTGAAAGTGGCCGCCGCGAGAGCCGGCGGCGGCCAAGTCAGGGAGGAGCAGACAACCGGCCTGCCAGCGGAGCTTCAGGAATTTGCGCTATGGCTCAGCTTTTGCCCTGATCCCAGAACTGCGCCATCCCATGATCAAGCTTTCGAATAGCTCGCAGCGCGGCGTAGACGCACGATCGGGCGGCATTCCAGAGCCACACACCCGACTCCCAGGCACCCAAGCGACGCTCATCTGTGCGCGACGCCTTTGGCCTGCTCTCCACTCGTCTCGACCACGGCAGGCCCCTTCGACGTCGCCTTCGTTCGATGACTTCCACTAGGCTCTTGACCGGCACTGTCCGCATCGCTCTCCTCGCCGCCGCGAGGCGTTAGGGACGCACTAAGTCGACCAGCCAAACGGGCCACGCAAAGGCTGCACATGGCGATCACGATGTTGTCAATGTAACGTGAACCGCATCACGGCTATCGGCAATCTCTCGTCCAAGTGTCCGCACCGCGTCGGTTACGCGAGCGAGCGGAAACGAGTGTGAACAAAGCTCCAGAAGCGCGCCCCCATCTTCCCTGATCATATTGATTGCCATCTCGGTTGATTGCCATCCCGCGCTCAGGACGCCGACGAGTTCGATTTCACTTAGAACAACCTTATCGATGGGTAGACCATTTAGCTTGTTCTGGCCTTTGAGACCTGCCAACACGACCCTTCCCCCCCGCTTTACCATGTCGATCGCCTGCAACACAGGCGCCATGGCTCCCGATGAAACGTCTAGAACGACATCGGCAAGCCGGCCATCCGTGAGCTCGATAACTCGCCGAACCGGATCTTCTTCTTCTACATCAATGGTGGCCGTCGCACCCAACTTCGCGGCGAGTGCCAGTCGCTCCGCATCCGCGCGTGTTCCTGTCACGATGATATTCGCAGCGCCTGCCTTCTTCGCTGTTGCGACCGCGAGGAGTCCTCGTTGTCCAGGGCCTTCGATGACGACAGTCGAGCCCATTCCAACCCTTCCGACTTCGTACGCCCAGCGGATCGCGTTCGACAAAGGGTTCACCAGCGTCATCAAATCAGTCGGGATGTTTGAGGGCAGTCTGTGGACCATCGTGCGCGGATGCAAATAGGTATGCGTAGCGTATCCACCCCAAAGCGAAGGGGCCACATCGGTGCTCTGATATAGCCCGTACCCCAAATCCGTCTGGCACCGGGTATAGGCACCCCGAACGCAATCCTCACAATGGCCGCAGGGGATGATCGGTTCGATAGCGACGCGATCTCCCTCTTTCACGTTCCACAGCTTGGAGGCCTTCGGTCCCACTCGCTCGATGAACCCCATGATTTCGTGCCCGGGGATGATCGGCATACCACCGCCCCAATCTTTCAGATGCCCGAGCCATTGGTCATAGTCCGTTCCGCAGAGCCCACATGCCTCGACACGCAGGAGCGCATCGTCGTCGGCGATCTCCGGGATCTTGAACTCGCGAAACTGAAAGTTCTTCGGACTTTCGAGAACAGCTGCGAGCGCTTTGGCCATAAAACACCTCAGATAGATGATAGAGCCTTGTGCAAAGGAGCGACTGCTTTCGCAGTTTTAACTCACGCGTTTCAAGCGGCCCACGAGCCACTGCCATACCAACCTGACTGAGCTTACGAGCCCAGGACTTCCGTCACCTACCGAGCACGCGCACGGCAGCCAGTGCCCCTTCACGAATGCTCTCGTAGTACTGGCGTTCGCCGTGGTGCGAGACGTCAGCAGCCTTCATTGTAGTTTCGCCAAGTTCGTAAGCTCTGACGGAGCGATCGTCGGATTTGCTAGCATCATCCGCTTCGCCTCGCGTAGTTCACGAGGGCTGTTGAAGGCTGCGATCGCACTGAGACGCTGGTCAGCGACGAAAAACTGCACGAAGCGGCCGGCGTTGCGATCGCCCTTGACGTAGATCTCATCAGCCCGGCCCGGTATCCCCAAGAGCTGAAAATTGAGATCGAACTGGTCCGACCAAAACCATGGTAGTTCGCGATATCTCGCATCCTCATCGAGCATGGCCTTAGCAGCCGAGATTCCCTGGTTCTGCGCGTTATGCCATGTTTCAAGACGGTGTCGCAGTCCCACTCGATCTACCGGGTGGCTTGCCACGTCTCCAGCAGCAAAGATATATGGATCGGAGGTACGGGTGGTCTCGTCCACAACGATTCCGTTGTCTACGCTAAGTCCGCAGCCGACTGCGAGCTCAACGTTCGGCTCTACTCCCACCCCGACGATCACAGTGGTGGTGTGCACAGGCGCGGCGTCAGCAAAACTCGCCCGCTCCACGGCGCCGTTACCCTCGAACCCGATGAGCTTGGTATTCAGCCGCACGTCTACTCCGCGACTAGCGTGTAGTTCCTGGAAGTACGCAGCCGTTGCTTTGGGCAGCGATCGCCCGCACAATTGATCGCCCGCCTCCACGAGCGTCACCCCCACTCCCAGACCGATAGCGGCCGCAGCGACCTCCAATCCGATCCAGCCACCACCGACGACAAGGACGTGGGTGGCCGCTCCGAGCGATTGTCGAATACGAGCACTGTCCTCAATCGTGCGAAGATAGTGAATCCCTTTGAGATCGGCCCCAGGCATAGACAGCTTTCTGGGCCGGGCGCCCGTGGTCAGCAACAGGCGATCATACGGGATCTTATCTCCATTTCGGAGCACAAGCTCATGTCCCGACCGGTCGATCGCTATCGCGGTAGATGCTCTGCGCATCTCAATGTCCAATCCGCAAAGCTTCTCCATCGCGAACAGATAGGTGCCAGCTGGATCCTTACGCGAGACGAGAAACTCCTTCGAAAGAGGGGGACGTTCATACGGCGGATGGTCCTCCTGGCCAATAAGTACGATCCGGCCAGCGAACCCACGTTCGCGCAGCGTCCGAGCGGCCCATCCTCCAGCCTGTCCCGCTCCCACAATAACGAATTGCTGGCCGTTTCGCGTCGTTTGCATAGTGGAGAATCACACATCCACGAGAATCTGCTCGTCGTCCAAGCGAACTGGGTAGGATCTCAAATCCGCATCTGCAGGCGGCCCCAAGCAGCGACCACTTGGAATATGGAAGAGTGCGCCGTGGAGTGGACACTCGACAGTGTCGCCCTCCACGAAGCCGTCCGACATCAGCGCAAAAGCATGCGGACAGACATTGTCTAAAGCGTAGTACGTGGAGGCGACTTGATAGAGCGCGAAATTGCGTTCCCCGATAGTGAACGCAAACGGCGTCTCTGGCGACACCTTGTCACGAGTCGTCACTTGCTGCCAGGCCATATTCGATTCCGCTGCTTGAGGCCTCTGTCTAAGCCGCTTCACGCTTCGAAGTGAGCTGACCGTCGTGCTGTGCCAAAAAGGCATCAAGTTCGCCATGTTCAGACACAACGTCAAGTGGTCGTACGGCGTATGCCGCACCATCTTTGATGGTCTGCTTGAACTTTGCGAGGCTTGCCTCGTCTTGCACAACGTCCAGGATCCGGCGGCGCGCACGAATGATGCCGATGTCGGCAGCCACAAGGAACTCCTTGGCTCGATCAACGATGCGACCGCTGCTACCTTCAAGCGCAAGCATGCCCTCCTGCATGGCTCGGTCTTGATCGTTAAGACCATGGATGCCGGTCGGGCTGGAGAGGCTCTGCCCTTCCCGATTGATCAAGTAACTATTCAGGGCAGTGCGGACGGGAACGTACGTATCGATGATTGTTCCAGTATTCAGTTTGAAGGGCTGATACGTGCTTTCCGGCGGGAATGCCAGGCCCTTGCCAACGTAGTCTAGGAAGGCCTTAGGCAGATCGCCCTTTTCATAGTAGTTGAAGTCCCACGTATACGTGTTGTGATCGTCGATCGGGATGAACGCTCGACCACCAATTGGGAAATCTGCGCTAGGAATAGAGCTGAACGCGGGGACCATGAACTGGGATACACGCCAGTAGAACTTGCTGTCCGCGTTTCGCCGGGCGATTGCAAGAACGCCTATGGCAGTGTTTTTTGCATACAATTTCGGAGAAAGGTCCGACGCCGAATAGTGCTGATGCACGGGCGATGTGGCCATCGTGGCTGGATTCGTATGAAGGATGGACACGTGCGAGCTGTCTAGCTCGCCCTCCATGCCTTGCAGCCAGTTGGACTCCTGGATCCAGACCGTTGCATTCCGCTGCGATTTTGGCAGGCCCATCCATGGAAATTTCGGCAGCTCCGGCGGAGCGTCCTGCCCCATATAGACCCAGACGACATCTGCCTGTTCGACTGCCGTATAGAACTTGATCTTGACTTTGCTACAGACTGCCTTGTCTGACTCATTCTGCATGTCCAAACACTGGCCTGACTTGTCGTAGAGCCACCCGTGGTAGGCACAACGAATTCCCTGCTCTTCGACGCGACCATAAAAAAGCGGCGCTAGCCTGTGAGCGCAGTTCGCCTGCACTATCCCGACCTGACCGTCTCCGCTGCGAAAGGCGACCAGTTCCTCACCGAGGAGCTTCAAACGTACCGGCGCGCCGCCGGGCTTTGGCAGTTGGGCGGACAGGAGCGCCGGCAACCAGACCGAGCGAAAGAGCTCGCCGACCTTAGTGCCAGCGCCGACATGGGAAAGAACATCAACTTGGTTGGTACGTGCCATGGTCCGCATCCTTTCAGCGTTGTCAGAGGGTGAGGAAGCCGCCATCGACTGGCAGCATCACCCCATTCACGAAACTTGCCATTGGAGAGGCAAGAAACACGACGGGACCGACGATCTCGTCGGCTCGTCCGAACCTCTTCACCGGAGTATGAGACAGAATGAAAGCCACGCGGTCCGGATTCGCGCGAGATGCTTCTGTCTGTGGCGTTTCGATGAATCCTGGAGCCACTCCGTTGACCCGAATCCCGTATCGAGCGAACTCAACGGCCAGCGCCTTAGTGAACATAAGGACCGCGCCCTTGCTCGTTGTGTACGCGGTCGTATCATTCGGCGCCGCGGCGAAGGACTGGATCGAACCCAGGTTGATGATGCAACCGCGCGTCTGCTTCAACTGATCCAGGAAGGCAGTTATCCCAAACATCACACCGTCAAGGTTGACGGCCATGATGCTTCGCCACGTATCGACGTGTTCGGGCGCACCGACCAAGCCTCGACGATGAATTCCCGCATTGTTGACGAGAATTGAGATGTCGCCAGCGAGTTCCTTAACCTTGCTAGCTACACGCATTGAATCTGCAGCATCGGATACGTCCCACACGAGTGGCCAAGCCGTACCGCCGCGCTGTTGAATTTCGCTTGCTGTTGCATCGACCGTGGCGACATTGATGTCGCACACAACGACACGAGCACCTGCCTTTGCCAGCCCCAACGCGATCTCTCTGCCCATGCCTTGGCCGGCGCCGGTTACTACCGCGGCTTGACCGTCCAGAAGTGGCTTGCCGTCCAATTCCATCATTGCGATCCTCGTCGCTCTCTACAATACGGGGTCTAGTCAGATCGTGAGCCATCGATGCCGAATATCTTCGCCATTGGCTCGAAATCCTTCGCCAGTGACCGTCTCAACGATCCTTCCCTTCGACATGACGAGAATTCGATCGGCGACGTTTTCGGTGAGATTCAAGTTCTGCTCCACTAGAAGAACCGCAACTCCTTCTGCCTTCAGGCGACGAATTACGTCTCCAATCTGGTCCACGACCTTCGGCGCGAGTCCCTGGGTCGGCTCATCAAGCATCAATACCTTGACGTCAGTTACAAGGGCTCGCGCGATCGCCAACATCTGCTGCTCCCCACCTGACAGGGCGCGCCCGGCATTCTGGGACCGCTCCCGCAAATTCGGAAACAGCGCGAGAAGGCGCTCCTCGGTCCAGACCTGGGGAGGACGGCGCTGACCTACCCGCAAGTTCTCGAGTACGGTCAGTGCCGGAAAAATCTGACGCCCCTCCGGTACGTAGCCGATGCCCGCACGAACCACTTCGTGGACCTGCTTTCCGCGAAGCTCCTTGCCATCGAGCGAAATCCGGCCGGCGGTCACGGGCAAGAAACCAAGGATTGCCTTCAAAGTTGTCGTCTTACCGACGCCATTACGTCCTATGATGGCTGTAACTTGCCCAGGAGGTGCCTCGAGGTCGACTCCGAATAGAACCTTGCCGATGCCGTAGCCAGCCTCCAAGCCGTCAATACGCAACATGCCCCGCCCCCAGATACGCTTGTTGCACGACAGGATCCGCCTTTACTGTATCGGGGAGCCCATCGGCGATTTTTCGCCCCCGATCCAGGACCACGATGCGATGGGCAAGTCCAAAAACGACTTCCAGATCATGTTCAACGAGTAGAACGGCGATGTCGGTGTCCTTTAGCAAAGACTTGAGCAGCTCGACCGTACCGCGCGTTTCCTCAACCGACATTCCCTGCGTTGGCTCATCCAGCAGCAGGAGCTTGGGCCGCATTGCTAGAGCAACCGCGATTTCAGTGAGTCGCTGATCTCCGTGTGACAGCTGACCTGCGAGTGCATTGGCTCTTGCGTTCAATCCGACTTTGGCCAGCCACTGCAGGGCCTCGCTGGTCGTGGAGTCATGAAGAGACTTCGAGAACATCGGACGGCTTCGTGCCGGCTTGCAAGCCTGCACCGCCAGTCGGACATTCTCAAGAACTGTGAGGTTAGGGAAAAGAGCTGTGATCTGATAAGTTCTACTAAGTCCAAGACGAGTGAGTGCAGCCGCGGACAGGCCATCGACCCGATCACCACGAAACGATACAGCACCCGCGGTCTTGGTGACCCTCCCAGCAATCAAATCGAACAAAGTCGACTTGCCCGCTCCATTCGGGCCGATTAGCGCAACGACTTCGCCCGCCTCAACGACGATGTCAACCCACAGCAGCAAGCGCGCCCCACTTCTTCGTCAATCCGGTGCACTCAAGAAGCGACACGATTCACCTCCAACCGGCTCGCTCGTCGCAAAGCGAGAGCATTCACAATTGACGACTTGATCCCCCAAAGACCATTCGGAGCAACCACCACGACAATCATAAAGAGCAGGCCCATGAACAGCGGCCAGCTTGTCGCCACGGCGCTCAATTGATGTCCGCCGACCACCATTAGAGCCGCTCCAACCATCGGGCCGACTAGGGTTCCGCTTCCTCCAAGTACCACGGCAACGAGAACGTATCCGGACAATGTCCAATGCAGAAGTTCAGGCGATACGAATAACAAGAAGCCCGCATGGAGTGCGCCGGCCAGCCCAGCCCCGGTATTCGAAATCACGAATGCAGCGAGCCGGAGCTGACGCGGCTCGTAGCCGATCGCGATGGCTCGCCTCTCGTTCTCCCGAACGGCAACAATAGCCGTCCCCATCGGAGAGCGAACGAACCTGCTCGCGAGCCATGCGGCCCCCAGGACGAGGAACGCAGTGAGCCAATAGAAGCCATCTCGCGATTCCAGACTGGAGAAACCCCAAGGGCCGGGGTTCCGGATCAGTCCTGAAATTCCATCCGAGCCTCCGGTTACGCTATTCCACTTGAAGGCAACGGCAAACGCCAATTGCGCGAAGGCGAGCGTTAGCATGGCAAATGCCACGCCGCTCGCCCTGGTGCAGAGCCAGCCCACCGGGACGGAGAGGAAGAACACCGCGGCCACGGCAATCAAGATGGCGGCCGGTAGCGGCAGCTGACCGACGACCAAGGCGAATGCCGCTACATACGCACCGACGCCGTACGGGGCGGCATGCCCAAACGAGAACATCCTCGCGTATCCGACCTGGACATCAAGACTCATGGCGAACAAGGCGAAGATCAAGATCTCCGTCAAAAGCGTAATGTGAAAGCCAGACAGGAAGAATGGCGCCGACAGCAGAAGCGCGACGATAGGAGCTGCGTACTTCATTAGGGCGTGTACTCATAAATCGGAGCGTCATCCCGCATCGGCGCCCGAAGTCGAACGACAATTTCGCCTGCACGCTTACCGTCGTTAGCGATGGTCTTGAGAGTTCGCCGAACTACTTCCAGATCCGGCTGTTGAGCGCTCAGCCAGTTTAACCCGGCCTCTGCATTGACGATCGTCGCTGTGAGCGCGTCGACGACAGCACCATAGGTGCGCACAAACTCCTCTGAGGTCTGCAATGGCGCTTTGCCCTTCGCATCGCCCAGATTGTACCAACTCGGCTTCGACTTCCAGGACATAGCGCGCTCCTCTAGTGGGTTAACAAGAACGTTCCGCTCCAACATCGATGCAACGAGCCAACCCCTCCCGGCCAGTTCTTTGTGAGTTTGTGATGTAAGCTCATTGCTCAGGCATCTGCGTCTTTATGAGTACACGCCCTTCTAGTCTTGCTCTCCGAACAATCCGCCTGGCCGATACAGAAGCACTCCAATCATCAGGAGATAGGTCGCGACGAGCGCCAATTCAGGAAGATAGAAGTTGCCGAAGGTCTGCGTGAGCGCGACCAGGACGCTACCCGCAACCGAGCCGAACAAGCTCCCCATGCCACCGATCATGACGATAACGAACGAGTCGATGATCGCCGCTCCACCCATACCGATGTAGCCAGTGATCAGCGGAACCGCGAGATAGCCACCCAGGCCTGCGAACGCGCAGCCAACAGCGAAGGTCAACGACCTCATCAGCCCGACGTCGATCCCAAGCGCCTGGGTCATTTCGGCGTTCTGGGCGATCGCCCGGATCAACAACCCCAGCCGAGTACGTAAGAAGACGTAGGTCAGCGCAAGCAATACGACGACGCCCCACAAGATCAGGAAGATCCGGTATGCGGGAAACGGCTCGTCGCCAATCCACAGCACACCGGAGAGCATCTCGGGAAGATCCACGTCACGGGTGTTCGGCCCCCAAATAAGGCGAACCGACTCGCTCAGGACCAAGCTCAAGCCAAACGTGATTAGCAAAAAGCTTCCGCCGTCGCGCCGATACAGCCGTCTCAGCAGAGTGATCTCGAAGACACAACCGAGGAGGCCCGAGGCGAGCGGCGCGACCAACAATCCAATCCAGAAATTTCCGAGAAGGGCAGCCGCCGATATGCCGGAATAGGCTCCGAGCATATAGATCGCGCCATGAGCAAAGTTCATGATGCGCAAGATGCCGAAGATGAGAGTGAGGCCCATCGTCAGCATCGCGAGCAACGACGCCAGAGCGAGAGTGTTCAAAGTCAGATTGAGCAAGACTTGCCAAGAGATCATCTACGCATCCCTCGATTCCGGCCCCTCCCGAGCGAGAGGCCGAATCTCCGCGCCTCAGTAAGTGTCCTTGCGGCAACCGGGCATCACCGCATCGACCGCATAGGTCTTGCCGATCTTCGGCACTGGGTAAGCCACCTGCTGCGTCTTCTCGACCTGTGCGATGAAGACCTGCTGCTCCGCCTGGTGGTCGCAAGCCCGCATCTTCACCTTGCCCTTAACGCTGTCGATTTCTAACCCTTCGAGAGCGCCACGAACGGCCGCCGCGTCCGTCGAATTCCCGCGACGAATGGCTTCAGCCAAGAATGCGAGGGCTTGCCACTGCTCGCCCTCGTAAGTATCCGGCACGTCGTGGTACTCGGCCTTAAACGACCGAACGAATTCAATGTTGCCGGGCGCATCGTACGCAAAATTGTACTGACTGACGCCGTACAATCCGACCGCGGCCTCGCCAAGGGGCTTGATGTTCAGGATATCCAACACCTCGGTTACCAACTGCATGCGATCGGCCAGCCGGTATTGGGCGGCCTGCTTGAGGAAGGCCGTCGCATCGTCGCCGCTCATTGCGATGTAGAGCACCTCGGGCTTAGCCTCCCGAATACGCGCAATAAAGCTCGAATAATCCTTAGTTCCCAGCGGGGACAACACCTGCCCCACAACCTCCTTCTTGAGATCCGTTATGAGCTTCTCGAAGGTCGCAACACTGCTCTTTCCCCAAGCATAGTCCTGCGCGATCGCAAAGTAACGCTTCTTGGGTGAGTCCGCCAACCACAGAGCAATCGTCCTCGCACGCATAGGCCCGGACGTGCACGCGCGGAACGCATTTGGCACAAAATTGGCGGCGGTCATTGACCCAACGCCACTGATGCTCCCGACATAGATCGCGTTCCAGTCGTTGAGGCGCGGCATCACGGCCAACGACTCGGGACTCGAAATGATGCCAGTGATCAGATTGACCCCGCCGCGCTCGACAAGCTCGGTAACCTTGCGCACACACGCAGCAGGATCGCCCTGAGTGTCCTCATAGATGAATTCGATGGGCCGGCCATTGATGCCGCCCTTGGCATTCACGGACTTGGCAAATAGTCGGCACGACCGCTGCACCTGCTGGCCCAAGGCCGCCCAGTTGCCGGTAATTCCGGTGGGAACACCTATGCGGATGGGGCCCGCTTCCGCCTTAGCGGATCTGAGATAGCCAGGAAGCAATGCGCTTCCAGAAGCGGCAGCAGTACTGACCAAAAAAGACCTTCTGCTTATCGACATCGCAACCTCCCCTGTGAAAGCGAGTCACAGTCGGTACCGTTTCTCCACACTCGCAATATAGATTAGCTTCATAGCTTAGTCAACAAACCTATTTGACTAACAGACGGCGGCAACGAAGATCAATCGATGTACTCCACCGCTGCACCGAAATTGATCAGCTCAGGCGCGACAGGCGCTTGCCGCTCTTCTTCGATGTGCGCCGCCAATCCTGCACAACGACCGACTGCCGCAACCGATCGCATGGCTCCAACCGGAAATTCAATTTCGTGCAGAACAGCGCCTAGGGCGCCTGTGACGTTGAGGGTGATATGCCGCTTGGCATCCTTGTCGATAGCAGCACTGAGCAACTTGATCAGGCCGATGTAGTCTCCTTTTACGCCCGCACTCTCTGCAATATTGAAGAGTCGCTCAGTCCGCGGATCTCCTGACGTGTATTGCTGGTGACCAAAACCGGGAATTCGCCGCCTTGCTTTCCTGAAGTCCTGGACGACCTGCTCCGCCCATACATGCTTGTCGCCCTGAAATGCCATGCCGTCGCTCAATATGCGACCAGCGCCGGTCATCGTGCCAGCGAACCGATTGCCCACCATAAGAATGCCGGCAGCCAACGGAATTTGAACATCGTCCGGATTCGAGTCTGCCACCAGGCGAGCAACGAGCGCTCCCGGCGTCAACCCATGATCCATCAGAATCAAAAGCGCTGCATCGAGGACCTTGGTCTGGACCTCCGTTGGGCGACGCCCCGTCACGATGAAATAGAAACCCTGCGTGAAGGTCATCTCCCCGACGACTTTAGACAGCGAGTCACACCCTCTCATTCGGAGACGAGTGACATCATTCGGGTGACTACCAATTCTGGTCGTGGCCATTTGCCTTCCTTCCAAAGTCGAATCCGTTGCGCGAGCACCGCGCAGCCTCCTAGCCGCGCTGCAAATCCGAAATCGCTTCGACGGAATAACCCAGCGGACTGAGCACCTCAGCTGCGTGCTCGTTGAGATCGGGAGCGGCATTCAACGGCTGGTCCGCCCGCTGTCCGTCATACCGAACCGGACGCCTGATCGTGGTGTGCGGACCATGGAGTGGATGGCTTATCTCGGTGAAGGTATCGAGATGGAGCACCTGAGGATCATCCATCACCTCCTGGAGGGTAAGGATCGGCGCATGAGGAACATCGTTCTCGACGAGACGGTCGATCCAATATTTGCGCTCTTGAGTTTTGGCGACAAGTCCCAGTTCCTGCGCCAGCTGTTCGTAATTCTCCATACGGCCGGCACGGCTCTCGAACCTTGGATCGACACCAAGATCCGGCCGACCGAACGCCTTCTGGACACCAACCCAGAACTTCGCTGGCGAAGACATGTGAATCGCCAACAGCGCTCCGTCACTGCAGCGCAGCGCGTAAGACTGCGACGCCCGCACCCGCATCAGCGGATCGGGCTTGATGCCGGCCATGTTATAATTTGCGAAGGGATCGGCGATGAAAGCAATGGCCGATTCAAGCATATTGAGCTGGATCGTTCGCGCTACGCCGGTTCTTTCGCGCTCGAACAACGCCCCTAGAACGGCGTAGCTCGCATACATACCGGTAAGATTATCAACCACAGAGGGCCCTGTGATTTGCGCATCAGCCCCGAGCATTAGACCTGAAATTCCGCTCAGCGCCTGCCCGACCGCATCATATGCTGGACGATCTGCATATGGCCCCGAGTCTCCGAAACCCGTGATCGAACAAATTATGAGGCGCGGATTCGCCTCTCGCAGACGGGCAACCTCGAGCCCGAGCCGATCCATGACACCAGCGCGAAAGTTTTCGATAAGAACGTCGGCGGTCCCGATCAGCTTGAGGAATGCCTCGCGTCCCTTCTCTCCCTTGAGGTTGAGAACGACGCTTCTCTTGTTCCGATTATACGTGCAGAAGTAGGGGCTGTAGTTTCCCCCTCGGAATGACCGAAAAGGATCGCCATCAGGCGGATTTTCCACCTTGATGACGTCGGCACCCAAATCGGCAAGCATCGTACCCGCAAGCGGCCCGGTGATCATCGCAGTGAGTTCGATGACCCTAACGCCCGTGAGGGAGCTGCGCGCGTCCTTGTTCATGATGAGCCCGCTCGACTTCGTTGCGTTTCATTCTCAATTTCAGCAATGATATATTGGAAAACTACCTTTGTCGACATATATTCTTTTGGTTCAAAAAGGAGCGTCGACCGCAGATGAAAATCATATCCAAGATTGTGGAAGTCAAAATCGACAACTCATACATGGGCGGCTACCTCGCTGTGCCGCGCGATACCCCTCGCGGAGCGCTTGTCGTTCTACAGGAGATTTTTGGCGTCACTCCAGCCATGCGCGCGATTGCCGACGACTTCGCCGATGAGGGCTATGCCACTCTGGTGCCGGACATCTATTGGCGAATGCAGCGTGACCTCGATCTTGGTAACGGCGAAGATCCGGTGCAAAGACAAACGGCCGTCGATTTCTCCGTGCGCTTCGACGAACGCATTGGCACGGCTGATATTTGCGCGAGCCTTGATTGGCTTGCCAACTACCTGAACAGATCCTCGCGGCCGGGCATTCTGGGCTTCTGTCTTGGAGGTCGCCTCGCTGTTCGAGCTGCGTCAGCTACCGAAACGGCCTGCATGATCTCGATGTATGGCGTGCGGCTAGACTCGCTCGGCGAGGAGATCAGGACAGCAAGAAGTCCGGTGCAATTTCATTTTGGCGAAAATGACAATCACAATCCTTTGGCGACGATCAATCGGATTCGCGAGATGGTGATGGACAGAGGTAAGGCGGAAGACGAGTTCTTCACCTATCCTGGCGCCGAGCATGCATTCTATAATCGGTTTCGGACGGACCGGTTCGACGAGAAGGCCCATCAGCTCGCCAGATCGCGCGTGCTGAGCTTCCTCGGGAGGCATAATGTCATGGAATGAAGGTCGACGTTTACACCTTGTTCAAGTGAGCGACTTGCACCAGCAGGGGCGCCGTAGTTCGATCCCTAGACGCCTAAGATCAGAACTATCCCGGCCATGATCCCCAGGACGCGGTCTCCCACAATAGCGATTCTGGGCCCATCATCGATGACTCGGGCTTCAGGCCCGTTCGACGGGGCTCTTCGTGCATCGCTCCGATAGAGCGGTTCAGAGCTATCGATGAGATACGTCTCGGAATGCCCCATCGTAGCCGCCGCCCGATCAAGCCGGTATGTAGAGCTTGTCATATACCCTACCCCCACGGCCATCTTGCTGGAGCGCGTCGGGGGTGGGCTCGGCCACCCCCAAACGCTGAAGCGTCAAAAAGCCTGAAGACCAAGCGCCTTCTCAACGAGCCCAGTCGCCCGCTTGAAATCATAATTCCGGAACATGTTCTGCTTCACCAAGAATGATGCCCCCCCATAAAACTTCTCGTACTGCTGCTGCCGACTTCCGAACTCCGACCCGATGAAGTCCCAAGCCATACGCATTACGGCAACACGCGTTTTGGCGTCCGCCGCTCCCGACTGCATATAGCGCGCAATATCAGCGTTCATCTCGGCGTTCTCGAAATCCGCTGCCGACGACGGCAACGTAATCATCGCGGCACCGCTCAATTCCCGGATGATCTCTAGCATTCGAGCGTTCAACTCGGATTGCAGGGCCATGATCGAATACAGCGCCGTCTTGCAAGGCCAAAGCACGCCACTGGAATCGATCGATGCCGTCACCTCTTGCGACAGCAGCATGTTCTCGACGATGGAGACGAGCGAAGCCAGCTCGCCCATCTGCACCTGGACCGCCGGATTGCCATCGTTTCCGGATAGCTCATTGATGCGCTTGGCCAAGCCGATCATGAAGCGCAGTTTCACGGTGTAACGGGTTTGAGCTTGACAGTTGCCATAGGCATGAGCCGGCGTCTTCCACCACTGATCCCGGCACACATCGATGTTGCGATGGATGAATACGTTCTCCCAGGGGACGAATACATTGTCCAATACGACGAAGCAGTCAGGCTCATCGAAACGCCCGGACAGTGGGTAGTCGAGTGAATTCGACGCCACCGCGCCGAAAGGGCGCCGCGGATACAGCTTCAGTCCCGGAGCGTTGGCAGGAATCATGACGCCATTAGCGTAATTCTCGTCTCCAGGCTGAAGTGGATGGATGCAGCTAAGATAGATATAATCCGAATATAGACCGCCGGTTGCCAGCTGCTGGGCACCTTTGAGAACGATACCCCCGTCCTTTTCGGACACGATCCCGGCATACAATGTCGGATCAGCTTGCTTGTGAGCCGGCTTGCTGCGATCGATCTGCGGAGGAACGATTGCGTAGCTGGCATAGAGATGATTGTCGCGCATCTTCTCGTAAAAGTTCACTACGTTCGCAGCGAACTGAGCGCCGCCAGTCTTGAAGACCTCCGGAACGGCCGCATAGCCGCAAAAAAAGCCCGCGACGTGATCAGGGGTTCGTCCCATCAGCCCGAAGGTTGCCTCGGCCCACACTTCTGAGAACAAGCGGCGGGCCCGCATGTCTGCAGTCGTCTTCGGGATTTGGTAAGCCCTAAGCACCGGCTGTCCAGTCCTTGGACTCGTAAAGGTCATGCGATCCCTCAGGCGGGGTTCAGCCGCCAGATCAAACAAGCCGGCAATCGTATGGGCCGTTCGAGCTAAAGACGGGTGCTTCGTAACATCCTTTACCAGCTCGCCATCCAGAAAGACCTGGCGCCCATCGTTCAGCGACTCCAGGAAATCGCGACCGGAACGTAGGCCGCCGGCGGATGAAGCAGTAATGCTCTTGGGCTGAGGGTTCACTGGCGAGCTCCATTTGGTGGCAGGAGAAATGTTTTGACATACGTCAGCTAACATAGGTATTCTACTTAGCGTTCGATTTCAACTGAAAAGAGCGGCCCTATCAGCCCATTTGCATTGCAGTGCGCGGATGGGGCCGCGAAGACAACGTGGCGGAGTGGCAGAAGTGACGAAATTCGATGCGCTTATCGTGTCAGAGCGAGGGGGGGCGGCCGATCTCGTCAAGGCGACCATCCGGGATCTGATCATCGCCGGCTGGACCGGCCGCAACGAAGCCGCGCTACTGGCTCACATCGAGGAACTCGAGAAATTGGGAGTACCGCGACCGAAGACGACCCCGATTTTTTATCGGGTCGCCTCATCGCTCCTCACGATGGACGAAATGATTGAAGTCGTCGGCAGCAATTCGAGTGGAGAAGTTGAGCCGGTTTTGATGCGGGTGAAAGAAGGTGTCTGCCTCGGCTTGGGTTCGGATCATACCGATCGCAAGATCGAAACAATTGGCATTACGATTTCAAAACAGTCCTGCCCCAAGCCGATTGGCCGCAGCTGGTGGCTCCTGGCAGACGTCGAGGATCACTGGGACCAACTCCAAATGCGTTCCTACGCTGTCATGAACGGTGAGCGCCGGCTTTATCAAGAAGGATCACTAAAAGCGATGCGACATCCCCACGACCT
Source organism: Bradyrhizobium sp. CCBAU 51745 (assembly GCF_028128715.1). Taxonomy (NCBI): domain Bacteria; kingdom Pseudomonadati; phylum Pseudomonadota; class Alphaproteobacteria; order Hyphomicrobiales; family Nitrobacteraceae; genus Bradyrhizobium; species Bradyrhizobium sp. CCBAU 51745. The sequence continues at coordinate 143,510 of NZ_LBJP01000093.1, read as the reverse complement.
CATGACCCGTTGCTTTGGTGCCGGCAGCGGGCTGCCGATGTCGACCGCAATGTTCTGCGGAACTTTACCCGTACATGGAGCCATCGAACACGGCGATGCTTACGAGCTGGAGTTAGCAGACCCGGTTCTCGGGAGGGCTCTCCATCACAGCTATACCGTCAAAACCCTGCCAACGGAGTGAGCGCGAATATGTCGAATGGTAAACCGCATCTCGAATTCCACACGCTTGATCTGCAGAGCGGTTGGGAAACACCGCCCGGTTATCCAGAGGGCATCAAGCAGAAGATTCTCGCAAGCGATTTCAACGAAGATGGCAAGACGGGCGGCAGGAGCCGCCTGCTCCGATTCGATCCCGGCGTGTTTACAACCGACCCGTTCGTACATGAGTACTGGGAAGAGGTGTTCCTCATTTCGGGTGACTTGACCGTCGGCAATGACAAATCGGGCAATGGAGGCACTGCATTCGCCCCGAATACTTATGCTTGCCGTCCCCCGGGGGCTTACCACGGGCCGTTCAAGTCAAACGAAGGGTGCATGCTGTTCGAGCTCCATTATTTCAGCGAAAAGCCAACCACTAAATAGGAGCGTGTTTGCATGATGTCGCTCAGGGGCAAGACGGCCCTCATTACGGGCGCCGCGCGCGGGATCGGCCGATCAATGGCGGAGGGTTTGGTCGAGATCGGCGCAAATCTTGTTCTTGTCGATATTGACGCACAAGCGCTGACGGCAACAGGCGCGCAACTCAAAGCCATGGGTGGGCGGGTCCTCGTTCGGGCAATGGACGTTGCGGACGCGGCGTCGGCTGAGACGCTGAAAGTTGAGGCGGAGAGTCACTTCGGGGGCGTCGACGTTCTCGTGAACAATGCAGCTATTGGGCCTGAGAGCATCTCAAATCGATATCTCGCCGACCGGGCAAAGTTCTGGGAGGTAAGTGACGAGCTCTGGCTCGCTATGCTTCGTGTCAACGTATTCGGGCCTCAACTCATGACTCGAACCTTCGTGAAGCCGATGCTTGAAAACGGTTGGGGGCGAATAGTGAATATCACCACGAGCCTCGACACGATGTATCGCCCCGGCATCGGCAGTTATGGACCGTGCAAGGCTGCATTGGAGGCTGCATCAAGGATCATGGCTGGCGATGTGGACGGGACTGGTGTGACGGCCAACGTTCTGGTTCCTGGTGGCCCGGTAAACACGCGCCAAGTGCCGGCGGAAAACGGCCTGCCAGCCGACAAGTTAATCCAGCCGGAGCAAATGCGTGCCCCTCTGATCTGGCTCTGCTCGGACGAAGCGGATCAAGTCAACGGGCTCCGCGTGATTGCGCGCAGGTGGAATCCTCAGCTGCCGATCGAGCAGCGCCTGGCCGAGGCCAGCGCGCCTGTTGCTTGGCCCCAGCTAGGCGCTCAGTCGGTCTTTCCGTCCACTCTACCGTGAGTATTTGCATGAAAATCGGAGTGCCCGATCTCATTTCGAATTCATACTTTCCGGCTGTCGCGGCCGTCGAGCTCGGAATCATGAGGGAGGAAGGAGTGAATGCCGAGATTGAGCTCGTCTTCCCTGTGGACCGTGCCTACACTGCGCTGCAGAACGGCGGCCTAGATTTTGTTGCAGGTTCGGCTCATTCGGCGCTTAGCGCGTTTCCCGAGTGGAACGGCGTCAAGCTTGTCTGCGCGCAAGGCCAGGGCATGTATTGGTTTCTGGTCATGCGCAAGGATCTCAGCCCGCAGCGGAACGATCTATCGATCGTAAAGGGGCGGAGAATAGGTGCCGCGCCTTGGGTCGATATGGGGCTTCGCCAGTTACTCATCGCCGGCGGAATCGACCTCGAACGGGACGAGGTCCAAATCGCGCCGGTGCCTGGCGCCATAGGAAAGACTGTGAACTTCGGTCTCACAGCGGCTCATGCCCTTGAAAAGGGATTGATTGACGGCTTTTGGGCAAACGGCATGGGTGCAGAAACAGCTGTACGATCCGGCGCCGGATCTGTGGTGATCGACGTGCGCCGCGGCGACGGTCCACCAGAATGTTTCAACTATACCATGGCGTCAATCGCGACGACTGAACGGAAGATCGCGACAGATCCACAGCAGGTCGAGGCGGTTGTGAGGGCGATCGTTCGCACCCAAGAGATCCTCAAGGCCGCTCCAGAGAAAGCTGCTGAAGTAGGCGCTAAAGTATTCCCCGCTACGGAAGCGAAGCTGACAACCGATTTAATCCGCCGCGACATTCCACAATATTCGGCAAGAATCTCAAGGACGTTCGTTGAAGGCATGAACGTCTTTTGCCGAAGACTCGGTATTTTAAATGGTGCACCGGCCTACAATGACGTAGTGGCGACGCGCTTTCAATCGTTATGGCAACCGAAAAATACCTAGGTGGGCCAGATGGAAAACTTCGACTCTCGCGCCTTTCGAGATGCTCTCGGGTCATTCGCAACGGGCGTTGCCATCATTACCGCCGAAACGCCTCAAGGACGTCTTGGGGTCACCGTAAGCTCCTTCAATTCGGTATCTCTGGACCCGCCGCTAATATTGTTCAGCTTGTCTCGGCGCGCACTCGGAATAGATCAATGGCGATCGGCCGCAGACTACGGCGTTATCATCTTGCCGGAAGATAAGAAGGACCTCTCGAACCGATTTGCGAAGAGCGGAGGCGATAAATGGGCGGATCTAACGGTCGGCCAGATGCAAAACGGGTCCCCATTGTTGTCCGACTGGCTCGCATACTTCGAATGCGCCGCCTACGCTACATACGACGGAGGGGATCACGACATATTCGTCTGTAGGGTGTCACGGTTCAAAACTCGAACAGCTGGCGCGGGTCCGCTGCTCTTTTTCCGGGGCAGTTACAGCGCTTTGGCGCAAGGTTCCATAGCCCCAGCATCACCGGACATCGATTTCGCCCTCCATGGCTGGTGATATTGAAGCATCCTACGACAACAGTTCAAGCACGAGCTGATTTCGCCGAAAATGGAGGAGCGCATGGCGCTGGCACAAACAATTCGCGCCAAGGTGGAGCATTGCCTCGAGAACGCGGCGAACCCAGGGGCGAAGGCTCCAATACCTTCACGCGAATTTACGCGGACGAGGCGAAGCTTACTGCCGATTATTTTGATCAGGCGCTCGCTCTCGGAATCGAGCTGCCTCCACTGGCCGGAATGATCGCCTCAATTAAGGACCTGTTCGACGTCACAGGTGAGGTGACGCGCGCCAGCTCGCGAGCGAGAACGGGCGAGGAGCCAGCCCCACGCGACGCAGAGATCGTCCGGCGCCTTCGGGAGGCCGGCGCGATTATTGTCGGGCGCACGACGATGACCGAATTTGCCTTCAGTGGGCTTGGGCTAAATCCTCACTTCGGAACGACAGCCAATCCATGGGAACGTGACCAACGGCGCATCCCGGGCGGATCCTCGTTCGGCGCGGCAATATCGGTTACTGATCGAATGGCAGAAGCCGCTATTGGGACCGATACCGGCGGCTCGGAGCGGATTCCTGCGGCGCTATGTGGTCTCGTTGGGTTCAAACCGACGGCCCGAACGGTACCCCTGCAAGGAACGCTCCCTCTCTCACCCTCATTTGATTCAATCGGGCCGCTAGCTCCCAGCGTCGGCGAATGCGCACGGCTCCACGGCTGTTGTCCGGTCAGAAGCCTCAGTCGTCCTCCATGGGCCACCCCGCTACCTTCATGGTGCTGAAGAATCGCGTCTTGGAAGATCTCGACGCTCAGGTCGCCAGAACTTATGAGCGAACGCTTAACCTTCTGTCTAATTCGGGATTCAAGCTGATTGAACGCCACAGCAGCGCCGTCGCTCACCTCTCCGAGATCATGCAGGACGGGGGTATCGTGGCTGCTGAGGCATTCGAATGGCATGAAAAACTGCTCGAACGAAGGGGGGCTGCCTACGATCCGCGGGTACGCTCTCGAATAAAAAGAGGTGCTCAACACCGAGCCGCCGACTATATCCGTCGCCTTCAGCTGAGGACGCGCCTAATCTCCGAATGGGAGCGAGAGTTGACAGGATTCGATGCCGTCCTGGCGCCGACCGTGCCGACTATTGTACCCCGAATCCGCGAGCTCGAGACGAGCGACGAGGCGTATTCCCGCGCCAATCTTCTGATGCTCCGAAACACAACTATCGTTAATGCCTTGGACGGCTGCGCGATCAGCCTGCCTTGCCAAGAACCCACAACAGGTCCAGTCGGCCTGATGCTGATCGGCGGTAGCCGTGGCGACTGGCCGCTACTTTCGTTGGCCGTAGGGGTCGAGACCCGCATCAATGCTGTGCGTTTCACGGGTGGGTGACGTTGACATGCCCAATCCGGCAAATATATCTACGTAAATTCACTTACTTACCTTGTGTATCCATGTTATTTGCCAGACTGAAGTAGCCGACTCGCGGCACCGACTGGAAAGATTGGATATGGCAACTAAAGCAAAAAGAGCCGACGAGCGCACCCGAGAACCTGCTCCGTCTCCGGCCCTCACTCCTCAACCACTCGATCTTGAACGACTGAGGCGCCGACGGAACGCGGCAAAAAAATCTCGCGAGGCGGAGAACAAGCACACGTATTTCATGGGAGTGGCAGAAGCTCGCTATGTTCTACGCAAGGCCTTCCGTATAGTCGAGGATCAGGCAAGAGCTTTCGGGATAGACCCGTTGGCCCATCAGGCTCTCATCCAGATCTACGGTAGCGCTGAAATGCATCTGCAGGTAAATCAGATCGCCGCTCGGCTCGATATACCAGCAGCCTTTGCTTCCACGCTGGTGAGGACTTTGGTTGAAAAGGGCTTGGCAGATCGCAGGCGCGACGATCAAGACCAAAGGGTCACATTCGTCGGTGTTACCGACTCGGGAAAAGAGCTCCTCCACGCGATCGACGAGAAGGTGAAGTTTCACGTCGACTACTTCGCTGGTCAACTCACGCCTAGTGAGCGAGAGAGCGCACTTTCAATACTGACGTTCTATGTCGGAGCCAAACTGTAGAGTTGGCCTCACCACCTCCCCCAGGGCGCAGACCCACTTACAGCAATGCGCGCAACGAGATCGTAAGACGGTCCGATCGCGTGAAGGTAAGCCGGACGACGATTCAGAGCTGGGAGAACATGAACGGCGAGTTGCCGCAGGCCGCCGCTAACGTCAAACATATCTGGGATCGGCGGTTGAAGCAGGAATCGCCCCTGCACGGTCCCCTAACCCTGGTCTATGCGACCGCTCCGATGTTCGTTGACCCCTACCGCCCCCACGCTCAGCGAGCGGTCATGATCCAGGAGCCTCACCCGAACAATGCAGCGGTACTCGCCCGCGTACAGCAGTTAAGCGGCCGCGTCGACTTTCACATGCCGTTTGTGTTGGAGAACGCACGACAGGACGTGTGGAACGCCGTTGAACTCAACCGGGTCTAAAAAGGGGCCGATCACCAGGCTCCCACCCTTCAGAATCTGCTGTACAAAATTTCCGAAGACGTCCGGGAAGGCGCCAAATTCTACGTGCGAGCAGGCGCCAAAACGCCCACACCTGTGTATTTCGGCATGGTCGAACGCCGATTGACAGACCGAAAGCATTTTTCCTGCGGAATTGCCTCATTTCCAAGCTTTTTCCTCCGTTCTGCCGCTGACGACAGCGACGATCTGGAACCATATTCCCTGAGATCCATCCAGAAACGTCCCGCTCGGGACTATCTTGGTTACCGGGCTATCAATTTGCAAAAAACGTCCCGATCGGTTCTTTTCCATGCAGTTTGGTCCGGAACCTGCTAAAATCCTCCCGATAGGGACGATTATGCCGAAGATCGCGACCAGCAAAGGCCTCGGAACTCTGATCCGGGATGAACGCAAGGACCAAGGCCTGACGCAGGAACAGCTTGCGGGCCTGACGGGGGTCGGCGTGCGTTTTGTGCGAGAATTGGAAGCCGGAAAAGAGAGTTGCCAACTCGGTCGCGCACTTCAGGTCGCTGCCGCATTGGGTCTCACCGTCTCGGTTAGCAGCCGCCGGGAGACTCCGCGATGAGCCATCTGCTGGATGTCTATTTCGGCAAGGTCAAGGCCGGCACACTCAGCCAGGAAGAAGCCGGCATGCTCACCTACAGCTATGACGCCGGCTACCTCGCCGGCGAGGCACCTCGAGCAATCTCCTTTTCCATGCCGCTACAGGAGGCCCCCCACCCAGATCGCATTGTCCGTCCCTTCTTTTCAGGTCTTTTGCCCGATGAGGGCGCCCGGCAACGTCTCGCCGGCGCGCTGGGGATTTCCGCAGGAAATGTCTTTGGGCTCCTTGAAGTAATCGGCGGGGAGTGCGCGGGCGCCTTGTCGCTGTATCCAGCCGGCCAGGAGCCTCCCTCGTCCGATGACGACGGCGTCGAGGCATTGACCCCTGCCCGGCTCGAGGAAATTTTGGGCAAACTTCGGGAACGTCCCCTTCTCGGTGGAGAAGAGGGCGTGCGGCTGTCGCTCGCCGGAGTGCAAGACAAGCTTGCCGTTTGTCTTGAGGGAGAGACAATTGGACTTGCCAAGGGAGGCCGCCCGACCACGCACATTCTAAAGCCCTTCATTCAAGCGCTGGAGGGCAGCGTCGAGAATGAATTTTTCTGCCTGCGCCTCGCCGCACGCCTGAAGCTGCCTGTGCCTGACGCCCAGATGCGACGGCACGGGGCCACTTCATTCCTTCTGGTCGAACGGTACGACCGGTCGAGACATGAGGATGGCACCATCTTGCGCCTGCATCAGGAGGATTTCTGCCAGGCATTGAGCGTTCCTCCGGAGCTCAAATACGAGGAAGAAGGAGGACCGGGGACCGAGCGTTCACTAGACCTGATCAATCGCGCCACAGCACGACCGGCAGCCGACCGGCTGCAGTTCATCCGCATGCTGATCTTTCACTATCTCGTCGGCAATGCCGACGCACATGGGAAGAACTATGCCCTGCTCTATCGAGGCGAGGTGCCAGACCTCGCCCCGCTTTATGACGTCGTCTGCACAGCCGCTTACCCGCGTCTGGCAAAGAAGCTCGCCATGGCCATCGGCGGGCGCTCGATGCCGGATACGATTCAGTTGCAGCACTGGCTGACACTCGTTCCCGCAACACGCGGCGCACAACGTCTCCTCATCAAGGATATCAAGGAAACGGCGGACAGCATCAGAAGCGCGGCCGACGGCCTCCTCCTAGAGCTGGAAGAGGCAGGCATCACGCACGCAATTCTGAAGACGATCCGGGCCGTCATTGGGGCCCGCGCCTCTCATCTGCTGCAAATTGCAGCGAAGGCGTGAGCCAGCGGACGCATGCGATGACCTTCCGATGAATAGCGCATCACCAACGCTGTCGAGTCTGCCGGGAATTTCTTCTTCGCGCGTGCCGCGGACCCACAGAGCCGTCAATCTAGACTGGCCATGGCCGCGGCTCGCGCGGCCGGGAGCGCTACACCTATGAAATCCGCTCAGGACAATCAGCGGTCCATATCAATGCTGCTCAGAGCCTGAATTAGGAATCAGCGGCGCGCCGCCGACCGAAACTGGCCCGTCTGGCTTAGAGGGTTGGACCGCTCGCCTCGCTGGCCTCAAAACGGAATGGGCTGCAGGCGGAGAAGGAGCCGGCAGCGCAGACGCAGCGGCTGAGGCAGCAACGGGTGAACTCTGCAAAGATTCGATCTTCGCGGTAAGCGCCTCGATCTGGTGTGCCATTCGTTTCAAATCGGCTTGCTGCGCGCCGATATTGCGATTGAGTTCTGCAATTTCATCGCTGGCCCGCTGTTGCCCGGATCGAACCTCCAACAGAGCTTCCCTATCGTCACTTGACAAGCCTGGAATTGGCGCTGGTTCATGCGCCGGGGACCTCACCAAAATTGTCTCCATGTTGGTCCAAAGGTAGGCTCCCGCGGCACACAGGCCAAAGGAGGTGACCACGAGGGCGAAGATCCAAGACAAGCGCCGTAAGGATTTGTGCAAAATGCGGTAACTCCGAGGCGCTCGCCTCATCAATCACATCCATGATTCTCTGCCGTTCCAGACATCGATGCTTCTCGTTCACGAATAATGGGCACCGGTCAAGAGCTGCGGACGACGGTACGGTGCTAAGCGCAAGCTCGCCGGAAGCTCCACTATCGATGTCAGCAATTGCCCTTGCGTCTGGTGATTTAAACTTTTGACGGGCAGCTGACCGACCGATCATGGCTTGGACTTCAGGTGCTATTGTGCACCGGCTTGCAGATGCAGAGCCGCGAAGCTGGAGCGACGTCGAGATCCAGCATGAACTCGTGCATATGCGCCGCAATCCTTTGCTGAACGCGAGATAAGAGCAGCGAACGTCACCTCAGATTGTACCAGACTGGCGATCCATTTTGCTACTTTTAGGCGAACACTTTCGGAGCTTCAATATGAAGAGACTTCTAGCATTTTTGTTGATCGCTCAGTTTTTCTTGGTCGCCGCTCAGGCGGGGGCGCAGGGACTTCCTGCTCCCTCATACTGGAAGAATGAACGGGGCTCGGAACTGTTTGTTTGGTCCGCCAATGGCGGGTCCATCCAAGGGACTTTCACAAACCATGCTCAAGGGTTCGCCTGCCAGGGCATCCCTTATCCCGCTTCGGGAGCCGCCCGTCCAACCGGACTCTATTTTGTTGTTACTTTTGGTCAGTGCAATTCGTTCACCCGGTGGGTTGGAAAGATAAACGGTCTTCAAATGCCAACGTTATGGACGCTGTTCTACGTTGATAAGAGCGGCAAGCCCAGCAAGCTGAAGGGCGCCGATACATTCACGCGCGTATGGTAGTCTTCAGCTTTCTTGCGACGGCGACCTTAGATCGAAAATTCGCGCTCGCGAGTTACGACCTGACGTGAGACGCGCAAGCTCAGCTTAGGAAAGCTCTGGGCTGTCCACGGTTCAGTCAGATTCGATGCTCGACAGCCCGCAGGCCATCCAGGAACGGCCGAGGATTGCATCAAAAGGGTCTCCCCAGGTCTGAAAGGACAGTCTAAGCTTCATCCACATTTATCGGATGATCCGTACATCAGCTTTTGTTTTCAGGTTCTTGTTTTGAAGTCCAGCGCGGGGTCCAGCAAGTGCCGCTAAGATGTGCGGCGTTCGTGCTATCGCGTTTGGTTAGAGAAATTGAGTTTTCAGGTCTCGATACTTAAAATTCTCGCCGGTCAGCCGGAAGGCCGTGCGAGCCTCGCCCTACTGAAGGACTACCTGGCGGTGTTCTACACCAGCGGTCCGGAGTGGACGGCTCGTATGAAGCAATTGGCAGAGCGGGCGCCGGATCTCAATATTTTCGGACAAGGGCTGGTCGCGCGAGAACCCGGACAGTGGATCATAACGGAAAAAGGCCAGGCCTTTCTTGCTTTGCTGGAACAGAGGGGGCCCCGGCTTCTCGGGAGCGAGCGCTCGAAGGCAGGGCTGAGAAACCTCTCGCAAGTGAGCTTCCCGCGCATGCCCCGGGCCGACAAGACCAACGCGCCAGTCGCAGGCATCGCCGACGTAAGCGCCTGAGGACGCGCGATGGCCGGTCCACCTAGCCCTTTTGCAAGGCTAGCTCCCGACGACGATGTGGCTGCATATGTGCCGCGGCAGCCTCGCGTATGGCTTACACGCAAGACCTTGATGCCTCTGCAAACAGTGCTTGGATCAGCGACCGTATAAATGGAGCGATATTGTAGTGGCCACCGGCATTGTGAAGTGGTTCAGCCCGACAAACGTACTATGGCTTTATCAAGCCGGATGATGGCGACGCCTACGTATTCGTGCACATTAGGCCGTCGAGGAGGCGGGCTACTGAGGGGGGCACCGCTCCGCTTCGAGCGCAAGACTGGTAGCTCGGACAAAATGTCGGCACAAATCTCCGTATAAAATGAATTGCCTCGCCGAGACGGACATCGTTCCGTAATGACCAAGTCATTGCGAGTGATGCGTGCAAATCCTAGCACGCGTTTTGGATACCGGCGTTGGTGGGCACGGTGGATCGGCTGGTCCTCGAATTCGCTGGCCGCGATTCGCGACATCAGCGCGACTACGTCTGCGGATCAAAGCGCATAACGGAATCCTGTAGAGGTTCTCAAGTTTTTGACAGATTTAATCAGGGCGACTAGGTGAAGTTGCGTGGTACACTCGAAGCTGGGCCGGGGTTCATCCTCTTAGATATCGAACCGGAACGAACTCATCTGAGTGGCGATGGATTTTAGATCGGGCGCTTGGGATCTCAAAGCGATCAGCGAAGATCTATCCTCTTTGTTGAGCGCAGCCAGCAGCCAATCGTTTTGAGGATGGAGCTCTTGAGATCAGATGCCACCCAACGTGCCTGGATTAGCAACACGCCTCCGAAAAGAGCCGCGCGTCGGTGAGGATCTACTCAGGCGCTTCAGATGGGAGACCAGATCGATCGACATATGTCTTGACGATTTTCGGTCCTACCAAGCCAATGCGCTCGGCATTACTGGTCCGCAAATGATGATCTTGATGGCTCTGACGGAGCTGGAAGAAGGTAACGGTGTTCCCGTCAACGCTCTCGCGAAGCTGATGAGAGTAGTGTCGGGTTTCATCACCAGGCTTCGAAGGAGCTCGAGAGCAAGCGGTTCGTGAGCCGGAAGTCTGACGCGAATGATGCCCGGCACGTCCTTTTGTCGCTCACGGACACCGCTCGCAAGAGCCTTGCGAGCATTGTAAGTCAGCAGGAAGAGCTCGAGCAGTTCGTCTTTGACTATCTCAGCCTTCAGGAGGTTCGCCAAACTGGCGGGTTGCCTAAGTGGGCTCAGGTTTGGGTTCGAGAAGACTCGGCTGCACGCCGAGCTAAACTCTGAGGCAGATTGAGAGAGGACTGAAAAGAACGCGACCTCCTGTCGCCGCGCAAGAGTTGATATGAACGAGCGATCTGCTTCGGACCGTGAGTCGCCCCGCCGCGCCCCGCGGGCCGACCCATCCAGGCCCGCGCGAGCAGGTGCGGGTGATGCTCTCGCGATAATCGGCCAGGGTCCGAACACCGTATCGCCGGCAGGCGGCCAAAGGTGCCGAGCTGGAACTACTCACCGCCCTCGTAGAATAGCTCGAGCGGAAGGCCGACCAGCGCCTTGCCGATCCAGTCGCGAGCAATCACATTCGACGGCCCCATTGCGATGGCTGCGCGCGCGTCGCGGAAGGCGCGCTCGATGGGCCCGCGGTGGTAGCCATAACCTCCAGTGACCGTGAGCGCGGCTGCAGCAACCTTGTTGGCGACTTCGGCCGCATGCACCTTGAACTCGGTCAGAGGAATCAGGATCTCGCTCTGCGGCGTACCGGCCCGCCATAGCTCATCGAGCCTTGAGGCAAGCTCCAGCCGCCAGGGCCGTAATGTCTCGACGAGGACCTTTGCCGCACCCAGCTCCTGCCGGATCGCCTGGTAGTCCGACAGGCTCTTGTTTCGGTCCTTATGGACGAAATTCGTGGCGTGCTTGACGGCTGCATTCAACGCACCGCGAGCGACACCTTCCCAGACCGCGCCGAGGCCGATCAGATAGACCGGGGATACGCCATCGTAGATGATCTCCTTGCCCTGCCCCTCAGTGCCGAGCCGGTCACGCTGCGGCACCCGGACGTTGCTGTAGCGGATCGGACCTGAGTGATTGCTACGAACACCGAGCGCATCCCAAGGCTTGGATTCGATGCCCTCCGACTTGCCATCGACAATGAAGAAGACGATGTCGGCCTGGTCCTTGGCGCCGGGGGTACGCGTCTGCACCACATAGAAGTCAGCCTGGCCGGAGCTCGTCGTGAATGACTTTTCGGCGTTGAGAAGATAATTGTCGCCGTCGCGCGATGCCTCCGAGAGATTATACCACCAGTGTCCACCGGTGGCGCGTTCGCTCGTCGAGTATGTCCCAAGCAGCGCGCCATTGTTCGCCTTGAGCCAGCGTTCCTTCTGATCGTCGTTACCAAACAGATTGATCGTCTGAGCTGCGCCGACATGCATGACGTAGACGAGGCCGGTCGACGCATCGGCCTGTCCGATGCGGTAAGCGGCTTCGGCAAAATCAATATGGCCAAGGCCGAGGCCCCCAAAGCGCGTTTCGTTCAACACGCCGGTCCAGCCAGCTTCCGCCAATGCCGTCAGATTTTCTCTTGGAAAGCGACTTTCCAAATCATTGCGATCGGCATCGACCTTTACGGCCGCATCGATCGCGGCATCCAGCCGAGAATAGATGTCGGAATCGATCTTTCGCGCCAGATTGTCGTTAGCCATTGGTTATTCTCCCCTGTATTCGTCAAAGCGTGGCAACGGCACGGATAAGCGGTGTCTCGGCGACATCGGTTTGCGGCGAAACGCCGAGGTAAAGGGTCTTGATGTCGTCGCGACTGCGCAATTCGGTTGATGCGCCGGACAGCACGCTGCGGCCGCTCTCAAGCACGACAGCATTGTCGGCAAAGCGCAGCGCAACCGTCGAATTCTGTTCCGCAACCAGGATCGAGAGCGCCTGCTCGCTGTTCAGCTGCTTCAGCGCCCGGAAAATGCCTTCGACAACGAGCGGCGCAAGCCCCATGGAGGGTTCGTCCAGCACCAAGAGGCGTGGACGTGACATCAGCGCACGGCCGATCGCCGTCATCTGCTGCTCGCCGCCTGAGGTGAGCCCCGAAATCGACCTGCGATGATGCTTTAGTCGTGGGAAAAGCTCGTAGATCTCGTCAAGCTCTGCGCGGATGATGCGAGACTTTGCATCGCGGCCAATGGCGCCGGTGATAAGGTTCTCCTCGACGGTCAGCGAGGGAAAGCAATGCCGGCCTTCAAGCACCGGAACGATCCCGGCCCGGACCAGCTTCGCGGGCGATGCGGACACGATGTCGCGGCCATCGAAGATGATGCGCCCAGCCGCCACTTGACCGCGCCGAGCCGGAAGCAGCGCCGAAATCGCCTGAAGCGTTGTCGACTTGCCGGCTCCGTTGGCGCCGAGGACGGCGACGATCTCGGCACGTCGAACCGCAAAGGATACGTCGGTCACCGCGCGAATGGCGTGGTTGTAGGTTGCCGCCAGCCCTTCGACCGATAGCAGAACGTCACTCATGCCCTGATTCACCCCGCCTGAAAGCTGCGGGAGCCGAAGCTCCCGCAGAGACCCCAGCATTGCCTGGTGCTACTGGCCGACCTGATCATCGCCGGACGTACGGATCTTGATGTTGTGCTCCTTTGCATAGGCGGCCGACGACTTCTCGATGATGGGCCGCAGGGGCGCCCAATCCGGCGCGATCCAGTCCGAGACGACCTTCCACTTGCTGCCATCCCACTGCTGGAAGGTGACGCGGCCATCCCCCTCGTGATTGTCCCAGGTGACGTTGATCGAATGGAACAAGCCCTTGGCGCCCAACGCCTCGACTCGTGCCGGGTCGAGCTGCAGGTGCTCAAAACCCCAGCGGACCTCGTCGCCCGTCAGGGTACGCTTGCCGAACTTTGCCTGCGCAATCCGGACAGCTTCGACATTGAGGATGCCGTTTACGATTCCGAGGTTGTGATAGACGCTGCCGATGCGCTTCTTGTCGTCAAGATTGCCCTTGTTCGCGCCATATACGGTCTTGATCACCTCCTGGAGCACAGGATATTCGGCGCCGGAGGCCTGGGTCGTGATTGCAATGTAGCCCTTGGCGGCGTCACCGGCGGGAATGACATCCTCTTCGGAGTTGGACCAGACGTTGCCGATGATGTGATCGGCAGGGAAGCCGACCTTCTGCGCCGTCTTCAAGGCCACCGGATTCATCACGCCCCACCCTCGCAGGACCACGTAGTCGGGCTTGGCTCTGCGGATCGACAGCCATTGCGATTGCTGCTCATTGCCCGGGTGCGGGACTTCGATCTGCTCCAGCTCAAAGCCGTATTTGTCCGCCAGGAGCTTGTAGATCGGGATCGTCTCCTTGCCGTAGGGCGAACCATGATAGAGCACAACGATCTTCTTGCCCTTCAGCTTGTCCGTGCCGCCTTCTCTGGAGACGATGTAGTTCACGATGCCGGAGGTTTCGCTGTAGGGGTTGAGCAGCAGCGGAAAGACGTAAGGGAAGACGCGGCCATCGGTCGAATCGGTACGGCCATGGTTGATGGTGATCAGTGGCACCTTGTCCTTAGTGATGCGGTCGATCATGGCATAAGCGATGCCGACCGACAGCGGATTCCAGGCCGCGATCCCAGGGTGACTCTTTAGCCGATCATAGACCTCGACGCCGCGTTCCACCTCATACTGGGTCTCGCCTTCATCCCAGGTCAGCTTGACGCCGTTGACGCCGCCATCGCGAATATTGATCAGATTGAGATAGTCGATGAAGCCACCAAAGAACCCGGTACCGCCAGCAGCATAGGGGCCAACGCGATAGCTCTGCAGCGGAAAGAATTGTTCGTCGGCGTGCGCCGTGAACGAACTGGCAAGGCCGACGGCGATTGCCGCGCCCATCGTTACTTTCAAACGTCTGAAGATGTTCATTACAAGCTCCTTTGGGTTAAGCAAATCTCAGCCTGGGATCGCCGGGCGCCTGGCCGTCCGAATGGCAGCCCAGGCGCGATCCCACAGGGCGATCAGTCCGCGCGGTTCGGCGATGAGGAAGGCAATGATGAGCGCGCCAATGACGATGCGCTGGCTCATCTCCAGCACGCCGGAATCGAACACGTTTCCAAGCAGGGTGGCGCCGATACGCGACAGCAGAAGTGGGAACACCACGATGAAGGCCGCGCCGACGAACGAGCCGCGGAGCGAGGCGAGGCCGCCAATGATGATGATGAACAAGATCTGGAACGAGCGATCCAGATTGAATCCGGCCGGCTCGACCGTGCGCAAATACGCGAACGCCCAGAGCACGCCGGCAACACCAATCAGGAAGGACGAGATGGCGAAGGCGAGCAGTTTGGTTCGCAACAGCGGCACACCAATCACCTTGGCCGCGATCTCGTGATCGCGTACCGCGATGAAGTTGCGGCCAGATTGGGAACGCAGCAGCCGCAGCGTCAGCAGAGTCAAAACGACCACGATCGTCACCGAAAAGACGTAACGTTCGGCGGGGGTCGTGAAGGGGATGCTGCCGATGCTGAGAATCGGCGCGTCGATCACTCCTGATGGATTGTCGTTGGAGAACCAGCTGAACTTGGTCAACGCCCACTGCACGAAGAACTGCGCAGCGAGCGTTGATACGGCGAGATAGAAACCGCGCAACCGTAGGCTGGGGAGCCCGAATACGATGCCGATAGCCGCGGCGACGCCTCCGGCCAGCACCAGATCGATGAGCAGCGGCAATGCCGGGATACGAAGGTGAAGATTGTAGGCGGCGTAGGCGCCGACAGCAAGAAAGGCGGCCGAGCCGAGTGAGACCTGACCCGCATAACCAGTCAGGACGTTGAGTCCTACGGCGGCCAGCGACAGCGCAAGAAACGGCGTGAGCACCGCGTCGAGCAGGTAGTCCGTCCCCGCGAGCGGAACGATGCCGTAAGCGGCCATCATCACGAGGCCGATCCACATCGCGTTGCTGGAGAACCAGTTCGATTTGGCGGAGATGAGAGTCGGCATAACTTACACCCTCTCCACCAGCTTCTGCCCGAACAGGCCCGACGGCCGGATCAAGAGGAGAGCCAGTGCCGCGAGATAGGCGGCCCAGGCCTCGATGCCGCCGCCAAAGAATGGTCCGACATAGACTTCCGCCAGTTTTTCGATGGCACCTACCAAAAGTCCGCCGACGATTGCCCCCGCGATCGAGTCGAAACCACCGAGGACCAAGACTGGGAGCGCCTTCAGGACGACAAGCGAAAGTGAGAACTGCACGCCGAGCCGCGCGCCCCATAGCAGCCCCCCGACGAGAGCAACGATCCCCGCCACGGTCCAGACCGCGGCCCAGACCCGTGGCAGCCGCAGGCCGACCGCAAGCGCTGCAAATTGATCATCGGCCACGGCGCGAAACGACAGCCCGGTGCGAGTGTAGCGAAAGAACAGCGCAAACAGCGCGACCAGGCTGCCAGCGATTGCTGCTGCAAACAGGTCGAACCGGCTGATCAGCACGCCCGCCACCTCGAACGGCGTGTCGCTGATGCCAATGTCGAGGCCATGCACCTGCGTGCCCCACAGAAGCTGGGCTGCGCCCTCGATGACGTAGGAGAGTCCGAGCGTCGCCATGAACAGGGTGATCGGCGGCTCGTTGACGAGCGGCCGTAGCACCAACCGTTCGGTGGCGATGCCCAGCATGACCATGACGACCAGCGTCGCGGCGAGTGCGGCAAGGAATGGCGCGCCGCGCTCGACCAGACTGACGAAGGTCAGGGCCGCGAACAGCAGCATCGCGCCTTGCGCGAAGTTGAGCACGCCTGAGGTCTTGTAGATCAGCACGAACCCGATTGCGACCAGCGAGTACATCACACCCGAGAGCAGGCCGCCGATCAGCACCTCAAGCAGGAACTGGTAATCGAGCATTAGATCGCGAGCTCCTTATCGTCCCCATGTGCGACGCCGAGATAGGCGTCGATCACTGCAGGATCGCCGCGGACCTGATCGGGCGTGCCGTCCGCGATCTTTCGTCCGTAATCGAGCACGGCCACGCGATCGGAAAGCCCCATCACCACGCCGATGTCATGCTCGATCAGGACGATTGCTGCGCCAAAACTGTCGCGAGCGTTGCGCACATGCTGTGACAGCTCGCGCTTCTCGGCCAGAGTCACGCCCGCGAACGGCTCGTCCAGCAGCAGGAGCTTCGGCCGCGCAACGAGGGCCCGCGCCAGCTCGACCCGCTTCTGCAGTCCATAGGGAAGCGCTCCGGCAAGGCGGTCACGAACCGCGGTAAGATGCAGAAAGCCGATCGCTTCTTCGGCGGCCGCGCGATTCTCCGCATCGACCCGTCGCGCCAGTGGCGAGCCGACGATCTGCCGCAAAAACCCCGCACGCACGCGGTGCGCCAGCCCCATCAGCACATTGTCGAAGACGGAAAGCCCCTTGAAGAGCGCAAGATTCTGAAACGTCCGGGCCACGCCAAGGACTGCCAGCTGCGAAGTTGGCGCTTCGCGAAAGGAGCGCTCGCCGAACCGCACCTCGCCGCGATCGGGCTTGTAAATTCCACTGACGATGTTGAGGAGCGAGCTCTTGCCGGCGCCGTTCGGACCGATCACGGCCAGGATCTCACCCGGCGCAACCTCCAGATTTATCTCGCGTAGGGCTGCGACGCCGCCGAACGCCAGCGAAATGTTCGCAAGTCCCAGAGCTGGCCGCCCGGGCGTCTTGGCAGACTCGTCCGCGACCCCGTCCAGCGCGTCATTGCGCCTTTCGGTCGATACATCCGCGTATCGGCGTGGAGGCATCTCCTCCAGCCGATACGCCCCCGCCCCTGTCACAATCGCCGCCACGTGCTTGCCCCTCGTTTTGCGCCTATTCGGCAGCCTGAATACGTACAGGCGTCCTTGCCTCGAGTTCGCGGACCAACGGGATCACATGCTTGCCGAAATATTCGACCTCTTCCTGGAAATGCAGGAACCCGAGCAGGATCAGGTCGGCGCCAGCGTGCTTGAGCTCGATGATGCGTTCAGCGACTTGCTGCGGCGTTCCGATCAGGTTCGAGCGGAAGCCATCATTGTATTGAACGAGGTCATGGAAGGTGGATTTGGCCCAGTTGCCCTCACGCTCGGGACTGGCGTTGCCGGCATTCTGGACCTCATGGTGGAAGCCGCGAACTGCATCGGGGATCGCCTTGTCGAGGATCTCGTGCAGAACGTCCTTGGCTTCCTTTTCAGTTTGCCGGACGATGCCAAATGCATTGATGCCGATTTTGGTCTGAAAGCGCTTGCCGAAGGTCTTCTCCTTGGACCTGATGTCCTCGACCTGTGCTTTCAGCCCCTCTGGCGTATTCCCGTTGGTGAAATACCAATCGGACACGCGAGCGGCCATATCGCGGGCCGCGCGCGAAGAGCCGCCCTGGAAAATTTCGGGCAGCGGATCGAGTGGCTTCGGCTTGAGCGAGTAGTCGTTAAACCGATAGAAGTCCCCCTTGAGCGTGAAGCTCTCCTGCGTCCAGATCCCACGCAAAGAGTTGATAAATTCCTCCGAACGCCGGTAGCGCTCGTCGTGGTCGAGCCAGGGCTCGCCGATCGCATGAAATTCGCCGCGGAACCAGCCGGATACGATATTAACCGCAACGCGCGCATTGGTGAGCTGGCTGATCGTCGCAATCTGCTTGGCGGCTACGGCCGGATTCCACGGACCGGGAAGGAGAGCGGCGATCACCTTGAGCTTTTCGGTCG
This sequence comes from Bradyrhizobium sp. CCBAU 51745, assembly GCF_028128715.1. Classification (NCBI taxonomy): domain Bacteria; kingdom Pseudomonadati; phylum Pseudomonadota; class Alphaproteobacteria; order Hyphomicrobiales; family Nitrobacteraceae; genus Bradyrhizobium; species Bradyrhizobium sp. CCBAU 51745. Next base: position 125,312 of record NZ_LBJP01000093.1, on the reverse strand, counting down.
CAGCCAGCAGCGCGTGCGAGAAGGCCACCGGCTCATGCTGCTTGTCGGCCCCATAACCCGCCGTGAACCGGATCTGACTGAGTGCGTAGTCGAAACCTGCTCTCTCGGCGATTTGCGCAAGCTTCCGGTTGTAGTCGATGTCCCAGCTGGTACGCTGCTCGATCGACGAAATCACAAGGCCACCAGATACGTTCGGCACCCAGTAGGCGAATTTGACCGGCTCGTTGTTCACAGACATGCTGTCTCCTTGAGAATGACGCTTGCGGTGAAACACCCGACGGCCTCAGCGAGGCAGCTCTGTGCGACCACGCCGCTCAGGACGAGCGGGTGCCGATGCTGCTGTTCAGCCACTGCGGTGTTATGATTTCGAAGGGCTAGAGCGATCTAAGGCCAGGTCGCTCCTGCGAATTGAGACGCTACTCAGGAGCGACACGAACGCAACGGATCGACAAGTTCGCGCACGATCGAACACCTCGGCTTGTCGAAGATGTTGTTGCGCATTATCCGCGCTCCTGACTGGCACCATTGCCTGATGATCCATCCTCTCAGAGATTGTCCGGCGCTGCGAGTCCAAGACGAACTATTTTTCGTCGCGCGGAGATAATCAGCTTCCTTTTATTTCGCCGCGCACGCACGTTTGTTGCTGTACAGCTGTGGCAATCACGCATCGCCGCAGAGAGCAGTTTCAATGTCGTGGCCGTTTGCACCTTGGCACTCGGTTCAACGACTTCGGCGATTTATTGGAATAGTCTTATTGCATTCGCTGGCACCTGAGACCAATTACACTCCGCCCAAATAGCTACAGAGCTTGAATTCACAATTTGGGTGAGCGGACCAGTGTTCTACAGTCGAACATGCAAACACACTTTTTACACCGCGCGGTAAGACGTCTCTCGAGTAATACGGTGGGAGTGCTGCAATAGTATCGATCGCGATCGGAAGGTCCTGATCTTTGGTGGCTGCCCAGCGATGATCGGCGTCCGCGCGCGCAGGTGCTCCTTCTGAGTTTGTTAACCCTCGGCAGATCAAGCAGAAAGACGGCACAAGGCCGCCCATCGACGCCGATTATCGCACTGGTTGCGATGTTAAGAGCCCCTCCGTGAGCGCGTGTCGGTCGCCGAGCGGGCCGAGCGCGACATCACGAAAGATCGGGACCACTAGCGCGATGGCGGCAACAGGCTCGAGGCATTGCGCGCTCGAACTTAGCGTCGACTGATACCCCCCGACACGGCCTCGACGAAGAGAAGAGCATGCCCGAGCAAATGAACGCCGAGCTTTACCGCAAACTGCAGGAACTATCGCACCATAACGCGGTCGCCCGCGCGCTTGTCTTCTTGTGGCACTCCGGCACGCTGACCTACGAGGACTGGTCGACGAAGGCGATCTCTCTGCTCATTGATCAGAACGAAACGCTCTCCGCGATCGCTGTGGATGCGGAAAAGCGCGCCTGCCGCCTGCCCAAAAACCCGCCACTAGCTTCGCCCACGCGTTGAGAGAGCCCGTCCCTGCCAGACACCCCCAAGACCGAAACACCGCACTCGAGGTCCGCACTGCGGCTTGTCAGCGGCGCGACACAGGAGCCGCTGCGCTGCTCTTCCGCCGGCCGCGATGCCCAAAACGAGAAGACGCTTTGCTTCTACTTCAACCGGCGCGTGACCGATGACGAGATGCGGTTCCTTCACACTGTCATACGGCAGGTGGCACTCATGCGCGAGATTGACGGTCACTGAGAAAAATCCCGCCCCTCAGGTTGAAGCAGGTTTGTTAGCACAAACCGCACAAACCGAGGCCGCCAGAGGCTAGCCCTAGCCACCGATTGAAAAGCCCGACGCTATAGCGGAACTCGGACTTAAGGTCATCCCGACTTTCGATCACGATCGGGTCCGTCCCCCCCTTCGAGCGCGGCCCGGTAAACGGGTCATCGTTAGATTCGCTGCGAACGTAATGGTTGGGATTACCGTTGGCACAGCGAAGCCCGTGCCGCGCCGCAAACATGCAGTGGCGTCAAAGGCGGCAGCTGGTGCACGGTTCTTGTCCATGCGTGCCGCCAAACGTCGCAGCCGGTACTTCTTGCATTCGGGAGTGAGCGGACACGATCGTAATCCACCGGAGGAGGACCTACCGAAGCTGCATTGGTGTCAAATGCTTAGCAACGTTTGGTAGCATTGGTCGTTAACCATTTTGGCCGATGATCGAGAGAACAAGCGAAAGGATCATCGCAGGATCGCGAGAGTCGTGTTGCATTGCAGCAACATCCCGAGGGCTATTTACCGGGTTTGCGAGGAGGTCACGTTGCTTTGATGACGGGATAAGCGCATGATCCTTGAATGATTTGCGTTTTTCCTGGTTGGACACCAAGTGATTTAACCTGACCCTTGGAGCGGCGATGCCGAACAGCCTGACCGTGAGCCGATTTGGCTTATTCATATCGCGTGATGATGACCGTCTCGTTGAACCTCTTGCTGGCGATAGCCTAGTTCAGGCGTTTCGGAGTCAGGCTGCCGCACTCGCCCAAAGATTGTACGGCTCTCTCGCAGGATCAGTACCCGCGGTCGAAATTGTCGCATCGACGAACCCGTCAAGCGCAAGATCAGGGACTCACGAAAAAGCTCGTTTTGACACGCTCATAGCAAAGCTTCCACGCATTGAAGAAACTATTACGTTCGCCAGCGTTCCTTGGATAATCAGTCGCCGAATAACACTGACATCATCTGCACTTCAGAGTTCATCCGGTCGTTCCAAGCTGTGGCTCAGCATCCACGGCATGCCGCAGAAGCCTAACCGGTCACAATCTGGAGCGCGCGCGACCGCGTTCTTGGCTTGGGTTAATCAGAACGAGTTGCATCTTCTCTCGGAACTACGTGCGGCTTTCGTTGAAAGTCTCCGTGCAGTGCCGAAGGCGGCCGCGAGCGGCTTAAAGTTTAGGGATGGATCTGTCCGTCTCAATTTTACAGATGATGATACCAAGCCGGTCGCCCATCTTGTTGATGCTATCCACTACGATCACATCGAACTAAATCAGCTTAGAACCACGTCTGATGAGGAGCTTCGGAAGGGGCTGGAGACGGTAGACCACTTCGCGTCGCATGCGTTTGCTGACCACAAATTAAAGCCCAAAAAGTTTTCGGTGCTAAACACAACGTACGGCATGCAAGCGGTCGTATGTCGGCTCGAGGGTGCGCCACGCTATTCGAGCCTTTTGTCGGGTGTCGCTCGTCACATGGGCGACGGTGGCGGTTATCAGGACGAGCTCGATAAGCTTGACGCTGAGCGGCCTTTAAGTCTTGATCAAATTCGCTCTCGATCAGCTGCGTTGCACATAAGCGCCGGCCTGGCGTCTGCTGAAGCGCTACGTCTGGAACGCCGAGTGCGAACCCAAGCCGGTCATACGTCTCCCGCCTTTGCGTCTTAAGTCGTTTCAGCAAGAACATCTAGATTCTCAAAGCGCCTCAAGAGCGCATGTTGGATATATTTAGGGTTGGGGAATGCCGCGGGGGCCAATTGTTGCGCCGATCTACAAGCAAATATTTGATGCTGACCCGTTACTGTTATCTGAAGCAAATCAGAGGCGTTACGGGAGGTCGCTTCTTGAACACTTGTTGGTATTCCGTCCGCTGACAACAAGCCGTGCTTATCCGGTCGATCCGAGTAAGCCGCCTGCAGTCCGCAAGCTACGAACTGCTCCTCCCCTATCTCAGCTAGTAAAAGATGCTTACTTCGAAGCGCGGTCACGTCGCTCGAAGGTCGCCGGCTTGTCGGACCAGGACCTTGCGAACCTAAGGGCGATAACAATGGTCAGCGACGACAGCACGATCGAGCGCGCTGACAACAATCACAAGAACCATGCGAAGATTGAAGCCGGGCTCGATCGATGGTCGCAACAGGAGTTTGATCGGCGCCTAAGGGTCGCGGCAATCGGGTATCGCGTCCCAATCAGCAAGCTCAGCACTGCAGAACTAGGCGAAGACCTCCGTTTTCTGGCGCCTCAGGACGACACGCCAGTTGTGTCGAACGAGGCCCCGCTTCCAACCGAGCTTGGTCGAACAACGTTAGCCGAGAAGGCCGATATCCATGATTGGCACGACGCAATCTCGGCGCTGGCGCGTCGCACGCTGGACCGCCAATCGCGTATTATCGTCATCCCGGAGTTTTGTCTTCCCCCGCGGAATTCCCGGTCGATCGCGCAAGATCTGCGCAATGCCTGCTCCAACGCGGTTCTCGATTATTTTTTCTTTGCTGGGACACGGCACGAAGATCGGTACAATCGCGGTCTAATCTTATCGAAAAGGCACGGCAAGACTTCGATTCACGACCATTGGCATTACAAAGCGGCGTCGGCCCGTGGGCTCGGCGAGAATGTGCTAGGCCGCGCCGGAACGACCGCGTTGAGCTATGAAACGAGCGTCATGTTCAACTCCGATGAGATGCGCGTCGCAATCGCTATATGCTACGACACCTACGATCCCACGACGTTCCTCAACGTTTTTCTTGATGCCGTGCGCAACCAAGAAGCTCGCCGTCCGCGAATCGTACTCGTCCCATCCTTCAATCCTTCGCCCGATTTCGTCGCTCTTTTGCGCGATCTAAGCTTTCTCGCTCGCTGCGCCGTGGTTTATGTGAACGGACTAAATGGCGACGCTGAGGGCTTTATGTGTGGGTTTAGCCTGTCGGACTTCGATCGACGGCCCGACGGCATCGTCGAAACCTTGCTGGCGAGGGAAGGCGCTTTGAAAGGCGAGATCAATAATCTCATCGCGGGAGCACTCGATCCCAATAAAGTAAAACAGCTAAGCCGAAAGAGAACCCAACTTAAGGAAGTTGAAATACTTAGAGGGCGCATTGAAACGCTGAAACTGCGTGGCGCCTTGGACCATATTATCACCTTCGAAGACTGCCCGCACTGCGCCACGCCTGGTGCGCTTCACACACATCGGCTCTGCTATCGAGATATCCAGTATTACAATCTCGACCTAGCGCTACTTTCCGCATTGTTCGACTTTCGACGTTTTTATTTTTTGGACGAACCTTTTTTGCCCGACCCACTGAGAGCGCACAACCTGCAAACGTCTGCGGCTCTGCTTCAAGGTTAAACCTAAATCAACCGAGCATTTCGGTTGCGATCGCCTGGCAACGGACAGGAGCATCCTCGATATGGAGCCTCTTAGCGCCGACGCGGAAATCAGAGCGGTGACGTGAACGGTCAGCAGATTACCGCGCGCCTATTAACTGCATTAGTGCAGACGCGGATGGGATTCGGGACGATGGCGCCTGTCGATCGGCGACAGGTGATGCGGCCCCGGTCTTCTTGCCTTCCAGCATGACCGACGATTGGGTCGCGACATTCAATGTGAGGAGTGCGCAGAGTTGCAATGGGAACGGTCAAATGGTTCAATGCCGTCAAAGGCTACGGCTTCATTCAGCCGGAAGGATAAACTAAGCTTTCAACGGACGGCTTCGTCTCACTTCCGGCGCTAGCTGGATGCGCTCACGAGAGGATCGTTGGTTTCGTCGCAGTCCACGCGGCGGATTTCGCTTCAGCATCTTCGCACCGGGCTCTGCGTTGGTAAAGCGCGGCCTCGCCGGCCTGTTTCGAAGCGGCGGTCCCACACCCGTCCAGAGGACATGGCGAGACAGCATACTTAGATCGGGGTTGTTTGAGATGGAGACCTTGTAGTGGCAACCGGTATTGTGAAGTGGTTCAGCGCGAAAAAGGGTTATGGATTTATCAAGCCCGATGATGGCGAAGCCGACGTATTCGTGCACATCAGGTCAGTCGAGAAGGCCGGATACACCTCCCTTGCTGAGGGGCCGGATCAGCTTCGAGCGTAAGACCGGCAGCTCCGGCAAAGTGTCCGCAGACAGTCTGCATATGGGATGACTTTTTTCGCGACGAGGGGAGGCATGGTTTTCTGAGGACCAAGCCACCACTATACGAGGTGCACCAGCTGGCGTGCCTGCTTCCAAAGTGAGAGCTGGAAAGCCGCCTTGGTGCCTCGCTGAGCACGCTCTCGCGCTGCATTGCAGCTCAAATTCTTATACGGGCGGCGGTGGACATATCCTGCCGAGGCCATCGATTTTTTGACGAATCTAATCGCAACGATTTTCTGAATTTGCGTGGTACATTCGAAGCCGGACTGGGGCATCCTCATAAATCGAACCGGAACGAATGGTCTGGCTGTGGCGCCTGATTGATCGGGCGGTTTGGGCGTCAAAGTGATCAGCGAGGATCGGTCCTCTCTGCTGAGCCCAGCCAGCAAAGCCATATTTTGAGGATGGAGCTCCTGGGATCAGATGCCACCCAAGCTGCCTGCATTAGCAACACGCTCCCGGAAGGAGCCGCGCGACAGCCAGGAACTACTCAGGCGCTTTACATGGGAGATCAGATCAATCGACTTATGTCTTGACGAACTTCAGTCATACCACGCGAATGCGCTTGGCAATAATGGTCCGCAAATGATGATCTTGATGGCTCTGACGGAGCTCGAAGAAGACCATGGTGTTCCCGTCTGCTGTCGCGAAGCTGATGAGAGTTGCGTCGGGTTTCATCGCCAAGCAATCAAAGGAGCTCGAGAGTAAGCGGTTCGTGCGCCGGAAATCTGACATGAAGGATGCCAGGTACGTCCTTTTGTCGCTCACGGCCATCGCTCCCAAGAGCCTTGCGAGCATTGCAGGGCCGCAGGAAGAGCTTGAGCAGCTCGTCTTTGATTATCTCAGCATTCAGGAGTTCGCCAAACTGGCGGCCTGTTTGAGTGGACTCAGGTCTCGGTTGGAGAAGGCTCGGCTGCACGCCGCGCTGAAACCCTGAGACAGATTGAGACAGTGCTGGGAAGAACGCGGGCCTTCTGCTATCTTCCGAGAGACGATCTGAGCCAGAAGATCCGTTTCTAACAGTGTCGCCCCGCCCCTGAAGCGGATATTGCCGTCCAGATGCAAGCGCGGCACCGGGCGCAGTCGAACGAACGGCCCAATCAGCCGATTCAGCGGCCGGGGTCGAGCGAACCGCGACGAGAGTCTGACCGGCCCGCCCGTCCATCCAACGCTGCTTGGCTGACCGGACGGCATTCGCCTCAGCGCAATTGCCTTCCCTGTCGCTCGAAGGCGTAGATCGGATTGATACCGCAATAAGCATCTGTGCCGGATGCGGTAGCCATGCACTGACTGTAAGTCGAGAACTGGCAGTTGCCCGGATATCCCCAGGCTCGGCCCTGCAGGCAATAAACGTCTTGGCGAGCCGGCGGGGTGTACGAATAAACTCGTGAAGCAGCGATCGAACCTGTTCCAAAGCTGACGAGGATGGGAAGTGCTAGGATTCCAGTAGCGAGAAGGTAACGCATGAGATCTCTTGCCTCCTTAATTCGCTGAAGGATAGAGTATCCGAATTAGATGGCTTGATCTTAGTCAATTGTCGGTGTTGGGTCCAGTTGGACCACCGTCAGCAAGACAATCACCCGTGGCAGAGCCTCGACGGGGGCAGTTGAGCAGACGTTGATATCAGGGTGGGGGCAATAAGAGGGCCGGAGCCGATGATCCGCACCCGTCCTTGGTCCAGGACAAACTCGCCCGCAATCCGAAGCCGCCTTCAAAGATACTCCGCTGTGAAACGCTTCTTTTAAGCGCGACTTGGCGCCTTCGCGCAGCAAAACATTCCTATAGCAGTCAAACCATGATCGCTTTATTCGCTCCGACGCGTGTTGCGGGGCACCCCTCGACCGGAGGGCCACATATTGCGTCACCTCAACCGTTCCGCGCACACTGCGTCACAGCGACATGACTTCTTCTCTTCATAGTTGCTTGTTACAATGACATCCATAGATTGGGTCGGATCGATTCGCGAGGCTCCAATTCACTTCGCACATTCTGGTTCAGGAGTGCCGGACCATGTCCGTGAGCATCACAACAGACCATAGATTCCGAAAGGCGAGAATAGCGGTGGATACTGGTACGGTGGAGAACGAATCCGGGCCAAATATCAGCATCCGGGACGCTCCTGAGGTCGTTGCAATCTCTCCGATGAAATATTCAGGCGAGCATGTCGTCGATCAAACGCCGCCTGCCATCGCCTCTCGGAAGCCGTTCGGCAGGCGGACAACGACCTTCCCCCTAGCCAGCATTTCCATTGCGACGATCTGCAGCGTTTTTGGCTCGCCATAGCCGTCTTTCTGCTCGGCTAATCGCTCAAACAGAGCTGGACGCTTGTAGGGCGCAAGGAATAGCCGGTCACGCCCCGCCGCCGGACTGTCGCTAACAAGCTCGCCCGTCAGTATCCTCTCACGACGAGCTGAACATCGTTTGCCGGTGTGCTATACGCATTTCGTTGAGAACAGCTTTGTTTGTGAGCTTCGATGTCTCTTTCGATTGGATTGATTGTCGACGGCTATGTGAAACTAAACAACCGCAGCGCGCTGGACGACCTTCTGGCGCATCGGCGTGAGCTACTGCAGCAGTTGAACTGCGTTACCGGGGTTGATCCGAAGCCAGCGATCGCTCAGGTCAGTCGAGACATCACAGTGATCGAAAAGGCACTTGCGGCGCTCGCACAGGAGTAAACAGCAATGGCGCGCCGACTCGCTTGAGTGATGGCGCTCCGGCGCCGAACACTGAGTTCGCCCTCGCTTCGGGATGAAGGCTGTTAGCGCAACGCCTCACCGACATCGTGGCGCGCAAGGGTGGGCACACCAAGGCTTTGATATGCTGCCTGTTGTGCGAGCTCTCGCGTTTCAACGATTGGCCTCGCAGCGAGCAACGCGCCGACCGATTCACATCGGATAACGCCGCGTCTTGGATGACGTTAGGCCGCCATCGAGCGACTACGATACACCTCTGCGAGCTAGCCGGATTACTAGGCCGCAGCCGACGCGACGGCGCGCGCGACCCTGGATAACAGGGCAGGATCCTCAGCACTGTGACTTGGAAATTCACCTCAATTGCAAGCCATGTCCTAGATCTATCGCCACATCGTTGGTGCTCTGGAAAGCGCTTCCTGACCGATCTGTTTAAGCAGATCGGGGCGGGTCTCACCTTTGGTGGCGGCCTCCAGGATTGCGGAGGCAACGTAGGCGCGGACGCCGGCGTCATACGGTGAGACGCCTTTGCAAACCTCATCCAGGATCGTGCGCAGAAGTGCGGTCGTGGCACCGTCCAGCATTGGGAGATCTCCCTCCTACCATCGAGGAAGATAAATGAGCATTTGCTGGACCGCAACTCAAGCACATCAGATCTTATGAGCTACCGCGACTACCGGTCAGCAGATTTCCAGCGCGGTGCAATGCCCAGCACCTCTGCGATCGTTGATCCATTGCGGCAGCTCGCTTGATCGGCCTGCTTTTGTCTTCTCGTCGGCCATCTCGGCTGAATGACAAGCTTGCTAGAGCTCAGGGGCCAATGTGAGCGCCCCTGCGATCATGCTCTGCGATTCTGTACGGTATGCTCGGCCATCTATTGCGCGCGGGACTGACTGGGCGGCAGGCCATTGCTCGAACGGTGCTAGTTCGTTGCCGAGCCTCTTCAAGTTCAATTGCGGCTAGAGGATCTGCCGTTCATCGCGCCCGCTGCGTCCAACCAATGCTTCGGCATACCTGCCCCGATTGCGTCGGTAGAAATCGCTTGCGACTGCCTTGCTCCGATGCCGTGTCACAAGACGGCACTATCGGCTCGAAACCCGAGTGCTTGGCATCAAACCCTGTAAAGGGACATCGCGATTAGTTCTTGCGGTGAAGCATATCTTTGCGTCAAAAACCAGCGCCACCCAACCTCTGGCGACGAAATCGAGCCTAGTCTGGGGCGCGCGCAGTGCCCCTTTTGCTCGCCCCCTCGCCGCTCTTGAGAGAGCTTTGGCTTTATGCAACTTGACGAGGTCGCCTGCGCGATCGCGAAGTGATTTCATGGTCATGGGCGTGTGGTGGTTGATCCATAATCGCACGTATTGGCAGCACACGATTTTGAGCGAATCTCCTGGCAATGCCCGCTTGCAGACGGATGATTTCGGAAGCGACTTGCCTTTTGGATATATAAGCCTGGTGTAGCTGAAGGACCCCAGCAGCAAGACGCGAACGTAGCGTGAAACTTCATCGGGAACGCTGCCGTAATGCAGGATTCGAGCGCGAGAGCGCGGCTCGTTGCATCGATCGATATTGCCATTTTGTTACAGTCTCCGCCCAGAGCAATCACATGACGCCGAGGCGCTTCGTCCAGCGAAGGGAAGCGACCTGGGCTGTTCAGATTATTTGCCGTGTTTGTCGAATCGGAAAGGGAGCTACATGAATCATCTCGGCAGCAGCTATCGTCGCGCACCATCTGTGATGGCAGACGAACAGCACGAGCTGGAGCGCTGCAAGCAGGAGATTGCGCGCCTCAAACAGCTGGTTGTACGGCTTTCTGAAATTGCTTTGCGCGACCTCGTAAAAAACGCGCAAAGCGGTCGGAACGTCCCGGAGTGTCTGAGCGAGCCGCCGAAATCATAATACAGAAAGCGAACTCGCACTTGGCTGCTCTCGGCAGCGTGGGAGCGGCCGGGCCCTCCACCCCGTCAGCGGCAGAGCCAATCTCCAACCGACATCATGAGCTCGAGCCGTGGGGCAGTTGCTCAGCACGCAAAGGGCAGTTCCGGATCCCTTCGAGAGTTCTTCCAGGATGTTGAGGATTTTCCAGGATGTTGAGGATTTCATGTTCGACGCATCCGGTCCGACTGTTTGTGAGCGCAATCACTTGCGTGATCTGGCTACGATGGCGACCAGGACAGGACTACATTGTCGATCAACCGAGTGGAGCCGACGTACGCTGCGACACAGAGCACCGCCGGATAGCGCAGAGGGCTCTCGGCAATCCTTAGGGTTCCAGTGTCGACAAGCTCAAGGTACTGCAGTCGATCGATTCCTTCCAAATGCCTTCTTGCAAGCGCAATCAACGTTGCCGCATCGCGCTCCCCTGAGGCAAACTCATGCGCTGCGGCGAACAAGCCACGGCTGATCGCAAGGCTCCGACCACGTTCTTCCGGGCTGAGATAACGGTTTCGACTGCTCATTGCCAGCCCATCTGCCTCCCGCACAGTTGGCACAGTGACAATCTCGATCGGAAGATTCAGATCAGCCGTCACGCGGCATATCACAGCGCATTGCTGAAAATCCTTCTGTCCAAAGTACGCGACGTCCGGCTGCACCATGTTGAATAGCTTGCAGACGACAGTCGCTACACCACGAAAATGTCCAGGCCTGAAAGCTCCGCAGAGCGGCTTTGCGAGTTCGCCCGGCTCGACAAAGCTCTCAAATTGAGCCGGATAGATCTCCTCTGCACTTGGCGCGAAGATGATGGAGACCCCGGCACTGCGGCACAACGCTTCATCGCGCGCGAAGTCGCGAGGGTACCTGCTGAGATCCTCATTTGGGCCGAACTGAGTGGGATTGACGAAGATGCTAACGACAGTGGCGTCGCAGTGTCCCCGGCTAGCCGAGATCAGGGCCAGGTGGCCGTCGTGCAAGTATCCCATCGTCGGAACGAATCCGATGCGCTTATCGGTCTTCCGAACGTCTGCAAGGGCGCGACGCAGCTCAGCGACCTTCGTAATGACTTGCATTTCTTACCTTGAGGTTGAACTGGAGGGCGCCCAGTTGGCCACGGCATGCCGAAGCTGATCAGGAAGCCGATAGCACTCCTCTGAGCCCGGGAATGCACCGTTGCGGATATCGGCAGCCCAGCGCGACAACGCCTCCTGGAACAGCCGGAATCCATTTGTATAGGCACGAACGAATTTGGGGCGATGGCCTTCGGTTAGTCCCAAGACATCATGGAACACGAGCACTTGGCCCGAGCAATCGGGTCCTGCTCCGATCCCGATGGTGGGTATCGTGAGAAATTCGGTCGCTCGCGCCGCGAGCTCGGCAGGAATGCCCTCCAGGACCAGCGCGAAGCAGCCGGCTTCCTGCAGACGGTGCGCGTCTTCGAGCAGCCGCAAGGCGGTCTCCGCTGTCCGTCCCTGCACTTTGAATCCACCCATCACGTTGACGCTCTGCGGGGTCAGACCGAGATGACCCATCACAGGAATTTCGCAATCGACCAAGGCGCGTACCATCTCGATGCGTTTGGCACCACCCTCGAGTTTCACAGCATCGGCGCCACGCTGCAGAAAACCTCCTGCATTGCGAATCGTATCCTCAGAACCGACATGAAAGCTCAGAAAGGGCATATCGGCCACAAGCAGGGCATGAGGCCTCGTGCGCGCAACAGCCTCCAGGTGATGATTCATCATGGCCACGCTGACGGGCAGCGTGTTGTCGAATCCCAGGCAGACGTTTCCAACGCTATCGCCGACTAGGATGATATCGACAATGGGATCCGCGATGCGCGCCGCAACCGCATCGTAGGCAGTGGTCATCACGAGACGCCGTCCTTTATCCTTCCACTGCTGCAGTGCCGGAATCGTGACACGCTCTAGAGGCTGTTCTGAACTGTGGCTCATATTGAATCCGCTCCCCACACACGGCCTGCGCTTCCTAAAGAACGCGGGAGAACCCTGTCAATGGCATGGAGGATGGAGATCCCAGTTCTGTAGAACTGGAGAACAGCGCAGAAACAGTCCGATGGTCGCGCAATCATGAGACAAGACCTTCCTCATCGCGGTTTTCACCACCCGATGGCTCGTCTTCCCGTGCAGTTTCAGCGCTATGCCAGCCGCGGCCTCAATCGAGCAGCGGCGCTCGCGACGAACCACCATCTACCCGCGGTTCCGGGCTGATTGCAGTCTCTCCAAATGGCGACAGCTCGACCGGACCGAGCCGCAGATGCACGCAGTGAGGACTTCGTCTTTAGGGCACATCTTCCTGTCTGCCCCCTAGGCGGGCTCGTGAGACTCCTGCCTCGGCGCAGCGAGCAAAGCAAACGGATGGCAGGCCAGGAACGTCCAGAGGTGACAGGCCGGAGAAAGCGCCGCGAGAGTCGCCGTCGAGTAGATGTTGTCGCGAAGGCGCTCAGACCGAGCCAGCCCGCTGGCCCTGTAGGCCCTGAAGTCGATTATTTTTGCCGATGTTTCTGTCACTTTATTTCCACGTGCTCTAGAGGGCCACTCGAACTCTTCGACCAGGGCCGTACCGGCACAACTCAGTCCATTCCTAAGCCGCTCGAAGCCATCGAAGCCATTTCTGATCGGCCTCCCGCCGCGCCTTGAAGCGGTTGACGCATTTCTTGGAGCAAAGAGCCGTTCGCCAGCAGTAATGGCGGATCAGCCCAAACTTTCCGCCGCATATCGCGCAGCATGTGACTGAATGGCCAAGGGAATTACGGAAGCCAATGTGCATTCTCGCCTCCTGTCAGACATTTACTTGGGAAGCCCTGCTGCCCTCTGACCGCAGCACCACGCGCGCACCAAAGGTGCGGCCGCCCGGCGGTTCGTCTCCCTGGTTCTTGCAACCATCAAGAGCCTTGACTCTGATGTGCGGACTGCCTTCGCGAAGCAGTACTTTCCGCAAAACGCCTCGCCGAGAATTTGCTCAAGATAATCGATTCCTCTGTCGTGTTTAACGCAATTCGCTCGACGCTTCGGTCAAATGCTGCGCCTTTCGTGGCAAGCTCGCATAATTGCTGCGGCAGTTAGATCGGGAGCGCTTAAGTGCTTAAAGCACGATCAACCTGCGAGCCGTGGGGGCTGCATCCTCGTTGCACTATCAAAAGGCAGCAATACGGACACGTTCGCCTTCCAAGTTCCTGTCACTGCAGACGATTGCACAGTCTCGTGCATCTCACACCAGCAAGTCAGCAGCGTCGCGGATGGCAGTATAGATTTCATCAAGGTCGGCCGCCGTAACGCAGTAAGGCGGCATCACGTAGATCGTGTTACCGAGTGGGCGTAACAGCAGATTCCGCGCTTGGAAGAAAGCCAAAAGCTTCGGACCGATGTCCGCCAGATAGCCGACTTCGCTCGTGTTGAGTTCAACCGCTGTTACTGTTCCTGTGCGCCGGACGTTTGCGAATCGTGAATCGGCGCGAAACGGCGCGAGTGCCTGTTCTTGCATGATCGCCAAGGATGCCAGCCGGCAGCGATATTCCTGATCCTGCCATAGGTCCAAATTAGCCTTGGCGGCGGCACAGGCCACTGGATTGGCCGTATATGAGCTCGAATGAAAAAACGTACGCGTGCGATCTTCAGAATAGTGGGCATCGAAAATATCGGCACGACAGAGTGTGACGGCGAGCGGCAGCGCCCCAGCCGTGAGGCCCTTCGAATAGCAGGCAATATCGGGCGTGACATCGGCCTGCTCACACGCAAACAAGGTACCCGTGCGGCCCCAGCCTGTCATGACCTCGTCCGCAATGAACAGGACGTCGAAGGTTTCGCAAATCCGCTTCATCTCTCTTAGCACCGAGGGAGAATACATCAGCATTCCACCGGCACCCAATATCAGGGGCTCCACGATAAAGGCTGCGGGATGTTCCTTTCGACACGCGTTTTCAAGCGCATCGAGCGCTCTTTGCTCACAATCTCTTGCCGGAAACGGAATCGAGGTCACCTCGAACATCAGCGCCCCGTAGGCCGCATTGAAGATGCCGCGGCTACCTACCGACATCGCCCCGATCGTGTCGCCATGGTACGAGTGCTGCATCACCACAATCTTGGTTCGCTCTCTTCCGGTATTGCGCCAGTAGCCGAGCGCCATTTTCAGCGCGACTTCGACGCTGGTTGCCCCGCTATCGGAGAAGAACACATGTTCGAGCGCGGGGGAGGTGAGCTTCAATAGTTCCGTCGCAACTTGTTCAGCCGGGTCGTGACAGTATCCGGCGAAGATGACCTGGTTGAGCTTGCCTGCCTGTTCTCGGATCGCGTTCACGATGCATGGATGGCAATGGCCGTGGGTCACGACCCACCAGGAGGAGATTGCATCGATAAGGCGTCGGCCATCTTCGGTGTAAAGATAAGCCCCCTCTCCCCGCAGCACCTTCGTCATGTTCGGCTGTAGAGCATGCTGCGTAAACGGGTGCCAGATCGGCGACCTCTTGGCTGTCTTCATAGGTTTAGGAAATCGCTGATAACAAAGGAGTCTTTGAAAGCGGCCTGCAGCCTATCGCCCGTGAGGGGAACAAGCCACGGGAGCCGTCCCAACCAACGCACTCTGCCGATCTCGCAAATCGCGCTCTCAGTTTCGGCGCTTCTTTCGCCAATGAACGCAATTCCAAGGATTCGAATCTGACGCTTGCGCAGAGCCTCTATGGAGAGCAGGGAGTGATTGATTGTGCCCAGTCCCGTCCTTGCGCAAAGCACGACGGGAAGCTGCCAGCGCTCGAAGATGTCGATGTAGAGAGTGCGCGCTGTCAGCGGCACCATGAGTCCGCCGGCGCCCTCGATCACGAGTTTCCGCTCGCCGCTGTCCGGCAGTCGAAGCGTATCTGTATCTATGCGAACGCCGTCGATCTCCGCGGAGTGATGGGGCGACGCAGGCGTCCGAAGTCGATAGAGCTCCGGGACAATCCGATCGGACGAGAGGCCACCGAGGCGGCGGATGCACTCCGAGTCGATCTCTTGTTCGAGTCCAGCCTGGACCGGCTTCCAGTAATTCGCACCGAGAAGCCCGGCGAGCCCTGCGGAGAATACCGTTTTGCCGACCCCGGTGTCTGTACCAGTCACGACGATCCGCTTATTCATCAAAACGAGCCCTTCGTCACCTCAACCAGCGCATCGAGCATTGCGCGCACGTCCGCTTCCCCAACATTGAGTGTCAACGAAATTCGCAAGCGGGCGGTGCCTGCAGGGACAGTTGGCGGCCGAATTCCGCGGATATCGAAGCCGCGCGCCTGCAGAGCAGAGGCAAGTCGCATTGCATGAGCATTGTCACCTACGATGTACGGCACGATCTGAGAGGTCGATGGTGTGCTCAAACCAAGCGAGGTGATCTGCCGATGCGTGAACGCAACGAGTTTGGCCAGCCGTTGCTGCCGCTCCGGCTCTTTCTGCAGGGTGAGGAGCGCCTCTCGAACGGCAACGGCCATCAATGGTGATGGGGCGGTGGCAAAAATAAACGGGCGGCAGCGGTTGACCATGAAATCGCGCAAGATGCCGGAGGCGGTAACAAGTGCACCCGCCGCACCGAGCGCTTTGCCGCAGGTATGAACGACGATCAGATTTTCGCGCCTATCGTAAGGGGCGGTGAGCCCTCGTCCCTGATGCCCGTAAGCGCCTGTGGCATGAGCCTCATCCACGATCAGAAACGCGTCTTGGCGATCGGCGATTGCCACCAGCTCTTCGAGTGGAGCGAAGTCGCCATCCATACTGTAGAGACTTTCGGCCACAATCCAGACGCGGCCCGCGCCACCTTTGTTTCGCCAGTCGCGAATTGCGTCTTCGACTGACTGGGGGTCATTGTGCGCGTGAATTCGACACTCGGCGCGACCGGCCCGCGCCCCCTCGTGAATACTGGCGTGCACCAGCGAATCGAGGACGAGCAGATCGCCGCGCTGCGGCAGCGTTGTCAGGACAGCAAAATTTGCGATGTAGCCGCCTCCAAAGAAAAGCGCTGCCTCCGCGCCAAAGAACTGAGCCGCTTCCGTCTCGAGCCGTTCATGTTCCTCGCAATTGCCGCGTAGAAGCCGCGACCCGCCGGCTCCAACCGGAGTGCCCGCCTCGAGCGCGGCGACCATCGCCTTTTTGATGCGCGAAGCGTTCCCGAGCGCCAGATAGTCGTTCGATGCGAAATCGACCCCCACGCGCGGCTTGAGGCAGCGCAGCCGTTTATCTTCGTTCAAGGCATTCAACGCTGCGACGTAGGGACTAAGTCTAGCTGTTTGGATCGACCGCATTCATCACTCCGAGGATCGCATACGCATAAGATGCGTTGGCCGTTTAAGAGGGAAGGATGGCCGGTTGGGTTCAACTTGCCAGGATGCGATTGTCTCGGTCGACACGCACAATGCGTGGCTTGAACATCTTTGCTTCGGCCTCGTCGAATGAGGCATATGCAACGATAATGATCTTGTCTCCGGGCATCGCCAGTCGGGCGGCCGCGCCGTTCAGGCTTATCGTGCCAGACATCGGCGGCGCCTCGATCACGTAGGTAGCAAAGCGCGCCCCTGTTTCGACATTGTAGATTTCGACGCGCTCGTTGATCACCATTCCTGCTGCCTGCAGGAGCGTACGATCTATCGAGATCGAGCCCTCATAGTGCAAATCAGCTTCGGTCACTGAGGCTCGATGGATTTTGCCCTTCATCAAAGTTATCTGCATTTCTTACCTAGGCTGGATGTCGGGGCAATTGCGTGCACTGCTTCCGTCAGGCGAGTCCGGACGTGATGCCGAGCCGGGCCAGCAGATCCGCGTCGCGATCAACTTTAGGGTTTTTGGTGGTCAAGAGCACGTCGCCGACGAAAATTGAATTTGCGCCGGCCAGGAAGCAAAGCGCCTGCAATTCATCGGTCATGTATTGCCGCCCGGCGGACAAGCGAACCACACTCCCCGGCATCATGATCCGCGCGGTCGCCAGCAGCCGGACCAGCGCGATCGGATCGGGAGGCTCTGCGGTGCCTTCCACCGGCACGCCCTCGATCTTGTTCCACAGGTTGATCGGCACGCTTTCGGGATGGTTGGGAAGATTAGCGAGCAGCACGAGCATACCTAGGCGGTCCTCGACGCGCTCTCCCATGCCGATAATGCCGCCGCAGCAGATCTTGATGCCGGCATCGCGCACATGCGCCAGCGTATTGATGCGGTCCTGTAGGCTGCGGGTGGTGATGATCTTGCTGTAAAACTCAGCCGATGTGTCGACGTTGTGATTGTAGAAGTCAAGGCCGGCCTCGGCGAGGCGCGCGGCCTGCTTCGGTGTCAGCATACCGAGCGTAACGCACGTTTCCATGCCGAGTCCTTTGACCGCGTTGACCATGTCGCAGACGGAATCAAGATCGCGATCTTTTGGCGTGCGCCAGGCCGCGGCCATGCAGAAGCGCGTGGCGCCGGCATCCTTCGCGCGCTGCGCGGTCGCAACCACATCGGCGCAACGCATCAGACGGGTCGCTTTCAGGCCGGTCTCGTAATGCGCGCTTTGCGAGCAGTAACCGCAGTCTTCCGGACAGCCGGCGGTCTTGATGCTGAGCAAGCTCGCAGTTTCGACGTGGTTTGGATCGAAGTTCTTGCGATGAGCGCGCTGCGCCTGAAGCATCAGGTTCGCGAAAGGAAGGTCGTAGAGCGCCTTGACCTCTTCGACGTTCCAATGATTACGAACCTGCGCCCCGTGGCTTGCTTCCTTCCGTTGGACTTGCGCAGCAGCATCCATAACCCAATCCCGCTCAATTGTAGATAATCCTGTGAATTATCTATAGTCATCGCTCTCGAAGAGATGCTAATCGAGCCGCCTCGAAAATGCACCGGTTATTGCGGTAGATAATCTATGATCACTGCTGACAACAAGACGACGGTCGCGCGCATCGCGGACTTAATCGCTGATCGCATTATCAGCGGCGCTTTAGAGCCAGGCGCGCCACTCCGTCAGGATCACATTGCACGAGAATTCAATTCCAGCCACGTCCCCGTGCGCGAGGCCTTTCGGCAGCTGCAGGCACAACATCTTGTTGTCGCCGTGCCGCGCCGTGGTGTTCGGGTTGCCCCGCTCGATACCCGTTCAGTGAAGGAGATCGCCGAAATGCGCGCCGCGCTCGAGGTGGTGGCACTGCGCCATTCGGGGCCAAGGCTCACAACAGCTCATTTGGCTGAGATCGAGCTGGCCTTGATCGAAGGAGACAATGCAAAGACGATCGAGGCTTTTGAGATGGCCAACCGCGCCTTTCACCAAGCCTTGGTCGCGCCGTGCGGGATGCCGCGTCTGCTCGCGAGCCTCGATGGATTGCAGCTTGCCAATTCTCGATTGGTGTTCGCGATGGCGCGATCGGTGCCCTGGCGACCGCGCTCTAATCAAGATCACCGCCTGATTCTGCAAGCCTTGCGGACGCGCAACGTTGATCAAGCCTGTAACCTGCTCGCGCGGCACATTCAAACCATTGAGCGCCTTGCTCTTCCGGCGCCCTGAGCAAATCTGGCAAGCCTCATTGCGGATCGCCGACGATCGCAAGCGACGATCATGCGGCAAGCGACTGGCATCATTGCAACGGGCTCTATTCCCAGATAGTTATGGCACCCTCCAGCGACATCTCTACGGGCGGCCATGATTCGTCACATCGTCTTCTTCAGCGCCAAGGACGAGGCGCAGATCGACCAGATCATCGAAGGTCTTTCGCTTCTCACCACGATACCACATGCGCGCCGGCTTGAGGTTGCCCGCAACCGCAGGACCGATCAGCTCGGCAACGATATCGACATTGTGGTCTATGGCGAGTTCGACAGCGAGAGGGAGCTCGCAGCGTACAAAGCGCACGATCTCTACCAGGAGTCGATTAAACGAGTTCGACCGCTCCGCGAGCTCCGGTTCGCGGCCGACTA
Source organism: Bradyrhizobium sp. CCBAU 51745 (assembly GCF_028128715.1). NCBI lineage: Bacteria > Pseudomonadati > Pseudomonadota > Alphaproteobacteria > Hyphomicrobiales > Nitrobacteraceae > Bradyrhizobium > Bradyrhizobium sp. CCBAU 51745. The sequence continues at coordinate 105,910 of NZ_LBJP01000093.1, read as the reverse complement.
CGATGTATCAACAGATACCCCTTTCGCCTCCACGGCAGGATGATCCAGGTGCTGTCGCAGCCAAACGTCCACCGCCGGGTTACCTTGGCAATGGCCCTCATGTTTCGGCCCATCGCAGATAAGCGTCATTCTCATCGGGTGGGCAACAGATGGAACGGCACTTTCACAACGTCAGCCGCCGGTGACTGATAAAGCGATGTACGTTCGCGAGTTGCAGTGGGTTGAACCTGTCACAGCGATGCGACGTCTTGGGCATCGATCCAATCTCACGTTTCTCGATAGCTCAGCAAGGCACGAGCTGCTTGGACGCTACTCATATCTAATGTGCGACCCGTTCAGCACCTACAGGGTCACGAATGGCCAAGCCAGTTGGAACGGACTGACTCTCGAGGCCGATCCATGGAAGGTCCTTCGAACGCTACTCGCGAAGTACCCGCAAGAGCATCGCCCCGATCTCCCGCCGTTCCAGGGAGGAGCGGCAGGCTACCTTGGCTACGACATGAACAGGACATTGGAGCGATTGTCTGCGCCGGCGATTGCCGGTCTGGGTTTGCCCCAATCCATCCTGCATTTCTATGACCTGGTCATCAGCTTCGACCACCGGGATAACAAATGCTGGATCGTCTCGACCGGATGGCCGGAGCAGGATCGCGCGCGACGGAGCGAACGAGCGCGTCGTCGAGCCGACGATTTTGCAGCATTGCTTGCCGGTCCAAAGGCGCCACAGAAGGGTTGTCCCAGCAACGCCGGCGCATGGCGCTCGAACTTCAGCCGCGAGGGCTACATTGCGGCGGTACAACGCGTGATCGATTTGATCCTGGCGGGTGACGTGTTCCAGGCGAATATTGCGCAGCGTTTCAACACCCGCCTGGCGACCTCTTTTGATCCGCTCGCGTTCTATTGCCAGCTACGATCATGGAATCCGGCGCCCTTTGCGGCCCTGCTGCGATGGGGAAAGCTGACAATCGCATCAAGTTCGCCGGAACGATTCCTAAAACTTGACGGGCGACAAATCGAGACACGCCCCATCAAGGGCACGATCGCCCGTTCGCCTAATCCCAAGGAAGACCACCGCCGTGCGGCTGTTCTCCTCGCTTCCGAAAAGGATCATGCCGAGAACACGATGATTGTCGACCTTTTGCGCAACGATCTGTCACGCGTTTGCACTGCGCATTCGGTCGAGGTTCCGGCCCTATGCAATCTCGAGTCCTATGCCTCGGTGCACCATCTCGTGTCGATCGTTACGGGTGCACTTGCCGGAGACGAAGACGCCGTTAGCCTGCTCCGTGCATGCTTTCCCGGCGGCTCCATTACAGGAGCGCCAAAGCTGCGGTCGATGGAAATTATTACAGAAATCGAGCGCATAGCGCGAGAGGTCTATTGTGGGGCGATCGGGTTCATCGGCTTCAACGGGCACATGGACACAAGTATTGCGATCCGCACTGTCACGATCGACGGCGACCTGGCTGTGTTTCATGCGGGCAGCGGTATAACAGCCTTGTCGGAGCCCGAGGCCGAATACGAGGAAACGCTCGCCAAGGCAGAGCGACTCTTTGATGCATTTGGTTCTGAACCAGCTGGTGCATTTTGATTGTCATTATCGATAATTACGATTCCTTCGTGTACAATATTGCCCGCTATTTCCACAAGCTCAGTGAAGCAACGGAAGTGATCCGAAACGACGCCATCAGCATCAGCGAGCTCGTTGGTCTCAACCCGCGCGCGGTGGTCATATCGCCCGGCCCCTGCACCCCAACTGAGGCAGGAATATCGACAGCAGCGGTTCGCGAACTTTCAGGACGCGTACCAATTCTCGGTATCTGCCTTGGACATCAGTGTATTGCGAGCGCTTTCGGAGGACGGGTGGCGCGTGCGCGTCGGCCCATGCACGGTCGGCGCTCATACGTTGCCCATGACGGCCGAGGATTATTCAAGGGGCTGCCAACCCCGCTTGACGTCGGACGCTACCATTCTCTTATCGTCGAGCTTGATCAGTCATGCGCGCAGAACCTCATAGTGACAGCGCGTTCGGAGGAAGGCGAGATCATGGCCCTCACGCACGGCTATTATCCCACTCATGGGGTCCAGTTCCATCCCGAGTCGATACTTACCTCACAGGGGCACGTCCTGCTTATGAACTTCTTGCGACTCACAGAGGATTTCCGAAACCACGCGGAGCAATGAGAGGCTCGGCCTGACGATCAAGATGGTGGACCGTTGGTTTGCGAGGTGGTTGGAAGGCGCAGCCTGATATGGCAGGCATCTGTGGTCATCAGCGCTGTCCCGCGCTCAGCTCCGCAGTCAGCGGCGCGCCTCCGACAGAAACCGGACCTTGTGGTTTCGAGGGCCGGACGTCTCTCTTAGCCGGCTTGGATGTGGTGCGCCACGGTGGCGAAGAAGCAGCAGGAGCAGGAGAAGCAACAGGCGCTGGATTCTGCAGCCCCTCGATTCTTTAGGTCCGGGCTGCGATCTGATCCGAGATTCACTTTAGCTCGGCTTGCTGCGCAATCGACGTTGCGATTGAGCTCGGCAATTTCATCGGCTGTCTTCTGATGTCCTGATTGGATCCATAAAAGGACGTCTCTATCCTCAGGTGACAAGCCAAGCGCGGGAGGCTCGACTTGGTCCGCCGGCGGCGTCTCCGCAAACGTTTCGATATTCGTAAAAGACCGGCGGCAACTCCGATGCTTGGGATTTGATCCGTCACCACCACACCCCGCTCTCATCATCTCGATCTGCTTTGCTTGTTTTCGTTGCGGCGATAGGAGAAGATGGTCAAGAGCTACCGCGATCCGCTCCCCCGCTGCATCGTTCTCAGCAATGTAGTCCCCAAAGCCGGGGTCTTGATCCCATCAGGGTTTTTACGAGCTACGCATTGCGCTGCGGATGGCGAGATAATGATGAAGACCGGTAGAGGGCTTACCCGTGAAGCACATTCATACCTGCTTGCTCTTGAGAGGGCCGCCTCACCGAAAGGCTGTGCGGTCGGGGATTTTCTAGGTGACGCTTCCAGCGCTCCTGTGCCTGCTTGTTCGGCGATCGATAGTTGTAGCGCCGAAGTCGACTTCGGCACAAAAATGCTGCGCAACCCACGCAAAAAACGCGTGATGCGAGCGCAACCATAAGACCAACTATATCGTTCGGCCCACGCTTGGTCCTGCCGCGAGACAGCTGCCAAGCCAATCTTAATGTTATCCTTGAGAGACCGCGGGTCTAGGCTGCGCAGGGCATGTCCCAATTCAGGCAGTATCCTGGTCAGCGCTCGATGCGCGGAACGTTCTTTTCGCTCCAGGCCGTCGACCACGGCGAGGGCCTCGCGATAGTGCCGTATCGCTTCGATGGTTCTGTCTTCGAGGTTGCTATTGTCGCTCATCCGATTCTTTTCTCCCTCGAGCTCTTAAAGGGCATCGTCCTACACGAGATTCTCCCTGGGCTGCGCGGTGCTTGCCGCGGCTGGCGCTCGACGGGAACCGATCGTGGCGGGCACTTCACTCCATTCGGAAGCGTTCTCGCGTGGCGCGCGCATGCTTCGCACCGCGCTTGGCCCCCGCGATCGCGACGTTCCTCGAAGGCCCCGCGATCGTCGAGGCAATGCTCAACCCCGATGGATGGCTCTGGATCGACTGGGGGCTGGAGGATAGCGGCCGAACGCTGTCCGCCGCTGACGGAGAGCGGATCGTGCGTCTGGTCGGGCACCATGTCGGCGCGGAGGTGCATGCGGAAAAGCCGCGCGTCTCGGCCGACTTTCCGAGACGGGAGAGAGGTTCGAGGGGATTTTGCCGCCGGTCGCTGCGCGGCCGGCCTTTGCGATCTGCAAGCCTGCCTTCGCTGTTTTCACACTGGACGACTACGCGGCCGCCGGCATCATGACGGCCGCTCAGGCGATCGTGCTCCGCGAAGCGCTCGCTGCCCGCAAGAACATTCTGGTGGCCGGCGGCACAACTAAAGCGGCGTCAAATAAAGAGCGCTCTCGATGAGAGCGCTTAGGAGCACAGATCGAGCTCAAATATCTTCGAAGCGACGCAGCCCGTTCCGCACTGTCTTTCCATCTGTGGAGGCAGCAAGGCTTCCCGTAGCCAAAGCGAGACCGGCGCATCATGTGGTTCGGCCACCCATGACCCCGCGCTCGCCAAGTATTGCTGCGGCAGCGGCCGCGCCGACTGTCGGTATTGAGACAATGTCAGCAACTTGACAATACACGCCACGACGAAGTGCCTGCAAAGCCTGCGAATTCACCTTCGGCACGCGACTTGCTCTTTTGCGGCCTCACCACCAATCGCAGTGCGATGGTCTTCGGGACGGACTCGGCGCGTGTCGCTGTAAGCGTCTGCTCCGCCCCGTGAACCGAGAAAATGCAGGGGACATGTTGAATGCGATCTGGAGTTCTTCTTTTGGGGGCCACGACAATTGCGCTCGTCGCAAGTGGTGCGGCGAATGCGGCAGACCTTGAGCCGGAAGTGAAACTGCCCGCGGCGGTGTGGAACTGGTCTGGAGGCTATATTGGCGGACACGTCGGCGGCGGTTTCGGCCGAACCTCCTTCAGCAATCCCTACGGTCCGTCAATCTATGGCGGCAGCGTGGATACGCCGACGTTCCTCGCAGGTGGCCAGATCGGCTACAATTGGCAGAAGAACGGTTGGGTGTTTGGCGTCGAACTCGATGCCAGCGGTGCTGTCTCAGACGGCACAAATACCTGCCTCGCGTCGTCCGGCTTTGTCGTGAGTGCAAACTGCAAGGCAGGTCCGAACGTCTTTGCCACCGCGACCGGTCGTGTCGGATACACGTTTGGCGCGTCGGGTGGCACACTGGCCTATCTCAAGGGAGGCGTGGCTTGGCAAAACAATCAGGGCGACGTCGTCAATAACTACGAGGGGCGCCAGTTGCCACAGCAGAAAACCCATTTCGACTATGGTCGCTTCGGTGGCATCATCGGGGTGGGAGTCGAGCAAGCGCTTACGTCCGCATGGTCGGTCACAGCGGAGTATGACTATCTGCATTTCGGCGGGCCGAGTGTCGCGACTCCCGCCACCGTGCAAGATCCGCCTTTGTCAATTCTTCCGGGGAACACAACGAGCCTGTCCAGCAACTATCACGTCGGAAAGATTGGATTGAACTACCATTTTGGCGCCGACCCGTGGACGGCGCAATGGTCCGGTGCGCCGCTGTACGCAAAAGCACCCGCCGGCGCGCCGCCGATTGCCTACACGACCGGCTGGTCGTTTGAAGGCGGATCGCGGCTCTGGCTCAGCCGCGGACGTTTTCAATGGGACAACAGCGCAATGCCCTATGGCTGGCCTCTAGACCCCAGCATTCTTGGATCGAGGCTCACCTATCACGGACTCGACGGACTTTCCGGGGAGCTATTTGGCCGTGCCGACAGCCCTTGGGGAGTGTTCCTGAAGGGCAACATTGGCCTCGGACGCTTCGACAAAGGGAACATGAACGATGAAGACTGGAGCCTCCCCCCATCCCACTCGGGAACGATAACGCCGTACGTCAACACGGTATCAGGCCAAGGAAACGGGAGGTTCAGCTATTACACCGCCGATGCGGGTTACGATTTCCTGCGCGGCGCCAACTACAAGGTTGGGGGATTTATCGGTTGGACCTATTACGATCAGAGCTCCGACTCGACCGGATGCGTAGAAACGGTTAACCCCCGTCGCCCATGTCTTGCGCGCGGCGACGACAGGATCGTTGGCAGCCAGAATACTCAGTGGAATGCGCCTCGAATCGGCCTGAGCGCCGAAACCATGCTGACCGATGGCTGGAGACTAAATACCGATGTCGCCTACCTGCCTTGGACCGATTTCAAGGGGCGCGACAATCATCTCTTGCGCCACGAGACCACCTTCGCTGAACAGCGGGGCGATGGTGGCGGCGGCGTCCAGGTTGAAGGCGTGCTGTCTTATTTCTTCACCAAGAACTTCAGCGTCGGCGTCGGCGGGCGCTACTGGGCCATGTGGACCAAAAGGCGGGGCGAGGTAATCTGCAACGGCAGCGACAGCAAGTGCACCGGAGCGCCACCTGCGTTTGCAAGGTTCAGCATGGAGCGCTGGGGTACGTTCTTTCAGGCCTCCTATAAGTTCGATTGAAAAGATCACACCTCAAGCCAAGCGCCGGGCGTCTTCGACGCTAAGAAATGGCGCGCGCATCGAGCAAGGATCATTAGCCATGTCCTTGCGGGTCGCTGGCCTCATCCAGTCCGAGCATTTCGATCTTGAGCGCATGGCTTCGGTAGCCAGGAGACCATGCGCATCGTGCGCTTCGGTCCATGACATCGGGAGGGTTTCGGGCAGCGTGGATAAAAAATTGCAACCTATGTTCACACCTTGGAGCGTGACCGGGAGGGACTGAGGCAAGCTGTCAGTCGATTTCAGTGGACCAACAGAGTCTCGAGTCCGGCTGGAAGCAGATTGGGCAGGCGCGTTACCTCACTCCCGTTGAGCTGGAGATGCAAGACCAGGCGGGAGTATCTCGGGCAGATGGGGCCGTCGATTGCGGTTGGCGTAGAGTATCTTCAGAGTGGGCGGAAGGCTCGACGGCAGATAGGCAGCTCGTTGTCATTAGATTGACGGTCCGCAATCTAGCGACGTCGACTCAACTACCTCAAACGACACGGCGATCGCGGCCGTGCCGGACAATCTTACTGTCGGCGGCAATCATGATCTCACCGATATTGCTACCACGGCGTTGCCGAAGAGCCTGGAGGGTTGGCGGCGATCTCTACCTCAGAGGCTGAAAAGATTGCTCGGGCAGTGGCTGCGGCTGTCGGTATTGAGACAATGTCAGCAACTTGACGGTACACGCCCCGACGAAGTGCCTGCAAAGCCTGCGAATTCACTTCGGCACGTGACTTGCTCTTTTACGGCCTCATCACCAATCGCGGTGCGATGGTCTTCGGGACGGACTCGGCGCGTGTCGCTGTCAGCGTCTGGACCGCCCCGACGGTTTACTGCGGCGATAATTTAAGGGCGCTCGGTTATGGACCGAGAAAATGCAGGGGACTTGTTGAATGCGATCTGGAGTTCTTCTTTTGGGCGCCACGACAATTGCGCTCGTCGCAAATGGTGCGGCGAATGCGGCAGACCTAGAGCCGGAAGTCAAACTGCCCGCGGCGGTGTGGGACTGGTCCGGAGGCTATATTGGTGGACACGTCGGCGGCGCTTTCGGCCGAACCTCCTTCAGCAATCCCTACGATCCAGCATGGGTGCAAACGGTCCGCAACGGCTTCATCAACGGGCTACAGGTCTATCCCTTCTCTGGGGGAGCTCTCTATCAGGTCTATACGGCGCCGGGGCGGCGACGGCACTTCGTCTCGCTGCTGTACACCATGCCCTACGCATGCTCAGGCTCGCTCGTTCTCCAGCCCTACGACGCGCTGACGGTTCTCATGCCCCCCGGTCGAGCATAGCTGCATCGCCATCACCAGCTTCCATCACAAGCTTGCGCTCAAGGCCCTGCCGGATTTCAGTTTGGAGGTCGATCACATCGGTACGATGGCCAGCCATAGCTTCGAGACTTTGGACGACTAGGCTCGAAGTCTGCAGACAGTCTGGCAGAGGCCTCCTCATTGATATAGCGCAACGCGAGCACTCCAAAGTTGCCGGCCCAGAACGTCATCGCTTAAACTCCGCCTGCGTCACTTCGTCAGGTCGAAACTACTATCGATCAGTTTCTGAACCTGCTGCTTGGAGACAGAGCCATCAAGGAGCACCGAGATCCAGTGTTCCTTGTTCATGTGATAGGCCGGCAGGTAGCCTCTTGCATTCCTGAGCGCATCGACCAGGTACGGGTCGGTCTTGATGTCGATAATGTCGATCTCGCCATCGCCCTTAAGCCCGAGACGCTCGCGCGGCACATTCATTATGAGACCGTACCATTTCATATTGTTCTCGTGCTTAAGCACCGCGTAGCGCGGAAAGTTCTCCCAAGGATACTCTGCCTCGGTCTCATATTTTCTCTTCGCGTATTTAAGAATGTCAACTCTCTTCATCATCTCAGTCCTTTCGCTGCTATTGACGATCAGAGCAGAGCGGCTAGACAGAGACAGTCTTTTTTTCTCTTCGTGATTCAGAACGCGCGCACACTAGATTTGGTATTTGCACGCTGATCCGGTTGGCCGAGGCTGAAGTCACAAATTCACTCGAATGGGCAGCCTGCCCTCCGATCTCGGACTTATGCATGTAGGACGGTCCAAGCTGTTGAGAGTGCGTTAGTTGACAGAGCTATACAACATACGGAGCGCGGTTGTCGACGCGGCTGGCTGCGCTTCCTCACTTCCGTAGAAGGGGGCAGATCGCGTGCATTCCCAATGCAGCGCCGAGCAGCCGACGCCATCGTAGAGACTGGGTATCGGGGCGGCCGGCTTGGTGACCTCCTCCGCGACGCCGATCCTACCGATCCTCGTGTTCTCAAGAAGACGTCAGCCGCGATTACGCCAAGTTAATAAGCCGAATTGAGCGGTGCCGGACAGGCTCGCGTGCGGCAGAGCTGGATAGGCATCAAAGTTCTCTGAGCCAGGCGAAGATACGGCGGAAGTTGTGGCCGACGGCGGAGAGGATGACGCTGGCGGCGTCTCCTGCGCGGCCTTTGGGGTAGCGGCCGCCAAGGTGACCGTCGGTCTTCAGGTGTCCGATGAAGGGTTCGATGGCGGATCGGCGGCGTAGCTCGCACTTGATGACGTCGAAGACGCCGCGCTTCTGGCCAGAGATGAAGACGCGTCGGGGATTTTGCGCGTCGTGTCCGCGGTATCCCTTGTTGGCATAGGCCACCTCGATCGGACAGCCGGTGAGTGTCTCGGTGCGGTCGATCACGTCGCGCAAAGTGTGCCCGTCGTAGGGATTATCGGGCAGCGCCCTGGCGTGCAGCACGAACAGGCCTCCGGGAGCCCGACGGTTGTTGGTGACGATGGAGGCTTTGACACCGATCTATGGACCACACCCGCGTTGCAAGAGGAATCGACAAAGAAATGTAGCGGTCTGCGCCAATCTATCCGGCTTCGATTTGAGGCTCTCGCCTCGAGCCACTATGGATATCCGCCCACTCCTGTCCTCAGTAACTCGCTGGCCTCAAGAAGGGCGATGGCATCGAACCAGGCTTCAGAAGTGTCGGTGCAACCGTTGCTCCATTCGTCCTTTCCGTCTCGCAAACCTGGGCGGGATATTGTGCCTTTCCGGGTGGATCGTGGATCTTCTCCCGTCCCGGCCCTGTCTTAAGCGGCGTGGCCCCGTGAAGTTGGCGTCGTAATCACGGCCCTTTGCGAGCATGCTCCAGGCTAGGCACGCGAGTCCATGAATGGAATGTGACACGCGCCTCCACCGCCCACCGCTTACTTGTGGATGCTGGTGAGAGGTCGGGAGCTTCGATCTCTTATCGCGGCGGCTCAAAGGACTTGAATCGTACGTAGCGTCACGTTGTACGATCCCAAATATATGGTGAGGCCCCCCGGCACGTCGATCAGGTGCTCTGTTGCCATCAGCGAACGAAGACGCCAATGCGCTCGATGTGTGGACAGCCCAGAGCGATACCGGCGTCTTCGATCCTGACCCAAGAGATCGCTTCGAATGAACGCCGGGTGTATCCGAGAACAAGGCCTTCGCAATTACGGATTTGCGGTGCATGTTCCACCGCAAATAGCCGTCGGCAGCCCTCCCTCTGCTGGCGGAGGTCGGCGCGATGCTTAGCAGCCTCGCCCGTCCAGACTAACTTCGGCCCGGCCATCGAAACGAGGCCGGGCCTTTTTTTGCCAACCATGAATGACAGCTTGCGTGTTCGAGCCGCGTTTAACTCACTACCACCAGGATTCGTGCTCAAAAAAGACGACTGATGAAGCCTCGATGCTTCACCTGTCCGGGACGTATCGCTTTGGCCGCGCAAGACGCATACCCGCCCGCATCAGGTCCACAGGTTGTTGATGGATCATGAATCTGGTCATTCTCTTCGAAGCTCTCGCTGATCCTGCGAGACTCTCGTGATCGTATTCATGCGTTTACCGCCGAAGAGGCTTGAATCGCACGTAGCGTCACATTGTATAGTGCCGAAGTAGTTCGCGACGATCCTTTGGCAAGTGGCGAAGCCACACCAGTCATCTGGGGACCTACCGAACGTTCAACGCTGGCGACGGCATCTGTGAAGACAGTTGCCCGATATTGAGTAATCGGGATGACCTATCGTCGAAGTGTTGCCAAAGTGCGAGACATGGCGGCCGACGCCGTTGACGTATGCGTGATCGGGAGTGGCGCCAGCGGCTCGACGGTAGCCCACGAGATCGCCCAAAGTGGTTTGCGAGTGCTCCTCCTCGAAGCAGGTCGGGCGCTTCCTGCCGGCGCCTCGCTGGCGAACGTCCAAAGTAGCATGGACAGCGCGCTGGTTCGGTCTGCGCCGGCTACGTTGACGCCGTTCGGCCGCCCGTGGACCGTCTCTGCGCTCGGCGGTGGAATGACTTTGTATGCCGGAATAGCCTTCCGTTATCGCACCATTGATTTTGACGCACGAGCGCATATTGCGACGGACGCGCTCGACCCGGCCTGGCCCATCGAATACGCCGAACTACGTCCATTCTATGAGGAACTCGAACACCGGATGGGAGTGGCCCGTCTGGCCGGGGCCGATCCGCTCGAACCACCGAGCGATCCTCCTGTTCTGCCGCCCCATGAGTACAGCGCGCAGGGTCGCTTGATTGCCGAGGCGTGTGGACGGCTGGGCGGCCTGCCGTTCCCCACCCCATTGGCAATCAACTCGGTGCCCTATCGCAACCGGCCAGCCTGTCGTTGCGAGGGACCGTGCAACGAACATCTGTGCCCAACAGGCGCGAGGGCCGATGCGCGCTCGCCATTCACAGACATCGCGCTGCCGCCGGGCGCACTGACGGTTGCTCCGGGCAGCAAGGTTGTAAGCATCCATCTGGGCAGTGTCAGCCGCGCGGACTCGCTGGAATGGCTCGACACCCTAAGCAGGCGACGCGCCAGGGTCCGCGCCCGCTGCGTTGTGCTCGCGGGTAACGCAGTGCAATCCGCTGCCCTGCTACTCCGCTCGAGGCAGCGGGCCGCGCCTAACGGCATAGGCAATGCCTCTGGTATGGTCGGCAGCGGCCTCTCGTTTAAAATCAGCGGCTACGTCTCTGGCACGACGAGGTTGGATCGGCTCTCGACCTCCCCCTCTGGCGGCCCATTCTCCACAGTCGCGATCTCCGATCACTACCTGGACCGCGAGGCACCGTCCGGACTGGGCGGAATGATCTACGAAGCCACCGCATCTAACCGCACGGGCCGCCACGGAGCGATAACCTTGCGGCTGCATTTCCTGGCGGCCGACCAGCCCATGCGCGACAATGCCGTCCGATTGGCCGCCAGCCAGGACCCGCTGGGCTTGCCGAACATCATTCTCGATTACTCAACCCATCCGCTGGACAAACGCCGATTGGGCTATCTTTCTCGACGCGCGTCGAACTTGCTGGCCGAGGCGGGCGTGGAAAAGATCGATTACCAGGATTCCAACTATCAGTTCGGCAGCAGCCATCTGCACGGCGGCTGTCGCGCTGGGATCGACCCGGCACAGTCGGTGGTCGACCGCTGGGGCCGGGTGCACGACATAGACAACCTCTACGTCGCAGATGGCGGCTTCTTTCCCTATGCCGGCGGCGTCAACCCGACTTTCACGATCCAGGCGAACGCAATGCGGATAGCTCGCAGAATAATCAGCCAGTTGAGCTGACCAGCGTGGATCATCGACGGAGGCCGGCCTTGTCGACCAACATACCTAGTGGCACCGTGGCCGCGAGCGATCGACACAGATCGGCACTAGGGCGCGCTCTGCGCGTCACGGCCTCGGAAAAATGGGACCTCAACAGGCGATTTCCCGTCGTGATGACCCGCGCGTCGGGCGCGCATGTGTGGGATACCAACGAAAAGCAATATGTCGATTTCACGTCCTGTAGTGGAGCCGCGCCGCTGGGAGCCGGATACGAACCCGTCGTCGCGCACGCCGCCGCTGAGATGCGCCGGACCGGCGGCATCCTGCCCGGGCCGTTATCCGTGCACCGGGTCGAGCTGGCCGAACGGCTCGCTGAGATATTCCCAATCGCGGAACGTACGATGTTCTTCCGCACCGGCTCATGCGCCACCAGCGCCGCGGTCCGCCTTGCCCGCGCGTTTACGGGCGTGAACCGTGTGCTCACCAGCGGATATCATGGCTGGCATGACTGGCAATTGCAGGACCGGCCGGGCATGGGGCTGCCCAACCGCGACAGGGACAGCCTGGACTTCCGTTATCACCTGGACTTGCTCGACGAGTTCGCCAGCATCGAGCGCGTTGCGGCGGTGATCGTCACGCCGGAGGTCAATTTCTTCCCGCCTGACTATCATCAGGAGCTGCAGAGGCTGGTGCATCGGCACGGTGCGCTGCTCATTATCGATGAAGTGATGACCGGCTTCCGTTACGCTTTCGGGGGCTACCACGGGGCGGTCGGCCTTGCGCCCGATCTGATTACGCTGAGTAAAGGATTGGCGAACGGCATGGCGTTGTCCGCAGTCGCGGGTCGGGCGGACGTATTGAGCGCTGGCGAAAAGACATACATGGGCAACACCTATCAGCGCGAGGTCACTCCATTCGCTGCCGCCCTGAGTACGTTGGAGGCGCTGCGCGACGGCACCGCGCTGGCGCGGATGCGCGAGGTTGGCGAGCAACTGATCAGGGGACTGAACGCGGTCTTCGCGAATCGGCAAGTCGCGGCATGGGCGTTTGCATGGCCGACCATGTTCGACGTCGTTTTTGCCAACGCCGAGCTTGGTCAGATGTTTTTCCAGCAGATGTGGGCGCGAGGCTTTCTCATGCAATATGGCGGGCGCTTCATGCCATCCGCGGCGGTATCGAATGCCGACGTGAAGGCAGCTGTTGAAGCAGCTGCAGAGGCTCTGCCGGCCGCGCAGTCGCAGCTGGACAGCTGCGATGACGAGCACGATCCGCTTGCAGCCGCCATACGGTTTGCCGGTGAGCACTTCGTTGCGAGCCCTGAGGCGGTTCGGCGCTGGTTCATTGCGCCAGCCCAGGGATGAGAAAGGTCTTCCGAAGAGAATGCTTTATATGCAGCAGCCCAATCCATTTTCGACGTCCCCAGTGCTGCTCGGCGGCGAGAACCGGTCGGGCACGACCTTGCTTAGCGTGGTGCTTGACTCGCATCTTGATCTGCTGGTTGGGCCGGAGGTCGACTTCCTTGAGCCGCCCAATCTCGGCCCGCACATTTTGCATGCAACGGACCTGCTTGCCGCCGGCGATCCGCGGGTTGCGGGCGCGACCAAGAACACGGTCGATCCGTTCTGGTATGACGGCGTACATTTTGTGGTGCAATGCCGCCGCTTCGGTCTGGACTTCAATGACGTGCGCGAGCTGGCCAGCAAGGTCATGCTCGAATTGGGCAACGACATCGTTTCACTCGCCGACCGATGCAGGCTTATCAATGAAATGGGCGAGTTGCGCAGGACCCGCAGCGGCGCTCGGCGATGGGGATTGAAACTGCAGCGCAAGATCGCGCAGATCGATGACTTCGCCCGAATTTGGCCGCGCGCGCATTTCGTGCATATCGTGCGCGACGGAAGGGACGTTGCTGCCTCGCATCTGAAAACCGTTCCTGATTGGGGGTACCGGACTGTGGCCGAGGCCGCGCGCGGCTGGCTTGACGTGGTGTCCGGGCCGCATCGGATCGCGCCGCTCGGCCGCTATCTCGAGATCCGTTACGAGGATCTTGTCGGCAGTCCTCGGTCCACGCTGACACGAGTTCTGGACCATCTCGGCTTGCCTTGGGATGAGGCGGTGCTGCGTCACGCCGAATACGAGCACGCATTGTTCGAACAACCGCACGGCCATCCGGCGGCCGAGGCTGCGGGAAAGCCGCTGCACCAAGGCCGGGTCGGCCGTTACGCCCAGGATCTGACGCGAGCGCAGATTACGGAGTTCGAACAGATCGCCGGATGTGAGCTGGCCCGTCTCGGCTATTTGTCACTGGCAAGCCCGTCCGGCGAGCCGTGAGTAGGAGGAACTGTCCAGCCGCTGTTCGCGGGCTGCCGCGCAGCTACCTTGCGCTGCTGCTCGGCCAGACCATTTCGCTGCTGGGCTCCAACGTCACGATGCTGGCGCTACCGCTGACCGCGATCACCCTGCTGGACGCCGGCCCCGCGCAGACGGGACTGCTGCTGGCCTGCGGTCGGGCGCCTTGTCTGTTGCTGAGCCTATTGGCCGGGGTCATCGTGGACCGTCTACCGCACCGAAACATCCTTTTGACAGCCAACGTGATTATGGCGGCCACGCTGGCGACGATTCCACTGTCCGCGGGCCTCGGACGTCTTGGAATGGCCCAGCTCTACATGACAAGCCTACTGGTTGGCAGTGTCGCGGTGATCGCCGACCTGGCATATCTGGCGTGCATCCCCACCGTGGTAGACCGCTCTCGCTTGGTGCGGGCGCAAAGCTCATTGGAATTCAGCCAAGCGATCGCGATGGCGGCAGGTCCATTCCTGGCTGGTTGGCTCGTCGACGCGCTCTCCGCACCGACCGCAATCCTGGCAGACTCTGTCTCCTTTCTGCTTGCCGCCGCGTTGCTGTTGCTGGTGCCGATGCGGGTCGCTGGTTGTTCAACGGCCGCCTCGAGCGCGGTCCTCGGCCAAATAAGCGAGGGGCTGGCGAGCGTGTTCGGCAATCCGATCTTGAGGGCGGTCACCTTGGCAACCGCCACCTTCATTTTTTTCCATAGCGCGTATTCTGCGGCCTTTCTACTACATCTGACCAAGGATCTCGGGTTCGACGGCCGGATCGTCGGCATGGTGCTCGGCATCGGCGCGCTTGGTGGCGTGGTCGGCGCGACCAGCTCGCCCTCGGCGGGCCGGGCAATCGGCATCGGCCCGGCGTTAATGGTCGGTTTGGCCCTGAGCGCAGCAGGCATGAGCGTGGCCACCCTGATCACCGAACCCCGATGGGCGACGATTGCATGCGTCGCGCTCTCCCAATTCATTCTGTGGGTCGGCCAGGGGATATACAATGTGCAGCAAGTTCCCCTTCGGTACGCGCTGGTCGCACAGCGCTTGCAAGGCCGGGCTAATGCGAGCATCCGCAGCTTGGTGTGGGGGCTGGCGTCAGTGGGAGCGCTGGCCGGTGGCGCACTCGCTGCAGCGGCAGGACTGCGTGCTACGCTGCTTGTGAGCAGCCTGCTTGGCGCTGCCTCAATAGTCTGGATTTGGCGGTCGCCGCTCGGCCAAACACGCAGCTCGCGTGGATGATCGATACGATCGAGCTGCGCATGACATCAAAGAATTTGCCGACCTAACGGCGATGGATCGCTATCTCGGCGAAGTGGCAGCGCATGCCGATCTGATCAGCGGCCCTCCTACCTGCCGCCGCGACAGCTAGCTTTCCTGGCGGCGGAGACCAGCTCAAATCGCATGCATCGCAACACCTATGACGGCGTTCTCAGCGTCGAACTAAGCATCGGGCCGAGCCTCATCAGATTCTCGTAAGCTAGCGCCCCCAATATGAGATCTCTACAATTGATAGCGCACAAAGTCGCGCTACGAGTGGCAACAGTTTTGGAGAGCAACATGGTGCTGCGCATGGAGTCCCCAGCTCCTCCGATCAAGGTGGAGAACTGGCTGCGAGGCGAGCCCCTCACGAGCTTCCAGCCCGGGAAGGTGTACATCGTCGAATTCTGGGCAACTTGGTGCGGGCCATGTGTGGCAGTGATGCCTCATCTAGTACAGCTGCAAGAGAAATACAAAGACAGCGGACTTGAGCTGCTCGGCATCGCAGCTGACGAACGAGCTCAAACGGCCGACGAGGCCCGAACAAAGTTGGACGCGTGGTTGACCCACAAGTTCTCGAATCTGAACTATCGGATCGGATTCGAATCAACAGGCGAAATGAACAAGCTTTGGATGGACTCCAGCTTTCCTATCGGGATTCCCACCTCGTTCGTCATTGACCGTGACGGCCACATCGCTCCTTTCGCCGGTTCTTGAATGTTGCGAGACCTGTCGGCTGCCGAGGGGTGCAAGATCAGCCGCTGGCATGCCAAAACGCCAATGCGGCGGATGAGGATAGAGGCGCTCTGCCACCGGCCGCGTACCACCGAGCCCGAACCTGGACACAAGATCTCCTTCAGCAATCCCTACGGTCCGTCAATCTATGGCGGCATCGTCGATACGCCGGCGTTCCTCGCAGGTGGCCAGATCGGCTACAATTGGCAGAGGAACGGCTGGCTGCTTGGCGTCGAACTCGATGCCAGCGGTTCTGTCTCCGACGGCATAAATACCTGGCTCGCGTCGTCCGGCTTTGTCGTGAGTGCAAGCCATCGTCTGGGCCTGCCCCCATTTTATGCTGCGCCTCGCGTCCTGCGTGGCTCCGCGGCTCGGCTACTTCGTCGCTCATCACGTGCCTCTTCGGCTTCCTCTGAGCATAATAGACTTTGCCTTCCCTCTTGAAGAAGCCGAGCACGTCTTCATTGATGCGAATAGAGGTGGTGTTGATCGTTGCTAGAAATTACCTAGCATCGCAAACGGAGCAATCTCGGTTGCTGCTATAGTGCAGATAGCAGCTCACCTCCTCAAGGTCACTCACCCGACGAGTAACGCACATTTTCTCTGCATGAACTCCAACATCAGCGGCACAGACCCCCGCAGTCGCGCCGCCGGAACCGGCCAGAAGAATGATCTACAGAACTGTCGAACAGCCCAAGCTAAATGATTTCGAAGTATCTCCGACGTTCAAAGTCGGTGACTCGATGTTGGACAGCTTCCCACTCCCAGCGGCGCGAGCGAGAAAACGCTTCAACAAAGCTTTCTCCGAAGACATCACTGGCCGCTGCAGACTGCGCAAACCGAGATGTTGCCTCTGATAGGCTTTGAGGCAGTCTCGCGGACGGACGACACATTTCCGCGCTTGCATCACCGACGATCGAAGCCGGTAGTGCCGGACCTGTCTCGACGCCCAATATTCCCGAACCAATCGCACATGCTAGCGCGAGATATGGGTTCGCGTCTGCGCCAGGCAGCCTATACTCTAGGCGATGGGCAGATGGCTCTCCCGGAATGGCGCGAACCGCGCAGGAGCGGTTGTCAACTCCCCAGCTTGGACAGATTGGTGCCCAGGAGCCCGGTACCAATCTCTTGTAGCTGTTGAAGTTTGGCGCAGCCAGTACACAGAACTCATTCATGTATTCTAGTTGTCCGGCGATAAATTGCCTCATAAGATTGGAGACGTTGCCGAACGCATCACCGTCGTAAAACGCATTTTGACTATCTGAGGACATAGAGATGTGAATATGGCCGGACTGGCCGGGCCATTTCTCGGAGACCTTGGCCATGAATGTAGCCATCATGCCTCGCCTTTGCGCCCACGCTTTTATCATCGATTTAAATATGATTGCTCGATCTGCGGCTTCCAGCGCATCACAATGACGAAGTGAGGCTTCGACCACGCCCGGTCCCGTTTCGAAGTGTAGTCCGCTGAGAGGTATTCTAGCCTTCTCACAAAGCGCCAAGATCTCATCGAACAGCTCATGTTGAGCAACGGAGCGCATAACCGAGTAGCCGAACGGGCCCCGTGTTAAAGGAGCCCATTCTTCGAACGGCTTATCCTCAATTGTGTCGGCGTTCTCCTTGAACAATATGAATTCAAATTCAAACCCGGCAGCGCATCTGTATCCGAGGTCAGCAGCCCTTCTCAGGACCTTGCGCAGAACACCCCGTGGGCAAATGTTCTCATGTGCGCCCGTGAACTCGGCAAGGTAAAGATATTGGTTGCCGACACAAGAGACCGAACGGCCGGTGCCTGACAAAATACGCAGATCAGCATCCCCGAATGCTGCTAGCGGCTTTTGCGTGACACTGATCGGAATGACCCGATCCGAACAATCCCACGCCAGCACTGCTTCAGAGAACTTGATGACTTTATCTCGGTTTGAGAGATCTTCACCGAAGACGTGTTTGCCTCGCAGCACACCGTCGAAATCGCTTACGCCGATCATCACGGCGCTGGCTGCATTAGCTCCGGTAAACGTTGCTTCAGTTGGCATCACTTGCTATCCCGCGCCACCAGTTCGAACACCTGCTCCATCCGCATTGCCCGCAACTTTTGATAATCATCTTCGAGCTGAGTCATGTCGCTATTCACGAGATAGACGATGCCTGGTGTCGATGCCAAATCGATAGTCGGAACCAGCTCTTCACCAATCGGAACGAACGCAATAGCATCCGCGAAGCTGGCGAGCTTGCGTATTGCTTCGAGCCCCGGGTAACCGGCAACGACACCGCCCCTATCGGAGATCAGGGAGACGCATAGTGCGTGCGCCTTCCGCTTGTAGGGTCCCCGCAGCCTCATGTACTCACCAAAGCCCTTGGGATCTGCGTAGCGCCACGCCGTCAGCGTCATATGGTTATGACCCAACGCCATGGTACGCGCTTTTGCCGACATAGTCCCTTGAATCCTCGCCCCGAAGTCCACCAGAACGGGCCCCTGATGATCGACAATGATCTCGGCATGAGCCGGTCCCTCAGCGATCTGAAGCGCCTGCAGCGCTCGTTTCAGGTAATCGGACAGCTCCTGAACGATTGGTTCGCTGCCGTCCAACAATCTCTCCAGTGAACAGACCGATGATGCCCCCTCGATAGTAACGGTGTCATAGGTCCAGGCCTCCGTAACGAAGGCATCCCCGTAGATCGAGACGGCGTTTACAGTGTATTGTTGGCCGTTTATTTTTTCCTGCCCGAGGGCAAAACGATTCAACGCTCCGACACGGTTCGTCTTCCCGACAATCGCACTTAGTGCCCGCTGAATGTCAGCATCTGTCGAGCAAAAGAATACATCCTCGGTGCCCGTACTGTTCAGAGGTTTTATCACGATCTCGTCGAAGTTCGCTTCGCGCTTCCAGCTTGCGATTTCTACAGCATTGTCAGACACGACTTGTCGGATCGATCGCACACCGGCATAGGTCAACGCGCTAGACAATCGCGCTTTGTCACGCCGAGCCGCCGATAGAGCGGTGCCGTTTGAAGGTAGGCCCAGCCGCTCCGACAACGAATCGGCGAGTTCGACTCCAGACTCGCAGCCGGCTATAACGAACTCAAATTCTCTGCCATGGAGCGACTGAAGATGATATTCAACGATGTCGTCAAACCCCAAGCGCTCGCCGGGGCGAATGACTTCATCATACAGATTAGCATCAAAGTGCGCCTGGAATATGGGTGGAATCTGTGCGGCAGACATCACATGCACCGTTCCAATGCCATAGCGCTTGAACTGCTCCGGTAGATATCGGCCGGTAGAGTATGCGTCTACGATTACACAATTGCGTTCTTTCATGCGGATCTCCGATACTGCAAGTAGATGTTGCTGACAGCGATAGCCGTAATGAGAATGTTTCCAACGAACGTATGTGACGAAGGCACGATGCGAGAATCGCAGTACTGGAACAGGAAGGTGATGATAGGGGCGGCGGACAAGACCATATTGACGGTGAAGGGCTCTACGTAACGAATGCCCTGCTGGATCAAGAGCAAAGGAACAATCATCGTCGAAACGCCAATTGCTGCGATCGCAAACCAGTGCTGCGAGATTTCAGGCACGAGGGATGAATAGTCCACCAGTCCCAGCAGCAAGATGATCGTTCCATAGAACCGATGCGCCAGCACTTGCCGGCCGGAAAACCC
The DNA here is from genome assembly GCF_028128715.1 of Bradyrhizobium sp. CCBAU 51745. Classification (NCBI taxonomy): domain Bacteria; kingdom Pseudomonadati; phylum Pseudomonadota; class Alphaproteobacteria; order Hyphomicrobiales; family Nitrobacteraceae; genus Bradyrhizobium; species Bradyrhizobium sp. CCBAU 51745. Next base: position 86,219 of record NZ_LBJP01000093.1, on the reverse strand, counting down.
ACGGTCGAACAGAAGTTTGACAAGTATATTTGTAAGGGCGAGCGATAGGCCGGCCACGATGGCCAAGACTATTCCAAAGGACGATCGAGCCCCCCACTCCACGCCTGCGTTGCCGCTGGCCGAGATCCAAATCATGTAACTCCCGATCATCGCGATCAAAGCGCTGACGACAATATCGGATGCTGGAGGGACTCCCTGCCGCCTGATCACTGCGTTTAGCCACACAGTTGCGGTGGGCCCCAACGCCACCATGAACGCAACGACGATCGCAGGTTCAACGTATTTCAAGCCGATAAATAGGCCGATCCAGCTGATTGCAGTCACGACGTTGAGTACGACGAAGACCAAGAGCGACCGATATCCCACTCCTGCCTTGCTTGCGTCGTGGCGAGCCAAGAGATTGAACGTTAGACAAACCACGGCAAAGGACAGCAGGAGCGCGACGAACGCATCTGCTCGCTGAAAATACGCTGCGGCATAAACCTCGCCTGCTGCACTCACGACGACATAGAGGGCCACAAAAAACACTCCGAGCGCGAACCTATTCGTCAATTGTCTGCCCTTTTCGTGCCCGCGCGACGGGGCGCGGCCCTCGCAGGGACGGGCCGCGCGCATCGGTTTTGACGCATTCAGCTTTCGGCCTGTGCGGGCCACGTTTGGTCTGAAATCTCACGATCTGCCCTCGTGATTCTTCGTTCCGCGGTACACAACACAGGCCTCTCCAAATGCTTTGAAGAGTTGCTTGCCGAGGAGATCGGCTGAGACGTGCCATTCGGGGTGCCATTGCACCCCGATTTGCAGCGTCGGCGCGCCGATCACCGAAGCCGCCTCAACGAGACCGTCAGGCGCCCACGCCTCCCCCCTCAGGGCCGGGGCAAGCGCTTCAATGCCTTGATTGTGCAGTGAGTTGACGTGGGCTTCGATCGTCCGCGCGATGGGGAAGAGCGCCCCGTCGGAAGATATCCTAACGCTGTGCGCGGCATCGTACTGACGGTCCCTGGGACGATCTGGCTTCTCGGCATGCATAGCGCCGCTTTCGAGGCTCCACTCCGCAAGCGATGGGCGGAGCGTGCCGCCGAAATAGACGTTGAGCTCCTGAAGCCCACGGCAGATACCCAAAATAGGCATCCCAAGCGCGATGGCACTCTGTATGGCCACGGCAGCAAGCCGGTCCCTAGGACGATCAAGGATCCCAGCCTCTACGTCATGCCGATCAGGATCCGCTATGGATGCAGGCGCTGACAGGACGGCGGGGTCGACGTTAGATTCGTCGCCGGTCAAGACCACACCGTCCAGCCGGCGCATGATGGCCGTGGCGACCTCCTCGCTGGCATCTTCCGCATCGACGGTCGGCAATACGACGCAAGCCACTCCCGCATGACGATGGAGTGCCTGCACGTACTTACGCCGTACCCAGTCGCGGTGCACACCGTCGACCAGAAGACGGTTCGAAGTAACCCCGACAACGGCTCGGGCGTGCTCGGGCTGTTGCAACCTCACGCCACCTGTCCTCGCGTGCGAGCGCCGGCAACGGAGTTCTCATACAGCCGTCGATTTCGCTCTTTCAACTGAGCTATGACGCTAGGTTGACCTTGAGGTCCCTTGACAAAGAGCCCGCCCCAGGTCGCGGCAACCTTCGCGTAGTTCGGATCCTGCATCCGAATTTTCTGCGCTTTTCGCAACAGCCAAAACGGGATACCCGGCGAAAGGTGATGCTCAAGGTGGTACTCATCCAGATTCTGTCCGAGGATGGCTCGCTCGAGGAAATTTCCTTTCCGATTCCTGGTGAGATAGACGTTCTGCGTCTCGGTTTCGCACATCGGTGAGTGCTCGGCGAGTTCGATGAACCAGCCTAGGACCTGAAACGTGGTGAGATAGGGCACGATCCAAAACAGGACGACGATATGGAGCAGCCCAACAGCATATGACCCGGCCAGGATGCTGATCCAGAAGAGATAGAAGCCGTACTTGTCGATAAGTATGCCTGAGCGGCTCTGATCTTCGACATCTGTAATCGAAAATCGATTGGCCCAAAGATACTTCAGATACGCTATTGTCGCGCCGCCGAAGATCGGCTTCCAGATCATGTTGAAAGCGTACCGCTCGGGAGGCTGCACGTTGTAAACGCCGCTGGCCAGGAAGAACTTCAGGTCGGGATCCTTGTCCGGATCTCCAAGATAGGGGTGATGCAAATAGACGTGCGAGATCCGGTAGGCCCAGTGACGCTGGAACAAGGGATAGGAGGCGAACAGAATGCCAAGGACATAATTCCAGGTGGTGTTCTTCGCCAGCGTGCGGTGAGCCGCATCATGAGCGATGGTTGTCAATCCGCGCTGATAGGCGCCAATCAGGAGGACGGCGAGCGGGTAGAGCCACCATGAGACCGACACAGTCGCGAGCGTACAAGCTGCGATGACAGCGTAGTCTTTGGCAATATAAGCCGCTCCCGTTATGTTGTCAGGCCTCAGCTCGGATAGCTGCCGATTGATCTCCCGACTGAATTGAACGGCCTCATAGCGTGATGACCTCAGTTTCCAAGCCTCTGCCTGATTCATGAGAACCTCTTCCTGATCGCCTTGCAGTTTGTCAGATTGCGGAAAGCGCCTTGTCCAGATCGCGCAAGATGTCGTTAACATCTTCGATGCCGACGCAGAGCCGGATCGAGCCGCCAAATATGCCGGCGGCTTCGCGCTTTTCCCGCGGGACAGTGGTGTGGGTCGTCGAGACAGGATGAGTCACGAGCGTGCGGGCATCTCCCACATTGGAAACGTGATACATCAATTCAACATTCTGGATGAACTTGCGACCGGCCAGTTCGTCTTCCACTTCGAACATGACCATCGCTCCGTGTCCGTATGCGGTGTCGAGTGTCTGCTCGACGATATCCCGATCGGCGCCTTCAAAGAGCCCCGGGTAAAAGACGCGACGCACTTTAGGATGCTCCTTTAGAGCGCCCGCGACGATCCTGGCATTCGCGCAGTGCTGCTTCATGCGGAGCGGCAGCGTTTCAAGCCCTTGGATCAGTTGAAAGCTCGCAAACGGGGAGATGGCTGCGCCGGTATCACGCAACCAGGTCATGCGAGCCTTGAGGAGAAACTCGCTCCTTCCTAGATCATCGACATCTCGCACAGCGTTGTGCCAGACAATTCCGCCATGCGCTTCGTCGGGACCGTTGAACAAAGGAAAGCGAGGGGCTCCCCGATAGCTAAATTTTCCGCTGTCAACGATTAGTCCGCCGAGGGTCGTGCCATGGCCAGATATATATTTTGTTGCGGAGTACGTCGTAACTGCAGCGCCCAGGTCGGACGGCCGACATACCAGTGGCGTGGTGGTATTGTCTACGACCAGAGGCACTCCGTACCTTCGGCCGATCTCCGCCAGCTGTTTGACGGGAAGCGGAATCAGGCAGGGATTCGAAATTACCTCACCGAACAGGCAAATCGTGCGGTCATCGATGGCACGCTCGAACGTCTCGGGCCTTCGAGGATCTGCTGTCCTCACGCTGATTCCCAAACGCTTTAAGGTGTTGTGGAGCAGGTTCCAGGTATTGCCGTATAGATACGGGGAGGCGACGATATTGTCCCCTACTTCGCCACTTGAAAGGTTGATGATAGCAAGGAACGTCGCCGCTTGACCTGACGCAACGGCGAGCGAGTCGCTTCCCATATCGACGGCGGCGTAGCGCTTCTCCAGCGCGCGTGTCGTCGGATTGATAATCCTAGTGTAGGTGAACCCATCCGCCTTGACGTTGTACACGTCAGCGATGTGGTTTAGATCGCCATCGAGTTCATAAGCTGTATTCTGGTAAATCGGCACTGCAACGGCTTTCGTCACCGGATCGCGTCGATAGCCCGCATGCAGAACAGCAGTCTCGGGGGAAAGCGGCAGCCGCCGGCCCCCAGCTGCTTGAGCCGGCATCTTTACGTGCGCCCGATATGCCTCTTGGCCCGACGTCGACCTTACTGACCGAGCCTGACCGGACCGGAAATATGTACGAAAGGCGCATCCCAACTCCTCAATCCAGCTGGATTGGATTTCCCCAATGCAACCGACCCGAAAGCTACGCGTCGCGAGATGCAGCTTCGAGTAGACGTAAAGATTGTGGTTCGCCAAGTGGCGATACAGCCCATCGAACCCTGGCTGGTCCACCATTCCGGGCGGCGCACTGAACGCGACACAGACCGGCGACTGCAACTCGGGGGACAACAGCGGGGACACTATCCCTTCGAGTTCCTTGATAAGGTCGTCTCTGACCTTCTCGTACCTGAAGCGCCTGGCATCGATGCCCTCCTCGTGCAGAATCTTCAAAGCCTTTGTCGTTGCCTGAACGATGTGGGTGGGAGGGGTCGATCGCCACTCACCTGTGCGCTCGAGCGAGCGCCATTGATCTCTCACGTCGAGCACAAACGATCTCGGCTCTTGAGTCGTATCTTCGAGCAGCTCGCGGGAGGCGATGACAAACGCTACGCCCGGCGGCCCCTCTATGCACTTGTTGCTCGATGTGACCAGTACGTCAGGTCCACCCTGGCTCAGGTCGATATTGATGGCGCCGAAGGAACTCATTCCATCGATGATGGTCTTTACGCCACGTCGCCTCGCCTCCTCCACGATCTCGTTCAGCGGATTGACGATTCCGGTTGTCGTCTCACAATGCACGAAGCACAGGTGCGTAATGCCAGGATTTCGGCTCAAATACTCGCCGATTTCTTGCGCATCCAAGGAATCGGTCGCGCGCTTGACAAGCTTCAGTGCTTCGACACCCCACAGCCGCAAAATTTGTAGAATGCGCTCGCCATAGATGCCGTTTACGCAAACGAGCGGCCTGTGGACCCGGGACACAAACGAAGAGAGGGCAGCCTCCATTGCAAAGGAGCCACCCCCTTGAATGGGCACCACCGAATAGTCCTCGGCATTTCCCAGCAAGTTGAGCATCAGCCGCCTCATGCAGGCGGTCACCTCCTTGAACTCGTCGTCGCGAGATGCGAGATCGAGCTGCATCTGGCTCCTCACCGCCAGCGATAACGACAATGGACCAGGCGTCAGCAGAGAGCGCTGTCTTGTCAAACCATTCCTCCTACATTGTATTCGTCGAGGACTTGGAGTACGCCCAACGGGCAGCCCCGTGGCGCACGCGTCCTCTTCCTCGTCAACAGCTTCGAATGAAGCGCCATTAAGCGCGTGGCATCGGCCGCTCGAAATGGCTGCCGGATGACAAACCCCAAACATCTCATCGCGGATGGAGAGCGACTCCTCACAAAGCTCCCCGTCGATGCCCTTCAGACCTCCCAAATAGCCTTTGGCGCTGAGCGCTCGGACGCAAACTGGCGGCGACCATGCTCTCATCCAACAGCCACGCATGTGCAGGCTTGGGCGCGGTCGCCTTCTTGCGCTACGCAGCGCCCGTCGGCCGACGATTTACGTGTGAGCCTGCCCAGCCAGGCGCTTTACGCCAGTAAGGCGATGCAGCCGGGATCGTCGCGCCCGGATGATTAGGCAGGCACACTCGATAATCGTCGCTCGCGGGGGAAGTCCAATGCGTTTGCTTGGGGCTTGATACATTTGCACTCCGTCGCTCGTTGGAGGATTTGTGACGCCAATGACCGTGTTGGCGATGTCGGAGATCGTACAACTTGACGTTACGGGCGTTTCAACCCTCTCCGGAGTTTTTCTCGCACGAATTTTTCCTCAGTGCTCGCATTTGGCTGCGACAAGCCGACGCAAGGCCGAATACGGAGAACCCACAGCGGCACCTAGTTTGATAGTTCAATTTGGATCTACAGTAAGCTTTTCGCCCGCGAGCGCGTTTCCTGCCGAAGTGAGGGCTGATCGTTTCGTTTACGTACGATCCTGGCCAAAGCACCATCTGGAGGTACGGAGTTTCCCCGCGGTTCCGGCGAGATCTCCCTGGACGCGGCGCCTGAATGCTTACACCTCCTGGCTTAGCTGTTGTCTCACGTCGTTGCGCTCGAATGGAGCGGCCTTCGCAACCTGCGGTCGAGTCCGACTAGAAGCGGTTGAGCGATCTTGGATCGCTGCCCGCTCAGCAAGGATCAGTCGAGACCTTTCGGCGGGGGTCCGTGAGACAGAGCATCTCGTCCTGAATTGCTAGGAGCACGACCGATCCGAGTCCAAATGAGTGGCCCGTGTCCATCTTGAAAGCGATCACTAGGCTGGCAGCATCTCTCGGTACGACACGCCGCTTCGCCGCGAGACGTCTCACCGAGCGATTATGGCGGCAGCAGCATGCCGTGGTTTACGGCGACTTCAAAGCGTGAGCCGGCGAACAGGAGTTCCGCGCATCACCAGCCCCCCCCGGTCCGCGCAAGTACCTCGCCGATGAGACACTCTGGCTTGACGATAGCCGCACTTCCGAGCCTTCTGCTCTCTTCTCCTCTGCAGGGCCGCTCATTGATGCGAGATCACGTCCGACGCAGTCTACAGCACGTTGACGGTAGACAGAGCGGATCATCAAGAGATTATTCATAGTCGCTCGCCAAGGACAAGCTGCCCTTCCTTTCCGGCCGTGCCGATGGCGGCCTTCATGGCGACACGATGGAAGGCGGAATGAAGCATGACCCAAACACACGGCGGGAGCTCCGTAGCTCGTGTTGGCCGGTGTTCGCGGCAGCGTAGCCTCGCGATAGGAAGGTGCGGAGCGTACGCCGACGGTGATTGCCCACGAGCGGCGGCCAATAGGAAGCAAGCTCGTCGGACGTTACCATCACCGCGAGCAGATGGATCGTGACCGATTGCTCGGTTTAGATTGATCAGTATGCCGGGAGTAAGCGCAGGATCGCCGGATAGCCAGCCCTCCGGAAAGCGCGGCACGAGCTTCGTACTGGGCGGAGCTTAAAGCCGGCGAGTCGCGGCCCTGGCTCGGCTTTGAAGGGAGCTCTGCGTTTCTTAGCCGCACGCGCAGCAAAAAGCGCCATGCGAAAATTCAACCTGGCGGAAGACGGACTTCCTCTCTGGCCTTTCTCACCGCGTCGCGAATTCTGACCTGCAGCATGGGACTGCGTCTCTTGAGCTCCCCGGCTTTTGACCATGCTCCATCTTCGCTCGCGTACTCGGTTTTGAATTGACCATCCACTTCGAGCACATAATTTGAAGCTGGCAGCACACGAGTTGGTGTGGCCATTTTGTTGCTTTAGAGCGAAAAGTTCGGTCGCAGGCCCCGCCTGAGCCACATCGCCCGAGCCGCACCAGCAGTATATTGTGCGAATCGCGGTGCGAGGAACCTCTAACCATCAAGAATTGAGCGCGCGATCAAGAAATCCACCACCGCTTTCGCTGAATGCTCTAGGGTCTGCTCCATGGTCTTGAGATGAATGTCCGGCGTTGCTGGTGCTTCGTAGCACGCGTCGATTCCGGTGAAGTTCTTGATCTTGCCTGATCTTACCTTTGAGTACAGCCCTTTCGGGTCTCGTCGCGCGCATTCCTCGATCGGCGTATCGACAAAGACCTCTATGAACTCTTCCTTGCCAACCAGGATGCGTACCCTGTCCCGTTCGGCGCTGGTGGGCGAGATAAGCGAACAGATCACGATCAAGCCGCTGTCTGCCATCAATTTGGCAACTTCACCGACACGCCGAATGTTCTCCACGCGATCCGCCTCCGAGAAGCCCAGATCCGCACTTAATCCGTGCCGGAGGTTGTCGCCATCCAGCAGCATTGTATGCCGCGACATCGCGAACAGCTTTTGATCAACGAGATTGGCAATCGCCGACTTTCCCGCGCCAGACAGGCCGGTAAACCAGATGACGCAGGGCTTCTGATTCTTGAGCGCGGCGCGCTCCCTCCGATCCACGGATAGGCCTTGCCTAACAATATTGGCGGCCGGCCGTAGCGGAAAGGCAATCATGCCGGCCCCGGCCGTACGATTGGTGTACCGATCGATGAAGATAAATGATCCGGTCTTTCGATTGACGTCGTAGGGATCGAAGACTGCGGGCATTGTGGTCGCAACATTACAAAGAGCAATCTCGTTCAATGAAACCATCCCGGCGGCCAGATGCTCACAAGTGTTGACGTCGATCCGGTGCGTAATTTCGGTAATGCTGCCGGCAATCGTCTGCGATCCAATCCGCAGGACGTAATTGCGTCCCGGAGCGAGCGGCTCCTCGTCCATCCAGATGACATAAGCAGCGAACTGGTCGGCAACCTTCGGCTGATCGTCCGGACGTGACAGAACGTCGCCACGGCCGATATCGATTTCGTCTTCCAGTGTAATGGTCACCGCATCCCCGGCTTCGGCACCGACAAGGTCGCCACCGTGGGTCACGATCCGTTTGACGCGCGTGGTCCGTCCCGACGCGGCGACGATGATCTCATCCCCCGCCGAGATCTGACCGGAAGCCACCGTCCCGGCATAGCCCCGAAACTCCGGGTTTGGCCGGTTCACCCATTGTACCGGAAAGCGGAAAGCCTGGCTTGCGGTCCCGGAGTGGATGTCAATGCTTTCCAGATATTCAAGCAGGCAGGGGCCATGATACCAGTTGGTACGCGCGGAGCGGTCTACGATGTTGTCGCCCTCGCGGGCCGAGATTGGGACCGGAACGATCGAGGTGAAGCCGAGACCGGCAGCAAAGGACAGATAGTCACGAACGATCCGATCGAAGCACTCCTCGTCGTAGGCAACAAGATCGATCTTGTTGACTGCCAGCACGATATGGCGAATACCGAGCAGGGCACAGATAAAAGAGTGGCGGCGCGTCTGAACCATCACGCCTTTGCGGGCATCAATCAGGATAATGGCGAGCTGGGCTTGCGAGGCGCCGGTAGCCATATTGCGGGTATACTGCTCGTGGCCAGGAGTGTCGGCCACCATGAAGGAGCGCCGCGGCGTAGTGAAGAAGCGGTAGGCAACATCGATCGTGATGCCCTGCTCCCGTTCGGCCTCGAGCCCGTCCACGAGCAGGGCGAAGTCGATGCTATTCCCGGTGGTACCGTACTTGATGCTGTCGCGTTCCAGTGCCTTGATCTGATCGTGGTAGATCATCTTGCTGTCGTGCAGCAATCGGCCGATCAGCGTCGATTTGCCGTCGTCCACCGAGCCACATGTGATGAATCGCAACTGATCCTTCGTCCGGGCCGGGAACCGCTCCATTGTCGGATTTGTAAACATCAAAAGTAGCCTTCCCGCTTCTTCTTCTCCATTGAAGCGGCTCCATCTGTATCAATGAGGCGTCCCTGGCGCTCCGACACAGTCGCTGTTTGCATTTCTGCAACGATACCTTCGATCGTTGTCGCATCGGATTCAATAGCCCCGCTCAAGGGATAACATCCAAGGGTGCGAAAGCGGATCATCCGCATTTCCGCCGTCTCGTCGCGGTTAAGAGGCAATCGCTCGTCGTCAACCATGATCATCGCACCATTTCGATGCACTATCGGTCTTCGTTTTGCGAAGTAGAGCGGAACGACCGGAATTTTCTCGATCATGATGTATTCCCACACCTCAAGCTCGGTCCAGTTTGACATCGCAAACACGCGCATGGTTTCGCCTTGACGAATCCGTGTGTTGAACAGGCTCCAGAGCTCCGGCCGTTGGTTACGGGGGTCCCATACGTGTCCGGCCGAACGGAAGGAGAGTATCCGTTCTTTTGCGCGACTCCTTTCCTCATCACGCCGGGCTCCGCCGAAGGCGGCATCAAATCCATGGAAGTCGAGCGCCTGCTTCAGGGCGTCGGTCTTCATCACCTGGGTGTGGAGCGCGGAGCCGGAATCGATCGGATTGATCCCACGCGCGATGCCGTCCTTGTTGACATGGACAATCAAGTCGAGGCCGAGTCGCCTGGCTGTCGCGTCTCGAAAGCTGATCATCTCGCGGAACTTCCACGTCGTATCGACGTGAAGCAGGGGGAACGGTATTTTTGCCGGATAGAACGCCTTGATCGCGATGTGCAGCATCACGCTTGAATCTTTTCCGATGGAGTAAAGCATGACGGGCCTTTCGAACTCGGCGACCACATCACGCATGATTTCAATCGATTCAGCCTCGAGACGGCGCAGATGCTTCGGCAGCATATATCTTGTTTTCCGTGAGGATCTCTGTTATTCGCCGCTCTTTGGCTCCCGAGAGTGGGAATATCCGAGCCAGATACGACCGGCGGAAACGCACGGCTCGTCGATCAGGTCTAGCCCGTTGGACAGCAGAATTCCAGACGCGGCAACTTATCGCATTCTTCCGCTCGTGCGGTCGGCGCCTGCGTCATACCTGATCGGGGGATCAGCGCGCCGACTAACGAGCTCGGCTAATCAACCAGCGTGTCTTGATCACAAGCATCCAGAGTCCTTAGGAGATGCTGAGGATCTGTTCAAGCCGCGCGACCTCGCCTCGCAGCATCTCGATAGCCACGTCCCGATTTTCCGAAATACTCCAAGAAGTGTCGACCGGCCCTCCAGCGTGAGATGAGCCGGACAATTCTCTTGCCTTGGCACTTCGCAAATCCCACCAGGTTCGGAACATCCGACGATAGAGTTCGGTTACCTCCGGTCCCCTGTCCAGAACTCCAGCTTTCTGGGCATGCAGCAGTTCCTGCTCATATCCGAGGTCTAGCAATAGCTCGGCACCGACCAGATCCGTCACGGTTTGCATCTCTTCGACGCTCAATTGAGATTGCCATGATTTGACAGAGCTTTCGTCGATGGCGTTTCGTTCCAGGATTTTTCGATCCCCAAAGCTGCTGGATTGAAGATAATCTGCTCGTTCCATGCTCGCCGATGCGACGCCTCCTGGATCACAGCCGAGCCCTGCCAGTAGACGCTGGATCTCCTCGTCCGGATGCGCCACGAGCAGTTCGTATCGCACCAAATGAGTCTGCCGGCGAGTACGTTGCGCGGCGAGCCTAGGCAGACCCAAAACCAAATCGGCAAGTGAAGAGATTATGCCATCGGGCAGACGGAGCATGAGCTCAGCGAGGCTGGATACGCTGACCGGCCGCGAGCTTTCTGCTCGCAGTGGGATGCCCCACGTCGATTTCAGTGAAGCGGCGATGGCGTAGGGATTGCGCATCAAGAGGATGTGTGGTGCTTCTGGGTACACGGCTTCAACAAAGTCAAGGACCGTCCAATAGCGTGGTGTCTTGTCTATGATGATACGCTTGCCCGCTTCTGCCAGATACTGATTGTATGCTGCGTCTGCAAAAGCGCGGCAAGCGATCTTGCGATCTATCCGTCCCAAGAATTCGGAGGTTGCGGTCTCAATCAGTGAGCAGCCCGCCGGGTGGCGCCGATCCACCTTGCCAAATGCTTCAAGCGCCAGCATCAACCAAGGCTCAGGCGGAGCCTCAATGTCTGGATGGAGCTGCAGCAAATGTGCCAGGAGTGTCGTCCCGGATCGTGGAAGACCGAGGAGAAAGCACACCTCAGGTGAACGACCAAGACGTCCGCTCATTGTTCAGACACTCGTGCTTGGCAAGCGCCCCCTGTCGGCGCGAGCTCGATTGGGCCAAACAAAGCCAGCCGGCAGATCACATGAGGACAACCGCTTGCGCACAAAGATTCGAAACGACAAAAATTCTGTCTGCCACTCATGACCTGAGACCCGTTCAGTTGATGGGGTGGGATCACAGAAGGGATAACTGCAATCGCTTCCGCTGTTGCCGACCCAATGAGACCAAATCAAGCAACAGCTCAATTGCACGAAGATTGACTGTGGCTATGGAAAGGTTGAAAAGAACTATACCGACGTTTGCCGACGGCCGCGCGCGGCATGGAAGATTGCTACGCTTAGTCAGAAGATGCCTGCGCTGGGGCGTTGAAGAGGTAAATGCGACATGCACCTCGCTGAGGCTCGGCATACTCCAATCAATTTCGACATATGAGCGCAGTCCTACAAAGACGCCGACGGTATCCTGAACATCACACCTGGCAGGACGCAGCAATCTTCTGAACGCGCCAGCGATCCAGACTCACTTCCAGTGAGCGCCGCCGTTGGTTGGTCAACACACTGGATTATAGGTCCGGCCAGCTTGTTTTACACAAGCCCATTCGTCGAAACTGTAAGGTGTATTTGGGTTAGCGGACCTCGCGACGCTGTTCCTCCCTGACGGGCGCTAAGGAGTGTTAGATTGCCAGTGTTAGGATTGATGGACCTGATCTAGCAGGCCTCGGGATTACCCCATCAGCAAGCGCGCTTGGCCCTACCTCTCGTGACGGAGGCAGATTGTCAGCCGTTCATGTGGGAGATCCTTAACAGATAGCCAAGACAATGTCTTCACTGCCGATATGGATGGCGAGTGGTCATAACGGCTTAGACCACTTCTAAGAGAGTTCATCAATGAGAGGATGCTCGAGCCTCCCACCGCGACATTGAAACGCCATCCAAAAATTCCTCTCAGCGCGGATCGGCAAAACTAATTTGCCCCAAACTTCCATGGGGGAGGGCGGCCTGTGAGCCGCCCTGCCGCTCCAGTACCGGCGCTGCCCAAAGCTACCGCTGATGTCCGAGTCCGATTCCAAGATTTAAGGCCTTCTGGCGGAGAGCACCGACGCTGCGTTTGGTCATCTTTGCTATTTTAATGACCGGGGTTCGGGCCTTCGAATGAACTTTGAGCTCCTGGATATCTGCCTTCGTCCATTCGCGCCGCTTAACGCGTTTCTTGGTTGCTTTCTTCACGATTAATGCTCCTTTTGAGAGGGAGCGGCTTGTAACATGGTTTTCTCGGCGCGACGACCGAAAAAAACAGGCAATATCATAGGAAGTCGCGGGTATAAGGTCGGTCACGTCTTCCGAGCGAGGCGTCTCGACGAGTGCAGCTGTGGAGTTGTAGACTTCATACAAACCTCACGCTCTGAGACCCATCACGACCACAGTGTTTCCAAATTGAACTTCGCGATCTGGTCGAAGTACATCACCATCGGCACAGTAAGGCTACCGCACGGAATGGCAGCGGGCGGAAGTAAGCTTGATCCGAAGCGCCGCCGCCCAGGTGCGAATGGCGACGCTGGCCGTTGTAAAAGGGAGGTACGTCCGATCGAGACGCGGACGTCGGACACACGTGTCGTAGGCATGCTCGACGAACACGATGTCCCGCCCGGCGCCCAAGCCGTCCACGCTGATGGCAATGCCATAACTGGCGAGCAAAGGTGAACGTTGCGTCCGAAAACGACGAGAATAATCGGTGTTGAAGACGTCCAGCTTGCGTGGAACAATCGGGAACTGTAAGGCCCTTTGCTTATTCAGGAGAGTTCGTCCTTGCCGGATGCTCGAACGGCTGATCGGGACGGATTGGCTCATGCGGGCGGGGTTCGGAGCTCCAATACATCGGCGAAGATTGTCCAATCGCGGACTCTCTTTTGCCTGCAGAAATCGGTCTCTGCCTGCTGTGCAGCAGCACTCAGCGAGGCGGCATTGACCTTAAATGCCGCCTGGCACGCACGATGCTCGCCGCCGGTATCGTCGCGAACGGTCTTAATAAACCGAACGTTAAATGAAGGCATGACCCCCTCTTCCTATGGTTCGCTTATGCATTATCTGCCATTCGCCCTTAGAGTATTTGATCTGCCTCAAGCAGCATCCCAAGAGCTCTGTCCGCTCCTCCGAAGACAGGTCCATAGCAGCGCGGCGCTAGGCTCCTGTTGTCGCGAAAAACCGCGATCGCTTGCCGGCTCATCGCGGCCGGATTTCTGATATGCGCCGACAGGCGGCTATACGCGCAAGCGATCGCGGGGCAGCGCGCATCCCGATCCTGCATCCGACGGTCCACCTGGCGCCGCGACAGCAGATCCGATCATCAGGCTTGTCGTCAATGAGCCCGGTCCGGGACTTCAGTGCCAAAGCTTAAGGGTGGGATCGGCGCCGGCAAGGCTACCGACGATGAGAGGCGGAACGTCGATCGACGATTCGCTTGGACAGATCAATGAGGAAAATGCTGTCATAGCCCATGGACGTGAGCTGCGCCGCAAATCACCATTCTGGCCGCGTTGCAGAGAAACGCGAGGCGCTGGCGGAAGCGCGAGTTCGGACATGCCGACTGTCAACGCGGGCGTCTGCAGCTCGTTGTGCCCGTTCGAGCTCGACCAATCCCGAACAGGCACCACTCTTTGACCCGCATCAACGCTGCGGCGGCTGCGCCCTGATAGAATTATCTGCCAGTAAGGTCAGATGCACGGCAGACAGAAAGGCTTGACGCCCACGATGCTTTCATGTCCGGGTACCAACGACCGCTTTTTAGGACTGCTGCCCAGCGCATCCGAGCCGCGGGCCAATGAACTGCACATGGTAGGCTGCGCCGCTCGCGAGGGCGTCCACTTTTTCGGCCTGCGGACCGGCCCAACTATGGGCTCCGAGCGGAGCTACGCTCATCCTAATGCTGTTAAGCGGTTCCGACGTCTTTGCGCTCTCGCTGCATAGACTGCCGCGCGCCAGAGGGCGCGGCTGAGCGCCCCCACACACCCAGTAGGATGACGCCGCAGAACAAGGAATGTCTCATCAATAAGGGACGTGACATGACAGAAAGCCGGACCATTTTTCCCGCCGCGGGCCGGATTGCTGGAGCTGCAGTCCAGTTTAGCTTGTGCAGTACAGCTACATATGAGCGAGTTCTTGAGCTGATCAGATCGATTCGACGGAAGCTCGGGCGTTCTTTCGTAGCGCAAATCCAAATATTTCAGTTCGCGAGCGGATCGTGCTTCGTTCACAACGGCGCATGGCCGATAGCCCTCTCGCCTCGGCTGACGCGATCGACCCCGCGGGCCGCGCGCGCGATACTGGACTGAGCCTGTCCGCGCGGAACCCGAGCAACGTGCGTAGTCTTCACAAGGTTATCTGAATTTGTCAGCCCGCAGCAATGAACATAGACCAGGATCTAATGGCGATCTGACCTGGGAGCGGCTCGAAACGGTGCCGCCCCCCGATCAGGATCTGGAGATTGCCGTGATCGAGGGTAATTCAATTCACCGGGTTGTCTTTCCTTGCCGTCGGGTCTTCGGCGGATGGATCAACGCGCATACCGGAAAGCACGTCACCGTGCAGCCAACGCATTGGCGTATCTGGCCGGGATAGCTGCGCTATCCTGCAAAATGGACTGGCGTGAGTTGGGCAGGGACCGCCTTGCTGTACTCTCGGAAACTGTGCAGGGTCGATCGAATGAGCGAGCCCGACGGCAATCATCTCCGAGCGGACCGAATCCATGGTGGGTGCCTTGCGCTGTCCGTCAAGCATGACGTTTCTCATTGCTGTCGCAATCGTTGCCATCGTGCTCATGAGCGACAAAGTCGCCGCAGATTTCTGTATCTCAGGCTATAACGCCGCATACCACCACACAATTTAGCTACGATAAACTTGTGCTTTATACATGCGCAGATTTTCGGCGAATGTTGTCGCTTTGATCGAACCGTCGGCTATTCTCCCTCGGCCAAGAAGGCAGCGAGACGCGTCACCGTCTTTCCTCCGAGCCTTCACCTTCCCGGTCCGCGAACTGGACCGGGCATTTTGTTGGCGGCAAGGCTTGCCTCGACATTGTGGAAAGCGCAAATGGCCACAAGCGAATTTGCTCTGTCGAGAACAGACCCGAGCGCGGGATCAATGGTTTTGCGATTCAGATGAAGCGCGCAGTTCGCGAGCGGCAGCGACCATGTTGGTTAGCGCAGGCCGAACCTCCTCCCATTTGCGCGTTTTTAGGCCGCAGTCCGGATTGACCCAAAGCTGTGAATCCCGCAAACGCGTCCGAGCCAGCACCATCAGCTCCTTCATTTCGCCCACCTCGGGAACGCGTGGAGAGTGGATGTCGTAAACGCCGGGTCCGATTTGATTTGGATATTCGTATGTCTTGAATGCATCCAGTAGCTCCATTTTCGAGCGCGACGACTCGATCGAAATGACATCCGCATCCATTGCAGCGATCGCAGCGATGATATCGTTAAACTCTGAGTAGCACATATGTGTATGGATTTGCGTTTGATCGGCTACGCCAGATGAGCAGATGCGGAAGCAATCTCCGGCCCAATCTAGATATGCCTTCCAATCCGACCGGCGCAATGGCAATCCTTCGCGGAGTGCAGCTTCGTCGATCTGGATCATGGCCGCACCGGCATTCTCGAGATCGCGGACTTCGTCGCGGATCGCGAGCGCAAGCTGACGGCAGACCTCGCTTCTAGGAATATCATCGCGAACAAACGACCAGTTCAGGATCGTCACCGGTCCGGTCAACATCGCCTTCATCGGCTTACTGGTTAGTGATTGCGCGTAGCGCCACCATTCCAAGGTGATCGGCGTCGACCGTACTACGTCCCCAAACAGGATCGGGGGCCTGACGCAGCGCGAACCATAGGACTGTACCCATCCATTCCTGGTAAATGCGAACCCGGCGAGTTGCTCGCTAAAGTACTGCACCATGTCATTACGCTCGAATTCGCCATGCACGAGGACGTCAATACCGATGTCCTCCTGCCAGCGTACGGCGCGGGCTATCTCCTCCTTGAGGAACCTGTCGTATTGTTCGTCGCTCATCGCACCTCGCGCATGCGCTGCACGAGCATTTCGGACCTCTGTGGTCTGTGGAAACGATCCGATCGTCGTGGTAGGAAAAGCTGGAAGTCCAAAGCGTTTCCTTTGGATTTCGGAACGACGGGCAAATGGGCTGGCGCGCCGGCGCATCGTCTGGCCGATCCTCCTCATCCGGACAGCGACTTTGGTATCATGGATCTTCGGCGAAGTCCGGCGGGCAGTCACAGCGCGTTCCGAATCGGCAAGAGCTAGCCCAACATTCTCGTCGCCTGCGAGTGCCCGCCCTAGGATCGCAAGCTCACGCATCTTCTGAACCGAGAAAGCGAGCCAGCTCTTGACGTCGGACGCAAGCCCGGTCTCGAGTTCAACATCGACCGGCACGTGAAGCAGCGAGCAGGATGGAGCGAGCTGTACACGGTGCCTGCCGAGCTTCGCAATCGCTGGATCGAGCCGCTTCCGGAGCGACGACAAGTTCGAGCGCCATATATTCCGGCCGTCGATGACACCGAGCGACATGACGAGATCTCTTCGGCCGTCAGCAATGATTTGATCCAATAGCTCAGGCGCTCGAACAAGATCAAGGTGCAGACCGGAAACTGGCAGGCTCAAGGCAGTATTCAGATTGTCGCCTAGCGGGCCGAAATAACTGGCAACCATGATCTTGATGTCCGGTCCCTCCTTTGCGAACCGGTTATAGGCATGTAGCAACGATTTTCGTGCCGCCTCATCCAGATCAAGGGCCAGGCAGGGCTCGTCAAGCTGAACCCAACCAGCCCCTCGTTCGGCCAATTCATGCAGAACGTCGATATAGACCGGTATCAGATCATCCAGTAGGGAGAGGGTCTGGAACGCGCTATCGGTACTCCTGCCGAGTTTTAGGAATGTGACCGGCCCGATCAGGACCGGGCGGGTCTGAAAGCCTAGAGCCTTTGCTTCCTCGTACTCTTCAACGGGTTTGCGACTGCACAATCTGAACGCTTGTTCCCTGTAAAACTCTGGGATCATATAGTGGTAGTTAGTGTCGAACCACTTGGTCATTCCCTGCGCGGGTGCGCCAGATCCCCGCGGGCTCTGGCCGCAACTCGCATCCTGATCGTCGCATTGTGATCCGCGGGCCATGGCGAAGTACGTCCTGAGCGAAACGGATTCTCCTTTCGAGGCGTAGATCTCCGGGATGGCGCCGACCATGACACTTGTATCGAGCACCTGATCGTATAGCGAGAAGTCGTTCGACGGAATGATCGTGACGCCGAGAGATTTCTGACGAGCCCAGTTCGCTGCGCGCAGGCCGGATGCGTCCTCGTGCAACTGCTGTTCGCTGATCTTTCCGGCCCAGTAGCTTTCAAGAGCGAGTTTGAGCTCACGCCTTGGACCGATGCGCGGCGTCCCGAGCGTAGCGATTGGAAGAGAGGGAAGAGACATAGCTTTAACCTCTGTTCGGGACAAAGGCCATGGCGGACGCAGGCAGGGGAGTCGCGCGTGCGACGACTGCTTGGCGCACCACCGAGACACCCCGCCCGTGGACCAATATTTTATCGGGGCAGGTCTCCTGGCTTGCTGGTCATCGCTGCTGTCCGGCCTTCCCGAAGCCTTGGAGGCTTCAGTGACATCGTTGGACAGCGGCTCGCCGCTCACAGTTGCGGGGGCAGCGCCGGCATTCGCACCGGCTTCCCTCTTAGCTCCGGATCAAATGGGCACCGGAGAACCTCGACGGCTTGGATTATCGGCAGGAGAACTCTTCCGTCAACCTCTCAGATTGTGTGCCAAGCGAATCTGCGACATCTGTTAGGCGAATGAGCATGCATGCGGCTTCCGATTTTGAGAGGCTCGCCCCGCACCTCCGTTGGCCAGCTGTTTTCTCGGACTGAGGGGTCGACATCGAATAGGCCACGGCACGCGGCGCAATCTAGCAACATGCGCGGCGAGAGGTAGATTTGGCGTGCCAGCCAGACTTCAAAGTCGGGGTTAACTCGGCTTTGTGTCGCTAGCAATCCTGTAGCTCGAACGTCGACGACAACGATAGCGAACCGAACGGTTTTAAATGGCGGCAAACGCACTGCCGATTGTCATCAGGCACTTGGCATCGAGGCGTTCACCTCTCGCGCTGACTATCGGGTACGGCACAAGGATACAACAGCTGCGACGGATACACTGAATGGAAACATCGAAACGGGCGCAGGTCGGAAAGTCGACAAGGAGGGACACAAAATCCGTGCAAATTTCCGCCTATTGCCTGGCACGAAGAATGCAAGCCGTCGGCATGTCCAGTCTCCTCCCGCTGGGCATGTCCAGCTCAGCCGATTGACGCTGTCGCTGGCGAGGGAAGTCAGCGGCACGTGACATAGAGGGGAGCGCCTGCTGGCGCGGGAGAGCTAACGAGGGGTGCCCGCCGCATCTCGGGACTTTTCTTGCGCTCGCTCATAGCAATTCAAGGTCGCCCACTTTGAAAGATGTCTCGATGAAACGCGATAGGCTGAGGCTTATGAAGAGAATGTCTGGAAGACCAGTGCCATGGCTTTGCCTGGGCGGATTTCTAATCTGCCTCGCCTGGCCGGCTGCCAAGAGCAACAATATTCGCGCCAACGACAGCCCCCTAGTCGAACGACTCAAGTCAACTTGGCGAGCGCAAGATGGCGAGACGATAGAACAAATCATCTCCAATGTTTCGATGGTGGCCCAGTTCGTCCCGCAAATGTGGGGCGTTGTTGAACTTGGCCAAAACGACTTTGTTTTCGTTCCGTGGACCAGGCACCGGGACAACAAATCAGACGAACAGTACGTTATCGCTTGGAAAGTCGCGCTCGACGGTACGATTCAACTCGCCTCAACGTATGCGAAGCCGATGGAGTTAGGCTGGCGCGCCCTGGCGCTCTCGCTAATCGCCACTGAAGTCGCAGATGGCGAACGGGGCGCAAATCTTAGCTTTCTGCATGATCCGACCAACTTCAACTTTGTGACTACGCCGCAAGGCCGGCTCGGCGATCTTCTGCGGCACGGCCGCTGCACTATCATCGATCCTGTCGGAGTGGACTACCTACCGAAGCGGAATGACAAGCCGACCGAGAAAGGCGATATGTGGCGCGTTCTGCTCGTGGTGAACTGTAGTATCCAAGGACCACGTTATTTTACATACAATGGGGTCATCTCTTTCGAGAAGACTGAAGGACATGATTGGGAGCCACAATCCTCCTTTGCCAAGCGCATCGCCAAATTTCCTCCTGGCTCCTGGTTCCAACGCACCGAGCCAAACGAAGAGGAAGACTTAGGAGAGCGAAGGCCTTAGCAAATTGTCAAGCAGCGCAACATAGCGGCGCAGCCCGTCCATGGCTGGGCGCGTCGGGCCCTGCTACAAGACAGACCCGCTCCGTTGTTTACGGCTCCACAACTGTCCGGCTGCAGCGGATCGACCCGTCGTGCGCAAGGGTCGGCAGCACGTTTGGTTTTTACCGCCGGTTGTCGAGCTCAGCGGCGCATACTGGCTCGCGACCGATTTGCGAGGGAACCAGCTATCACGCATTATTCGCTGGACCCGTCGAGATGCCTCCAGCACGAGGCCGATTCGGCGCGTGCGCCGCGCATCGCGTGACTGAGTAGCATACGTAACAGCGTGAGCATATCGGCTCGAGGCTGCACCAAGGTCGCAGTTCTGCGACGAAAGCGACGAGGAAGTTACCGCGAACGGGGCAGCGGTAGCGACCCCGGCATACCCGCTGAGCGCCTGCACGTTTCCGAGTGCGCAGAGCAGGAAGCTCCGGGGCCGTACGCGAGAACGTCGAGGACCAGACTGGCTCGGCCCTTAGCTTTCCTCGCACTCATTCGTCTGCACGCATAGATCCGGATTCGAAACATAGGAAAGCGCGTCTTTAGCTTTGCTCCAGCTGACACCGCCTCTTATTGCGAATCCGGCTCTGAGTCGGGCACCTACTTCAAGTGCGGAAGACGAGACCGGTACTTCCCGAACGGCCGCGAGCATGTCATTCCAATCATGCAGCCAGGTGCTTAAGAATGATGCGTAGCTTGAGTCGGCAACCGCACCGAAGCTATCCGCCCCGCGCGCGGTGATGCGCAACGCCTATTGTAGACTGAAGCCTCGCACTGAATTGCATCAGGATGCTCGCTATTGTCCGAACACGTGGGCCGCCTCCCCTTTTCCGGCGCGTCTACGGCAAAGCCGCGGCTCAATATCGCAGGTGTTACAACTTCTCGAGCAACCGGACGCGAATGCCAGCGCTCATGGGTACGCACGTTGAGATCGCGGGGAACGTCCCTACCGAAGAGCGACCGCCCGTCGCGGCTTCAGTCAATACCCATTCAGTCCTTGTGCAATCGTTTGGGAGGTAGCGCTTAACCAATATGGTCCAGGGCGGAGGAGCCAAAAGCCCCAATGCGATTGCTATCAGCGATCATCTGGTCGGGCGCAAAACGCACCGGACTTGTCCGATTTGCTCAAACAAGAAAAGTTCATTTGCGCGGCGAGCGTTGAGGTTGAACTCCCTTGCGTCTTTTTCTAAATCCGTCAGAGCGAGCAGACCAGAAGCTTCTTGAACATCTTTTTTCCTGTCAAGACTTTAGGGCGAAATTTCATTGTCCTCTGCGGAACGATCGGCAGCGTTCAGTTTGCCGATCGAAGCCATCACCAACCCAGCAGGGTTGCTCCTCCACGCCTGACAACACCGCGAGCGCCGACCCTTCATAGTCGGCCGCTTTTGCAAAGACAACATTGCGAGGTTTGGGTTTTCGTTCAGCGCCGCGAGTTTGGCGCCGCCCGACGAGGATCTTCTCCGCAAGTCGAGAAGGTACAGCGCGCTCCCAGTGAGAGAGCCGTCGATGGTCAAAGAATAGCGCCGCACGGACTACCGAAAAAATCTCTTGATCCTTACGCAGCGTCAGGTCGTAGCTTCGCGAATCTCTCATACAGCATGTCGAAAATGCCAACGGGATCGCGAATATAATTCGGTCGGGCAGTCGAATGTATCGGCAGCGTATCGTGCGTGAACATGGATCAGGAGTGAAAGGTTATCCTCGGGATGAAGCACCGCGGAATCATATGCGCATTGCTCGCTCTCATCACATCTCCGGTCTGCGCCGCGACACTCAGCGGTGTTCCGCGCATCCACGACGGCAATACTATCGAGATCGAGCACACCAACGTTCGGCTCTCGGGCATCGAAGCTCCTGAGACGGACCAGATTTGCCTCGACGCCCAGGGCCGGAGATGGGCCTGCGGCGTAGCTGCTCGCGACGAGCTCATCAAGCATTCGAATGGGCGAACCTGGGATTGTCATACCCAAAGGGCCGACGAGTACAGGCGAGCCCTCGGCAGCTGCTTCATCGAAGGCGAGAATGTGAACGCCTGGATGGTACGCTCGGGCTGGGCACTATCGGCAGGTGCATCTCTCCATACCTACGCTGTCTATGAGTTGGTGGCGAGCACAGCCCGTGCGGGGCTGTGGTCGGGGGCGTTCATCGCGCCCTGGGACTGGCCTCGCCGCAATAGGGGGACAATTATCGTCGGCGCGACGTTGGTTCCTATCAACGCTCAGCAAGTCCTGCTCGGATCCGATCTGCTAACGGAACCGCCGTCCCCCGAGTGCCTGATAAAAGGCACTCTCGAGCGCAGCGGCGAGCGAATTTACCACCTGCCAGGGCAACCCAGTTACGAACAAATCGACATGACGAAGAAGCGCGGCGAACGCTGGCTCTGTGGCGAAGCGGAAGCCGAAGCCACCGGGTGGCGTAAGGCCGCGCGATGAGGCGACACATGCATGCACCCCACTCTCCAAACCTGTACCATTTAGCCAAGGTAGCGCGTTCGCGCCGGTCGCTGTTGGCGTTCGCTGCTTTGGCAGTTTCCCTGCGGTTCGGCAATAGCATTCTCGATGCGAAGGAAGCAAAAGGCCCGCCCAAGCCCGACAACCTGCTGGGTCCAGATGCTGCCCTAAAGCGGCTGCTAAAGGGGAACGACCGTTTTGTCCAGGGCGCATCACGAGTCGACGATTTCAGGCGCGAGCGTCCGGTCTTGGTTGAGGGCCAAAATCCATATGCGGCGGTTCTGAGCTGCGCCGACTCTCGCGTGGCGCCCGAACTTATCTTCGACAGCGGACTAGGTGATCTGTTTGTCTGCCGCGTCGCCGGAAACTTCGCTAATGATGATACGCTCGCCAGTATGGAATATGCGGTCGCAGTGCTGAACACGCCGCTGATCCTTGTACTCGGCCACGATCATTGCGGTGCGATCGACGCCACGATCAAGTCTCTCCAGCAAGACAAGCCGCCGCCGGGGCACATTTCATCGCTGGTCACCGCACTTGCTCCTGCAGTGAAAGCATCTCTACAGCAAGCCGGCGACACATTCGCTCACGCAGCCCGACAAAATGTGATCGATAATGTCAACAAACTTAGATCGACAGGCCCGATTCTGAACGCTGCAGTCGAGCAGAACCGGCTGAAGGTCGTCGGGGGCCTGTATCGAATCGACACCGGCAAGGTCGATATTGTGAGCTGACGCTTCACCTTCACACCCACGGCAAATCACCTGGACAAGACATGGAGGACGTTTTTATGAACGCACCACCACAACATACCCCCGGTGCGGCTGCTAGCTGGGCTCATCTGTCGCCGCTACTCATCGAAATCCGCGCGCATCGCAATGAGTTTGGCCGCGCGCAGAAAATTCCAAAAGAGATCATCGATGGCTTCAGGCGCGTCGGCGTCTATCGGGCTATGGTCGCCAAGCGATTCGGCGGCGAGGAGCGAACGCCAGCCGATTTTTGTCGCCTGATCGAGCGCATCTCCGAGGCCGACGGATCCGCCGGTTGGGTCGCCAGCTTCGGGGATGGAGCTCGCTACCTCGCTGCTCTTCCGGACGACACGCTTCGAAAAGTTTACGCCAATGGGCCGGACGTCGTGTTGGCGGGCGCGCTTTTCCCGCTCCAGCCCGCCAAGCGATGCACCGATGGATTTGTCGTGAACGGAGTGTGGCCATTCGCTAGCGGCTCGCCGGGCGCGGATTTGATAGGAGTTGGTATCACAGTGGAAGGCGATCCGGCCGGGGACCTCCCGCGCGTAGCGGTGATTCCGGCCGAGAAGGTGACAATCCGGCCCAATTGGGACGTCATCGGATTACAAGGCACTGGAAGCCACGACGTTGTTGTCAGCGACGTCATTGTGCCAGAGGAATGGACCTTGATCCGCGGTGGTCCGGCGACACTTGATGGGCCGCTCTATAGTTATCCATCGTTGGCTTTTGCCGCGCAGGCACATGCGATTGTGGGCATTGGGATTGCACGTTCCGCAATCGACGAGGTGATCGCCATGGCCGGAAGCCGCGCCTCGATCACTGGAGCGCCCGTGATGGCTGAGCGCGGCTATGTCCAGCTTGAGATCGCCAAAGCCGAAGCCATGCTACGTTCCGCTCGTTCCTTCTTTTACGAGGCCACGGAGGAGCTGTGGAAGCAAGCGCTCACGGGTGAGGTAACTCTGAGCACCACGATGCTGATGCGGCTCGCCGCGACGAACGCCGCGCGGCAGGGCGCTGAGGTCTGCAGGATTGCGAGCGGTCTTGCCGGTACTGAGGCGCTCCATACCACCGGCAATCTAGCACGCGCCATGTGCGACAGCTTCGTGGTTGCTCAGCACGCAGCTTTAAACGAGGGAACGCTTCAGAGCGCTGGCCGCGCTCTGCTCGGCACGGCAATACAGCCGGACTTTCCATGAAGTGGGTTACGCACGCGCAAGCCACACGTCACGCGTTTCAATGTGAACAAAGACAGCTTTGGGCTCTCCCCCTTGAAAAAGATCCCACTTCATATCCCGGATCACCAGGTTCATTGTCCAAACATAGCGAGCCGTTATATGCCTCTACCGCCGTGTCGCAATCATTGAGGTGCCGAGCGGTATCCACCTTTGCTTTTGCGTAACGGCTCGCGGTTCAACTCCCACACTTTCCAAATGGCCGCGCGCGCGACCCGATTCTCACCGTTGCCTACCTTGCCGCTTGGGGCGCAGAGTGCGGAAGACGCTCTGCATTGCGCACTATCCTAGCACTCACCCTTGCCGGCCCAATGCCAGCCCACCGCGCTGCCTGTCCAGCTAGCGATGGCCGCTCGCCTTGACGACCACCGTTGTGCAGCTGCGACCATCATCGAGTCCGCTGGTCAAGCCTTACATGAATGAGACCTTCGACATGAGTAGCTGCTAGAGACGCGTATTTTTGAGCAATACATCACCTTCCACTGCGCGCGGATAGTGAGCCGCCACTTCAAATGATGGCAATAAGTTAAGAATGCCTTGCAGGGTTAACTGCCCTTCGTAGAGCTCGCGGTCACTATATTCGGTGTAGATGAAGCGCGTGTTGCTCAAGGTCCGCATTCCGCCGGCGATAACGTCGGCTTCGGCTCCTTGAACGTCCATCCAGATGAAATCGACTACGTCCACGTTGGCTTCGCTGCACCAGTCGTCCAGCCGCCGTGTTTCAACCGAGACAGGGTGATCAAACCGAACCCAATCATACTCGGTAAGATGGTTCTTTGGGCGGCGTATTGAACCGGATAAGTCCCAATCCTTCGCATCCCCATCTGCATTGCTCGGATGGAAGTCGATCGTCCCGTTGCGATCACTGATGGCGATTTCAAGCAGCTTCACCTTATCGAGGGATGGACCGAGCTTCCTCTTGAAGCGCTCGATCGCTCGGGGGTCCGGCTCAAAGCAGTAGAGTTTGGGTTGCGGGCACAGCTCGAGAAACTTTTTCGTATCAGTCCCATCATTGCAGCCGATATCCAGGATGACCGGATTCGGCTTCTGAAGAAGTGAGACGATGTGCTGATGTACTTCTACGGACGACACAGCTGCTCTTCCATGGTGCGCGGAGATCGGATGATTTTCAACTTCGAAGCCGATCACATGTCAGAAGCCGCTGCACAACGTATATCAAGGTATAAAGTTCATATATGCGCCAGCACCCCTTGATCCACGACAGCTGTTTGCATGCCATCGGCATCAAACAGAGAGCCTGTCGAACAGCTCGCGATGCAATCTCGAACTTATCGGAAAAATGCGGCCTCGGTGAGCCAGACCCTCTTTCTTTTTCGAATTGCCGAAAGAACGCCTTCCTCCGAGCGTCACCTATCGGACATGTTTTCTGGCGCGTGCCGATCAGAGTGCCCCACGTGCAGAGCAACAGCCACTCCGCTCGATGACGAGTGGTGCGAAAATGGGCTCTGCCGACTGACGGCCGCCATCTCAGATTGGCTGACGGTGGCTCCCGGCGACCTCTTCCTCGGAATCGCCGGAGAGGAGCCAAAGTCGGTGAAAGCACCAGCCCACGCGTTGCTTGGCATAATCCCGCTTTCGCGGCACGTTCAAATTTCTGAAAATGCTGTGGCCCTAGGATGACCAGGCTCAATTCGATAGGCTTTACACACCGCGGCCGGACGCCCATTGTTACCATTCGATGGCGACCTGGCTTGGAGCACGCCACGACTTACAAGAAGCAGCTCCCGGTTTTTCGAGATAGCTGCAAACTTCTTCGCATGCACCACTACGACAGATTTGACGAGCCGCTTTTCGATAGGACTTGTAGAGTGCACGCTGCGCCGGCCCCAGCTGCTAGATGGTGCTGTCAGGTAGTCATGTGCAATCCCGATACCGTCGTCGAGCCGCGGCCTTTCGATCGGTGCAACGCCACCCGAGCAATGTTGGTGTATTCCAAGGATCGATGCGGGAGCTTGGACGAAGCGCAATGTCAATTTTACGACAGCCGGGCGGCCGTGCAACTCAGCACGTTTGCTTCGGGACAAACACACACGCAGTCCGGTCCATACTTCAGCAAAAATGTGAGGATAATCGCTGAGCACGTTTCTGGCCTGACTCTTGCTACAAGGGTGCTGGTCACATTGTGACTAACGCTAACTTGTTCAAACGCTCAGGAGACCTCTATGACTTTGCGACCGCTTCACGACCGCGTCGTGGTTAAGCGCATCGATGCCGAAGAGAAGACCGCAAGCGGCATCATCATTCCGGACATCGCGAAGGAAAAGCCATCGCAGGGCGAAGTCGTTGCCGTTGGCCCGGGCGGTCGCGATGATAGCGGCAAGCAGATTCCGATCGACATCGCAGTGGGTGACCGAGTGCTGTTTGGCAAGTGGTCCGGCACCGAAGTCAAGATCGATGGGCAAGACCTGTTAATCATGAAGGAGAGCGACATTATGGGCGTTCTCACCGAGGTGTTCTCGACGAAGAAAGTCGCCTGACACAGGCTCGCAGCTGCCCCTCCTGAGGAGAGCCCACCGGGCTCGCCAAAGGATGAACTAAGGAACTGAGGGAATTTTCTATGTCAGCCAAAGAAGTCAAGTTCGGAGCGGACGCGCGCGACAAGATGCTGCGCGGCGTCGACATTCTCGCCAATGCCGTGCAGGTCACGCTCGGCCCGAAGGGCCGCAATGTCGTGCTAGACAAGTCATTCGGCGCGCCTCGGATTACCAAGGACGGCGTCACCGTCGTCAAGGAGATCGAGCTCGAGGACAAGTTCGAGAACATGGGCGCCCAGATGGTCCGCGAAGTGGCTTCGAAGGCTGCGGATGCAGCCGGCGACGGCACCACCACCGCGACCGTCCTGGCCGCCGCGATCGTGCGTGAAGGTACCAAGTCGGTTGCCGCCGGTATGAACCCGATGGACCTCAAGCGCGGTATCGACCTCGCGGTCGAGGCCGTCGTTGCGGACCTGCACAAGAACTCAAAAAAGGTCACCTCGAACGAGGAGATCGCCCAGGTCGGCACAATTTCGGCCAATGGCGATGCAGAGATCGGCAAGTTTCTCGCCGACGCGGTGAAACAGGTCGGCAACGATGGTGTCATCACGGTCGAAGAAGCTAAGTCGCTCGAGACCGAACTCAACGTCGTCGAGGGCATGCAGTTCGACCGCGGCTACATCTCGCCCTACTTCGTCACCAACGCCAACAAGATGCGCGTTGAGATGGACGACGCCTACATCCTCGTCAACGAGAAGAAGCTCTCCACGCTGAACGAGCTGCTGCCGCTGTTCGAGGCCGTGGTGCAGACGGGCAAGCCGCTGGTCATCGTCGCCGAGGACGTCGAGGGTGAAGCGCTCGCGAGCCTGGTCGTGAACCGCCTGCGCGGCGGCCCCCTGAAGGTCGCGGCGGTCAAGGCGCCGGGCTTCGGCGATCGCCGCAAGGCCATGCTGCAGGACATCGCAATCCTGACCGGCGGCCAGGCGATCTCGGAAGATCTCGGCATCAAGCTCGAGAACGTCACGCTCAACATGCTCGGTCGCGCCAAGAAGGTAACGATCGACAAGGAGAACACCACGATCGTCAACGGCGCCGGCAAGAAGGCCGACATCGAGGCGCGCGTGGCCCAGATCAGAGCGCAGATCGAGGAGACCACCTCGGACTACGACCGTGAGAAGCTCCAGGAGCGTCTCGCCAAGCTCGCCGGCGGCGTCGCGGTGATCCGCGTCGGCGGCGCGACTGAGGTCGAGGTCAAGGAGCGCAAGGATCGCGTTGATGACGCCATGCATGCGACCCGCGCGGCTATCGAGGAAGGCATCGTCCCGGGCGGCGGCGTCGCCCTGCTCCGTGCTTCCGAGCAGCTCAAGGGCCTGCCTACCAACAACGACGACCAGAAGACGGGCGTCGAGATCGTTCGCAAGGCGCTTTCTTGGCCGGCCCGCCAGATCGCGATCAACGCCGGCGAAGACGGCTCGATAGTGGTAGGCAAGGTCCTCGATAACGAGCAGTACTCTTTTGGTTTTGATGCGCAGACAGGCGAGTACAGCAACCTTCTCTCCAAAGGCATCATTGACCCGACCAAGGTCGTGCGCATCGCCGTCCAGAACGCCGCCTCGGTAGCCGGGCTGCTGATTACGACGGAAGCGATGGTTGCCGAACTGCCGAAGAAGGCGGCGGCTGCTCTAGCAATGCCGGCAGCCCCCGGTATGGGTGGTATGGACTTCTGATCCCTCCCAAGTTCTCGATGACATGTGAAACCCAGGCAATAATGTCAAGCAGGGTCCAAGGCAGGAGAGCATCGACCCGCTCAGGCTGCTACGCCTGATGCATCGCATCGAGTCCGTCAGGTTTTGGACAGCTAGTCAGTGTACAATGATCTTGAAGTTAGCGGCGCGTGGTAGGGACAGCGCTAGCCCCGAGTATGCGTGGGGATTCGGCGCCGAGTCACGTTACTGCTAACTTCAACCAGTAGCGCGGGCGCGGCAGAAATAACGTCTGGTCCATGCAGCCCGACCAGCGTCGAGTCGCGCCCGTGCTGCTTCCGGGGTGAGACTGGGATCAGATCCACACAGGCGATGGTCTTCCAAGTTAGCTTAATAGCCCGCTTGCGCTCGGGCCGCGAAGAGAGCTCCCTGTCTTAGCTTCAGGATGTCGTTCCGATTATCGGAAAGTTAAACCTAAAATGGCTTTGTAGCCCAGCTCGGCGCACAATTCGATTGAGACGCTTAAAACGACAGTGCCGCAAAATCGCTGAGTCAGGCCGCGGACGAGGCCTTCACCGAAGCCGAGACTCAAGTCCAGCGGCGAGGAGAAGACGCGGATTGTCGGGGAGCTCCTAGCGAGCGAGGACTGGGTTTGTACGCCGGCGCGAGCGCATGCGAATATGCCCCGCAGCAGCTGTTTGGTTGACGAACCCACTATAGAAGCGACCGACGACGATTCCGATGCAGACGAACTAGAGCTTCGCGCCGACTGTGGATGCCTGGTCCGACCTTATCCCTGAAGGCACAATTGCGCGCAGGGTAACCAACAGGTTCGCCAAACCGGCCGCCGATCCTGCCTAAGTGCAAGCGCAGGCGATTGAGGCTTCGAAGCGCGAGGGCGGGCTCACGAACTTGAGTGATCGGCCAACCTATATCGCTGAACATTCACCCCTCTCCGCACTACGTCCGGGAAGCGTCGGTCTAGAGCACCGACTCAACATCGGCAGAACCGCGGCGGGTGCACCCTGGTTGGCGATGCGGCTGTCCCGCATCGACCGATGAGGTTCCGCGCGGGCTTCGGGCAAGTCCGTTGCACCCTCGGAAGCCCTCACGTCACCCTTTGCGTGACGACAGTCGCTATATGACGGTCATTCGGGGGACTGCTGTAGCGCTCCGCCAGACTCTTGAACAACCCTCCGAGCCGATCTGACGCAACAGCAAATTCCCCATAGTTAGGATCAAAGAGGGTCGTCGTTCCATTCGACGTCGCCGTCGCGATCGAGTGGCCGCCACCCCCGACGAAATTCAAGCGGACCCAATAGCGGGACGCATCCTGGGTGACCTCCTGCACGATCTCGTCAATGCACGAGGATGTACCAAACCTATATCCCGTCTGTTCAGCAGATGCCTCTAGGCCGGCGTCGCGTAACATCGCGCTTTTTGCCTGGAGGTTGTGAGACCCTTCCGCACCATCCTCTTTCAACAAAGTCAAGACCTGTTCATACTGCCCCTGCCGCCTTGCCGCTGAGCTGTGATTTTCAGTGCCCGGGAGCAGAGCCCTCATTCGGGATGAAGGGCTGCTTGGGAGACTAAGGAGCCACTCCGCTACCAATCCAACACAAATCCCGCTGACATTGGCTTCGGACAATTCAGCAGTCCTGTAATCGAACAGATCACGGACAGGACTAGCGGCTGAGGATAGTTCCGAGCTGGAGGACAGAGAGGATGTGCTGTGGCGCGAGGTGCTTGGACTAGAATCGATTACATCTGCGG
Source organism: Bradyrhizobium sp. CCBAU 51745 (assembly GCF_028128715.1). Taxonomy (NCBI): domain Bacteria; kingdom Pseudomonadati; phylum Pseudomonadota; class Alphaproteobacteria; order Hyphomicrobiales; family Nitrobacteraceae; genus Bradyrhizobium; species Bradyrhizobium sp. CCBAU 51745. The sequence continues at coordinate 56,049 of NZ_LBJP01000093.1, read as the reverse complement.
TATGTGGCTTGCTGAAGCAGAGCCCCATTCGCTCGACCGATTCGTCTCGCGGCAGGCTCTCCCGCCGCGCGACTTCGGTGAGTGTTTGCGCAAATTCGCTACTGTCTGCGGGCCTACTCAAACTATCAGCTTGCTCACGGCGTGTGTATTCGCCATCAACTCGATTATACATGCTGGTTCACCTGCTTCTTCGGCGTACGCGTCCTCAAAGGGAGCGCGCTGCTTCCATCTTTCCTGCGGCTGATATCGAGGAAAACTGACGAAGAGCTGACCACCAGACAAGCTTGGGGAAGCTACCGCCTCGGGGCATATTGGTTGCGCGACAGTTCCTACTGACGAGCGCCGCTGCAGGTGGTGGGCTAGCGGTCGACCAGCTAGTCACTCTTGCACAGTGACGCGGGCGAGCCTGTGGAATATAGATGCAGTCAAGATGATGGCTACGCTGGACAGCGCCTTCGTGAAATCAAATTCGACCGTCGGTTTTGGGTCGATCTCACTCGTCTCATGTGCGCCGCTCGGCCGGCACAACTTCGCCTCCATAGAGTGCGCAATTCGCGTCTTCGGATCGCTCCGTGATCGGCCATCGGCCAGCGAGATACTGTTGTTGCCGGTCAGGCACCTTCAGCACAGATCCGCAAAAAGTGGTTTGAACCTGCCAAGCCCCAAATTACGATCTATCGTGCCCTCTATAACAATGGCGCAGACATTCCCCCCGAGTCAGGGTGTCATTAGCGGCTCCTGTTTGACAGCGACATTTCAGACTTAGCCCGCCGTGCACAATGCAACAGTCGAGTGAGCCTGACATACACCCGCTTGTGACACCTCATTTCGAGACGCGGAACCTGTGCTCCTGCAACCGCTCGACACGCCTGCTCGAACGTTGTTACCTCAGCCCGTCATGCTGTCGCGCTGATCCGCGCGAACAACGTTGCCGCATCTGACGGACTTAATCCAACAACGCCTACGAAGCTCGGGGATGGCATCGGAATGTCTCGATAAGTGGGTCTCCACAAGTGAAGGCAATATCGGCTGTTATTCACATACCGCGATTGTGGCGGATGCAATTGCATGACGCTCTCCTCTTCATCCCAAAACAGGTCTTTGACAAAGCACATCTCCTCCCAGTTTGGACAACGCCGCGGGGTCGAAACAGCGACATGCTCCCAGCCAGGATGGACAAGTGCTGTTATCTTGAGTTCACACCCGCAAGGCCCCCGCACAAAGAACAGACCGCAAGGTCCTGATCCCGGAGCAGTAGCGAACGGGCCACGTTGCACACGGCCAGCCTCCAGCTTGTCTATCATCTGCGCTCGCACGCTCGCTCCTTTGCCTCTCGAATAGCCTAAGGTCTACGTAGATGACGCTGTCGCGCAACAAGTCAAGCGTCTCGGTTCACGGCCCAATGTTCCTAAATCAGTCTACAGCGTACCATCTACAAAACCGGTAGATGCCTATCATCATCCACGCTCCTCCTATTCCTCTCGTGCTTGCGGCCTCGGTGCCGCTGGTTGCCCGAGCATGGGCGGCAGCACGATCTGCGCGTTGGGCGAATTGCCCCTCCGATCGGACCTTGCGGCTACTTATGTAAATCCGTCATCGACCCTCTCCGAGGCGAAGCAGTTTCCCGTCGCCGCTAGGCATTCACTGCTCATCGCCGGCAGAGCGGACATCCCGCTCGAGCACACGAAGTCGGAAGCTCTTGAGGCCCCACCTCCTCTTCAACGAATTGGTCTTCATTATGGCGTGCTCCCCTATTGGCGGCGACATTTCATGATCCTGCCAGCACCAGTGGCGGCAACCAGATGGGTGAGGGTGACCTGCTTCGTGAGGGAGTACTCGATCCCTGGCGGCCTCCTCGCCAAGGCTGAACAGTCCTAATGTGCCGTTTATGTCAAAACGATTCAGTTCTATGGCATCCCGCTCGGCACAGATCGCTGCGAGCGTCTGGCATGCCCTCCCTTCGAACTGATACATCCAGCGGATCGTCTGCGATCTTGGTCGTAAGCTAACGGTCAGGAACAATGAGTAGTCTATCTCATGGACTCCAACAGCGGATATCGCCCGATCTTTTCCGCGTCACTAAGATGCTGCTCTTAACGCGTTGTCTACGGCATGCCACAGCACTCACCCCTTGCTGCTAATACGGGTGTTGTTTCCGACATGAATGTCGCAACTTCGACGTCGCGCAACGGCTCCGTTTGACGAACCCACCCCATCAAAAGCGCTGCCGACAGCTCTACCTCCTGGCACGTCGCTTGCTGTGCTGCCAAACGCGACCTAGCTGGACCGAGGATGAATGAGCAATCAATCGGTCGCCAGGCAACGATCATCGATTCTCACACTGCCTTATGAAAGAAGACTGCTAACTTATGAGTGATAGGAGGCTAGCAAAGCTTGGCACATTTCTATTTGTCCGGCGCTGAGCGCGATGAACCGACACATTGGCGCACAACAAAGCACTCAATGATCAAGCATTTCGGCGCCGATCGTCCCTCCCCGCAACCCTGGAAGAGGTTGAACTGGCGCCTTTTCGGCGCACTTCTCATAAATGCGCTGCTTTGGGCTGGAATCTACTGGGTCATCACAGCGCTATTCTGAAAACTCTCGCGCGGGACAACCGAACGAGAGGTTCGTAGGGCCTATCGCATGCCGCGGCACAACCTGATGCCAGTGCGCTCTTCGCTGCTACCTGGATAAAAAGTGCGCTGCTCCGGCGGCCGCAAAGGGAAGGTCGACGCATAACCCAGATGGCTCACATTGGCGATACTGATACGCCGTTGCAGCCGCCACCAAGTGCCAAACATTGGCCAACAGCAGCTCAACGCGTCCGTGCGCTGGTGGCATCCTGGCGCCCTCGTACGGCGCAACGGATTGACTGCACGTGAGAACCAGTACTCCCCATTCCCGTCATGTGAACGTTCGCTTTCGAGAAGCTGACGAAGCAAGGTGATCTGAAGGAACGTTGGGCAGGCGGCCAGCTCCGCCGCCATGTGCGATTGACCTAGGGCGGTCGGGCCGCCTCGCCCCTGGCTCCCGCAACGCCCCGTGCAGGCGGGATTGACTCGCTTGCTGAGCGATGTCTGCCTAGCCTCGGTCGGCTATAACAGGCTGAGGCCTTTATATGCCGTAGCGACGCTTTACAGCTCTTGCTCAGGCTACGTATCGTCCTCATTTTTGCGCATCTGCCACACGAGGGCACGCCGCGCTAACTTGTCGTATTCCAAGGCGATCTTAAGCAGCCTGTCTTTGGCTTTTCCATCATCGAGCGCCGCCGCTTTCTTTCGCGTTGCTTCCGCGCGGCCTAGCCAGTGATCGGGTTGGTAGAGTATGCTTTTCGAATTCATGCCGGGAGCATGCAACTCGTAGATCAAAGAATTGCGACGCCCACGCTCCGTATCATCACGTAGGAGGCACGCTCGCCACCGCGGCTTGCGAAGCAGTCAGCCCCCTGTCCAGCCTAATAATTCAGAAGCGGCTGAGTACGCGTCGAAGACGATCCTTGTAGGAAGAATGGACAGTCACAGACATCTTAAGACCATCGGTCGCACGAAGAGACTTGAATCACACGCAGCGTCAGAGTGTAAGGTTCTGGACAAGTGGAGATCACATCTGACAAATCGGGTGATTCCTGATAGTTCACGAGAATTGCCAATGCCTCAAGCACCTACACCCGCGCGGGACGACCGAATAGAGAGCCTCATATCATCCCGATGCAGGCCTGCCCGCAATTCATCGAATGCTAATCCTGTCTCTGCTGGACGAGATCGCGCGTTGCGAGGTCTACAGGGCAGGTCTCCTATCACTGCAGTCTCGCTTAACTCCACGCAAGACGAGACCTACCTCACAGATAGACCCACCCAACCTCTTGACATATGTGGAACAGAAGGGCGGTGAGGCTAAACGATGTCCCAGCGCGTCATCATAGTCGATCTTGCAAAACCGAATGCGTCATCAACAACGACCTAACCACATCTGGCTTGCCTGATCTCTTTGCTTCGCCAGAGCTGCCCTGTGCCGCTTCGAGCCGGCATCGTGCCGAGTCCTCGGTCACTCATCGGCCGGCGATTAGGCTGCCCCATAGTCCCTCAGGTCATGTGCAGGCAGGCCCAAGCAATGCCGCGAGACATCGAGGCATGCACCGGCCGCACAACCACCAGCAGCTCCAAAAAGATCGTCTGCTGCGTCGGCGCAACCTTTCCCCCTATCGTGAGGCTCCGCCGGTATGGGAGGTGTCGCCCCTGTTATGCTGGATAGATGACGAGCTCCGTACAGTTGGCAGGTGGCGCGCTCCGCGCAGCAAGAAAAATGCGTAGCTCCACCGAATCAATGAATCGACAACAACGAAGTCACTTGGCTTCGTGCCTCATACTCACCTGCCGCCCCCTCGCTCTTGGCTCGGCAATGACAACTGTAATGCTCGGGCCGCTCAACGCGCGTGATCGAATGCCGACCGCAGAGGAGAAAGAGGCCCGCATGGAAGACGTGTTCCGCTCCTGTAGTAGTCAAAATACCGGATCGCTCCGCTCTCGCTGCCTGCCTCAGATCCAGGCAAGATCGCCTCAGTCAGCAATGTCGCGACGTGATCTCCAGGCGGGACATCAGCAATAAGAGCAGCGGCTCGAAATAAAGATGCTGCAACCTGTCCGTCCGACTCCTCTCCAGACGTCACCCAGCTTGACATGCAGCGTCACTCGAGGGGTCGCCGGGCGGCTCACCACTTCATGCGGGCGGATCAAGGACGCGTCCGCGCTTGAGGCTGTCGCGCACAGGCTCATTCGCGACCCGGAGACTCTATTTCGCAGAGCCAGATGAGCTCGGTCTGAACTCTTCAGCACGATATACTCATAGTGCGCGGGAGGCCCATCAGCGGCTGCGCTACGCCGGCGCTCGGAAAGCCAAGACTAGCCGCCATGATCCCATCGACGGCACCATCGAATCGAGAGAGCTTGACCCTCACGTAGCGTCAGGTTGTAGCGTCGCCTCCGATGCTCACCTTCACCTGACGGCCGCCTCAAAGACATGTGCGGCATATCGCGTGCGAATAGACCGGCAGCTGCGACAAGGCACTCTTTTTGCAAAGGCACGTGACTGAACGGTCAGGCCGCAGATTGGACAAAGGAACGCGTAAAGTTCGATGGAACCGCTCAAGTCGATCATCGCCAAAGTTGCCAGCGGCGCCACTCTGACGCGTGAAGAGGCTGCGTCAGCGTTCGACAGCATGATGTCGGGTGACGCAACTCCCTCGCAGATCGGTGGCTTGTTGATCGGGATGAGGGTCCGTGGCGAGACAGTCGAAGAAGTCACCGGCGCCGCATCCGCAATGCGAAATATGATGCCCAAGCTGGAAATGCGATGCGACCCCATCGATATCACTGGCACCAGCGATACCGCTATGTGTTCGCTCAACGTATCGACGTGCGCTTGCTTCATCGTAGCCGGCGTCGGCGTTCCCGTCGCCAAGAATGTCAGACGCGCTGCGTCTTTGCGCTCGAGCATCGCAGACGTGTTGGCGCGCCTCGGCGTAAAGGTCGATCTCGAGCCCGACGCAATTGCACGTTGTGTTCAGGAAGCCGACATTGGCTTCATGTTTGCATCAGCCGGCTATCCTGCGATGCAGCGCATCAGCCAGATCCGGAGCGTGCTTGGAACCCACACGATGTTCAACCTGATCGAGGCTCTGTCCAATCCGGCCGGCGTCAAGCGGCAGATCCTTGGAGTGTTCACTCCCGAATGGGTGCAGCCTCTGGCGTACGTCTTGAACAACTTGGGCGCCGATTCGGTATGGGTTGTTCATGGCTCGGACGGGCTCGATGAACTATCCCTCACCGGCACCAGCTTCGTTGCTGCGGTTGAGGCTGGTACAGTCCGCACGTTCGAAGTGACGCCGGAGGAAGCCGGGCTCCCGCGCTACCGCGCCGATGCGTTGGAGAGCTGTGATGTTGAGGCTCATGCCGCCGCGTTACAAAAAGTGCTCGATGGCCTGCCAGGACGTTTTCGTGATGCCGCACTTTTGAACGCGGCGGCGGCACTGGTGGTGGCCGGGCGTGCCTCGAACCTACAGGAAGGCGTAGTACTTGGACAAGAATCACTTGATCGCGGCGCTGCAGCCGCCCGGCTGAATCGCTTGATCGCGGTTTCAAACGCCTGAGAGCCGAGCTGGCTGATGCTCGATCGATGCCGTCAACAGTGCAGCTTACGCGCGCGAAAATATTGCAGCCGCAATACGCGCCAGTTTTGCGGAATTCGAGTGAACGCTACCGACGCAAGTCTTTATCAACACAACTCGCGCTGAGCACGTGACCCGACAGCCATCCCTTGGCCTACTAGAGGCTGTTCCAGGCGAGGTTGCTGAGGTGAGGACCCGCGCCGCAACGTGCGTTGCGCGCCAAAGGAGATAATCTGTGATACCCCGGCAAAGGATTGAAACACTCGGAACGATCGCAACGATAGAACACATCATTCGGAAGTTTCGGGAGTTGATCGATTCAGATAGCTCGATCCCGCCAGAACTGCGGGGTGTGCTGCACGAGATCCTGGATGAGCATCTTATCGAAGCAAAACGGCGTGTTCTCCTGAGACTGCAATAGTTGCGCCGACTCCATGCGGGATATTCTGTGAGGTCGATATCGTGCTTTACGCAGACTCCTAAAAATACTTGCTGCCAAGCCAGGCCTCGATCTGCTCGCTCGTCCGGCGGTGGACAATCGAGATTGCTAAGCGACCCGACTCTTGCCCTTCGCAGGCTGACCGCCGATGGGCATTCCCGCATACGCCCCGTGAGCAACTCCAACCTTCGTCGGAAGTCAGCGACCAACGTGCGTTGGACACGCCGCCGTCGTATTCGTCGAATCTCTCATCAAAGGGCTTACAGGGCAACAGCCCAACCAGGGCAGCGCTGAATTGCTTGCGACAGAACTTGGCGGGCTGCTTGGGCCAGCGTGAGCTTGGCCAGTTCCCGTAGACTGCCAAAAATGGCTTGAACCTGACGTAGCGTTAAATCGTAGGCTCTTAGGGTGGCACCCATCCGGGTCGCAAGGATTTCGAATGTCCCAGCTCCTCAGATCCGCGGAACGATGGCCGCTCCTCATTCTCTATAACCCGTCACTCGGGAGGGCTGTACAGCGACTTCCGATCGCGGCGGCAGAGCTCGCACGTAGCGTCAAATGGTTCGGCATTTCTGATCCGAGCCATGCAGCTGTCGGCGGCCGCTCCGCCAGAGAGCCGATAAGGTCAGCACTTGTCGGCTTGGAACTCTATCCCACGCCCCTGGGTGGCGCTGCTTTGCTAGCAAGCCCCTCCCCTCGCGCAGCAACGCAAAAACTCAGTACGCCGAACCCGCTACTTTCAAACTGCTTTCCGGCACGTGGCAAGGCATTTCAACGCGCAAGGTGTGGCAGATGGTGAGCCAGCGCGGATCTTCGAGGAGTGACCCGCGGGTTTGGCTCCGCGCAACCAGCGCGGCACAGAAGACATTTCTTGGCATGCTGGAGCAGAAAGTTGAAAGACCCGGATGGCCTTAAGAAGGTCCTGTTAATTGATCATAGTGCCGGCCAGTGCCGTTACATCATCGGCTTCAAAGATGGAGATATGAGAACGGCCTATATGTGCGGCGAGCCTGTATATCAAAGTCGCGGCAAGAAAACCTCTTCGTGGTGCGCCTATCACTACCGACAGATGCACACGAGCGCAGCAGAGCAAAGTGAGTGATCGATCGGCAGATTACCCTCGAGCGATATCTATCCTTCGCAACCCATGACAACCATCAAAAGCCGGGTTCTGCCAAGCCCCTGTGATCATAACCTGTACAAGGGGCAACCGAAGCATATCACCGGGACACCGCCACGTCCGGGGTTCCATTGAAGGGCGTCGACGCAGATATAATGTGCGGACCTGATAGGCATGAATAACCAACTGGATTGCTCGACCATGGCCGAGCAACACAATACGTATATTCTCGACAAGACCACAATCCATTTCGACCGGAAGACGCCCAGCTATGCCGTCAGTCGACACATCGAGCGGGCATCTCCTACCTTCGAAAGGCGCTTCGGTGTCCAGAGTGGAGACCGCCGCGAAATTCCTAGCCTCGCCCGAGACATGAAACGCTGCGACACTGGTGGATCTTTTCCGCTTCACGGCGGCAACACAACTCTCGATTATTTCAATCGAAAATCTCCGTATAGCAAGAATACAGCGAGCGCTTACGGAATATCCAGATGCAGCCGAATGCCGCTGGTCGGCCGAACCGATGCGCGCTGGGAAGAAGCACCGGACGGTTATGTGACCAAGCGACGGGGAGGCCGGATCGAGGAAGCGCTGATCGCAGATATCAGGTCACAAACCATTCTAGCGTCCCCCGCGAGATCATTTCACGCGAAGGATTCCGAAGACCGTGCTAGGCGACGTAAAGCTTTTTCGCTGAACCGACTCGCCACGCGACCGAGCTGTCAATCGAGATCCGCAGATAGGAGACAAGCCGTTCGCTCGCGCTACATCGTAGGTGACTCGAGACGGCGCAAAATCTACGCTCTCTCAGAGCCTCCCGCGGCATGGCAAGGACATCATGGTTGCCATGACGATCCCATCCCGATCATATCCAGATACCCGGAGTCGAGAATGCCGCGGATCATAATTATGAATGCCGGTACGCCTCAGATGTCGGGTGCCCATCTAACAAAAGCTCAACTTTCGCTGGCTGCCAACTCGGCATATCGTTCAGCGTGGTTCGCTCAGGAGGGCGACCTTATAGTCTCCCCGGTAGTGATCCCGGCGGATCTGCTATCCTTCATTGGCAGGACGCTCGATTTCAATGTATCAAGTCTTCGCCTGATTGTACCTGCGAGCCGCCAATCGACGATCCTCGATGATTGTACGTTGCTGTCCAAGACTGTTCTCGAGCGAATCAAAAGACATCTTTGTCAAAAATCAGCCTGGCGATTGTATCCCTGCTACTCTACCGAAGGCGTCGCACGGCTGGCGGCCATGCTAGGTATACCGAACACGGGTGACGAGTTCGCTCTGCAGCGTGGGCCTGATCTGTTGAATCGCAAGAGCCACTTCCGCCAATTGGCAACTAGCGTCGCACTTCCGCTCCCTCATGGGGCAGTCGCGACAGACCCACATGGACTATTCGAAGCCGTCACCTCCCTCAAATCCGAGACCGGCAGGGTCATTGTAAAGTTGGATAATGGAGCTGGTGGCGTCGGAAATGTCATCTTGACCAGCAATAAGAGCGATCCGCTGCCTGGAGCCAGGGATACTCGGTGGATCTCGTGGCCGTCGTTTGATCCCGAAGCACTTTGGTCTGAGATGACAACAGCATCGTGTCAGACGCTTGTCGTGGAATCGTACCACTTGGCCCAATCTTTGTTCTATCTCGAGTATGCAATCCAGGATGATGGATCAATCGCTTTTATCAATAGTGGAAGCATACGTCTGCGCAAAAGCACAGACCGATCCGAAAGAGCTCTGATCTGGACCGGGCTTGAGCTTCCCAGCGACCTGGAGAACGGGCAATGGTTGGCTGCCCAGGCGCATGCCTGCCGATTCGTGGCACTAGCGCGCGACCTCGGATATCGCGGAATGATCAACATTGACGCCATTTTCGCTAAAGATGAACGGTTGCTGTTCAATGAAGCGAACGGCCGCTGGGGTGGCGGCTCGGTGTTACACAACATTGCCGTCCGTCTGCTAGGCTTCGACTATTTCGGTTCCAACGTTGTTTTATCAGTGAGAAATGTCCGATCACCATCCTTCCAAGCCGCGCACGATCGTTTCGTCAAAGATGGACTGATATACGACCGCACCCGTAAGGAGGGCGTAATCCCACTTGCCGCCGACGAAGAGGCTGGCACTGTGGAGTGCGTTGTCATTGCGCCCAACAGGCCCGCGGCCCACGATCAGCAACACCGATTGTTGAGGTTCTAGCGAACACGCCGTCAGCCGCTCACTTCGGCGCCGCTGCCAGGGACGGACACACTATCGCGCGCCGCCGTCGACCCCGCGGTTTCGCGCAGCGAGGAAGATGACCACGATCACCGAGTAAGCTTTGGTCGGATGATGTGTCGTGGCCATACATAGATCAATGCTAGCCATCGCTTCCGTCAAGAATTGTCTTAGACTTACGAAGGTCAGTCTGACCACAAGATGGGAAATTATTTAATTCTCCGCAGAGCTCGCTCGCCGCCCGATTCTTGGAGAACCACATCAGGCGTCACCCTAAAGCCGAGCGGTAGAGCTTTCGATGATCCGGCGGTTCGCGCCGCCACGTTTCGAACAGAAGTACACGAGGGATCGGCGCTCCCCGCTCAACACCGGCCTTACCTCATGCCGGACCTTACATGTTGTGACAATCATGGCGCCAAATGGCGGTCGGAATACGTGTTGCTCGTACCGCGTTGGATGTACCACGAATTCGCCACCGTTGAAGTCTCCCGTTAGCTGCACAATCACAGAGTACTCGAAATCCGGATCGCTCTCCGCGTCCAAATGGATGCCGACAAATGACCCCGGCGGCATGCGATGCATTTGGCATCGGCGAACCACGTAATCTGAGGATGCTCCGAATATCTTGCTTAGCGCGAAACTGCGGTCCTTACTTTCGAGTAGCTCCATGATCTGCCGTGCAGCTGTCCCACTCACGTTGCTAGGCGCGCGGCCCGGCGGGTCTACTCTCACGCGCTTGACAAAGACCCTGTGCAAGTCGCCGGCATCTCCCTCCCGCACTTCTTCTTCCGGGATATCAGCTTGCAGCTGATTGATCTTGGCCAAGTCGTCTTGCGTGAACAATATCTGCGGGGCGATCACGACCGTCCCTTTTACTAACAGCTCTACGCGGTACTTTGTCAGAACTTCTTCTGAAAGCAGACGGGATTTACCATTCATTACGCGCGCCATTCGAGCTCACTCCTTTGATTTTCGCCGCATGACTCCGGGTCCTGGTGCATTGACGCAAATGCTTGCTCCCAATGCTCGCCGTCGAACTCAGTTATTCTTATGCGCTCGATGGTCCTTCTATCCAGACATCGAACATTTACGCTGAATCCGGAGGGGCTCGACCTCGGCCTATAGAATGGCTTTACGCCACAAAGCCGGCAAAACGTGTGCCGAGCAATGTTCTTGTTGAACTGGTACGTAGTGAGGAATTCTTCACCGCACTCGATGCGTAGCTTATCGCCAGTTACGAGCAAGTTGACGAATCCAGACATTTGACAAATTGAGCAATTGCATCGAATTGCAGACAGCTCTCGCGGCGCACTGACGTGGAACTTGATGGAGCCACAATGACAGCGCCCATGATGTTGGATCTCGGAGTAATCATCTCCCGTGCGCACGACAATTCCGAGCAGATCGCGGCACCATTGGACACTAAGCTGATAGGCTCGATCGAATTCATCCAAAAATCGATCACTACTCCCGGGCGGCACGAGTTTGCCAATCAGCCGGCCTGTCATTTCTCCGTGGTACTTCTCCGCAGGATCCTCTCCGCCGACATGAACGCGAAAATACTCGAGATCGTCCGGCTGCGCTTTAAAGGTCCTTACCAGAGTGGTCCACAGCGACTGGATCATATCCGCAGCATGGAGTTCAAACGCAACCATGTAGGCGCAACGTACCAGGGCGTCTTTCGATGACAATCCCGCATAGAGAGAATGCAGGTACTGCTTCGTCCTGTCGCTATAGTTGGGCAGTATTGCTCTGCCGAGTAGTTGCGAGGCATCCTTTCTCAAGAGGTTGGAGTGAAAGTATTCCGTCACAAGAATATCGGGTAGCGCTGCCTTACCGCCCTGGAGAATCCGGCCATGGCCACCGGTCTCATCCCAGCAGATAAAATTAGCGACCACGCTGGTCAGTTCAATGTCCCTGGCAATATCCCGATTTTGATGCATTGCATCGAATATGAGATCCCTTTGGGACCCTGCCTGCAGGTATGGGAACGCCTGTGACATCGCCAGATATTCAGGCAGCAGGCTGGCGATTTGATCTTCGGACATCTGCGAGGCGAACGGATGCGGACCGAACAAGGCCTGTGCTTGCTCGGTCAAGTACTCGCACGATATCTTCGGAGGTTGATCCGGTGCAAATTGAGACGCTCGAGATGTCATTTGACTCTTGCAGATGAGAAGCGAACCGGTCGTTGGCGAAGCAACTCCGTATCCAGGTCAACTATTAACCGGCCAGAGTTCTTTGGCTTCGAAGGGCCTATGACTGCGTTCACCTTCCTGGCGAACTTTCGTAGTTTCCTTGGCCGGGGCAGAAAGCGGCATGCTCTGTCCTGCCCATGCACATCGAAGGGAATGCGTTCATTGATGGAGCAGGGAGGATCCGTCGGTATCCGGTCCCCCAGCAATCCGATGCTGCAATGCCAGCCACGGCCGGCATGCGCGTGGAGGCTCATCGTGAATACTTCGCCGCGCACGCCAAGCAAAGGCTAGTGTCCCGTGCGCGAGTGGCGCGCCTGCTCGCTCGGCGAGCTTGCAGCCTTCGTGGTCCGGGCCGAATGAGTCAAGCCCTCGCGGGTGCTGCTGCCATTTCATCAAAGCGCTGTCAGCTTGGTGCAGCATTTGCAAAATCCAATTCGTACCTACCGAGCTCATAAGGCGTGCGGTCTCTGGTGGGGCAGGTTCGCGACTGCCACCTCTTAGGTTACTACTGGCTCACAGCAATCATGATGCCAACTTTTTGAATTACCTTCGTAAGAGTCCGAAGTATACGCTCGTGACCTCTCCCCATTGCAAGTGCATAGCACTTGATCGGCTGCGCACCGCCGTTAGGAGCCAAATAGCGAACCGCCTGTAGCCGTTCTCATGCGTACGGGGCCTGCTGAATCGTGGAGATTGCCTCAAGGGCGCCCGAGATTGGCTTTGCGCCCTAGAGCCAGCGACAGCGCTTTCGGCACGCAGGGGCTTGCGCTAGTATTGTGACGAGGGTCGCTGACGTATTCCGTCTTCGCTTGCGACCGTTACCGGCGAAGCAGTGGCCTTCCACGCCGTCGAACACGACCGAACGGAGGATCTGGAATAAGCGCAAGCCAGTTTGGCCGTATCCCGACAATCCTGTGCGTTTGCAGACATCGACCGCAACCATAACGTGGTCTCCGACCATGCGGCCCCAATTAATCGCGAGATCGACTGATCGCCATAGCAGACTCTATTGGCAGCTGGTCGAGATTCGTAGCTATATGTAGCGCGCTCATCGACACGGGCGCGGCATTGCTAAATTCCTTGGAGCGCAATTGCTAGGATTGCATGGCCTCTCCTGATCGAGCCTCACGAGCAAGTGCCGTAAGATCGGTTTCGAGCTTCGGTTGATGCGAGAAAATTGCGTCCATCAACGCCTGCGCCGGTTGCTCGGCGGACTCAACCAACGCCGCCTTCTCGGCCCGCGCAGAGGGAGCGAACACACGCTTGACGACAGTTGGCGAGCCCTTGAGCCCGCATTTGGAGATGTCTTCGACGCCGGCATCTTGCGCGCTCCATTTCACGATTTGGGCACGCGCGGCACGCAAGGCATCCGGCATCGCACCGCGCCGAATCTGATTCGTCGCCTCAAGCATCGTGATGAGGCAGGGCAATCTGGTGTGCAGAACCTGCACACCACCTTCCGAGCGTCGCTCCGCTTCTATTGTTTGATTGGCGACGTCCAAGGATCTGACCTTCGCAACGTAAGTTAGCTGGCCTACGCCCAGTCGCTTTGCGATGCCGGGACCAACCTGCGCAGTATCTCCGTCGATGGTCTGCTTTCCCGTGAAGATGAGGTTTGTCTGGCCATATTCCTTACCAATTTTACGGATCGCTGTTGCAAGTGCATAGGTTGTGGCCAGCGTATCGGAGCCCGCAAAGCAGCGATCGGTAAGTAGGACGGCGCGATCAGCACCATAGGTCAGAGCCTTTCTCAACGAGTCCTCGGCCGATGGCGGTCCCATGGTAAGCACGGTAATTTCGCCGCCGAACCGATCGCGCAGCTCCAGCGCGGCCTCGAGCGCGAAGAGGTCATATGGGTTGATGATGGTCGGCACTCCCTGACGCATGATTGTATTGGTTACGGGGTGCACGCGGATCTGCGCCGAGTCCGGAACTTGTTTGATGCAGACAACATTATGCAAGGGGTTGCTCCTAAAGTAGCGTCAGCTGCGAAGAGAACAGCAAGTGTTGTACCATCCCCGCCGTTTTGGACTCGGCTTGCGGTCACAAAGGCTCAAACCGGGTAATGCGCCTTCTAGCCTGCTTCCTGACAAACGAATGCCGACACAAGTCAGGGCTCCGACAGCGCTGTTCCTGAGCGCACGCCACGCAAGTGACGGCAGGACGGCTTGCGGGATGATTGTCGCTAGTCACCTGCGCGCATCGGACAGATGGAGGGTCAATAAGCATTTCATTTGCTAATCCGGCTTGATTGAGCATAGGTACGATAGCTCTTACGTCACGAGCAACCGGCGGTTCGCGATTGTATGACCCGCAGTTGAGGCTCTCATGGCGCACGCTCCATCTCTCACTGAACAGATCAGCCCTGCTCGCGGTCGCCGCGCTTGCAGCCAAGTCGGCGCCGCGGAGGGTCCCATTCCCGTCAGATTGCACGAACTGCCTAGGCGGATCGTCTTCACCTATCGATTTGGCGGTAACAGATCAGGCCGATGTAGCCGTTCAGAACCGCTTTATCTCGATTCCGTATTTCCTCAGCGCGTAGCCGACTTGGCGCGGGGTTAGTCCAAGTAGGCGCGCTGCCTTGGCCTGCACCCAGCCAGATTTTTCCATCGCCGCAATGACCCGCTCGCGATCGGCCATCCTCGCACCACTAACGAGAACCGTGCCCGGAGGTGCCTGTGGGGCCAGTTCGCAGCCGGACTGCGGCGGCGGGGTCGTTTCAGCTAGCGGAATGATGGGCTCTGCGGGCGTCGGTTGCATCGGCGCCGCCTGGTCTGCTTTGCCGTACGATGTGCCTTTCCACAGCATCGTGGAACGGCACTGGTCTTGGCTACATGCAAAGTCACTTCTCACAATCGATGATCCGGCACACAGCGTCGCTGTCCGCTCGATACAGTTTTCGAGTTCGCGGACATTTCCCGGAAAGCCACAGCTCATCAGTACTTCGATCGCACTCGCCTCCAGGGTGAGCGCACGGCCGTTCTCGCTGTTGAACTTTCTGAGGAACTCTTTGGCGAGCAGCGGAATATCACTGCGTCTTTCGCGCAGCGGCGGCAACAACAAGGGCACTACGTTAATACGATAATAGAGGTCCGCGCGGAACTCACGCCTTGCCACGGCCTCTTCAAGGTTCCTGTTGGTCGCAGCTATAACTCGAACATCGACCTTAATCGTGTGATTGCTGCCAACGCGCTCGAACTCCTGCTCTTGCAGAACTCGCAGCAACTTCGCCTGGAACGGAGCTGAGATCTCGCCGATCTCGTCGAGAAATAGCGTCCCTTTGTCAGCAAGTTCGAAGCGCCCCTTACGAGAGCTGACAGCACCGGTAAAGGCACCTTTCTCATGGCCAAACAATTCCGATTCCAGGACCGTCTCGGGGAGCGCCGCGCAATTCAGCTTAACGAACGGCCGCTTAGCACGGGACGACGACTCGTGAATGGCCTTGGCTACAAGCTCCTTGCCGGTGCCCGATTCGCCACGCAGCAGAACCGTGCTGTTCGATCTGGCTACAACCGCAACCTTCTCGAGCAGCCCGCTCAGCGCCGGGCTCTCGCCAATGATCGCGTGGGCGTGAAGCTTCTTACGCTCGCGAGCGGGCGGCCCACCGTCGACTATCTGCCTCTCTAGCCGGTCTTTGTCCACTAACAATGGCTCGCGATCGCCGGCTAACAAGCGATGTAATTTCACTGTTTGTCCCACCAGGTTGGCGACCATGGTGAGCAGCCGCGCATCGTACTCGAGCCCGAGACTTGAACTTTCCTTCTGGATACGGTCGATCGTCAGCGTGCCAACGATCCCGGGATCAATGCGAATCGGAACCCCGATGAATGCTACCGGCATACTCTCGGAGGCGCCGAGAACCTCCCGGTCGGCAGCGCTGAAGGCCGGCTCGGCGGCTACGTTCTCGACGACAAGAGGCCTGCCTGTCGTTACAATCTCGTCGATTGCTTTCTGCGGCAGGTAGCTCCGGTAACGTTCGTCGGCACCTTCGGTCGGGCCGGCGCCGACCGTAATTTCTGGCATGCCGTCATCCCTGAACAGTGAGACGATGCCGTGTCGCATCTGCACAAACGATTGCAGAACAGCAAGGACGTTGGCCAAGGTGACTTCGAGCCGACCAGGAGCATTGAGTATGTTTGATATTTCCAAGATGCCGGTCAGCGCGTTCTCATGCGACGGATCCCCCGGGGCCTTGTGCTCCGGCTCCGGTTGCGAGGCAGGTCTTTCGCTCGAGGAAGGAATATGCAGCATGAGCCTGTCTCCGTTGTCCTGATCGTCCTCCCTGGAGCCGTGCCGGGATTGGCGAGCTTCGTTTTGCATGTCACTCTCGATCTAGCGCCAAATGTTGACGAGATGACATCGGACCCTGACACTTTTTGATGGCACGACAGTAAACTTGCAGTGTGCCTTCGATTCATTTTTTGTTGATTGTATGCGCGCCGTCAGCGGAGAACACGAACGCGGTTGCTCCAGTTCAAGTCAGCTTCGCCGCCGCGCGGCCGATTCACAGATGCTGCCCACCATTGATCGGCACCTCAGCACCCGTGACATAACTCGCCGCATCCGAGCACAGGAAGAAGATGACCTTCGCCGTTTCATCCGGGGTCCCCACTCTGCGCAGCGGGATACTGGGAACGAGACGGGCTTCCGTCTCCGACGATAGCATGTCTGTTTTGATTTCGCCGGGCGCGATCGCATTTACGCGAATGCCATGCGGCGCGTAGTCGTGGGCCAGTTCGCGTGTGAGGCTCGCAAGCGCAGCTTTCGAGGTCGCGTAGGCGCTACCGGCGAATGGGTGCACCCGCGAGCCCGCAATTGACGTCACATTCACGATCGATCCTGACGCGGCTCTTAGCTCATCAAACAAACCCTGCGCCAGCAGGATCGGAGCCACCAGATTAAGGTGAAAGACCCTCATCCAGGTATCGATTGACGTGGTCAACGATGTCAGCCGATCGCCAGTGGGCGTTTTCGGCGAGACACCTGCATTATTCACCAGCGCGTGCAAGGGCGCACCGGCCAGGCGCTTCTTGACCTCGGTGATCGCGCGCGACAGCATTCGATGATCGCCGAGGTCAATCTGGAAGTGATCGTCATTCCTAGCCCCCCAGGGGCATCGCTCGCCGTCGAACGGTTGGCGCGCGCAAGAAATGACGCGCCAGCCCGCCTCCGAGAATAGCTTAGCGGTGGCATGGCCAATTCCGCGTGATGCCCCGGTGAGGAACATCGCCTTCGGCTCACCACGATCAACTTGCGCTTTATCGGCCTCAACGAGGCGATCCAAATGTGCTGCGGGCAGCGGGCCTCTGATCAGTTTTTCGTTTGGCAGATCGAGACCCACGGCCGCCTCCTCTACTGTTGCGCCCCGCACCCGTAGCAGGATTTGCGCCGCTGCGATGCACGTAACTCCACTTCCGTTTTGCGTCCTAATGTCGCGCACGCGGAGTGCTTGGCGGATTCAAGACAATGGCGGTGAGCTTTGCAACAGTGACGGTGAATTCGCTACGTAAGTTTGCGAGTACACGCGCCTGCTTCATGAAAGGACGACCAGCCGCGTTCGCCTTCTTGATCGCTCAGCCGTGCGAGCCTGCGGCTCGTCTGCACCTCTCGTCGAAGTCAAAAATCGCTCGGAATAACAGCCACGGCCATTCGCCACTAACTCAAAAACTGACGTACAAGGCTTGCACGTTAGATTCGCCAGGGGTCGATTTTGATCTATCGCACCATGCTCTAAGCGGCACTGGGATCTGGCGGGGCGGGTCGGTTCCAAGCACGAGCTGGCATGCTGCAACGTTCATCCGTGATTGAGCGCCGATTCGCTTCCATGTGTGGCCTACCCGAAACGAAGACGCGCTCCTCTTGATACGCTGAAGCCAGCACTTTAGGGCCGTTGTCGGAGTCGCGACTTCAGCCGAGGCATCCGACCGCCGCTTCGTTCTGTTCGCCGCCGAAAGTTTGCGGCAACTGCAACACGGGAAAAAAATCGTCGCACCGAAAGATCTTTCAGTACTCTTGGATCACAGAGCAGCCGTCAGATCGGTCAAGCGGTTTGCGACCTTCATGAAGCCATGAGCTCTTGCGAGTCCTCCTCAATGAGGATCAACCGGCCCGGATCCTTCAAATCGAATTCTATAACGCGTGGGGCGAAGAGACGCGCATAGCGCGTGAAGGCGCTCGTCGGGGGAAAACGGATCACGGTGTCGCAGCGGGCAAGGAGATACATCTCGGTGAGGGCGGAAAAGCCACCTTCGGCTCCGAGGGCCGGATTGTGCAATGGGCCGGCTTGGCGCGCCTGGAACTGCTTTGGGATCACGAAAACATCAGGGAATTTAGCCGAAACCTGCTCAAGGACGAACGCGCTGTCCGTGCACAAGAACGCCCTTACAGGTTTTGGGTGGGGCAAACCCCTGGCCTTATCAATGGCACTGCAGACCTGCTGCAAGGCGCGCTCCGCGTCAGCCCAGTAAGGAGCATGCCCCATAATATCTTCGCCGTTGCCATGCCGGACATGAATGCCGACGACGCTGTACGGCTCAAAGTGCTCGCGGTAAATAGCATCAATCCGAGCCTGAATTTCAGGTCGCGGCTTGATACTCCGGAAGATTTCTCGTTCCGCCTCCTGATCGCACCGCCACATCAGGCAGGCATCACAGATGACCGTGCTAGCATCGCTATCCTTCTGACTTTGGAACAGTTGATCGAGTTGGTCGCGTTCCCGGAAAATCTGCTCGTCCGGGCGATAGACGCAATCGATAGATGGCTTATTCCACCATGCCGGAAAGAATGGTCCCGGAAACGAACGTTGATTGATGTCGTCATCGCAAATTACCTGCACACCTGCAATGTTATCAACCGGTTCGAAGAAGACTGGAAAGGCATTGGTGAATGGTTCATCAAGATAACAAGATCCCCGCCAATCAATGGCCAGCGTCCGTCCTGTCTGCCTTGCAAAACGCCAGGCTGCCGCCAGTGACCACAGACAGTCGCCGAACCCCGTACGTCGCCGGGACACGACGAACCGATCATTTCTCGAACCGCTACCCATCTGCCTTGCCTTTTCACGCGCTCCTGGTTGGACAAGAGACGTCAATACAGACGTCTCGGGTATCTTCTCGCCCGGCGTCACGGCCTGAAATCGCGGTGCCGACGAGCTGCATCGGTAGAACTTCATAGCAGGGCTATCCGTGATGGGCCGCGTTTTCTCAATACGATCGTCGTTTCTTCGGCGGGGTTGCATCGACCTGCCCGAAGTCCGATGCCCGATGTCCCCTCTGCATCGGATGGCCTGGTCCCCTCACATGCACGCATGGGCGTGGCCATGCTCATGAGTCACGGCTAAGTTCCGCTTGGCACTTTGTCGTGACCGCAACCCCCGCGCAGCGGATGCAGGCGAATGCCCCGAAGCTCCCATACGAGCCGCAATTCCTTCACAAGATCTTCACGCTTGGCCTGGTCCAGCAGGGCTGTGTCGAAAAGCGACCCGAGCGACGCCTCGCCCTCGATTCGCATCAAGATCTCGAAAAGCTCAGGTGAGATACGCATGCTAGAGTGGGCGGAATGTCCGGTGCGGATCTCGCAGATCGTTTCCTGACGATCTGGCGCTATGTGGGAGCGAACACGATGAAGGGATGCATACGGCGGCAATGACGCGCCAAGCGCACTCCAATCCTGCAGTGATGCTGGCCGCTTCCTGACGAGGAACGGCCCAACAACAAGTCCGTCCAGATCAGTCGTCAAAAACGTGGTGATCGCATCTGACACGGACTGCACGATCGGCTCGGCATTGTTGTTAAATGAGGTATTTAGAAGAATCGGAATGCCCGTTCGCTTCTTGAACGCATTAATGACATCCCAGTAGGCGGGGTTTGTCTTGCGCGATACGGTCTGCAGCCGAGCGGTCCCATCAACGTGCGTAATCGCACCGAGCACGTTACGCTTGGCTTCACGCACACGAACCACGAAGTTCATGAAGGGGAGCTGCCGCGTGCCGTCGGGGAGCTCAAAGAACTCGCTCGCGTCCTCCTCTAGTGCAGATGGCGCAAAGGGGCGATAGCCCTCGCGCTTCTTGACCATCGCGTTGATGCGGTCTTTGTTTTCCGCAGGCCGTGGGTCCGCTAGAATGCTGCGGTTACCAAGCGCACGTGGGCCGAACTCAGAGCGACCCTGAACCCAGCCGATTACAGCGCCATTTGCCATCCAGTCTGCCGCACTGGATGCTACGTCATCACTTCGTCGAATGTCGAGGTGGCCTGACCATGCGTTGAGCTCAAGCTCTACGGCTTGCTCGTTCCCGAGATCGGGCCCCCAATAAACGTCCGGTAGTCGCTCGCGCGGCGCTGGCCTGCCTAGCTCGCCTGATAGCATTAATGCGGCGCCGAGCGCGCAACCGGCGTCGTGCGCCGCGGGTTGAACAAAGATGTCGTCAAATAGCCCGGAATAAAGCAGCTTACCGTTCAGCGTGCAATTATGGGCTACCCCGCCAGCTAGGCACAAGCGTGTCATGCCCGTCGCTTCACGATGGTGCCGCAGGGTGTGAAACACGATCCGCTCCAGTGCTTCCTGCAGCGACGCGCTGACATCTCGATGCTGTTGGGTGAACGGCATTCCCCTTCGCCGAACCTGGATGTTGCGCACCAGGGCCGGTCCGATTCGATCCAGGTGAACGCGATAGCCACCGCTGTCCAACAACTCGTAGAACTGCCCGAAGAGTTCGCGATAGCGATCGGGATCACCATACGGTGCAAGCCCCATCACTTTGTACTCGTCGAACATCCCGTAGCCGAGATATCGGATCGTCTCGAGATAGAACAGCCCAAGGGAGTTGTGTTCCGGGAAACTTACAAGCTCCGCAATTTCGGTGCCGGACCCTACCGCCATTAAGCCTGAGAGAAAATCGCCCCCGCCGTCGATCGCAAAGACCAGACTTTGCTCGAACCCGGACATGGCAAACGCGCTCACGGCATGAGCTTCGTGGTGATTCACGAAGGAAACCCGGGACGGATCGATCTCGGCCCCGAATTCCCGTGCCAACAGCTGCCGCAGCAACAGTTTGGGGTCCAACGGAACGGGCTGAGAAACAGAAAGGCGCTCGAGCATGGCTTTGCAGTAAGCTTCAGTCGCGTAGAACGCGATACGATCGATGTCGCCGAGCTCTACTCCTGCGGTAGAAAGGCAGTATCGGATCGAATTGCTGGGGAACTTGTTGGAGTGCTTGACGCGGTTGAGGCGCTCCTCTTCGACAGCAGCAATTACGCGGCCGTCCCGCACAAGTACCGCAGCGCCATCGTGAAGAAATGTATTCGGTAGCTCCGGAGAGCTTTCATAGATACTGTCAAGGCCGCCACTCAGTCCTAGGCACAACATCCCGTTCTCCTGTTGGTCATGACGGGAAGGCCATGCCCTCCCACCGATCTAATCTGTACAGTCACGCGCAGCCGGTACGCGTGCCAGACAGCACAACACGACTTTGCACGGCCCGTCTCGGCCCGTGGCGACAGGCGCTCAGAAATAAGGGTGCTGGCGTCCGACACCGATGGACCGAACAGGCGGCCCTAGAGCTGGCTCGATCGCGGCCTCTCAAGGCCGTTGCACAAGTTACTGTGACAGACCAGGTCACTCGCGAGCTACCGCGGAACGCATCATGACACTGCATCGCTTTGACTTTCTCCGTTTCGCTGAACTCACGTCAACGCAGCAGGCGGCGCCGAAATAACGCGATCGACGCGAAAAAGGGCAAGACCGCGTAAACGCAGAGCGCACCTACGTGTAGGGCGGCACTGTCGGCGCCGCGCTCAAGCATCACTGGGCGAATAAGGTCGACCGAATGTGCGAGCGGCAACAAGCCGGCAAAGTGCTGAAATGAGTCAGGCATTTGGCTCGTCGGAAAGACCGCGCCACACAAGAACACCATGGGCGTAAGGACAAGCGACTGATAAAACACGAAGTAATCGTAAGTTGGCGCAAGAGATATGACGACCATTGCCAGGCTGGCGAAGACAAGGCCCGTAAGGGCGATTGTCGGTATCGCACAAAGAACCGACGTCCAGGATGCATAACCCAGGGTGGCCGCGACAATCCCGATTGCTGTCCCGGCTAGAACGGATTTACTGGCCGCCCACACCAACTCACCTAAAACGATATCGCCAAGCGTGAGCTGTGTGAACAGAATTCCCTCCCAGGTGCGCTTGACATCCATCCGAGCAAAGGCTGCGTACAGAGTTTCAAAGGTCGCGGATGTCATAGCGCTGATCGCGACCATACCCGCCGCCAAAAATGCAATGTACGAAGTCCCCTCAACCCGTCCCACAATGAGTCCGAGCCCAAAGCCAAGGCCAAACAGATTGGTTATGGGATCTGCGAGGTTGCCGAGAAGTGATGCAAGCGCGACTTTCCTCCATGCCAAATAATTTCGACGCCATACCGCGGTCCAATTGTATGCATTAGCCGGCATGACCGACGCATAACCATCATCCATCGCTCATTTCTCCATCTCGCGCCCGGTCAACCGCAAAAACACATCTTCGAGATTCGGCGGGCGCTGCAGAACGCGAAGGTCCGCTCGCCCGCGCAGGTGCACGCTGATTTCCTCCGGACATAGCACGTAACAAAAAAGCGTCTCTCCACTTACTTCGATATGCCGCGCATACGGCCTGATCAGCTCTCGGATTTGATCTAGGTCACCGCCATAGATCTCGATCACGTTGCAGCCGATATGCTCGTCGATCAAGGCGTCTGGCTTGCCTTCGGCGATTTTGCATCCACTCTCAAGCACGCATAGCCGATCGCAGAGGCGTTCGGCCTCTTCCATGAAGTGAGTGGTCAAGAGGATCGTCTTGCCGAGCGCAAGAAGAGCCCGCAGGCGTTCCCAGATCAGGTGGCGAGCATGCGGATCGAGCCCCGTAGTAGGCTCGTCCATCACGAGTAGATGTGGATCATTGATCAGAGCGCGCGCCAGCGTCAGCCGCCGCTTCATACCACCGGACAAAAGGGAGACGCGCACGTCCGCCTTACTTTCAAGCCGCGCAAACTCAAGCAACGAGGGCACAACCGCTTCGATCTTGCGAGCGCTCATGCCGAAGTAGCGGCCAAACACAAGCAGGTTCTCCCGCACGGTGAACTCGGGCTCAAGGTTATCGAACTGCGGCACCACGCCTACGCGCACACGCGCCGCACGAGCGCGGGAAGGCACAGGCTCATCGAGGACCGTAATCTTGCCTCGATCGGGGGAAATCATGCCGAGGAGCATGCGCGCAATCGTACTTTTGCCAGCTCCATTTGGCCCAAGCAGCCCGAAGCACTCTCCGCGCGCAACCGAGAACGACAGGTCATTGACGATAACCTTGTCCCCAAATGACTTTCTCACGCCGACAAGGTCGATCGCCATATTGGACATGTTCATCTTAGGCTGACAGAAGTCGTTCCGTGGGCGATGGCTTCTCGATGACCGTTTTGCTCCAGAGCATGCCCTCGCACCACACATGCTCGACGCGCCCCCATTGGCATGCCGCCGCAGCATCGGGAAAGAATCCGCGTCCATGGAGGTTGGCGCTCGTGTTGCAGAGCAGCGGAATGCCGGTGAGTTGCTCAAATTCGACGAGAAGCGCAGCAACTTTGTGAGGAGAGTTGCGGGAAATTGTCTGCAGCCGCGCCGAGCCGTCGAGATGTACCACTGCCGGGATCTTGTCGCGCCAATTCGCTCGGGTCTGGTGATCGAACAGCATGTAAGGATCTGGCGTGCCCGGGCTGAAGATCTCCGGCGCGCGATCTTCCAGACAGATCGGCGCCACCGGCCGGAAGTGCTCGCGCCGTTTGATGTCGTTGAGATGATCCTTCATTTCCGGGCACGTTGGGGCCGCAAGAATGCTTCTACCGCCCAACGCCCGCGGCCCAAGCTCGGCACGCCCGGAAAGAAAGATGACGGGCTTGTTGTCAGCAAGAATCGAGGCAAGTTCACCCAGGCTGCAAGGTGCGGCTTCCCAGTCTGGCGGAAGCTCGCTCTCCCGCAGGGCGGGGCCACCGTAAACTGACCATTCCAATGGCCTGAAGCCATCTTGCGCTGCCATAGCGCCGCACGCCGCGCCGATTGCCGAACCACTGTCATTTGGAAACGGCGGCACCCAGACATCATCGAATAATCCGGTCGCGCGAAGCGCGCTGTTCCATTTGATGTTGAGGCCGCAACCTCCGGCGATGCATAGATTTCGCGCTCCCGGAAGCGACGAGTGCCGTAGCAGAACCATCGCGATCTCTTTAACGAGAAGACGTTCCAGAAACACATGAAACGACGCAAGGACGTCCTCCGCACGCTTAGCCGTCAGGCGCAATGCGCTTGACTCGAAGAAGTCGTGAATAGCTGCAAGAGACGCTTCCGCATTGTTGATGTTTTCGCGGTAGCGACGAGCCTCCTCCGTGTCAGCCGCTAAGCGCGTTTCATAAAGCTCCTGGAACACTCCCACGATGCTTTCATCCACGGAACCAAGCGCGATGTAGGCCATCAGCTTGCCAGCAATGCCCAAATCCCAGCTGGAGCGGTTCGGCTGCCGGTATGGCCCGAAGTGAAGGCCCGCGGCGGCATAGGCATGGCCAATCATCGGAAACAGCGATCCGATGAGCCGCGCCCCCTCGGGTTCGACATAATAAAGGCGTGGAAAGATACAACCGTCCCATACCAGACACAACGCGGGTTTCCCCGCACTGGCGAAGGGACTAGTGCTATATGCCGACGCGACGTGGCCCGTGACGTGCGGGTAGCTCTTATATGCAAACTCCTCGCCTCCGAGGATGAGGCCAAAGCCGTCGACGGAATCAAGGAGGCCCTCAGCATGACGCTCGACATATGGCGCACCTTTTAGCGCGACCGGCACCGCTCCGCTGAGGAGCTGGAACCGCGATTCATTCTCCCCGTCCCAGCCATCAATCACGAACTGATCGATGTCCCGCGGATCCAAGCCGTGCTCCGCCAAGGCGACCACCACTGCATCGAGATTGTCGACGGACTGATAGCGTGGACTGTTGCCGCGCTTCTCTTGCTCGACACAAAAAAGAAGCCGACCGTCCTCAACGACAGCGATTGCTCCATCATGTGTCAACTTTATTCCGCAGATGCGCATACGTCCTCCTGGCCTAATGACCACCGTTTGATTGCTCTGACGAGTCACTCGGCTTCCGAAACCGAACGATCAAACAGTCTTCGTTCGCCGACCCGGTGCAGCAGTGCCAACGTTCGACCTCCGACAAGCTCTCCTTGAAGAGAGCGATCACCGTTTCGGCACCAGCAGCATGCCCCCAGCGTCGACATATTTCATCACGCGCAGACCCGAAAATGAGAGTGCCACTTGGCGCAAGCATACTCACCAGGTTGCGGATAGCCGCGTGCATCTCGACCACGTCCTTGAGGTAATAAAGAACCTCGGCCACGACAATCAAATCGAATTGCTCTGTGGCCAAGAACCGCTGAATGTCGCATGTGACCCAAGTAATATGTGACCGCTTCCCGGTCCGCAGTCGCGCTCGCTCGATTGCCTGCGGCATGACATCCACGACCGTAAGTCGCCCGCATAGCGGCGCCAGCATCTCCGTGAATGCACCGACTGCACATCCGACCTCGAGGGCAGACTCCGCATCTCCGTTGCAACGCGACATCCGGAGCATTTGCGCGTATCGCTCCTGCTCGAACGCACTAGTGTCGAGGCGCCATGGGTCGTCGACAGCCAACTCTCGCTCTAATAGCTGATGGTTTGCGTTCTGAGTCATGAGCCGACCGCTTATTTGTAGACAGTCGAACGATCGCGACCGGAAACACTCTCCGTCGCCGCCGGGCTCGATCGAGGCTGCGATAACGCCGCCTTACCAATAGGAACAGGCGCCCCCCCTACAGCAGCCGCACTTCGTCCGGCATTAGGGTGCAGGATGACACGCTGTTTCTCCTCTTCCGCCGGCACATCGGTGACTTTTCGCGAAAGCCAATCGCTATTGCTCAATGTACAAAGCGCATAGGCCTTCAAAGGCAGTAAGAGAAAGATATTGATCGGTGTGTGGAGCGAGAAACCGATAAATCTCAGCTCGCGAGCACGAAGCGCTGCCACACTGCACCGCACCATAGTCATTACAGCAATTGTCAATCCCGTCCACCAGGGTATAGAGCCGTCGATCAGGAGCTGTGCGAGCGCAGCAAGTGATGAGATGGCGAGGAGCAATGGGCCGAGATTTTGCCCGACAACGTCTAGCGTCAAATAACCGTCGAGCTCCGGCAGCAGGCGCATAGCAAGAAACGTATCTCGAAAGGTACTGCGCGCCCAGCGGAGTTGCTGTCGTAGATATGGCCGAAGACTGTGCGGGACGACTGTGGCCGCTATGGCATCCGGAACGTATTCGGTTCGAAACCCGGCCTTGAGCATGAGTATCGTTAGGTGGCGGTCCTCGCCGAAATCGCTCGGCTTGCCACGAAAGAATTGGGCTTCATATTGATCGAGAAGCAAGGAGAGTGCGGAACGCCGATACATGGCACATGGGCCGCAGCAACACATGACGGCACCAAAGCGCGCCTGTGCCGCGCGCTCTTCATTGCACGCGAGCCAATATTCCATGTCGATCAGCCTGGTCAGCCAGGTCTGGTTGCGATTGCTTGCTATCAGCTGACCCATGGCCGCACCGATCCCCGGGTCATGCATCTTCAATACCAGCTTCGTGACGACGTCGTCTGCAAGTATCGTATCGGAATCGACGTTGAGAACCAGATCACCGGATGAGCTGCGTATTGCCGCGATCTGCGCCTTTCGCTTTCCCACGTTGTTTGCCAACAAGATGATGCTGAATCTCGGATCGCTCGCATATATCTGGTGAACAGGAGCGACAACGTCGCGGTTTGCCGATCCGTCATCGACTACATAGACCTGTATCTTTCCGGCGTAGTCTTGACTGGCAATCGACTCCAGACATTCGGCGAGTGTGTTTGGATCCTCGTTGAAGCACGGCACGATCACGTCCACATCAGGAAGGACCACCTCGGCTTGTCCAAGGTTGTCCAACGATGCGTTGATCGACGGCTGGGCATAAAGCGCTTGCACGCTCTTATAGATGGTCGAGAGGAGCGCATAAGATGAAACGGCGGCAGCACTGGTTGTCGCGAGCAGGTCCATGGGGTGTCGTTTTTTTCAGTGGAGTTGAGGGAGTGGACGGATTACAAACCCGCGCCGTTGTAGTGCGGGAATCAGATATGCCAGCGCCGTCTTGGTCTGATCGCGCAGCGTGGCAACACCGCACAGTCTCTCCTCATCGGGAGGATATCCGTCGTGCAGGAGCACAATCGCACCCGGGCGAACGTTCGCCAGCACCGAATTCACAATTGTATCAACCCCGGGGCGGGACCAATCTCTAGGGTCGACCGACCAGTGCAGAGCCGTGAGACCGGCGCTCGCCGCCATTGCAAGCGCCTCTTGCGTCCATATGCCGTAAGGCGCTCGCATATGCCTGGGCGAGGCCTGCGGACACGCCAGGCGAATTGCCTCGTTCGCCGTCAGCACCTCCTCGTGTAGCTCCGCAGGACCGCATCTGGATAGATCAGGATGGGTCATCGTATGGTTCGCAACCTCATGCCCTTCCGCAATCATTTGTCGGATGAGTTCAGGATGCTCCGTCGCGTACGTCCCGATGACGAAGAATGTCGCCGGGACCCGATGTTGCGCCAGCACATCGAGCACCTCTGGGGTACAAAATGGATTTGGCCCATCGTCAAAGGTCAAATAAACAGCTCGACCTCCGCCCGCGTCAGCGTAGTCGCAGCGAACAATAGATAGGGTGGAACGCTCTGTCACAACTCAGGGCCGTTCCGATCGATGACAGTCCCGGCCGGCCATTCGCTTATCGAGCGTCCGACCGGAAACACCACGACGATCACGTCTTCGACGCGCGTCGGCGATAAATTTGGATAGACCTCCGGCAGGGTGGAGCGGACGCGAATGCCATGCATCAGGGTAGCGAGCCCCTGCCTTTCGACCAGTCGGGTCAAATGTTTTTCAAGCGCCGAGCGAACCGCGCCGAAGCCGAATGGAACGCCCAGCTCCTGCAGTGCGGGATACATCACGCGCATTGCGTGGCTTATCCCGTGCCCCTCGAGATCCGGGCGCACCGCATACAACCCCATTTCAGCCACAAGGAGATCGACTTCACCGACTTTGATGAAGCGGCGCAGTAGCCCGATGTGAGCGGCTACCCCGCGCGCGTCGTGGCCAATTACGCGGAGCTCGGGTCTTGCTCCAGCCCAACTTCGGCTCCCCTCAAACGGCTGCGCATTGAACGCCCCCGTCGGTCCGTAACTCTTGCGGAAGAACTCCGCGAGCCCGGCATGATCGGCGAGCTGCAATTCACTTTCCCAACGAAGGCTCCACTGCACTTGGGCGCGCGCAGAAGGCACTTCCGCAGTCGGGGACACGGCAATGTTCATGGCGAGCTTCCTTGCGCCAGTGGAATTAGAGGGGATGGTCACTTGACTTCGCTATTCGCCGAACCGCCGATGAAGGCTGAGATGCGCCGCCATATTCTGTCGGAGTTCGGCATTGCTCGCCTGCTCCGCACCGCCGGCCTCTGCGCGACGGAGCGATCGTTTGATTGCACCCTCGTCCGGTTAATGCCGAGCGCGCGATAAATCGGAAGGTGCCGACGAGGCGGTTGGACTAGCGAGAACCTGTCTGCACCAGCGAGCTTTTGCGCCTGCTGTCGCATCGCCCTCCGACGCATTGACGTCTGAAGGCTGGCCAGCGGCGCCCAAGCCTCATCGATGGCGCATCGGTGCGGCATCGGATCAAACTGGGTCTTACACATCTTAGACACACCCCGCATGCACTGGACAGGCGCGCCATTTGAACGGCGCCTGGAGTACTTGGCATCCGCAACCTGCGTCTGCCGCTATTCCTCGACACTAGAATGAGGTTGAACGCGCGCTCAATTGTACGCGGGTAAACGTCAAATATGGAAACGGATGAAATCCGCATACCAACGTTTATCGGCACGCGCTTGGCGTTCGAACGGGCGAGCTTAAGAAGAAGCAACAATGCGCGCCGATGGCGCGCTCGCACGTCTGGGAGCTCTTCTCTTAGCTCACGTGAACGACCGGAAACCATCGTGACGCGCCCAATTACTTTTGCAAACCTCAGTTTGCTATCCAACTTCCCGCCATCTGGTAAAATCGATTGTTTCGATGCAACGCATCCACGCGATGGATAGACTGACAACATGCGGTTCAAGGGACTTGATCTAAATCTTCTCGTTGCGCTCGACGCCGTGATGACGGAACGCAACCTCACAGCGGCGGCTCGTAAAATTAACCTGAGTCAGCCGGCCATGAGCGCTGCGATCGCACGGCTGCGCACCTACTTCCGCGATGAACTATTTACTATGAGAGGTCGCGAGCTCGTCCCGACCCCTGGCGCGGAGGCGCTTGCAGGCCCGGTTCGCGAGGCCCTGCTGCACATCCAACTCTCGATCATATCACGGGACGCGTTCGACCCGGCTCAGTCGAGCCGACGCTTCAGGATCATTCTCTCAGATTTCATGACGATCGTTTTCTTCCGCAGAATTGTGGACCGCATGGCACAAGAAGCTCCCGCGGTGCGCTTCGAACTGCTGCCATTTTCCGATGAACCGGATGAGCTGCTGCGGCGGGGCGAGGTCGACTTTATCATTCTGCCGGAATTGTTCATGTCGAGCGCGCACCCTAAGGCGACGCTGTTCGACGAGACCCTGGTATGCGTGGGATGCCGCACGAACAAGCAGCTCTCCCGGCAGCTTACGTTCGAGAAATACATCTCGATGGGGCACGTCACTGCCAAGTTCGGACGGGCCCTAAGACCGAACCTCGAAGAATGGTTTTTGCTTGAGCACGGTCTGAGGAGACGAATCGAAGTCGTTGTGCAGGGCTTTAGCCTCATTCCGCCCATATTGTTAGACACGAGCCGCCTCGGCACGATGCCCTTACGACTGGCCAGACACTTCGAAAAGCGAATGCCACTGCGGATCATCGAACCGCCTCTCCCCCTCCCCACATTCACAGAGGCCGTGCAGTGGCCGTCGTTCCACAATACCGACCCGGCGAGCATCTGGATGCGGCGGATATTGCTCGAGGAGGCATCCAACATGGCATCTGGGGAGCAAACGCCTCCGGCTCGCAGGCGCTGTTAGGCTTACCGCAAGTTACGCCCTGAACATCCTAGGCACGCTATTGACCTTTCGACGTGCCCGGTCCCTCTCCTCACTTCAGGGTCCTTTGGGGAGA
Source organism: Bradyrhizobium sp. CCBAU 51745 (assembly GCF_028128715.1). NCBI lineage: Bacteria > Pseudomonadati > Pseudomonadota > Alphaproteobacteria > Hyphomicrobiales > Nitrobacteraceae > Bradyrhizobium > Bradyrhizobium sp. CCBAU 51745. The sequence continues at coordinate 25,638 of NZ_LBJP01000093.1, read as the reverse complement.
AACTGCCACAGATCTCGTCAACGCGGCGATCGCTTGCGACTACTTCCCCGGTGGGTGGTGTGGTGACCTTGAACCTGTGGTTTGATGCGCTTGCGCCGCATTCAGGCTATGTCAGCCACTGTCGCGACAGAACATGCCTATAGTACAAATGTTCAGCTTCGCCAATAAAATGGCTTGAATCGCACATTGCGTCAGGTTGTAGGTTCGCGGTCGTGACTAACGCTGTACGACGCAGCATTCTATAGGGCGCTTTGGCGAGCTCACGGACTGCGGGCTGATCTGCCATTAGCGAACTGACCGGACTCAGCTGCGGTGTCGGACGGAAACCAGCGAGGCCAATCAGCTGGCGGGCCCCTGACGCTTACGCCGCTGCCGATTGGCTTACCGCTTGCTCTCGCCATTCTTGCGGTCATTTCGAGAGCTTCCTTTCGCGATGGCCGCATTGAGCGATGTCAACTCGGGCGAGCCAAGACGATTGCCCCAGAGGCAGCCGCCACCGCCTGCTTTTGCGCAGCAGTAACGTTTGTGCCGGATAGGAATAGATGCGTTTCAAAGGTCTGGATCTAAACCTTCTCGTCGCGCTGGATGCTTTAATAGCTGAGCGCAACCTCTCCTCAGCAGCACGCAAGATCAATCTCAGCCAGCCGGCCATGAGCGCGGCCGTTGCCCGGCTGCGCTCCTATTTCGGTGATGAGCTGTTTGGAATGAGGGGGCGCGAACTTGTCTTGAGCTCACGCGCTCAAGGACTGGCGGCCCCTGTGCGCGAGGCTCTAATGCACATTGAACTCTCGATTATGGCGCGGGATGCGTTCGACCCAGCTCGATTGAACCGCCGATTCAAGATCGCCCTTTCTGATTTTATGACAGTTGTATTCTTCCGAAATGTCGTAGAACGCGTCACGCGAGAAGCCCCCACCGTCAGCTTCCAACTGGAGGCGCCGACCGATGAGCACGAGGAGCTCCTCCGCCGCGGCGAAATCGATTTTGTTATCTTGCCAGATCTTTTCATGTCCAGCACGCACCCTAGAGCGGCCCTATTCGAGGAGAGACTCGTCTGCGTGGGCTGCTGCACCAACAGGGAATTACCACGCCGGCTTACATTCGATCGATATATGTCGATGGGTCACGTTGCCGTTAAGCACGGAGGTGCGCCCCAGACGCCAGTTGAGCAGTCAATTTTAATCGATCACGCCCCCACTCGGCGCACCGACATTCTCGTGCAGAGCTTCAGTATGATCCCGCCCCTCCTGGTTGGGACGAACCGCATAGGCACGATGCCGTTAGGACTCGCGAGGCACTTCCAAAGAACGATGCCCCTTCAGATCGTCGAGCTTCCACATCCATTTCCCGCCTTCACGGAGGCGGTCCAATGGCCCGCACTTCACAACAGCGCCCCGGAAAGTCTTTGGATGAGGGACATATTGTTGCAGGAGGCCACTCGCATGGCAACTACACAAGAGCCCCCTGTCACCAGCATCTCGGAAGAAGCAGACACCGCGGGACATCTCGTACGATCTGTCTCCCCTTTGCCGTAAGCCTGTCAGCGACGTCTACGGTCCTCGCATTCCAACACTTGTCTCAACACACAATTCAGCCTCGCCTGGCTTACTCTCATCGTCGGAGGATAGAGATCCTCGCGACCCACCGGCTCGTAGGACGTTATGTAGTTCCTCGCATCGTCGCCTTAGGCGCGGCGGCCGAGCGGCAAACTGACGAGCTGATTTTAGCGACGGGGACGGGGACGAACCAACGAGCTCGCGTTGAATCCCGTCGCCTCCGTTGGAGCCTCGGGTGCGGGCGCACCTGTCGCAAGAAGTAGGACAGGCACGCAGCTCTGGTTCTCTCAGTCAGTCGTTGCTTTCGATGAACGGAGACGATCAGCGCCTTCGAAGTCCGACCAACATTGACAATTGGCATAGAGATCGCCGGACCTGCAGCGCGGTCGAAGCAAGCATCGCGCAGGCGTGTGGCGTCAAGGCATCACCAAGCTGCACATTACGCCTTCATCGCTCCGCGCCGCAGGTCTGACTTCTTTTGGCCCTACCGCAGCCAAACGTCTTGACGACGTGCGCTGCACTGGCCAATTTCAAACAAGGAGCTGAACGTTGAAGCTTTGCAGCGGGGTGTTCGATCCAGAAGAGCTTTCTGCCCTCGGACGACTTTATGATGGCGCCGTCAACGCGCTTCCCCCATCGATGCGGAGTCCAGAAAATCGCACGGCAATCGCCAAACTCATCCTGGAGCGTACAGCGGCTGGCGAGACTCAACTGGCACGACTGACGAACTTGTTGAGCGCCCTTTCCCCTAAGGGTTGATCCGCCGCCATTCTAAGGATAGTCACCACTCGCGTGCCCGCGTGGAAGACGTTTCAGCTGGAGCTTAGAAAGCCGCTTGAATCATACGTGACGTCAGGTTGTAGGCTTTGAAATTGAAGAACATGAACAGAGCTACACCAAGAAGGCGTCGATGGCGCATTGGCGAACTTGCAGAGGCGACCGGAGTAACGGTACGCACGCTGCACCATTATGAGCACACTGGACTGCTAGCCGCCACAGAGCGCACTGACGGCGGTCACCGGATGTATGATCGCGAAAGCGTGCAACGGGTTCACCAGATTCGCGCGCTGCGAGAGCTTGGCTTCTCGCTAATCGAGATCCGTAAAGCGATGGAGGGCACGACCTCACTCACGGACCTGCTGCGCAAACATCTAGAACGCATAGAGCTTCAAGTCGCGCGAGCAACTCTATTGCGCGACCGTTTGCGCAACATGACCATCGACGGCGAGGCGCAGGTAAGTGTGCATGAGCTGCCTGCCACCCTGAATGCCATGTCGCGGGTCGAGACGCGTAGTCAGACGTCCCGATGCACCTGCAATTTAGCTGCGGAGCGCGAGGACCGCTGGCGGCGAATCCGCGACGACCTTCGCGATTGCATGGATCGGGGCGAGCCACCTTGCGGCGAGCGGGCAAAGGCTGTGGCAGTTGCAGCACGCTTGCTGATCAGCGAAATCGCCGGCGCCGATTCACGCGTTTCTATGATCCTGAAGGTACTTGCACGATTAAGCGCCCCCAGCAGTCTGGCTGGTTGGGATACCTGCCTGATGCAATATCTCGATCTCGCCCTTGGCGGGTTGGAGGATCAGCCGTACTGACGCGTTCACGGCTATTTCCACACGTCGTCCAGACCAACCACTAGAAGCGCCAGGTCAACCGGCCGCTCTCTGTTGCGGCTGAGAGTCTTTGGGGAATGGAGCGGACAGATTCTCATCGCCTATCGATCCGCGTCCGTGACGGCTCCATCGCTCCTCCCAAAAGGGCTTGATCCGCACGTAACGTCAGATTGTAGACCCGCCCTCGTTGGAAGCTTCACCGGGCCATCGCACGTCTGCTCGGCAAGCAACCTCGCTGCCGACGTGCAAGCTTACAGCTAACTGTGGCTCACTTCAGGTGAGCATTGGAAGTTCTACAATGGTGAATAGGCGGAACGCCTCTGTTGCGAGTGTAGCGCTTCTCTTCTGCGCTCTCACCGGTCCGTCAGCCCACGGCTTTGAAATAAAGATCGCCGTGGCTGACCCTACGACCGGAAATAGCGCCGCGTTCGGCGCCCCGGTGTGCAATGGTGCGGCTGCGGCTTTATCGATTCGGACGACAAGTTACTCCGCAGAGCTATATTGCCGGTGAAACGGACTTCAGAGCGTTGGTCTCAAGAGTGAGGAAGGATCGGGTTCGCGCCGCCTGTATCGGCGGTTATCATACCGAAATTGGATTGTTTCTACGCCAGGCATCAGAAGCAAAAGCAGACTTCATAGTCATGGCGAACGATCGGCTGATGACCTCCGAATTCCGGGCCATTACCGGCAGCGCTGGCTTTGACACACTGTTTACCTGCATGCCCGCCCCCGCCGAGAATGCCAACGCGGCCGGCGCGGTCGCCGGTCTCAAAGCTTCCAGCCGCGCTGAAGGCTACACGCTATACGCTTATACAGCTGTGCAAGCCTGTGCAGAGGCGGTGAACCGTAGCGGCTCCTTCGACCCCGCGCGGGTTGCCAGCGCACTTCGTTCACGGCCGATCGATACCGTTGTTGGCCCGGTCCGGTTCGACAAAAAAGGAGACAATTCGGCTTCTGGATTTCTGGTTTACCGCTGGCGCAACGGCCCTGTTGAACGCGTCAAGAACTACTGATTTGCACGCAACGCCGCTTTCCCGACCGCAAAGTATACGCATGGTGAGACGTCCTGCGAACTTGGTCGCGGCCATACTCGCCAGCTCTTTGATACTTGCTGCTTTCGGAGCGTTTTTCGCTCTCGCTGCGGCCCTCGCAGAGCTACGCAGCGTTGGGCTTACGGAGGTGCTACATCCAATGATGGACGAATAGCAGCGCCGTTGTCTGATCCGGTCCGCAGCACAGGGCTCCGAAGCAGCTATTGACAGGTCTTCCGGGTTTAAAGGCATGACCTTTCCGCAGCCAAGTAATTGAAAGTTCATGACAAAGAAAGTGAAGCAAGATATTTATGGTCAAGCACGGGCTGAGTCGGAAGCGTTCGCCGCTTCTGTCAGATTCGTGACCGGACCAGCATCTACGCATTCTCTTGCGTCGATTATATCGCGCAAGCTCACATCCACGAATGGAAGAGAGAGAGCGGGCCGGCATGAAGCAATCAGGACCCACAATCTAGGCTACAGTCGGTCACTGCGGATAGCCGAAGCTGGTGGATAGTCGACGCCGAGATGCATGTCTCTCTCTTCGGCTTGGGATTACCTGGGGTTTTAGGTTCGGATTCAACGCTATTGGCCCCGCAACTTCGTGCTCGTCAATTTTGATCGGGCATCTCCAGATCAGCAGCGCTGCCCGGCATTGCTTATGCTCGCTAGACCCATACCGCAGGAAACACCAATTAACCGACTTCCGATGAAGGCACTCAGACTGCTCACGTGCGCTATCAACGAGCTGGATGCATCCCATCAACACTTTCTATTTTACTAATTCAACCCAATCACCGCATAAGTCGGTCGCCGGCTTACGGAAAGCAAAGTTCACGAATGTCGCGCGATAATGGATCTTTTTCAGCTTGGTCGCAGCATAACTCACGTCTGTCGTGGCTGCATCGAGCAATGTTTGACAGCGAGACACGCGGGGCACGAATGCGATGCGGTGACCAATCGCAGTTGGCGCGGACTCTATCACCTCGTCGCCACTGCATTTGGCACGATACTTGAAGACTCCAAGAAGTCAGCTCTCACGCACACTGTTCGGCGATGGTAAATGCGTCCGCAGCATAGAACTCAGGCAGGTGAGCTGCCCTTTGCAACGGTGCAGGTTGGACTTTTCGCTCTGACGAGGCCTGCAGTGTCAACAATCCAATGCCCCCGCGGCGGCCTCGAAGCAAAGCAGTACAATCAGCTGTTGGTCCCCCAACGGCGTCGCTGCCATTGCCGGACGCGCTGGACAGCTCAACAATCCATTCAAATCCCACGCCGTCTACAACGCCTTTTGCTTTTCGCTCGACCCTCATTCCGCCTTTTCGGTCCTTTCGCAGCATATGTGTGCCCGCCTCTAGGGGACCGGGCGCAGCTCCTGTGCAACAATCATTCGTCCAGCTTAGCGTCGGGCGTCTGGCGAACGGCAAGCGATACCTCTACTCAGCGTGTCTTGCATTTCACCACTTTGGAGAAATACCGTGGAACTTGACCCTTCCAATTCGAGCATACAGAACCTCGAGGATCGTATCGACCTGCAACTCGAGATCGTGGCTGCCCTCATGCGCGAAGAAGACGACGAGCTCGAAGCGATCCGATTACTTAATGCGCTCATAGGCCAAATGATTACGGCGGAACTGGAGCTTGGCCAGCTTGGCGATAAGAGAACCGGCAACGGACGAAAGCGACTGTCGCGAGACCGTGGCGTTTACCACCCCGAGGACCTTCAGGTTCTGGGACGCCTATTTGATCAGACCGTGGCGGCATTACCGGCCGCGCTGCGGACTTCCACCAATCGAATGACGATCGCCAAGCTTATTTTTTCACGTGCAGCAGCGGACTGAGACTTAATTTTTGTTTTTCCAAGGGGTTGACGGCGTTGACCGACTTTCAATTACCCATAACTTTGACCACTCGGGCCGATCCACTGATCGGCGAAAACTTGAATCGAAAGAATCACTTGTGATTCCTTTCTGAGCACCGCAGCTTGGCGAGGAGTCGCTCGGTCATGATGAGTCCAGGCGCAACCGCATTGCAGCGGATCTGCGCATGACCGTATTGGGTGGCGAGTGAGGCCGACAGCATGTTCATCGCCGCCTTCGACGCGGCGTAGGACGTCAGCGCGGTGTCACCGCTGAGCCCCTGGCACGACGACATGTTGACGATCGCGCCACCACCGCGGGCGATCATCCGTGGGATGGCCTGCCGGCAGCAGAGCACGCGCCCCATTGCGCAAGATTTAGGTGAGTATATCGTCGACGTTTCCTGGCTGAATCAGCTTGGTGATGTTATCTTTGGACACGGCATATCGCTCCTTCGGTGGAGAAGTGGAGTTGTCAAGCACCCCATGATATGCCGCCTTTCCGATTTCCGCCGTCACCAACTTTCAGCGATAGCTCCCTGCTCGTCTTGGCAATTTTTGCCTGAGACCTATCACCGGCGGACGTGATCAGACCCGCAGGTTTTTAGCGCTGCTCTGGCCACGCTTGGGGTCGACTTTGACTTCGTAAGAAATCTTTTGACCTTCTGCCAAACCAGAGAGTCCAGTGCGTTCTACGCGCTAGGTGTTTAGTCCCGGGCTTTGATGGTGCATCCTTATCGCACGATTCGAAGGAAGCGCTATGGGATAAATTTTACACGGCTGCGCCACCACGACGGAGGCGGTCCGTCGAGCAATACAAAATAGTCAAGAGAGCCTAAGAGCGCTGGCTAAGCGCTATGGGATCAATCCCAAAACGGTCGCCAAGTGGAAGAGGCGCGGCTCCGTCACTGATCTGAAGACAGGACCCAAGGAGCCAAAGTCCACCTCTCTATCGGTAGAGGACGAGGCCATCATCGTGGCCTTTCGCAAGCATACCCTGTTGCCGCTCGACGACTGTCTCTACGCTCTTCAGGCCACGATCCCGCACCTGACCCGCTCATCCCTTCATCGATGTCTTCAGCGCCACAGCATTTCGCGGCTGCCGGAAGTGGAAGATGGCAAACGCATCAAACGCAAGTTCAAGAGCTACCCAATCGGCTGCTTCCACATCGACTAGCTGAGGTCCGCACCGCCCAAGGCCGGCTCTATCTCCTCGTCGCCATCGATCGCACGTCGAAGTTCGCCTACACAGAGTTGCACGAGAAAGCCACCAGGCGCGTCGCCGCTGGCTTCTTGCAGAATCTCATCAAGGCCGTGCCTTACAAGGTTCACACCGTCCTCACGGAGGATGGCACCCACTTCACCGATCCGGCCGGCGACAGTTGGACCACGGCTGACATCAAGGAGAAGATCGAGCGGAAGGAGTTCTTCTGGGCGCATGCTTTCGTCGTGGCCTGCGCCCGCAACGATATCGATCATCGCCTCACCGAGCCCAAACATCCCTGGACCAACGGTCAAGTCGAACGCATGGACCGAACGATCAAGGACGCCACGGTCAAGCGCTTCCACTACGAAACTCACGCCGAGCTCCGCAGTTACCTCTCAGACTTCGTCAACGCCTACAACTTCGCCAACCGACTCAAAACTCTCAAAGGCCTCACACCCTACGAGTTCATCTGCAAGGCCTGGACAAAAGAGCCAGAACGATTCACCCTCTATCCGCTCCAGCTAATGCCGGGACTAAACATCTAATGTGGACAAAGATGTCGTTTCCGCCGTCATCTGGAGCGATAAATCCCCACCCCTTTTGAACATTGAACCACTTCACAGTACCTGTTGCCATACGATCACTTCCTTTGCCGCCGCACCCAGTCCATACGCTGGTGGGTAAGGGTGCCAGAAACATAGCAACCGGCGTGCCGGACCGAAATTGCTGATACTACAGGGATGGCGAGCATCGGGTCGACGACAATGGACGCAAAGCTGACAACCGCGTGCGACTGCCAACATTCTCAGGCTAGCTCAATCAGTTGGGATTACTCGAAGGCAGCACATGGCGGGTCGTAGGTTCTGGAACGGCATGATGCGAGCGCCGTGTGCTGCAGCAGAAAGTGCTCGCCCCTATTGGCTCGCATATAACCTCTTAGACTGGTCACGCGCAGCAAGTTGATACCGGTGTCGTCGTATTCATCTGTGCCAGTGCCAGATCGATCACACAACGTCCGCAACACGACGCCGAGCCTCTGGACCCGCACCGGCGAGGCACACCTTTCTATCTACTATTGAAGCATTCACTGCGCAAATTCTCGGGTGGCACACTCTTTGCTGGTTGGGTCCCAGATCCCTGCCGTGGAGAACGCGCATTAGTACCCGTTGCAAACCCTGCAATCGCCGTTGTGGGGATCGCGAGCTATCGATCAAGCACTGTGGAGCGTACTTGATGCTCAGCTTCCCCGATTCGTTTGGCATTGAGCCGCAGATGGCGCACAAAGCGCGGCTGCTTGGCCGCGCAGACGTGGTCCGCCAAGCCCGCGACATGATCGCTCGCGTCACCTGCGAATGTTGACCGCCGCCGACAAGACCCAGTCGATCCAGTTGGCTACGGGCCGGCTCGATATCGCCGTGGACAAGGCGGCCTGGCCGCTGGACAGCCTTTGCGCGTTTGCAGCGCGCGAAAATCCGCGGCGGGGGTTCCTGGTCGTATCCCGCGTCCTAGGGCGTTATCTGCCCGCCACGCCGCAGATGATGCGGCAGAGCGCCCGCGATCTCGCGGCGCGGCTTCCAGACGATCTGCCGGGGCCGGTGCTCGTCGTGGGCCTGGCCGAGACCGCCGTGTGCCTTGCCCAGACGGTGCACGAGGAATTTCGCCTCGCAACGGGCCGGGTCGACATCCACTTCCTGCATTCGACGCGACAGCAACTGGATCATCCGTTGCTGTGCCGCTTCGAAGAACCGCACAGCCATGCCTCCGCGCATCTGATCTACAGGCCTGCGCTTCCGGAGCCGCGATCACTGGTATTGGTCGACGACGAGATCTCGACAGGAACGACCCTTTGCAACCTCGCCCAGGCGCTCGCCACTGCTTGGCCGCGGATCGAAGCGATGGCGGTAGCAACGCTGACCGACTGGTCGGCCGGCAAGGCGTGGCAAGCACGCATGCCGCGTCCCACGCGCATCGCGGCGCTGCTGCGCGGACGCATGGAGTGGACGCAGGAGACGACGACGGTGCTCAACAGCGCGTTCGATACCGCTGCCGCTTCACTCGGGCGCATGGCGACGCATCGCAATTTCGGTCGGCTGGGACTCGACGGGCCCGTCGTGCCCGAACCCGATACCGCTGTGCCCGAGATCCTCGGCCCACTGCGGATCATCGGAACCGGCGAGTTCACCTATCCCCCCTTCCTGCTGGCGGAACGACTCGCAGAAGAAGGGCATGATGTCGTCGTGCAGGCGACCAGCCGAAGCCCCGCACTCCCCGGTGCCGCGATGGTGACCAAGCTCCGCTTTGCCGACAATTATGGAACGGGCGTGCCCAATTACCTCTACAATGCCGACCGGGCCGATGGCCGCGCGAACTGGATCGCGCATGAGACCGGCGCGGCGACAATCGACCCTGGGCTGATTGCCGCTCTCCGTGCCGAACTGATCGGCTGGACGGCATGACGCGTGCCATCGCCCTGGTCGATCTGGACGACACACTGTTCCAGACGCTGCGCAAATGCCCGCCCGATTTGCCGGCCGACCGGTTGACGCCGCTGGGCTTCGCGCGCGACGGATCGCCGCTGAGCTATGCGACCCCTCAGCAGATGCAGTTCCTGGAATGGCTGGCCGATACGACGCATCTCGTCCCCGTCACCGCCCGCAGCCTGGACGCATTGCGGCGGGCGCGCATTCCATTCCGCGCAGCGGTGTGCGCGCATGGCGGCGTCGTGCTGGATGACAGCGGTCAGGTCGACATGGACTGGGCTGCGACGATTGCCGACCGCGCCGCGCCCTTCGCGTCGCAGCTTGCTGGCCTAGCGGAGGCGATCAGGCGCAGGGCGCGCGACCGCGGCATCGCGGTCAACGCGCGTGTGCTGGTCGAGGACGCGCTGCCACTCTACACCGTGGCCAAGCATGAAGATGCGGATGCCGCGGCACTTTTTGCGGTGGTCGACGCTGCCGTGCCGTCCTTGCCCAAGGGCTGGACGGACCACCGCAACGGCAACAACGTGGCGCTGACGCCACCCTATCTGGGCAAGGCCCATGCGGTGGCATATATCCTACCCGACCTCCGCGCACGCTTCCCTGATGCGCCGGTGATCGGCATCGGCGACAGCCGCACCGATGCGCCCTTCATGGGCCTTTGCGATTTCGCCATGATGCCCACCCGTTCGCAGCTGGCCGGCGGCATGTTCCATGCGGACTGAGGTTCCGTTCTCGGGCAGCTACGACCCGGCCGACGTCACCTTCCTGCTCAAGCCAGTGGTAATGGCCCCGACTTCCGTCGCCGAAAAGGAAGCGGCGATCCAGTCCGGTCGCCAGCACTATTCGGAGATAATCGCGCCGGAGAGGGTGCCGGACGACAGCTATCTATCCCTCTATCACGCCGCGCTTGCGCGGAACGGTGCCCGCCTGGCGCAGGATGTCGCCACCCTCGCTGCGCAGCTCGCCGCACGCAGGCCGGGGCGCGAGCTGGTAATCGTCTCGCTGGCGCGTGCTGGGACGCCGATCGGCGTCTTGCTCGCGCGGACCTTGCGGGCGCACGGACATCGCGCAGCCCATTATTCGATCAGCATTATCCGCGATCGGGGTGTCGACCGCGTCGCGCTCGCGCATATCGCCGGCCGGCACGATCCGCGAGACGCGGTGTTTGTCGATGGCTGGACCGGCAAGGGCGCGATTGCCGGCGAACTTCGCGCGGCCCTGGCCAATGCGCCATTAGGCTTCACACCGGACTTAGCCGTGATTGCTGACCCTGCAGGACAGGCAGACATCGCCGCGACGGCGGATGATTATCTGATCGCCCCGGGCATGCTGAATGGCATCGTTTCGGGCCTGGTCAGTCGCTCGATCCTCAACGCCGCGTGGGTGGGGCCGGGCGATTTCCACGCCTGTGTCACCTACCCGCAATATGCCGGTGCTGATCTCTCACGTGCCTTCGTGGACACGATCGCGCCGTTGGCCGCTGCGGCGATACCGCAACCGGTAAACGGGCACGGCGCCCGCCGAGCGGCGCTGAAACAGGACTGCGAGGCGATGATGCGGCAGTTGCTGGCGGAAAGCGGAACGCATGACCGCAACCGGATCAAGCCCGGCATAGCCGAAGCCACGCGCGCCCTGCTGCGGCGGGTGCCGGAACGGCTGCTGGTTCGCGATTTCGAGGACGCCGATGTGGGGCACTTGCTCTACCTCGCCGCCGCGCATGCCATTCCGGTCGATACGCTGGGCGGGGAATCGCAGTATCGCGCGGTCGCAATTATCCGTAGCCTTGGCGACGATGCATGAGCCGGCTTTCCGCCCTCGCCCTTGGCGCATCCTTGTATATGCCCTGCACCCGCGAGGATCTGGCCGATGCCTTGCTCGGGGGCTCACCTCTGAGCCCGCTGTGGGCGAATCTCTACTTTCGTCGGTTCCTGCTGGCTTGGCGCAAAACACGGGCACCAAGACCAACTCGACGCGCATATCGTGAACCACGACGGCGCGAAGGAGGTGTGATGTAGAGCACCTTTGAGCAGCCTTGCTGCACAGAAGATGGGGGTTGGCCCCTCGAACTCGGGTTGCAGGACCAGGGTTCAAACCACCGGCTGCTGCTTCGGCCCAATGGTCGAGGTGGTGAGCGAGACCGGAAAAGGCAGAGCAAGACTCTGTCAGGTAAGGATCGAGGAGACGAGCGCAAGCGAACCACCGAAGAACTGTCGAAAGCGTAGGGAAGACGTCAAAACCAAGGGGTAGTCGTTATCTTGGGATTAGTCTGAGCGATACCTGTTTACGGCTCAGGCGGCGTCCGGCAGGCGAGGTGGCGTGACCTCGGTTACGGCGGCATAAACACTCGGCATAGGCACTTGACGATCAGGCTGTATATGATCGCGGCACGGTCGCCGCCGTGGTCGGAGTCACAGAATAGCCAAGACTTCCGCCCCAGGGCGATGCCGCGCAGGGCTCGTTCGGCGGCGTTGTTCGATAGGCAGACGCGGCCATCATCGAACCGGTCATCCCAGCCCTTCAGCATGTAGTCCATCGCCTTGGCAACATCGTTGCGCCGGGAGAGCTTGGCGCGCTTTTCACGCATCCACACCTTCAGATCAGCGATGGCGTCACGTCTCCCTCCGGTGGGGCCCGCCTTGTCGGGTTAAGACGAGTGCTGTGTAACAGCGCTTATGGACAGCAATAAGTTCAGTGCTCAAATCGACCATTCGTCGGCACGAATTGAAGCGCGCATTCTTATTTTTGTTTCGCCGTTGACGCTGGTCGACCACTGTGTCGATGTAACCATCGTTTGAAGCTCGAACCACGGCGTTTGTTGGAGCAGCGTGCACTGCGTCAATAAAGCTAAGGGGTACGCGACATGTTCGTGACTTCAAAGGCGGAGAGGGATGCGATGACGACTTTGACCTGCGCATGCGCATAGAGCCACAAACCTCCAACTGAACACACACGAGAACTGAGCCCCCCGGCTGACCGGGGAATCAACGTACGCGGCTGAGGATGCGCGTGTCGAAAACGCAGACCCGTCATACAATGTTCGACATTACGCTCAGCGCATCGTACCTCCGGCTCGATTCCGACGACGAGGCTCTTTCCGACTTGGCGGGTCGACGGGGATGTCGCGGGTTCTGTTGAAGTTCTGAAGAGGTCGGCGTTGCCCACCTTGAGCCGCTAGGCTCGGGGTGCTGATTCCCCAAAGGAGAGCAACGCCATGCGAGAGATATCACACCGGCCGGTCGCCGGCGACTGGGGCTGTGGACGAAGCGTTTGCAGAAGTGCGGGCGAGCTTTGATCGGTTCTGCCTTGCGGCGGGCATCGAGGCGCTCGGCACGATGATGGAGGCGAATGTCACGGCGGCCTGCGGGCCGCGCCATGGTAGCGATGCGCGCGGCGGGCGCACCGTTGGGGCCGAACGCGGGGACGGATCGGCTTCCACGGCGGCAAGATCGAGGTCGAGCGCCCGCGGGTCCGGGGCGTGGACGGCCGCGAGGTCACGATCCCGAGCTGGGAAACGGCGGCGCAGGAGGACTGGCTCGGTCGCTGGGCGATGAACCTGATGATCAATGTGTCGACGCGCCGGTTCGGCCGGGCTGTCCGGCTGCCCGAGGGTGACGTGCCGGCACCGCCCGGATCGGGGATTTCGAAGTCGGCGGCCTCGCGGAGGTTCGTAGCGGTGTCGGCGGCGCGGCTGGCCGACTTCATGGCTGCCGATCTGTCCGCGCTCGACCTTCTGGTGGTCCAAATCGACGGGCTGCATCTCGGCGACGATCTCGTGCTGGTCGCCGCGATCGGGGTTGACGGCGAAGGCAACAAGCATCCGCTGGCGCTGGTGGAAGGGGCGACGAGAATGCCGCAACGGTTCAGGCCCTGCTGGAGAACCTGATCTCGCGCGGGCTCGACCCGACGGTGCCAAGACTGTTCATCGCCGACGGCGCGAAGGCGTTGTCGAAGGCGATCCGCCGCACCTTCGGTTCGGCCGCTGCGATCCACGCTGCCAGATCCACAAGGCGCGCAACATCATGGAACTGATGCCGAAAGAGCATCATGCGGCCACCCGTCGGGTGCTGCGCCAGGCCTGGGAGCTCGATGACGCCGACAAGGCCGAAAAATTGATCCGCAATCTCGCGCGTCAACTCGACCAGCAATGGCCCGGCGTAGCGGCCAGCATCCTCAAAGGTCTCGACGAAATCCTGACTGTCGTCCGGTTGAAGTTGCCGAAGGAGCTTCGTCGATCGCTCGCCTGTACCAACATCGCCGAGAACATGATGGGCACCATTCGCCGCGTCACGCGCAACGTCAAACGCTGGCGGGATGCCGGTATGGCCTTGCGATGGGTCGCGGCCGGCATGATCGAGGCCAACAAGGGCTTCCCACGATTGAAGGCGCATAGGCAATTTTCGGTTCTGCGTGCGGCTCTTCGAGTTCGTCATAATCGCATGACGATCAACCCCATTGCCCACGTCACGAGGGCCGCGTCACATTCATTCCGGCAACGTCGGCCCGACCTAGTTCAACAGCGATCGGGACATCCCCTCTACATGAACATGCAACCGCTCTATCAGCCGCAACTCTCTGGAAACGGAGCCGTCGCCTGATCAAAAGTGCGAAAGATTCTGGACAGTACCCCAATTTCCGATTCTGCGGATGGCACTGGGACTGACCCGCTTGTTTGGGCCGATAGGCGGCACTCAGCTCGACATCTCTCGCAACCACATCTTGGCGACTGGTATCACCCAGATTCTCGGAGACGAAACCCAACTCGGTGCGAAGAAAACTCGGATCCGCAGGATCTTCAGCGATTCCGAACGCAGGGGATCACGCCACCAAGCTCTGCCGTTGGATCAGCGGTTAGCTATGGCAATATGCCCGCTCTATGAAATACCCTTGCTGGCTCAGACGGGGTGAGCGCTAGATCACGGTTTAAACCATCGTATAGCCTCTACGTACCCTTCAATGGCGAATGTCTACTCCAATATGGTTGAGTAAATGCACGTTCATTCGATAGCTTGCGTTCTGCGCAGGACCTGCCCGGAGCACGGACTTTAACAAGCAATGAACAAACGGGACTGCATGACAGTACACAGACCGCCTGTAACACAGCAGAAAGCGACTGGCCCGGAAACGTATGCTCCCTACGCGACGCAGCCTGAGCGCAGTCAACAGAATAACTCCGAATGCGACCGACTGGGAAAGAAGGTGAAGGACGCGATCCTCATGAAACTATCATCGGCTTTCGGCGAAACGTTCGATTCGCCAAACAATCTCCAGCGGTTCAGCAAAAAGCTTAAACATGCTGAAATGGAAGCAGGTTTATAACGCATGGCGACGCAAGCCGAAATCTCCTATCATTATGATGTAGATAACGATTTCTACGCGGCCTTCCTAGACAAGGATCACATGGCCTATAGCTGTGGCGTCTGGGATGGTGCGCTTGACCTTGAGCATGCGCAAAAACAAAAATTGGCCCGAATTGCTTCGTTTGCCCGGGTGAAAGCTTCGGACCGGGTCATGGATGTAGGGTGTGGATGGGGTGGCTTGATTCGCTACGCGTTGGATGAACTTGGCGCCGCTTCAGCGGTCGGGCTTACTTTAAGCAACGATCAGTTCGCCTATATCTCCGGACGAAGTAGAGAGGCTATCCGTGTGGAGCTTCGCTCATGGGCCGACTATCCCACGCCAACGGAGAAATTTGACGCGGTGATGTCGGTAGGCGCGTTTGAGCATTTCGCATCGATGGAAGATCGCGCAGAAAATGTTCATCGCGACGTCTATAGGAAGTTCTTTCAGTGGTGCTCGGATATTTCGGTGGACAAGGCCAGTCTTGGACTGCAGACGATCATCTCCACCCGGCCTCCGCGCGATTTGAGCGAGGTGCGCGATGTACGGTTTCTGCTTGAAGATGTGTTCAGGGGTTCGGCGCTTCCGTACATTGATGACGTCTTGGAGGCGAGCAACGGGGTTTACGAGGTCATGGAGCTACGGCGCATCGGTAAAGACTACTCTAGAACGCTTTCGGAGTGGAAAGCTCGCCTCATCAAGAGTCGGGCAAAGGTTATTGATCGATATGGCGAGTCGTTGTTCCATCACTATGAGCGTTATTTCGATTCGTCAGAGCGCGTTTTCAACTCGGGACTTGTAGATCTGCTGCAGGTATCCCTGCGTAAAAAAGCACAGATATCCAACAAGCTGGCTAGGCCGACGAATGGACGCCGACCATGGCGAGCGAAGTGGTGACGCCTGCGGCCAAGCGGAAAGCTGTCGAGGGGCGGATGACGCCGGGCTTCGCCAGCGCATGCGGGCGATCGCCGAGGTGTGCCGTCGCTTCGGCTATCGGCGCCTGCATGTTCTGCTCAAGCGGGAGGGCTATCTGATCAATCACAAGAAACTGTTCCGGCTCTACCGGGCGGAAGGGGTCGCGGTTCGCGGCCGTAAGCGGGCGCTCGGGACCAGGGCACCGATGGTGGCGCCGATAGCGCCGAATGACCGCTGGTCGCTCGACTTAGTCTTGGATCAGCTTACCGATGGCCGCCGCTTTCCGAGATCGCGAAGGAGCAGGACTTGGACGGCCTCGTGTCGAAAATGCTGGCTTCGCGCTACCGACTTGCGAACTACAATTTTCAGGACGTTATGAGCCTGAACAGGCGCGGCAAGTTCGTGTTTATCTTTGACGGCTCCGACGAGATGAAGCATGCGCTGACTTGGGAGCAATTCACATTCAATTTCAAGCAAATTAACCGCACGGTGACTGGCAAATCACGTGTGATTATCGCGGGCCGGCCCAACGCCTTTCTCTCTGATGCGGAACATTCTTGGGCGCTTCGCGGAACAAAAATATCGGGCGACCGCAATTGGCGCATGCCGGACAGCCCGGAATATGAAGAGCTAACGATCCAGCAATTTTCTCACGACGAATCTATAGCATTCCTGCGCCGGTACCTTGAACGTGGCCATTACCAAGGGAGAGAGCCTAGACGAGGACAGGCAGAACTGGATCTCGACGCGCATCGCAGAATTTACCACGATGCGGCACCGTGAAGACTTCACGCGACCGGTGCATCTGAAGATATTCGCCGGACTGGCAACGAATCGCGACTTCGCTTTGAAGGACGTGAGCGTCTATCCTAACGCGCGCGACGAGATGATCTGAACTAACCTCGCTGCGCTTCCTTTCCAAGGCACGCGATATGGCAGACACTAGTTCGCGCCAGTCTTCTATTCCGTTCGCATCCACCAGAACGCACTCGAACTGCGCGATGCTGGTAGTGCGCTCTTCGATGTGAATCGAGCGATCGTCCTCGATGGTCACAAGCGTCACGGATTTCGGGCCAGCCTCGTTGATGTCCCGGCCCTGCGGCATGCCCGGCATCACGATGGCGCACGCCCCTTCGACGACCGAACGCTTGTGTACATGGCCGAGCGCCCAATAACGAAAGCCCGTGGCGGTCAGATCAGCAATGGTGCAGGGAGAATAGAGGTCGTGGCCTAGCGCACCGCCGAGGCTGGTGTGCAACACGCCGATGTTCACCGCCCCCTCGATAGCCGGCTTGTACCTGCCAAGCAGGCTCTCGGGTGCATGCGGCTGGGCGAAGCTCAACCCATGGATCACGATCGGGGTGCAGCCGGGCGCGCGATTGATGTCCACGGCCTCAGCGCGTCCCGTGAACACCTTCACCGAATCGGGCAGCACCAATTCCTTCGTGATTTTCGAGATGGCGTCGTGATTGCCGCGGACGATGAATACCTTCTGATACCAACCGCGTCCAGGCGCCGAAACTGCTCGGCGAGGAATCGCGCCGTCTTCATCGAAGTCTGCTCGCCATCATAGAGATCGCCGGCGATCAGCAGAGCGTCGACCTGTTCTTCAAGACACAGATCGATAATCCGCACGAAGGCTCCCGCGTGGCATTACCGATCACATCCGCCAACCTCCCGTCGCGGAGCGCGAGCGAGCGCAGCGGCGAGTCTAGGTGGACATCCGCAGCATGGACGAATCGATATGACACCACTCATTTATCCCCAGTTGCATACTCGGAAGCTTACGTTCCCAATCGATACCCATGATATTCGAATGTTTGGACGTGGTCAGGATATCCGTGGAAATCTACGGAAGCGCAGCGTCGTCAATCAGGAGGAAGAAATGGGTGGGAGCCGATTGATGACGTCTTGGAATGGTCAAGAAGCTCTTGCCCTGGAAACAGGATGCCCTAAGGCTTCTCCCGATCAGCAATGAGGTCGATGTCAATGAATTGCTAGCACCGGTCAACTCCACAAGGTCTATTGGATAGGTAGCAGCATGCGAACGCATTCATCAATGACATACTCGGGGATGCTCTCGAACTTATGCGGATTGAGCTGCATCACGTACTCATTCTCGATGTGGTACGACTCGTTGATAAATTTCCGGATCACATCATCGTCATGTTCGATATTGAAAATCCGGAACAGCTGGATTTTCTCGTAGCCGACATCCGTGGCCGCGAATTTGGCGCGGATGGCGTTCACGTCGTTCACCTCGGCGACCAGCGCATCATAGTTGAACCCTGGTAGGTGCTCTTTTCGGATACTTTCCTCTGCTGCCTGTTTCTCTTCCGGGGTCATGTTCCGGTTTTCAGTTGCCGTCTGCAGCGTGGGAACGACGCGGCCTTTGAATAGGCTTGCCAACAGATTGTACTCCACGCCGACTTCATCACGCAGTTCATAATCGCGCCGGAGATAAATGGCCTGCAGGATTGGGTCCTGCAGCGTGGCGATGTTAGCCCTGCAGACCCTGGCAAAGGTCTGGATGTCTTCCCTTGCGATCGGCACTTCTTTCACAATGCCGCCGCGCGAAGAAAGAAAAGATGCCGATGGTTTTGCCCCCTGAAACACCTCCTTGGTACTTTTGATAACATCGATGGCGGGCTCGATGTCGTGGGTCAGCAAAAGCGTGGTCCGCCCTCTCAGGCTAGCCTTGCCCTGGAACAGCTCGTGCAGGATGGCGAACTTCTTGCTCTTGTCGAACGACGAAATGGGGTCGTCCAGTACCACCAAATCCGGACTTTCGCTCAGCACTTGGTGCATGAAAAGAACCAGGGCGAAGGCGTTCTTTTCGCCGTAGCTCAGATGCTTGGACGCAGTTTCCAGATGACCGGCCAGATCCTGGTGCACCAGCTTCATTTTGTAGGATTGTTCCTCCGGAACGATCTCAACGACGTATTTGTACCCGGCGGACTTCAGGAACGTGTTGATGCTGACTTGGTTGGCCTCTATCGCCTTCTTGATCTTCGCCTTGTGCTTGTTGACCTTTCCGGTCAGGTCGCCAACCTTCGTAAGCAGGTCTTCAAGCTGCGCATTGACAGGATCTGTGATGCTCCGGGTCCCTGGGGAATCGAGCTTGTCCATGAGCGCTAGGTCGATCTTCAGCGGGGTGATCTTCTCACGGATTTGGTCCACGTCTCGCAGAGAAAAAAAGGAGATGGCCCGGAGACCTTCCAGCTGGGTGATCATGCCGTCGATCTCAGCCTTGAGGCTCGTAAGGAAACTTACCTCGGCGGCGGTCAGGTCAATCTTGGTTTTCGTTACCTTCTGCAGATTCTCGCAGCACTTCTCGCTGAAATATTTGCCGAGCCTTTCGATGACCGCCTTGAGCGTATTGAGGTGACCGACCGCCGTGGCGTCGAATTCCTTCTCGACTGCGAGGGCTGCATCTTTCTGCCCCTCACCAACAAGCGGGGTCGCGCAATAGGGACAATTGTCGCCCAGCTTTAGATACTCGTTGCCTTTGATCTGCCAGCTGATCCACTTGGACGGCTCCTGGCTTTTGATAAAAGTCTCGAAGGGCTTCAGTGCCTCAGGAATATTTTCGGTCTTATTACCGGTGCCGAACGCTTTATGAATCTTGCTGTTCTTCGGAATGTTGCCGGGCTTCGATTTGCCGAACGCATCCCGCAATTCCTTGAAATCGGAAATGGTCTGTTCGATTTCTGTATTGTTGGTGAGCGTCTGCTTCACGCCAGCCAGCAGAACGTCGATGGCGTCCATCGCAGCGACATAGTCCGGCGTTTTGATGAAGATGTCGAAGCTGTTCTTAAGGACTTCGTCTTTCTGGAAAACGAACTGCTGGACGTAATCCTCATCGAAGACAAGGGCGGAAGCTAGACCGTCAATACCCCGCACAGACGGCGGCGGTGCGTCCGCCTTGCCTCGGCTTTTGAAGGGCATGAGGTCACCGAGCGTACCATCTCCGCGAATTTGGCTGACAACGGCCTTTGCCAAGGTACTTTTGCCAAGGCCGTTGGGCCCGTATTTGATGTTGAGCGTACCTTTCAGCACGCTGATTTCGGCACGATCCACGCTGTTACAGTTGCTGATGACAACAGTTAGTTGGGTCATGCCAACGTGCTCCGGTTCAAGGGAGGAGGGACTATGAACCAAAAGCTCCGACTTGCGCGCAGCAGGTAAACTCAATCCCCAAGAAAACTCAAAATTATCGGAGTTGGCGGGTCTGGGACGCCTTCGGCAGTTTAGCTGCCGCCGCGCTGTAACCGAAGACATAGCAGATCGTAACTCGACAGAGCACGTAGAAGTCGTCCATGTCGATGTGGATGACTTTGCGCTGGCAGGCCCGAAAGCGACGCGCCGATCAGGATGGGTGATGTGCCGCGCTCAGTCCGGGAATTGCCCTTGGTGGTGCGCAGTCTTGTCGAAGGCGCTGGGCATCACATCGAACGAGTGTTTTTAGGTGCTGTCGAGAAATTTATCCGCTGCCCGATGACGTCAGCGTCTAATCGGGCATTCTTCCTTATCGGGCCGTCAGCAGACGACAGGCGAGCTCGCGCCCGCCCCACCGCATCGAGAAGGTCTCGGAGACCTCGAACCAGCTGCCGTCGTTGCCGATGCCATGATTGGCGCCCATACAGGAGCACTGGCATTCGTGCCCCTGTGCTTCCTGGCACGCCCGCGCCCAGATCTCCTGTTCGCGGTAAGGCTGGATGATATAGACTTTGCCGTAGCGCTGCAGTGCCCGATCGACGAAGTCGTTGAACCAGGATTTCGGCAGCTCCCAATAGGCGTCTGTCCCGATCCACTCAGGCGGCGTTCGTCGCCCGTTCGGCAGCAAATGGCAACCGCGCCCGAAGCCGTTCGCCACGCCCAGTTCGGCGCAGCACAACAGGAATCTGCTTCTGCTTCCAGACGTACCTGAGGTCGAAGCCGCGCCATAGGAATCTAACTCGAATCACGAGCGATCGCCCGAATTGCCGGCATCATACTCGATGCCACTTCGATCGTCCGCATAAAGAGCGGCGTGGCGGGCTTCTTGTCCACGCGGGGACCGGAATTTTTGCAATCTCAGCGTCGATAAAACAGCACGCGACCGGTGGGGACCAGCTGAAGAAGGTAGTCGAAATCCGCAACATTGGCGGTGAGAACCGTGAACCCGGCTTCTTGGGCTTGCAAGAATAGAACGCAGTCCTGAAGCGCGCGAAGCTTGTCGTCCTTCTGATAGCCTTGCAGCCGGCAGAGCATGCCCGAGAGGAGCGCGGCGCGGCCAGCGATGTCGGCATCCGGTGCAAAGATGCGGTGAAGCGGCATGCTGGCGATCAAGGCGCCCATCTGCTTGATGGCCACGGGCGTCCCGGGATGCCTGGGATTCAACACGCCGACCGTATGCATCAATTCCTGGATGGCGACAGTTGAATGATTGGGGTGCCGGAGCTCCAATAGGTCAGCGACGACACGCGGCGCGCGTCCCTGCAGGCCATCGATGTAGACGCAGGTATCAAGCAGAAGCTCCTGTCCGGCCTCAGGTCGATCGCCAAGGAACGGGAGTTCGCGGTCAGAGCGCCTCGCCAAGGTCGCGCCGGGATCGAACCGCGCCCAGCGAAGCGCAGCCGCGAAGTCAAATTCCGTCACCTCAGAAGCCGAGCTTGAGGTCGGGGTCGACCGACCCCATTGTCTTCTGGAACGTCTCGCTGAACTTGTCATCGAGCGCGAGGCTGGCGAGCGCAAACTCGATGAGATCCGTGTCGGTCGCGATACCGGTCTGCTGCTTCGCCCGCTGGATCAGCTCCGGGCTGGTGCGCCCTGCGATCCGCGCCCTCTTCTCTCCGAGCAGTCCCGAATGTTCTGCCGCAGTCATGATGGCGGTCACGCGCGAGACCGCACCAACCCCGGCCGTACCGATCTTGGTATCTTGGCCGACCATGGATCGCTTGCCGCGGAATGTGGACTTCTTTGTGCTGACTTTCGGCATCAAATGTTCTCGTGTAACAAATTTCGCATTTGTTTAACATAACGACTCCGGCGTATCCACTCAAGTCGCAAGGGTGGAATCGTCGCAGATGATCTTCCCTCAGACGACAGCTGCGTCCTAGCAAGCGGACCTTCCGCTCACTCGTCGCCTTCGATCGCACCTGCCGCGATGTCCTCAATGTCATATTCGTCCGGCGACCCGACAGGATCCGGAAACTCCCCGGCCAGCATTTTGTCCTTGCTGAGCAGGCCGGCCTCCTCGAGCATTTCCATGTCCGGAAGATCGCGCAGCGTCTCCAGGCCGAAATGCGACAGGAACGCCCTGGTCGTCACGTAGGTGTAGGGGGCGCCGGGCTGCGGGCTGCGCGGCCCGGCAGCGATGAACTCCAGTCCGCACAGCCGGGCGATGGTATCGCGGCTCACCTCCTTACCGAAGAAGGATGACAATTCGCTGCGATTGATCGGCTGGTAATAGGCGATGCAGGCGAGAATCAGCGCTTCGGTCTGCGACAACGTCTTGCCATCGTGACCGGCACCGATCGACGCCCGGATTGCCCCGGCGAAGTTTTTCCGCGTGCGGTGCTGCCAGCCCCCAGCGACCGCAACGAGCTCTTAGGGCCGGCCGCGCAGCTCATCACGGATGTCGTCGATCAGAAGGTCGATGCTGCAGTCGCGGCCGACAACGCGCGCCAGAACCTCGCGCGTCACCGGGGCGGACGAGGCGAAGATCACCGCCTCGACCCGGCCCATCCATTCGCGCCAGCGCAGCTCCGGCGGCAGGTCAGTGAGCTCAGTGTCGAGATCGTTCTGAGTCGCGCGCGCCGTCCCATCTCAGAGCCCGTACAATCGGAAGGTCGGCCGGCCGGTGAGCTCGCGCGTCGCGCCGAGCGAGACGAGCCGCTGGAACAGCCGTCGCGTGCTGCGGTCGGTCCCCATCTTGCCGGCGCCGGCGATCTGGGCATCTTCCACCATCAGGATCCCCACCCTGATGGCAGCGTCCTTGCCCCGCAACTTCGGCGCAACCGCCAGCAGGCGTGCCGCCCGCCGTGCTAGATCGTTGTAGAGGTCGATCGCGGCCACGGCGGCCGTCGTATAGGCCGCACAGAGCGCGCTCATGAAGACGGTCTCGCCCTCGAAGTGCTGCGGCGCTTTGCGCAGCGCGCCGCGCGACAGATGGGCCGCGAGCAGCGGCACCGGCGCTGGCCAGCGCAGCTGGTGGGCGAGGACCGCATCGGCCAGCCACAGCGGCGGCACCAAGTCGTCGTTCGGCAGCACGCGCCTGCTCGCGGCGATGATCTCCGCGGCAGCCAGCACCGGCATGACGTGCTGCTGCTGCGTATGTCGGCTGGCAAGTCCGAGGATCTGGTCCGTCAGCGAGTTGAGGGGATGGCCGAGTGCGGGTGCCAGGGCAAAATTCCACTGCTCCACGTCACTGGAGGCGCGTTAGCCGAGCTTGCGCCAGGCGGCGAGAATAGGCCCGCCGGGACCCGGATTGTCGACATCGCGGCGCAGGTACCAGTGGTCGCGCAGCACCGCCAACGAGCGATAATGTTGCCTTATCGTTCGTATTTCGTAGGATCCCTGCTTTCAGCGCCGAGAACTTAGAAAATCGCGCTCCGGAAGCCCTCCGCACCGTAGACCCCCGCGGCAAGAGATCGCGAAAGCTTGCCCAAAAAGGCTGGACATCGCGGCGCAACGCCGTATATGGTAGAATATTGACAAATAGGAACCAAGGAGCCTAACAGTGGCGCTAAGCATCAAGGATCCCGAGACCGAACAGCTCGCGCGCAGGCTGGCCGAGCGCACAGGCGAATCCATTACCACCGCAACAAAGCGAGCGTTGGAGGAGCGCTTGCGGCGCACAAGTTTCAACGCTCGCAAGGCCGCCCTTTTGGAGGATTTGGAAGCGATCCAACGGCGCTGGAATGCCCTTCCAGTTCTCGATAACCGCACCCCTGACGAAATCATTGGTTATGACGAAAACGGCATCCCCCGCTGATGGTAATAGACACATCTGCACTTATTGCGATCGCCTTCAATGAACCGGAAGCCAAAAGCTTTCGCGAACGCGTCGCGGACGATCCGGTTCGCCTCATCTCGGCCGCGACCGTTTTAGAAGCTTCAATCGTGATCGAGGCGCGGCTAGGCGAAGCAGGGGGTGGGAATCTCGATCTCTGGCTGCACAGGGCGGACGTCGAGATCGTTCCCGTTACCGCAGAGCATGCCGACCAGGCCCGCCGGGCCTGGCGTCGCTACGGGAAAGGTCGTCACCCGGCCGGATTGAATTTCGGCGACTGTTTTTCCTATGCCCTGGCCTCGCTCAGCGGGGAGCCCCTGCTGTTCAAGGGCACCGACCTCTCGCAGACCGACATCAAGGCGGCCTGACGATGAACACACTCTCTCCCCGCAACGAAAGCCTTCCCATCACTTCAGAGACCGTGCGAGAGACGGGCGAAGCACCCTCCCCTGCTCTCCCCTCCCCTGCCCGCCCATCTGGAACAGCTTGCCGATCGGGCCCGCAGCTATGTCGACGCCGCGAGCTCGGCGAACACGCGCCGGGCGTACACTTCCGAATGGAAGCACTTTTCCGGGTGGTGCCGGCGCCAAGGCCTCGAGGTGCTGCCGCCCTCCCCGCAGACGGTCGGGCTTTACATCACCGCCTGCGCCTCCGGCGCGGCGACGGCCAATAGCCAGGCGAACTCGGTTTCTACGATCGAGCGTCGGCTCTCAGCCCTGACCTGGAAGCGGGACACCGCTGGACCGCACGGATCGGCATATCGCGACCGTGCTTGCCGGCATCCGCAACGCCCATGGCGCCCCGCCCCGGCAGAAGGAAGCCGTGCTGCCGGAGGACATCATCGCAATGCTCGAGACGCTCGATCGCGGCACCCTGCGGGGCCTGCGGGACCGCGCGATGCTGCTCGTCGGCTTTGCCGGCGGCCTGCGGCGCTCGGAAATCGTCGGGCTCGACGTCCATCGCGACGACACCCAAGACGGCCAAGGCTGGGTCGAGATCCTCGATAAGGGCATGGTCGTCACCCTGCGCGGCAAAACCGGCTGGCGCGAGATCGAGATCGGCCGCGGCTCGTCCGACGCGACCTGCCCGATCGTTGCCTTGCAGACCTGGCTGAAGCTCGCCCGGATCGGCCATGGGCCACTCTTTCGCCGGGTGACCGACCAAGGCAAAGACGTCGGTCCGGATCGCCTGAACGACCAACAGGTCGCCCGGCTGGTCAAACGCGCGGCACTGGCCGCGGGTGTCCGTGGCGATCTGCCAGAGGGTGAGCGCGAAGAAAAATTCGCTGGGCATTCTCTGCGCGCCGGCCTCGCCTCCTCGGCCGAAGAGGAAGAGCGCTACGTCCAGAAACAGCTCGGTCACGCCAGTGCGGAGCAGACCCGCCGTTACCAGCGGCGTCGCGACCGCTTCCGGGTGAATCTCACCAAGGCCGCCGGTCTCTGATGCCGCTCCCTACCAAGGCTGTCAATCGGCGTTCTACTGGGGCTCTGACGCAGTTTTGGTGCAGCTCCGATTATTCTGCGCCGATTAGAGCGAGTTGGGGTCGAGTTGAATCGGAGGGATTGATCGGGATAGGGGGACGTCTCGCGACGCCACCCCTCCCACACCACCGGGCATACGGGTCCGTACCACGGCGGTTCGACTG